>CAZAYP010000041.1:0-53386 GCA_964489425.1 uncultured Verrucomicrobiota bacterium | reverse complement strand
ATGAGTAAAAATACAGCCTTTACGGCAGTGCTAGCCTCCAGTAGCGAAAGTCGGGGTAGCATGAATCACGAGGGTCGGATGCGGATTGCTGTAGATCGCCTGCAGTTCCCCGATCATCTGGGCGGTCCAGTTGACGGCGCGGTTGCCATTGGCATGGATATCGAACCGCCACTTGCCGGTGATCCAGAGTGGATAAAATTCATCGATCATCGCCTGCACATCGGGGTAATTGGGCCGGCCATAGCCCTTCCCGGCGCAGTGGCCGTCATCCAGGTAGTAGAACGGGTCCTCCAGCCAAGCGGTGCCTCCTTGCGTTGACCCGTCAACCCACATCTTGACGGCGCCCAACCCCAGCCACCTGGGCAGCACGCAGGTCGCGTTGGTGGTGGGGTCGGCACCCGGGCCCACCGGCTCCAGCATGGGAACGCCGCCGCCCGGGTTGGCCACGGCGGTTGCCACCACGTTGGCGATCCGGATGGGCAGGTCAGGATATCTCCGGGCAAAGGCCACCGATGTGTCATATTGCGACTTGGACAGATCGGTATCCACGACGGTTGTAAAGCCGGCATTCCGGAGTTGCCAGAAGGTGCGTGCCGGGACGGAGGCCAGATCACTCAGCAGCTTGATGGGATCGGTTTTGATGATCGAAAGTGGCGCATAGGCCAGACTGGAAAAGGTATGCATGAAGGGCTCCATGGCGCCTTCCTCTTGCAGTAGACCCGTGAAAGCTCCAGCCGAGTTGGTAACCCAGACGGCGCCCGGTCCCATGTTGGTGGGTGGATAAGTCCAATGTTTGGAGGCATAGTAGGCCTCGACCGCATTGAAGGCGGCTTGGTTCACGTAGCCCAGATGCCCCGACTGATCTTCCATGAACACGGGATAGGCGGACCAGTCATGGCCGTGCACCGATTGAAGCGCCGACTGGATATACTGGGCCGGGTTGGCCATGAAGTTCGTGCTGCTGGTGGTTTCATCCCAAGGCTGCCGGGAGGGATCCAGGTTGATGCCGGCCAGAAAATGATTCGTGGCTGAACCGGGCACGGCATTGGAGGGTATGAGCTGATTTTTCAGCACATCCCGAATATACCGCTGACAACCCGGAGCGTTATAGGCCGCATAATTTGGCGCCAGGGGCGGCGCCAGGTTGGGGATTTCCGGGACCGCGGTCGCGAAGGTGCCGACAAGGTGCATGTGCGGCTCGATAAACCCGGGCATCAACACATGGCCCGGTTTCAGGGTAATCACTTCGACCAAGAGGGGATTGTGCGCGGTCAACTCCGCCGCCGTTCCGATTTTTACAATTTGCCCATACTGGTTGACTTCCACGGCTTCGGCAATGGTGTTATGGTCATCCACCGTAACAATCTTACCGACAAATATTTTAGCCCGTGAAAGCTCGGCTTTGCATGGATGGATGGTGCCGAGCAGTACAAGACCAGCCATGGCAACGACACGCACGGTATTCTTCATTCGCATTCTCCTTATTGAATGGCATTTCGCTCAAATTTCTTGGTTCCTCGCTATTTTCAGTGGATTCAAGCATCCACCCTTGCGCGAAGTCGCTGGTTTGGCCGATGTGATCGACTGGGGACTTGGTCGGAGTCCCGGCTTCAGCCGGAAGTTCTCCGCGTCCTTCAGGACGCGGTCCCAACCGCGGGCTAAAGCCCGCGCAGAGCTTCCGCCTGAAGGCGGTACTCTGACGCTAAGCGCTCCCCGGCTTAATAGTCCCAGTCACACTTTGAAGATACGCGCCATCATCACGGCCCTTTCACTCCACTGAAAACAGCGAAAAACCAAATTTCTTATGCGGGCGCCAGCGGCCGGGCATGCACTGCCCGGCGCGGCGGCCCAGCCCGCATCATTGTTTTAAACTTAACCGCAAGATAACCAGACGTGTTCATCCTCCGCCCCGCTCACGGCCGCACGTGGATCCGGAACACGTTGAAGCGGTTGGTGGACAGCGGGTACAAGGTCATCCAATCACCCGTGCCCGCGAACTGGCCCGTGCGCAACGCATCGCTGGCCGTGAACCCATAAGAAGCCGCCGACCATGCAGCCCGGTTCAGCGCCGCGGACTGATCAACGCCATAGGCTTTGCCCGGCACGGAGAGGAACTGGAGGCTGGTCCGGTCGCCGGCAGCCCGGCGAAACTCCTCGGCAAACAGGTAGTCCGTGGACAGGAACGCAAACGTGCCCGCCCGGAACTCGTCCACGTTGGAGGCGCCATCGCCGTCATAGTCATCGTTGGGTTTGATATCCCAGATGCTCTGGTAGCGGGGGTCGCTGTTCACATACAAAATCTCCTGCTCCCAGGCGTCCGGCAAGCCGTCGCCATCCACGTCCGTGCCCACGGTCATGTTCACGTTGCTGAAGCTGCCGGCATGGCCGACGATGAAGGTGCGCACCCCCTCCACCAGCGGTTGCTCCACGTTGTTGGCCAGCACGGAGATCGTGACCGGTTGGCCCGGCGACACCGCCTGCGACCAGTAGGTGACATTGCTGCGCACGTCCTGCAGGTGGATGAACAGGCCAAAGTTCACGCCCGCGATCAGGCCATCGCGGACCGTGTACCGCGCCACTTCATTGGTTCCCGCCCGCGCCACCACCACCGCCGCGCCGTTCTGGTACGGCCAGCCATAGGTGTCCCGCGCCTCGCCGTAAAACACGAACATGGGCGATGGGACGCCGGCGGAAGAGAAGGAGGCCAGCAACAGAAAAGATGAAAGATGATAGATGAAAGATGAAATAGGTATCGTTTCAAACATTTTTCTCATGTTCCACCTCGCCATTGTAATTCGGCTTGCCATTTCTTGACGCAAGTCGGCTTTTCGATCTGATTTTCTCATCTGTCTGCTCTCATCTATCATCTATCTCTTCTCACTCTCCCGAGAAGGAGTAGGTGTTGAAGAACAGCTTGATGTCGGTGACGCCGTTGCCGGTGCGCGTCCCGGTGGCATCCAGCGGGCCGAACACGAAGCGCTGCACGCCCTCGGCGGGGTCCGACAGCAGCAGGCGTCCGGGGATGATCAAAACCCAGCCCGTGTTCCAGACTGACCGGCCAATCAGGCGGGCATTGGTGCAGAGTTCCGAGGCGTCAAAGCTGCCGCTGTCATGGTAAGCGCGCAGCGTGGCGAACCGGCGGATGGCGGCAAAGTCTTCGGACAAGGAATCGTAATACGGGATCCAAGCCGGTTCATCGAGGTCTGCCTGCGTCACGTTATACGGCACGGGCAGGGCCTGATCCACGACCATCCAGCAACGCTCGGCGCTTGAGTTCCGGGTGGGCGAACGCATGATATCCATGCCCAGTGGCACCAGGTAGACGCGGGGTTCATTGGCGAGTCCGCCGGTGCTGTTGGTGGCAAAGGCGTTGTTGTAGTTGACGAACCAGACGCCCACGGAGCGGATCTTGGTGGCGGCGTGGGTCGGGTCATAGGCATTGTCGCCGCCGGCCAGGTCCAGGCCGAAAAAGTTCTTGCCCGCGGTAATGGTGGTGGAGAACGGGATAACCAGGCCGGGTTCCGCATTCGTGAGGCCGCTGACCGGCCGGCAATAATAGGAATAGGCGCCAACCTGGTTAATGTCGCTGACGATGTATTTTTCCAGCGTGTTGTGCCAGACATCATCAAATGCGGCCGTGCCCGGGATGCGGAACAGTTCCTGGCGCAAGGAGAACCGGCTGGTTTCCGTGTCGGGGTTGTTGAAGCCCAGGCGACCCTTGAGCACGTCCCAATCTGCTTTCATGCGCGCCAGGGCGTCGGCCAGGCCGGGATCGCCGTAACGGTCAGTGACCTGGGGCACGCCGTTGACAATGGCGCCGAGGCTGCGGGTGCGCAGGATCCGGTCCATGAACTCGCAGCCGGCCACCACGGTGGGGTCGCCGCCCAGCAGCGCGGTCTCGTAGTCGTAGGCGCGGGCGGCCAGGTAAGCGTAGCGGGAGGCCAGGCTGTAGGCGTCGCTGTACTGGCGCAGCGCCTCATCGCGGAACAGGCGCAGGGTCATGTCCGCGTACCGCGCGGACTGTATACGCAGGGCCGCGGCAGCGCGGTCGCTGGTCAACTGAGCGTGGATCGTCTGGGCTTCGTTTTCGAGGGCAAATACCTGCATGGCCAGTTCGTCGCATTGCAGGGCCTGTTCATAAATTTCCTGGAGAATTGGTTGCTGGGCCTGCAGGTTGAGGACAATCTGGGAGATAATGCTCGCCAGTTGCCCGTTATTTACATTCTGATAGTTGATGGACTGCATGACCTGCGAGTAGATCCAAATGGCCAGATCCACCATCTTGCTGGCATTCTGGGCTCTCGCCGCGGCCATATTTTCGATTCGGAAAAGGTTCGCGCCCCCCTCCAAAGCGGCCATGCGGGCCGGGGCTATGGCATCATCAGCCAAGCCTTCGACCAGCGGCATGCCCCAACCCGTGGCATTGAACTCCAGCAGGTCATTGATTGCCTCCGTATGGAAATCGTTGGCCACCTTACCAAAGATCATCGAGGTCAGGATCTTGGCGCCGGCAATCGCCTCGTTGGCGATAAACACGATATCGTAACCCTTGTGCAACAAATGGCCGCGGGCGTTGAAACTGTTCATCAAGGCCTCGGTGGCAGAAACCAAGTCGTTTAGTTCGCTCACGCGCGCCTTCATTTCATACATGCCCTGGTAATAGCGGAGCAAGGCCATCTGGTATTCGCCCGGGCGCGCGCGTCGTCCGGTCCAAGTGGTCGGTTTGGCCGGCATGCCAAGGTTATTCACGCTGAAGGGCACATGCATTAAGTCGAAGCCATTGGTGGTGAAACTCGTGACATCCGGGCTGTGATAGGGTTGATGGATATTCGCCAGGGTGGCGGTGAAGGTCGTACTCGCCGGAGGGTAACCACCAATGGACGACAGATCCACGTACATGTAATGATAAAAATCCGGTCCGGTATAGCCGTCCGGATAAGGTTGGCCGGGTCCGATGTCGTCGGCGTACGGGGTGCCAAGGATGGCCAGCAAGCGGTTCTTGGCATTGCGGTCGTTCTGCACCATGGTGTCAGAGACGTAGTTGTAGAACGAGGAAGCCTGCCGCCGCAGGCGCTGGGACGCGCCCTGGGCGTTGTCGAGCACGGTCTGGGCATTATTCACGGCCGCCAACGCCCGCTCGTAGATTTGCTCGAAATGCGTCTTGCCCGCATCGATCTCGGACGGGCTGATGTCGAACGGCATGGCGTTGACCGACAAACCCAGCGGGTTCAGGCCGCCATCCGCAGCATCCACGGCTTGCTGGACATTACGACCGGCATTGGCCAGCGCGGCCAAGGCCTTGACTGTGGTGCGGTCAATCACCTGGATGCCATGGTGGGTTGGATTGGTGTCGACGCTGGTCAGCAGGGAGTTAGCGGCCAGCCAGTCGAAATAAGTTCCCTGCCCCACGCGGCTGGCCCATTCCCCCACGCCCCACGCCCGGTTGGTGGTGGTATCCGCATAACCCTGCCAGAGGCCGGACGGCGTGGTCTCATACTTCTGTTGAAACGCGCGGCGCACCACGTCCAGGCCGGTTTTGGCGCGAGCGGCAGCGGTCTCGGCTAATTTTTCCTCGTCATAATAATCAACGGTCACCGTCACCCCGCCGACGTCCATGTCGGTGATTTCAGCCAGCCACACGTAATTGGTATTGTGGAGGAGCTTGTAATACAACTTCACCGCGGAGAGATAGTGGCCCCAGGCGTCACCGTGGCCTTGGGGGAAGAGCAGGCGGGCGTCCGTTTCGCTGAGCGTGCCGCTCAGGTTGCCGTCCTGGTTGGCGATGCCATAGTTCAGGGCATAGGCCAGTTCGCCGCCATCAATGCTCTTGGTGAAGTTCCAGATCAGACGGTTGAAGATCGGCGCCTCGCGGGTGTTGGGCATCAGGGTATCGTCACGGCCGCGCAGCAGGCACAGTTCCTCGTCCATGAGCGTCGGCAACTGGTTCATGAAGCAGAACATGGCCGAGGCGCGGTTGAGTATGTCGCCGTAGCTGTCCCAGTCGCTCTGGGCGCTGTAGCCGATGGTCGGGTCCATGGCGTCGCCGTAGGCCTCGTTGCCCAGCAGCATGTAGAGGGCGTTCAGGCGGGTGGCGGCGTATTTCAAGGTGTTGTTGATGGCCCCATCGCTGATGCCGATGGCAATGCTCATGTTCATGGCCCGGTTGAAGATGGTCCAGTAAATCTGGATCAGGCCATAATCATTTATGTGCTCCATGTTCAGCGCGATGTCGCCCTGGTAGGGCTCGCCGGCCAACTTGAGCATGTTGATGGTGTAGTCCGGCGGGTTCATCTCGTAGTCCGTGACCCGCTGCAGGTAGGGGTTGATGGCTTCCATGGCGCGCTGGACCCAGCTTTCGGCGATCATGGGCTCGACCCAACTGCTCCAGTTGGTGCCGGCCGGGTTGAGCGGGTCGAGCGGCTTGTAGCGCATGGTGAAGAAGTGATTGGCGAGGGTGAAGATCGGGGTGCCGGCGCCGAAGGTGATCTTATTCAAGCCCGGTTGGCTGTCGAAAAACAGCCACGTGGCGTAGTTCGTGTCCGGGGGCATGCCATTGATCGGCTCGGCGTAGCGCCACTCGAACTGGTAATTTTCCGGGTGGCCAGCGCAATCGCTGGTGTGGCGCATGGTGAGCTGTTCGTCGAGCGGATCGCTGGGCTTGATCTCCTTGATTTCGCCGACATACAGGGGCGGCAGGATCTGGACCACGTAGACGCTGATGGGCAAACCGGGCGGCACGTTGGTGCCGTTGTTCACGGCGAACGTCACGTAGCCCTTGCCCTTGCCCACGCCGGCGGACAAGGCCATGGAATCGGCCGGGGTGTTGCCATCGGCGATTTCAAACACGTTGGTGGGCATGGCATTGACCGCGGTCTGCCAGGCGGAGTCCGAACTCAGGGCCAGGGCCGCGGCGCGCTCGTCCGCCTCGAGCATGTTCAGCAGCAGGTAACTCTGGCCCACTTCCTCGACGTACTGACCCTTGACATAGAGCCGTTGGGCAGCCGGATCCCACCACATGCGGTCCGCCAACTGGGGCGGCAAATCGGGGAAGAATTTCAAACCGCCGCGTTCCTGGGTCTGGATGGCGGATGGCACGGCGGCCAGCGGGACATAGCGGTAGCGGGTGGGATCGATGACCACGCCGGAGCGGTTGTTGTCCGTGGCCACTTCCACGACCGTGGTGAGGGTGATGCCACCCGCCGGCTTCTGGATATTCGTGACAAAGGCATGGCCCTGGGATTGCTGCCAGAGCATATCCACGCTGAGTTGGCCGGACATGTCCGGCAACCCGTTCTTGGCCTTGTACAACGTATCGTTCACATAGAGCACCGGCGCCTCACCCCACCCGATCGTGTAGGTCACCGTTTGTGGGATTCCGGTGGCGCTCTGGCCGCTCAGCCAGGGGATTTCCTGGCCCAATGCCGGTTGTTGCGCACCCATGCCGGGATAATAGAATCCGGGTTGATTGGGATAGAAAAACCCCATGTAAGCGTGTTCATTGTTACCGCCGTTCGCCTCCGCGCGGTAAGCCCACCATTGCTGGTTGCGATCCTTCCAGGCCGGGCCGCCAAACACCGACGTGTTTTTGCAGTTCGCGAGGCTGAACAGGGGCATGGGTGGCGCGATGATATTGCCCGCCACAATCGAATAGTTGAAGTTGTAATCCAAGTTTGTCGCCACCACGGCGCGCGCCAGCATCTGGGGCAGGCCGGAGTACACATCGTTATACTGTACCAGCACAAAGGGTGCTGAGCTGTCTGGCTGGTTGGTGTTGTTCAAATCGTTACGAATGGCATACATCGAGTTGCCAATGATCAGGGCATGCTCCTCGTTGGGATTGAACCCCGGCCGGGGCGGGTCGTTTTGATAATAAACGATCGCATTGTTGGCATTGGCCGGCAGGTTGTTGGCATCTACGTTCTCGCCCTGGTGGGCGATCACGATCGTATCGGCGTTGGTCGGCCATTGCGGGGCATACCGGGTCACCAGCGAGGGCCAGTAGATGGGTACCGGCATGCCCGCCTGCTGGTACTTGTTGGCCCACCAGACTTCCAACTGGTTGGTATGTACCGGGTATATCCAGGAGTTGGTCGGATCGCTCATCTGCGTGCGGTAATCGTACAGGTTGGGATTGTAGCTCCAGCCAAACGGCTGGTACACAAATCCAAGATAATTCGTCCACATGCTCAAATCGTACAGATCCGGGGCCGTGGAGGCGACATAGCCTATCGGTGAATGTACCAGGGCGTCATGGCCATGGGCAATATCCAGCGCGTTGCTGCCGCCTGAGCTATTTAGCGGGTAATAGGCCACCAAGTCCGAATGGGTCAGGTCCGCGAAACCCAGGCGGCGCAACCTGTTGTTGGCCAGTTGCTCGGCGGTGCGCGCGCCGTACCACACCCGCACGTCCTCCACGTAGGCGCGTGCGGACGACGACCCGCTCAAAGAATACTGCCCCACCAGGAACGGGCCAGGCAGTGTGTTCAGGGCCACGGTCACGGTGGCGGTGGGCACGGCATCGTAATACAGTGTCGCCTGGCTTCCGTCGTAAGTCAGGGCATAATGGTGCCAGTTGGTGAGGCTGCCCGGCAAGGTGACGCTGGCGGTCACCCCACCGCCCAATACCACCTGCCAGACTTCCGGCGTGCTGGTTGGCAACAGCGCGAACAAGCTGGCCGCGCCGTTGTTGGTGCCCATCTGGAACAAGTACCGGTTGTCGAAACTCTGGATGTTCGCCCACATTTCCACGGTGCGCGGCATACGCCCCAGGATCGTGGGCCCGGTGCCGGCGTCCATGCAGGTGAAGTCATTGAGGGCCAAGGCCGAATGGCCGATGGTCGGCCGGATTTCCTGGGCCACGGTGGCCGATTGCGGCATCAAGTCATAAAGCGCGACATTGTCGTGGCTGACCGCGCGCACTACCTGGAACCAGATATCTTCATTGACCGAGCTGTAACGCATCAGAACCAGCCCGCTCGAATTCATGGTAAGCACCCCGCTGTTCATCGTGGTATTACCGATGGGGTCCTCCATGGGCATGATTGCAGGGCTAAGGCTGTCGTCAATCAACACGGGCGCACTCTGGCCGACCTCGCCGTAGGTGAAGAGCTGGCAAACTTGCGGCCAGTCAGCATCATACCAGTCCACTTCGTACGGCCACAGCACGCTCAACTTGCCGGGATGCATCCAGTAGACTTCCGCATCCCACGGATTGTAACTGGTTCTGTAAATGGAGTACAACCATCCTTCCATGTCGCTCTTGCCATCGGTCGATTGATGCACGTAGAGATTACCTTCGCCGACGCCATGGGTCACGTTGGCCACCAGGTTGGAAATGCCATAGGAGGTGTCCGAAGGATACAGCCGGTCGCCGATGTTCACCGCTTGCACAACGATGTCCGGCCCCATGACCTGCACCACCTCCCATCCGATTTGTTGATCAAATTTTCCGGTGGCGAAATATTCCAGGACAAATATGCCACTCAACCCAACGGCCCGTAGCAGTTTGGTGCTGTTGATGTCATCCAGCCAGACCGCCGTCGTGTAATTCGAGGCCGGCACCCCGGCCGGTGGCGCGGGAATATCGCTGTTATAATGCAGCTTGACAAACTTACCACTCAGGTCCACTGCGGGCGCATAAAAGGGCCTTTCCGTCCAATACAGGCGCACCGGCCGCTGGCTCGGTACACCGGAAACCTGGTACAGCATGGTGTTGGTGGTGCCGTCCATCATCAACCACTGCACTTCAATGCGGCCATGATCGGCCGCCACCAGGTTGCCGGAGTATGAAGAATAAAAGGCGCCATTGCTGGGGAAAATCGAGATCGGCGCCACCATGCGGGCCGCCAACTCCGGGGGATAGATGATGTCGCCGATATGGCAATCCGGCACCAGTTCCGCCAGCGGGGCGGCGATGGTGGAACTGGCCAGGCGGAAACCACCGCCGCTGGGATACTGGCCGGCCCCGGCGATCCCGGGTTGCTGGTAAGGCCCCACTTGGCCGCCATAACCCACCGTGGTGTTGGCCACCAGGCTGGTCAGGGCCGCATTCGGCACGTTGGTATTGTACCACGGATTCACGTAATCCGTATCCACGCTATAGTCCGCCGGCACGGTCGCGGCCCATAGCCAGGCCACGGGAACGGCCAGCCAAGTCGCGGCGCGCGAAAGGCGGCGGATGGTAAACCCGCGATTATTCAAGGGGTTCTCAAGTTTGCTCATGGCAGCCTCCGTTTCGAAAATCATATTGGCGAGGTAACACCAGGATATTCGGGATCAATTTTTCGCAGCCAAGCCGCGCTAACCGCGGGGACCACGGGGCGGGCGGGACGGAGAAAACAGGTTGGAGAATGGACGTCATGCGCGTCTCAGCGGGTCAGCCCGAAACTCCGGAAGGTCAGGGTCAGGGTCGGATAAAAAGTATATGAGGGATTGTTCCAGCTCACGACATACTGATCCTGGGCCGCGAGGAGAAAGCTGTAATAGCGCGAGCAATTCGGACCATATTGCAAGCTGTAGCTGGTCGGCGCCAGGCCACGTCCGGGATTGCTGATCGTGAGGCTGATCGGCATGCGGCCCACTTGGGTATCGAAGGCCGACAGCGCGATCTCCAAGATGCCATCCGCGGCGGCAGTCAAGGACACGGAACCTACGTTGGTTAAATTATATCTTAGCCCGTTGGTGGCCGGGGGCAGCATCTCCACCGGGCACGCAAAAGGCGCATCGCCTTGCAATAGCGACGTAACGAGTTCGTGGACGGTGAGGGAGTTGTTAACGCCCAACCCGATCGCGTTGATCAGAAAATACGAGCCATACACATCCTGTACATAGGACAAATATGAATTGGTCACGACGTTCATCGTGGTGACGGGGCTGTATAGCGCTGGATAGTTGCCGCCCACCCCGGCGTACATGGGGCCCGGCAGCAACGAACTCGCCGGGATGCCTTGCAATGCGTCCGTGTTGTCCGCGCTCCGCGCATACAATGCGAAGGGCTGGCTGAACAACTGCTCCCGCGGCTTCATCTCGGTGAGGGAAACCGCGCCTTGCGGAGTGGCAACCACCGTGATGCCCAGGTAGCGCGGCCCACCGGAAAATGCAGCGTACACATCGCTGGTCTGTGGCGGGGTCAGGATTTCCACGCCGGAGGTGTCGAGCGCGACATTGAACACTCCATTGGACTGCACGTATACGGCGTAGCGCCGCGCCCATACCGGAACGCCGCCGTCCTCCTGGTCCCAGATCCGGAATTCCATGGTATAGGTTCCGGCACCGCCGATACCGCCGACACTTTTGCTCAGCAGACCCTGGTAGTTCCAGGCGGCCGGAACCACCTGAGCCCAGCCCATGCCCGCCGCGGCCAAGGCCAGCAGCGCGACCGCGATCATGATTTTTGTCGTTTTCATCAAGCACCTCGTGATTGCATAACGGGTTTTGGCTACACGATCCCCATTTAGTTGGACTTAAACGCCCGGAAAGAAATCGCACCGGCCCCGACGGGAATATTCTGGTAAGGGGAAGTGGAAATGGATACCTGGGCATAATCGCCTGCGCGTACCGGAAGCATGGCGCTGCCGCCGCTCAGGGACCCGTCCGGCGGGCCCGCGACCAGCGTATAGGTCTTCGACTGCACGCTGCTCCAATTCTTGTAACCTACAGTAACCTGGATGGTAAAATAGGTGACCAGGGCCTGCGCAAAGGCCGATTCGTTCCACTGCACGAGCAGCATGCCGTCACTGGTAAAAGTAACGTTATTATTCCACGCCATGAAATTGTTGCTGATCGCAGCGTCGATCATCCGGATATTGCCGCCCAGCGTAACGTTGTTGGTCCTGGCTGTAACCCAGGAAGAATAAACCCCACCGGTGACCGTCAACGTCCCCTGCACCACCAGGGAGCCATAGTTGTTGTACATGTAAGTTCCCATAACGCCCCCCAGCGAGCCGACATACTGGGACAGAGGGGCTATGACCACATTGCTATTGCCCAGACCCAGCCAGAAGTTTGCCCCCACCCATGGGCGCACGGCGAGATTGCTGGCCGCAATCCCGCGCCAGGCCAGGGCATTGCCCACCTGGTTGGCGCGCAACGCATAAGGCTCGCTCACCAGCTGTACCCGCGGCGCCATTTCCGAAACCCGCGCCACGGACCCGGATGGCGTGGACGCCATGCTGATGCCAAGGTACCGGGGAGCGCCGAGGAAGGCCGCGGCCAAGTCGTTGGTCTGGCCGGGCGGATTCAAATCTCCCCCGCCATCACCCAGCGTTATGGAAAAAATGCCGTTGCTGTCTACATGAACCGGGTAGGTGCGGCCCCAGATCAAGTCACCGCCCGAACTATTGTTCCAAATCCGGGCTTGGACCGCATAAACGCCCGCTGCCACGCGGTTGCCGCTGGAGTCCTGCAACTGCCCCTGGTACGTGATAATCGAGGGCGCGGTCCCGGCCACCACCTGCGCCACACCCCAGCCCAAGGCCGCAACCATGATTGCCAGCCACTTCCAACCGTTGATCGTTTTCACTGCGAATACCTCCTATTGAGCTGAAATGCCGGCGTTTTTACCGACCGCGCGCCAGTAACAGTCGAATCCGTTGATCAGCGGGGTCATCGTGATCCGAAACGTGTCACGGGCCGAAACCGGCACGCAAAAGAAGCCGATCGCGCGCGCTGAATTCCCGGAATAGGTATAAAGGGTATTGACCTGCTGCCCGATGGTCGCGGTCAAGGTGTAGCTGGCCGCCTGGGGTCCGGGCAATATGACGTGGATAAACCCATCCGCATTGCCCTTATAGGTGCCGCTATTAGTCATTTGCACCATGCCGCCGCCCAGGATGCTCAATTTTTGGCTGCTGAACGAGAGGGTTCCGGGATTGCCCGTGTTATCCTGCGGGGCATGAATGTAGTCAGTTGTGATATAGTAGCTAGCAGCGTATCCATAATTCGCCGGCAAGACCTTGCCTTTTACAACCAGGTTGGTTTCAAAGGTAATGGTCTCATAGCCTGCATCCGTCGGGTTCCAGTTGGAGGCCGTGGCGGGCACAAAAACCGCAGTATTGGTACCGAATCCCAGCATGCGCGCCCCGCCGCTCGGTACCTGGGACTTATTAAGATGGGATATGTCAACAAACGACCAGTACCCGCCGATGGCATCAGCCGAATCCGCCTGGTTGGCGGTCATGGCATAGGGCGCGCTGACAAATTTCTGGCGTGGCACGATCTCAAAAGGCGCCGACACCGGGCCGGAGGGCGTCGCATACACCATGATCCCCAGGTAACTCGCATTGGTGAATGTGTCCTGCAGGTTGTTCCCATTGGTCCAGGTGGTTGCGGCACCCGCCGCGCCCAGGATGGCATTGAAATCACCGCTGCTGTCAACCAGGATGTTGGTGTAGCCCCGCTGCCATGCCGGCGTCCCCCCGCTGGGCGCGGTGTATAGAGAGAACAGCAAAGTGTAATTGCCGCCGGGCATGGGCGCTCCCGTGGCGGTCAGCAAACGCCCCTGGTAATTAACGATAGCGGGCGAATAACCCACCCAAGCCCATGCCCCGCTGGTTGCCAGCGCCAGCAGGGCTGCCACTATCATCCATGTTGATGTGCGGTTTTTCATATTTCACTCTCCGTCGTTTGACACTTGAAATCCCGGATTATTCACTGCAAGGTGTTGACCCGGTTCACCCGCCGCAACGCAAACGGGCCCGAGCACAGAACGGTCTTGGTGCGCAGGCCCGCCACGCCTTCAGAATAAATACCCCCCAACTCGTCGTAGCCCCAGAGCGGGTCATTCGGGTTGCCGCCCGTGGCCGAGAACCGCAGCGTGAGGTTGCGCGTTACCGTCCACGACTCCACCCCGTTGGGCAGGTTGGTGGTGTAGTTGGCGTCCATGTTGTCATGCTCAGGATGGTAGAGATGCTTGAACGGGTTGAGCCGGTCGTTGTAGTCCAGCACCATCTGGCAGGTCAGGTTGCTGTTCATGGTGCCGGTCATCAACGTCGGCGCCATGAAATGAAACACCGCCGAACTGATCCGCGCCACGTTCGATGCGTTGTTGGGCAGGTGGCTCTCGTCCGCATACAACCGCGTCGTGGCGTTGGACCCGTCGGCCGGGTCCAGCGCGCTCACCACCTGCTGCAGCAGGCGCGCCTTGCCGGTGCTGTCCACGTGCACCAGCAGCCGGACCGGGAAGGTGTTGGCAGTGAGCAGCAGGTTGGTGTCGTTGCCGCCCGGCACGGGGTTGTTGACCCGGCTGATCAACGCCTCGCCCACCCAGAGCCCTTCGTACGGATTGTGGCCGGAGGGCGCGTTGGTGTCGCCACCGGGATTGACGTGAATGGGAAAATGGAACTGCACGTTGCCCAGGCCGTCGACGACCTGAAGCAGGCTTTGGAACGAAGCGCCCAACGTGGTGGCATTGCGCACCGGCGGCAACGCTGCCCGGCGCACGCCCAACCGGACATCCGTTTGCCCGCCCGGCGGGATGGTCACCGTGAACGGGGCACTGAAGTTGGTCCACCCGAACTGCTGCCGGGACCAATCCGCCTGGAACCATGACATGGGCGGCATACCGGCATTGTCCTGCTGGCCAGGCGGCGGGGTCTCGGACGGGTGCAGCGAAAGTGTCGCCGTAGCTGTGCCCGTGGCCGAGTTATTGACGATCCGGAAGGTCATCTCGTTAAGATCGGTCCCGAAATCCATGAGGCCAGTGCCGAGGCCCTCGATCTCGATGGGACCATCAAACCCATCGGCGCCGTCCAACTGCACCCAGTAGGCGGTACCGCCCTGCAGGCGCGTACGGGCCGGCGCGGTGATCGGAATGCTGTTCCCGCTGCCAGCGACCATGAACAGGTTCGGATCATAGGAAGTGCCGACATCAATGCTTTCGGCTTCACGGAAAAAGTCGAGCGCGTACGGCGGGGTGCTGGTATGGACTGGGAACCCAACGAACGACATCGCGTGCGGAAACCAGGCGTTGGCGGGCAACCGCGGCTGCCCCTTGATGCTCAGGGTCACCGGCGCCGCGTTGGTCGGCAGTTGCACGAGGTACGACGCCCCGCCCACGAACTCGGTAATTTTATTAAGGAACGCCATGCCCGACGCCGCGCTATACCAGACCAGCCAGTGGGGGTCCGTGGGCAGAAGCTGCGATGGGTCGAGCGTGTACTGGGCCGAGACAAACTGCCGGTTCCATTGCCACACGCTGAGGACCGGCGTGTTGGTCAACACCGTGTCCAGCGTGGCCGGAGACGGCTGCACCTTCAGGAAAACCGCATTCCACCCGGGGTTGAGGTTGATGGTCTGGGTCATCCATTGACCCTGCGCAGTCAGCGCAATCGCGCCGGCGAGCCACCCTGCAACCAACATTTTTTTCATATGCATGACGTACCTCGTGCTTGTTATCTCTACGTTCATACACCACGCGCAGCCATACCAAGAGAAGAATAGTTGGGTATAAACTGGGTATGCCGCTTCCGCAGCAACGGCGCCTCGCCTGCCATCCGTGCATGGCCTCCCAAGCCGCCGCAGAAGCCTGTGCCAGGCTGATCAACGGCTCCGGCAACCACCGCCCTCTACACCGGCGACGCCGCGTATTGGGTTCACCCCAACCTGGTGCCGAACCAGGCCCGGTATTACGCCATCTGGCTGTCCCATGACGGCGTCACGTTGGTACCCCCGCCCTAAAGCGACCGAAAGTGGTTAAGGCTTGTGCAAGACTTCGCCATTCCGGCTCATCCGACAAGTTCCTGTCCGGATGACCTGACGATAACCGCGTCCACCACGGGCTGGTTCCCTGATTCTACGGAACGGATCTATCACCACGAAGGACACGAAGGTCACAGAGACCGAAGCAAAAAGCAGGACAGGATGAGGATTCTGGCGCGTATCCCGGTCTTCTTCGTGGTCTTCGTGGTGCAATGATTCCGACGGTTCCAGGACCGGGCGAGATTGCCCATCCTGTTCATCGGGTTATCCTATCAAGCAATCTGCGCCGGGTTGCGCTGAAACGCATGGCGCGGGGCTCCTGTCCCGCGCTGGTTCCCTAAGGCCCGGCACCCGGCAGCACGGGCACGAATCCGCGGGAACCCGCGAGTTCCGCGCCGGTTTCCGTTGAGAAAATCTCCAGGAACCGGGCCAGGCGGCTCCCGGGTGCCGGGGTGCCCGAGGTAAAGATGAATATTGGCTGGGCCAGGACATAGGCCTGGCTGTTCACTGTTTCAACGGCGAGCGGCACCCCGGCGACCGCCAGGGTTTTGACCCCTTGGCGAAACCCGTACCGCACGTAGCCGATCGCGGCCGGGTCCCCGGCCACCAGGTTGCGCACGTCGCCATCCTGGCCGACGTGCAGGGTGCTCGCATCTGCGGATCCAGCCCAGGCAACGCGAACACGATCCGGAACTAGCGCGATCAAGCGCTGGTGAGCGGCGGCCCCCGGGGTGTAAGCCACGGGGTGGATGCCCATGTCACCACCGCCGACCATGCTCCAATTGGTGATCGCCCCCGCATAGATGGCTCCCAGTTGGTCCAGCGTGACATCGCTCACCGGATTGTCCGGATGGACAATGACCGCCAGCGCTTCCAACGCCACGAGGTGGGTGCTGGGGTATACTTGCTGCTGCAAGCAGGCCCGGTATTCCCGGTAAGACAGGAACCGGTCGAGCACCGCGGCCTCCGCCGTGCGAAGACGCAAGGCCTGCACCGCCACCGCCATCTTGCCGGTCTGCACCACCACCGGGTCGTCCGGATAATGGCGCTGGAACCACGCCACGCTGGCCTGCACCAAGGGCAGCGGCCCGGGGGCGACCTGGATGGCCAGCGGTTCGGCCGCGGGCGCCGTCGCCGCCACACACACGCACCACGCCAAAGCCGATAGCATTTTCATGCGCCGCAAGATGCCATGTGCACCGCCCCTGCGCAAACCCAATCCCGCGATATCGCACTTATGGCTTGCAACGACGCCTGGTTCCGATACACTTTAATAATAACAGCGGCTAAGCACGGTGGTGTCTACGAGGCGATTGACCGGGAGCAAAGACGTTTCATCAGCATATAGTCAACACACGCGAGGCAGCAGAAGAACCGAACCCCGGGGTACCGGGAGCGCAATGAGGATTGAGGAGGTGGTATGCTGAACAAAAAGTTCGAGCTGAAGATCGGGAACCTGGTGATCAGCCCGCCGATCATCCAGGGCGGGATGGGGATCAAGATTTCCATGGCGCGGCTGGCGTCCGCCGTGGCCAACTGCGGCGCCGTGGGTACCATTTCCGCCGCCATCAAGAGCGACCACGTCCGGGACCGGTTTCAGGTCCAACCCGGCCAAGCCCGGGATGTGCAGGAGATCATATCCGTCATCCGCGCCGCGCGCAGCATGACCAAGGGCATCCTGGCCGTCAACGTGATGGTCGCGCTGTCCAGCTACCCGATGCTCGTGCAAGCCGCCGTGGAGGAGCGGGTGGACATTATCTTTTCCGGGGCGGGGCTGCCCCTGAACCTCCCCAAACTGGTCGAAGGCTCGGACGTGAAGATTTGCCCGATCGTGTCATCGGCGCGCGCCGCCGGCATTCTCTGCAACACGTGGACGCGCAAATATGACCGCGTGCCGGACGCAATCGTGGTCGAAGGCCCCCTTGCCGGCGGGCACTTGGGCTTCAGCTTTGAGCAACTGGCCACCGACGAGGCCATGCCCCGGCTCGAAGATCTCGTCGTCGAAGTGATTGAGGTGGCCAAGAAGTATGAAGACCAGGCCGGCCGGAAAATCCCGGTGATCGCGGCCGGCGGCGTGTATGACGGCGCCGACATCGCCCGCATGCTGAAGCTCGGCGCCGCGGGCGTGCAGATGGCCACGCGCTTCGTCTGCACCGACGAGTGCGATGCCTCCGAGGACTTCAAACAGGCCTACATCAACGCCCGCAAGGAAGATATCATCATCATCAAGAGCCCGGTCGGCATGCCGGGCCGGGCGATCCGGAACACGTTCCTGGAACGGGCGGCCACGGGCGGCGTCAAGTTCAAGTGCTCGTACCTGTGCCTGCGCACCTGCGACCCCCACACCTCCCCGTACTGCATTGCCGAGGCCCTCACCAACGCCGCCATCGGGGACCTGGACAACGGGTTTGCCTTTGCGGGCGCCAACGTGCACCGCGTGGACAAGATCGTGCCGGTGAAATCCCTGATCGACGAACTGGCTGCTGAGCTGGCCGTGGCCATGGGCTGACCCCATGACGGCACGGATTTTGGGGTGCGGCGCGGGGTTGGCGCTGGCGTGGTGCCTGGCGGGCCCGGCGACTGCGGGTCCGGCCATTGACGGCTGCGCCGTGTTCCCGGCCAACAACATCTGGAATACGCCGGTGGACACCCTGCCGGTGGACAGCAACTCTGTCGAGTATGTCAACACCATCGGGCGCAGCAGCCACATGCACGCGGACTTTGGGTCCGGCCTCTGGGAAGGCGGCCCGATCGGCATCCCCTACGTGTTCGTGCCGGCCACCCAGCCGCTGGTGAACATTTCGTTTGATTACGCCGACCAGAGCGATCCCGGCCCTTACCCCATCCCGCCGGATGCGCCCATCGAGGGCGGGCCGCTAAGCGACGGGGACCGCCACATCCTCGTCGTGGTGCGGGACACGTGCATCCTGTATGAGATCTACCATGCGTACCGCCAGGGCGACGGCTCCTGGCAAGCCGGCAGCGGCGCCCGGTTCGACCTCAACTCCAACGCGCTGCGGCCCGATGAGTGGACCTCCGCGGATGCCGCCGGCCTGCCCATTTTGCCAGGCCTCGCCCGGTACGACGAAGTAGCCACGGGTGAAATCAGCCACGCGCTGCGGGTCACCGCGCCGCAAACCCGGCGCGCTTACGTGTGGCCCGCCCGCCACCAGGCCTCGGACCTGACGGACGCGCGCTACCCCCCCATGGGCCAGCGGTTCCGCCTGAAAGCCAGCTTCGACATGACCCCCTACTCCGCCCGCGTGCAGGTCATTCTCCGCGCGCTGAAAAAATACGGCATGATCCTGGCCGACAACGGGGCCCCGTGGTACGTGACCGGCGTCCCGGACGAACGGTGGGACAACGACGACCTGCACACCCTCGAACAAATTACCGGCGATGCGTTCGAGGCCGTGGACGTCTCCAGCCTCATGATCAACGCCAACTCGGGCCAAGCCCGCGCGCAATCGACCGACGACTCCACGGATTGGCTGCTCTTCATCAGCAGCAACCTGGGCACCAACGCCGCGCACACCGGCCGCCACCAGGACCCGGGCGATGCCAGGTAAGGCGGTGCCGCGCTGGATGTTGATGCGCGCATGACCGGGTCGGCCTCCATGAAGGGCGTGCTGGCGCTGGTCACGTCGTCGGTGTTCTTTGCCATCATGGCCGCGCTGGTGCGCCAGGCGCAGTCCATCGACTCGTTCACCAAGGCGTTCTACCGGTTTGCCATTGGCATGGGCATCCTGGGCCTGGCGGCGATGCTCAAGCAGACCCGGCTCGAGTTCCAGCGCAGCGGCCTGCTGCTGCAGCGTGGCGTGTATGGCGCCATCTCGATCGCGCTGTCGATCGTGAGCATTGACCACAACGGCCTGGCCAAGGGCACGGTCCTGTCTTCCACCTATCCCATCTTTGCGGCCCTGGCCGCGTGGCTGCTGCTGAAAGAGAAAGTCCGCCCGCAGCAGTGGGGCTGCATCCTGCTGGCCATGGCCGGGGTATACCTGATCAGCGTGGGCGGCGTGGGCGTGGGCTGGACGTTCGACCGGTTTGAGCTGCTGGCCATCCTCGGCGCGGTCTTCGGCGGTGTGGCCGTGGCCACCATCAAGCAACTGCACCAGACCGAAAGCTCCGTGGCGATTTACTGGGCCCAGTGCCTGGTGGGGTTCTGGTTCGTGGTGTGGCCGGCCGGCCATGCCGGCACGACGCCGGGGTGGACGGGCATTGTCCTGCTGGTGCTGATCGGCGTATTCGCCACGTTGGGCCAGCTGCTCATGACCTGGGCGTTCAAGTTCGTCAACGTGAGCACGGGATCGCTGCTGGGCCTGTTGACGCCCGTGCTCAACGTGGCGGTCGGGATTCTGTTCTTCAGCGAGCCCATGGGCACGCTCGGCCTGGCCGGCGCGGCCCTGGTGCTGGCCGCCTGCGCCCTGATGCTGAGGCTCAGGGACCGCACGGGCGCAGCGCAGTAACCTGCTGGCCGTTGGCGCGCGCGCACCCGGCCGCCACCTGGCGGACCAACGTGTCGGCGCGCGCATCCGCATATTGGACGCCCGGGGCCAAGGGCACCCGCACCCGGAAATACAGCAGCATGTCCCGGCCCTGCTCCGCCCGCGGCCAGAGGCCGGCGAAGAAGAACCCGGCGGCCGCGGCATGCGCACACAGCGTGGGCGCCTGCTCGATATCCACCGGGATCTGGAGCTGAACCACGCCGTGGCCGGCAATGGTCGCCACCAAGCCGTTCCACACGGCATCCGCCTCGCACCCAGCCGCCACCTGGTCGACACAGAGCAGGTCCTTCTCGGTGTCTATCCAGGTGCGGTAAAACAGCGGGGCCGCGCCACGGTTGACGTCCAGAGGCCCTGGCGCCGGGTTCATCGATACCGGAATGTCCAAGGCCTGGTAGAGCCCCTGGATCAGGTCGGCGTGTTCCGGCGGCGGGTATATGGGACGCGGGGTGCCACAGCGCAGGGATTTGAAATACAAAAGCACCGAGCCCCGGCCCGCGAGGGCGCCTCCTTCATGAAAGGAAGCCGGCCGCCAGCCCAACAGCAATCCCGTGCAGGTGAACCCGGTCTCAACATAAACTTTCTGGCTGATGACATGGTCTGTGATGGGATGCCCAAAAACGCCGGCCAGGTCGAGCTCGGTCGCCAGTTGCAACACATAATGCCGCGTGCGCGTCATCAAGCCGTGACCGCGATGCTCCGGCGCCACCATGGCGGCCCCGGTTTCCGCCACTGGCCCCAGGTCCGGGCGGATCAACGCATCGTGGGCCACCACGGCGCCGGCCGGGTCCAGACCCACGACCGAAAGGGTTCGGCCCTCGGCATTCAGGCGCGCCAGCACGCACGGATCATACAGCTCGCGGCGGGGGTACCCGTCGCCCCAAACCCGCCGGACCAGGGCGGTCACGCCGGCCGCATCGTCGGGCTGGAACCGCCGGATAGTGTAGGAATCTCTGCCAATATTCATCGGCCATCACTCATCGGTCAAAGTTTCAGCAATCCCGGCAAGCTGGCGCGGGAGATCTTGCCCGTGGGGCCGGTGGGAATCTCGGCCACCAGGTGGACCTGCGCCGGCACCATGAACGCCGGCAGCCGGGCGCGGCAATGCCGCAGGATCGCGGCGGCATCGGCTAGTGCTGCGCCCTTGACCGCCGCGTGCACCACCTCGCCGTACAGCGGGTCCGGCACGCCGAACGCGACCGCCTGGGACACGCCGGGCACCTCGAGGATCACGGCGTCGATCTGCGCCGGCGCGATTTTCTCACCGCCGCGATTGATCATCTCCTTGGCCCGGCCGACCAGCGTCAAACCCCCGGCCGCATCGAGCTGCCCAATGTCGCCGGTCCGGAACCAGCCGTGGGCGAACGAACGCGCATTGGCTTCGGGATTATTCAGGTATCCGGCCATGATGTTCTCGCCCCGCAGCACCACCTCGCCGGCCGTGCCCACGGGCACGGCGCGGCCCTGGTCATCAAAAATGGCCGCCTCCACGCCGGTCGGCCGGCCGACGGATCCCGCGGTGCGCGGCGCTGGCGGCAGTGGATGGCTGGCGATCTGGTGCGCGGCCTCGGTCATGCCATAGGCTTGCAGCACCGGCGCCTGCAGGCGCTGCTCCAGGTCAGCCGCGGTGCGCGGCATGAGCGGCGAGCTGCAGGACCGCACGAAACGCAGCGGCGGATCCCACGGCGGATCCAGGTCCGGCCGCGCCAGCAGGATCTGGTGCATGGTGGGCACCGCGCTGTACCACGTGGGCCGAAACTGCCGCGCCCAGCCGCGAAAGTGGCTGGCCGAGAACTTCGGCGGCACGACCAGCCCGCCCCCGCTGAACAAGGTGGCCAGCGCCACGCCGATCAGCCCGTGCACGTGGAACAGCGGCATGATCAGCAGGCTGGTGTCCGACGGCGCCAGCGAATAGGTGGCCATGATGTGTTCAACGGACGCCAGGATGTTGCGGTGCGTGAGCGGCACCCACTTGGGCTTGCCGGTGGTGCCGCTGGTCTGCAGCAGCAACAGCACCGCCTCCGGGCCCACAGATGCCGGCGGAGCCGCCGTGCCCGCAGGCCCATTCACGCTTAGGCCCTGCGCGTCAAGGGACACGGCGCGCACGGGAATCTGCAACATCGCCGCGGCGACCATCGCTTGGCCCAAATCACCGGCTGGGACCAGCAGCATGCCCGCGCCACCATCGCGGAGCTGGACCGCGGCCAGGTCGGCGGTCAGGCCCGGGTTGAGCGGCATGACCGCCCGGCCGCAAGCGGCCAGCGCCAGGAAACAGGCCAGGAACTCCAGGCTGTTGGGCATGGCCATGGCCACGGGCGCGTCCGCAGGCACCGCCGCCAATACGTGCTGCAATCGACCGGCCAGCTGCGCCACCTGGTTCGAGAAGTCGGCGTAAGTGAAGGACCGTTCGGGCTCCGGCAGCAGGACCGCCGGCTGGCGATCCCACGCCATCCAGCGGCTGAAGGCGTCTGGGAAGGTGCGGGCAATCGGGATCATGTCACTCATGGTATTGGGGATTTCTCAGCAGGGCAGATTCATGGATCGGATGGACCTCATACCATTTCCGCATGAGGATCGGTACTTATCTGGGCTCCCCGCCTTTTCAAGGCGGGGGGGACCCGAAGGGTGGGGCGGTTGTTCCGGGGTCCACCCACCGCGATATCGGGGCGCGGACCATCCACAACCACCCCGGCCTGCGGCCACCCCTCCTTGCAAACCTTGCAAAGGAGGGGAGCTTGTATGCTTGTTCTCATGCGAAAATGGTATCATCCCTGGCGCCGGTCCACCACGCGGCGCAGCTTGCCGGTGCGCGGGACACGCTCCAGATCGCTTTCCCGCACCCACTCGAAGGCCAGCGGTTTAATCTCGCCGGACTCCTCGGCGTGCTTAAGCTCCGGCCGCTGCGCAAACAACTGGGCGCGGATCTCCGGTTCGCATGAGCATAAATGCCCGGCAGGTTCCAACGATGCCAGGCGCAGGGTCAGGCGATCTTTCTTGTCCTGGTGCTCCAGCACCAACTGGAAATCGATCAGCCGGAGGTCCTTCCACGAGCCGGCCAGGGCCTTGCGGACATCCTCGATGTAGAGGTTGGTGACGCCCACGCGGGCGCCTTCCTCGGAGCGGCCCAGCAGGCGGAACCGGCGGTCCGCGCCGGGCGGGTCCACCCACGCGGCCCGGTCGCCGGCTGGGTACCGGATGATCGGCATCAGCAGCCGGGCCAGGTTGGTGACCACCACGCTGCCGGCGCGGCCGGCCTCTTCGATCGGCGTACCGGTGTCGGGATCGATGAGTTCCAGCAGCATGTACGGCAGGAACGCGATGAACTCGTCCGGGCCGCAGCGCTCGTCGGCATAGGCGATCTGGCCGGCGTCCACGCTGCCGTAACCCAGCGACCGAATCCGGGCGCCGTGAAATACGGAAGCGATGAACTCGCGCTGGTCCGGGTACATGCTTTCCCCGGCGAACAGGATCTTGTTCACCACCAGCGCCGGCGGTCGCGGCCGCGTGGCCACGTATTCCGCAAGCTTCAGCAGCGCGGTCGGGAACGATGCCAGCACATTGATCTTGTGGGTTTCCAGCGCGCGCAGGATGGCGTCCGGATCGATAAAATCGCCCACGGGAAACTCCACCACCGGGCAATAGCAGCGGAGCATGGCGGTGCCCATGGACAGGAACGAGGCATACAGGTCGCCGCCGCGGAACAGGTTGGCCACCCGGTCGCCCGCCGCCAATCCGGCGCGCGCCAGGCCCTGGCCCATCAGGGTGGTCTTGACGATCCATTCGGCGCGGGTGTAGGGCGAGAACTTGGGGCTGCCGGTGGTGCCGCCGCTCTTGAACACGATCCCCTCTTCCAGCGGACCGGCCAGGACCGTGTTGTTTTCCAGCCCGTTGGCCTGCCAGAACGCGGTGTGGTCGAGCACCGGCAACTGTTCCAACGCCGAGACGCCGGGCGGCAGGTGGGCGTACAGCGCCCGGTAAAACGGCGAGCGGGCGCGGGCGTGGCTGACCACCTGGTCCAGCGTGTAGACCGGCGCGGGGCGCTCGTAATCCTCGAAGTGGCCGGCCATGTCAGGAGTTGATGGGCGGCGTGTAAAACACTTCCACGCACTCGTGCATGGTGGTGGTATTGTCGGGGCTCAACACCCCGTTTCTCTTCAGGGAGTCGAGGTATCGGCGGATGCCATAGTGGGCGGCAAAGAGGCAGGGCGTGCTGTACATGACAATGGCCACGCCCGCGTCCTCCATCTGGGTCAGGGTCCAGTCCGGCGACTTGCCGCCGTGCAACTGGTTGATCATGACCGGCCGCTGGACCTCCTTGACCAGTTCGCGCACGTATTTCAGGCTGTGCACGGCTTCGACCATGATCCCATCGGCGCCGGCCTCAGCATACTTGATGGCGCGCCGGAACCCGTCGTCCATGTCCGTGGCGTCGGTGCGGGCGATCACGAAAATGTTGTGGCGGACCTTGAGTACGGCCTTGAGCTTGATCAGGTACTGGTCCAAGCTGAGGATCTGCTTGCCCTCGAAGTGACCGCAGCGACGCGGCCGTTTCTGATCCTCGAACTGCACCGCGGACGCGCCGCTGGCTTCCAGATTCTTCACGGTGTTGGCGGCGATCGGCGGCTCGCCATAGCCGTCGTCGATATCCACCAGCAGATGCGAGTGCGGCAGGACGGTACGCACGCGCGTGGTCCAGTCCATGGTGTCGTGCCAGTTGGCGTACCCGATATCCGCCAGGCCATACTGGCTGGCGGCGAAGCCAAACCCGCTCAAAAACACGCCTTCAAATTGCTGGGCGGCCAGCTGCGCGGAAAACACGTCGTATACGCCGATCAACTGCAGGATTTTTCCAGTGGCCAGACGCAACCGGAACGCTTCGCCAGCGGTGCTGCCATAAAACTTCGTTGTCACGGACCCTCCTTCATGGTTTGCGATACACGGTTACACATATCAATCCGGCATGTTAAGGAAATTCCGATTCACCCGGGACCTGTGCCCGCGGGATTACCATTGCTCTGAGTGCACGCGCGCCACATCGAACCGATCGGGTGACGGCACGGCTTCATCCGGGTGCCCGATGGCCACGAGGGCCAGGGGAATGACCGGCGCGGGCAGGCGGCAGGCGTCGCGCACGACCAGCTCGCGGTCGGGGATCCCGGGATGCAGGGCGATCCACACCGCGCCCAGGCCGCGCGCATGCGCGGCCAGCAGCAGGTTTTGCGTGCAGGCGCAACAATCTTGAATCCAGTAGCCCGGAATTTTTTCGAGGCGGGTGTCGCCACAGACCACGATGCCCAGGCTGGCGGTGCGCAGCATATCGCACTTGGGCATGCGCGCGGCCAACAGGCGCAGCGCGGTGGCCTGGCGGATGACTACGAAATGCCACGGCCGCTGATCCAGGGCCGTGGGCGCCATCATCGCCGCCGTGAGCATGGCCTGGATGTCCGGTTCCGCGACCGGTTGGCCGGTGTACTTCCGGATACTGCGCCGGGTCCTGATGGCTTCCAAGGCATCCATGACTGTCTTGCTCCCGTGTTAAGGCGTTTGCATGCGCCGCTCTTGTACCACAAGAACCCCATCCGCATGGAATAATATTTGCCGGCGCCAGACTGGAATTTGTGATTGCGCGACCTGTTCAGCCATGTTATGGAGGAAGATCAACGATGAGCCTTCCCATTATCAAATGCGGCTGGCCGTGGATTTTGACACCTTGGGTGTTGGGCGCGGCAGCCGGCGCCGCCTTGTACGCGGCGGATCATCCGGTGCCGGGTGCGGTTCTGGCGCTGGTTGGATTGGCGCTGGGCTTGTTCATGGTCCACTTTCACCGCAACCCGCGCCGGACACCCCCGCCGGGCGACCAGAACATCCTGTCGGGCGCCGACGGCCAGGTCCGCCGGGTGGAGGTCATCCCCAACTGCAGCGAGTTGCAGGCAGACGCGGTGCGGATCAGTATTTTTCTAAGCCCCTTGAACGTGCACGTGAACCGGTCCCCCATTGCGGGCACGGTGCGCGACCTGGGCTACACTCCGGGCCGGCACCTGCTGACGCTGAGCGACGCGGCCTCGGAATTCAACGAACACAGCTCGATCCTGATTGCCAACGACCGCATCGCCTGCCTGGTCCACCAGATCGTGGGGCCCATCGTGCGCCGGGTCGTGTACTGGCTGCAACTGGGCCAGCGGGTGGCGCGCGGCGACACCATCGGCATGATGCGTTTTGGATCCAGGATGGACATCTATCTTCCTGCCGGCAAAGTGGATGTAAAAGTCGCCAAAGGCGACCGGGTACGGGCGGGGTTGACCATCGTGGCGGTAATCAAGGAGCAGGCATCGTGATCCACAGTTGGCGTCAGCTGATACCATTTTTCATCACCGCGGCCGCGCTGGTGGCCGGGCTGTTTGCGATTCTCAAAACCCTGTCCGGCGACTACGTGATCGCCTGCCAGTTCATCATGCTGTCGATGATCCTCGACGGCCTGGACGGCAACGTGGCGCGGTGGCTGAACGGGTGCAGCGACCTGGGCGCCGAGCTGGACACGTTTGTGGATATCACCAGCTTTGGCGTGGCGCCGGCGGTGCTGGCGTACGAGACGACCCTCAAGCACTGGGGGTTCTGGGGCCTGGCGCTGACGGCGTTCATCGTGCTGTCCGGCGCCTACCGCCTGGCGCGGTTCAAGGTGGTGGATCCGGATCACGGCCAACTGGGCTACCTGGGCCTGCCGATCACGGTCTGCGCGGGATGGATCACGCTGTTTGTGTTCATCACCCACGCGGAGATCCTGGACAGCGACTGGTTCACCCTGGCGCAGGGTCCGCTGGCTATTTTCGTGTGGGGCGCCACCGTCGCGATGCTGGTCCTGCAGATATCGCACGCGCACTACGGCAAGCCCACCAAGCGGCTGTTCTTCTTTGTGCTGTGCATGTTCATGGTCCTGCTGCTGTTTCTCAAGGACAAGATGGCGGTTTCGGCCGCCCTGGCCATGTGCGCGTACGGATTCTTCTACGCCTTTGTGACCCCCTTCCTGCCCCACCACGTCATCGCGCTGCCGGGTGACGAGGAGGACGAGGAAGAGGAAGAAACCTCGCCGGCCAACAAATTCTAGTCCGCCGCGTCAAGCCGCGGGTTCCGCCGCGCGCAACCGGCCCAAGGCGCGCCCCACGGCCAGCCCGCACAAAACCCCGATCAGCCCGCCCACCAGGCTATCGCTGATGTAGTGGGCATTGACGTAGACCCGGCACAACGCCACCGCGCCACCGACCAGCAGGGCCGCGGGCGCCAGCGCGGGGAACGCGGCCGCGAGGCTGGTGGCCGTGCCCATGGCGGTGGCCGCGTGGCACGAGGGGAAGCTCTGAAAGTCGTAGGAGGCCGACGGGCCATGGAACCCATCCGCCAGGTCGGTATTGGGCCGGGCCCGGCCGGCCAGGATCCGGGGAATATTGGTCAGCAAACCCGCCAGGGTGGCGGCCAGCAGCACGGCCAGGGCCACGCGCTGCCAATCCCGCTGCCGCGCCAGCCCACCGAGCAGCCAGATGAGCAGGGCCAGCACCGCGGTGCCCTCGACGAAATCGCCGGCGGAGCTGAATTCGCCGGCGAACTCGTAAAGGAACTGGATGCGGCCCCCGGTGGCCAGGTAGTGGCTGATCGCCGGATCCAGGGGGAACAGGAACGTCGCCAGCAGGATGCCGAACAACGGCAGCAGCAGGTAAACGCCCGCATGCTGCTTGAGCTCGCGCCATGTTTCACGGACCAGGCAGGCCGCGTCGTGCTGCAGGTGCCGCCACGGCGGAGACTGGCGCGCGGCATCTTTCATGGCGCCGCCGGCGCCGGGGCGCGGAACAGGTACCAGTGGAACTCCCCGTCGTCGAGCTCATCAAGGTAGGTCCAGGCCATGGCCGGCAGGTTCGTGGCCTGCCGCAAATCCTCGACCGCCATGACGTGCCAGGCGCCGGGTCGGCGGGCGCGGCGGGCCAGCTCTTCCGGCGCGATGGGGAAGACAATGCGCTTGGTGTACACCCGGAACCCGCTGCTGGGCTCGGGCGGGCCCTCCTCCGCGTCGGGCTCCGGCTCGCGGCGGAAATAGAGCAGCTCCGTGCCGTTGACGGTCCGGCCAACGCGTTCGACCTGGTCGCGCTGCTCATAAAACTGGTGGCTGGCCTGGGAGTACCCGTAATACCCGGCCGTCACGACCAGGATCATCCAGGCCGCGGCGGTGACCACGCCGGCGGCGTACCGCCGCCGCAGCGTGTAGTGCGCGCCGGCCAGCGCCGTGCCCAGGAACACCAGGCCCAGCACCAGGGTCGGCCAGCTCTGCATGCCGACAATTTCCTTCTGGTTGATCACGTTGGCATCGATCAGGCGGTCCTGGGCGAAGATGTAGATGGGCGCGGCCATGGACACCAGGATCAGCAGGCCCCAGAACACGCCGGCCAGGTTTTTCAGCCAGCGCGGCGGCGGCCGGGTGGTGTAACGCCGGATGGCATCATCCATGTACAGCGCGGTCATGATCCCGATCGAGGGCATCAGCGGCACCAGGTAGCGCTGGTTGCGCATGGGCCAGCAGCTCAAAAACACGAACGAGACCACGAACCACAGCCACGGCACCAGCAACTCGCGGCGGTGGAACCCCTGGGCGTTGCGGAACGGGTGCGCCAAGGCCAGCAGCCACCAGAAAGTCCAGGGCATGATCAGGGCCGGCAGGCTGGCGTAATACCAGAGCGGCCGGAACTGATCGGTGTCGGTCGGCCCCAGCTCGCTGCGCAGGATCGTGCCGGTGGTATCCACGGCCACGAACGCGTAGAGGTACCATGGCGCGGCCAGGGCCACCCCCAGCAGCACGCTCAGCGCCAGGCCCAGCAGGTTGTGCTTCTGGCGGCACGGGAGAATGGCGACCGTGAAGCACACCGGCGCCATGACCAGGACCAGCGCCACCGGCCCCTTGGTCAGGATGCCGCCCCCCAGCGCAAAGCCGCACAGCAGCCAGCCCCAGAAATAGGTGCGCGGATTTTCCTGGTCGCGGTGGTTGGGCTGGATCGCCCACAACGCGGCGGCCACGGCCAGCGTGGACCAGGCCATGAGGTGCGTGTCGTACGTCGCGTAGCGCGCCTGCTTCAAGACCTGGAAAAACGTGCCCGTGAGCAGCGCGGCCAGCAACCCGGCGCGCCGGCCGCTGAGGATGGTGCCCGCCCAGCAGGTGGACAGCAAGGCCATGAACACCAGCAGCACGGTCACGATCCGTGACCGCCACGCCAGCGCCTCGACCGTCGCGTCCGCCGGGGACAGCCCGATCCAGCTCAGCAGGTTCAGCCAGACCAGCAGCGGCGGCTTCTCCACCCGCGGGTATCCCGACCACGACGGCATCAGCCAGGCGTCGCCCTCGCCCGCATGCAGGCGCAGCCAGGTTTCCTGGCTGGTTACCATGCAGATGGTTTCCATGGACCGCAAGGGCGTGGGCTTGCCAAGGAACATGAGGTAGGGCGGCAGCAGGGCCAGCAGCACCAGCAGCAGCAGCATGAAAAATCCGCGCCGGCTGGGCTGGTCGCCCTCCCACATCCGAAATCTTCTGTCATAAGCTTGGGTCATACGGCCGGATATCATATAAACGCGATCATGGTTTGGCAAGGGAAGGTGACGCAAAGGACGAGGCCATGAATGCCACCGCGGCAATCATCAACCCGCCTTGGACCCGCCGGCAGTGGGTCACGGCCGGGCTTTTTTTTATCGCCGTCACCCTGGCGTTGCTGGTGCGCAACCAGCCCTGGCAGTTGGACAACTACGATCAGGCCAAGCAGGCGTATGCGTCCCAGGACATGGTGTTGAACGGCCACTGGCTCTTCCAGCACCTGCCCATCGGTGGTTATGCCACCAAGCCGCCGCTGGTGGGCTGGGTCAGCGCCGGGCTCTATTACATCACCGGGTCCTGGGACTGGGCCTGGCGCCTGCCGTCGCTAGCCAGCGCGCTGGTGTTGATGGGCCTGTTGCTCATGCTGGGCCGCCAGTACGCCGGCTGGCGCGGCGGGATGGTCGCGGCCGCGGCGGTAATCCTCAACATGCTGGGCTTGCGGCTGGCCACCCTGGTGCGCACGGACATGCCCCTGGCCTTGCTCATTTTCGTGGCCGGCGCCATGATCCTGCGGCACGTGGAGCAGCGCCAGCCATGGCGGCCGCGCGACCGGATCGGGTTGGGCCTGGTGATCCTGGCCGCGGTCCTCACCAAGGGCCACGTGGTGTACGCGTTCCTGCTGCCCGGTCTGCTGGCCTACGCCGGCTACGCCCGCGCGACCCGCCAGGTCAACCATGCCTGGCCCGGGTGGACGGTGTGGATCGTGCCGCTGGCGGTGTTGGCCGCCATGCTGGCGGCCGGGCTGCGCTGGCTGCCGGGATTCTATGACCAGATCGTGGTCGATGAACTGCTGGTGGTGTTCCAGACCGGCGCGGCCGCGGGGCGGACGCAGCCGGTGTACTACTACCTCCCGCACCTGCTCCACAAGTGGGTGCCGTGGAGCCTGCTGCTGATCCTGATGATGACCGCCAGCCGCACGACCCGCGGGCATCTTTCCGCCGACCCGGGGCGGGTCTGGCTGCTGGCATGGATCCTGGGCGGCCTGCTGGCCATGTCGCTGGTGCCGCAGAAACGCGTGGACCGGATTTTCCCGGTGGTGCCGCCGCTCTGCCTGCTGCTGGCCATGTGGGCCGGCCACCTGATCGCCACGGCCCGGGGCACTGGCTGGTTTTTCCGCACCCGGAATGTCTGGGCTACCGTGGCGCTGCTGGGTTGGGGAGGATATGCCGTGTACTGCTCCATGGAATCCACGCGTCACCACGAGGCCGCCTTGGAACAGTTCGGCCGCGCCGTGGCCGCCCGCCATCCCGCGGGCGCGGCACGCCTGGCCGTGGTGGACCCGGGCGACGACGGGTTGATCTGCTACCTCGCTTCCCGCCAGTTGCCGATCCCGGCGGACGCGGCGTTGGCGCAATGGCAGGCCGGGGCCCTGGACGCGCTGATCGCCAGGGAATCCTTCTACACCCACCACGCGGCGCGGCTGGCGGACGGGGCGATCACCGCAGCCGTCACCAGCCCGTTCGAAGGCGTTCCCTACTTGTACATCACCAAGCTTGATCCACGCGCCAGCGGGCGGTAAGGTTGAAAAATAAGGAGCTGACCATGAGAAGCGATGCCATTAAAAAAGGGTTTGAACGCGCGCCGCACCGCGGCCTGCTGTACGCCACGGGCCTGGACAAGGCGGCCATCGAGAAACCCCTGATCGCCGTGTGCAACTCGTACGTGGACGTGGTCCCCGGCCACGTGCACCTGCGCCAGGTCGGCGACGTGGTCAAGGACGCCATCCGCAAGGCCGGCGGCACGCCGCTGGAGTTCAACACCATGGCCATCTGCGACGGCATCGCCATGGGCCACTACGGCATGAAATACTCGCTGCCCAGCCGCGAGCTCATCGCCGACACCGTGGAAAGCATGCTTGAGGCCCACCAGTTCGACGGCGTGATCTGCATCCCCAACTGCGACAAGATCGTCCCCGGCATGATGATGGCCGCGGTGCGCTGCAACATCCCGACCATCTTTGCCAGCGGCGGCCCGATGCGCGCCGGCGTCATGCCCGACGGCCGCAAGGTGGACCTGATCAGCGTCTTCGAAGCCATCGGCGCGTTCAAGGCGGGCCGGATCCAGGAGCAGGAGCTGGAGGATCTCGCCTGCCACGCCTGCCCCGGCCCGGGCTCCTGCTCGGGCATGTTCACGGCCAACTCCATGAACTGCCTCACCGAGGCCATTGGCCTGGCCCTGCCCGGCAACGGGACGATCCTGGCGGAAGACCCGCGGCGCGAGATGTTCTGGCGCGACGCCGCCACGCGCATCGTCGAGATGATCTATGAAGATCTTAAGCCGCGCGACATCCTGACCATGGACGCCATCGACAACGCCTTTATCCTCGACCTGGCCATGGGCGGCAGCACCAACACCATCCTGCACACCCTGGCCATCGCCCACGAGGCGGGGCTGGCCTACGACCTCCAGCGCATCAACGCCCTGGTCAAGAAAACGCCCAACATCTGCAAGGTGTCGCCCTCGTCCAGCTACCATGTCGAGGACGTGGACCGCGCCGGCGGCATCAGCGCCATCCTGAAAGAGATCAGCCGCATCCCCAACCTGCTGCACACCCAGGCGCGCACCGTCACCGGCAAAACCCTGGGCGAGAACATCGCCAGCGCCGAAACCCACGACCGGCAGTGTATCCGGACCCTCGAGAACGCCTACAGCGCCTCGGGCGGCCTGGCCATCCTGTGGGGCAACCTGGCCGCGGACGGCGCCGTGGTCAAGAGCGCGGGTGTCGCGCCGGCCATGCTGTGCCACCGCGGGCCGGCGCTGATCTACGACTCGCAGGAAGACGCCTGCGCCGGGATCCTGGCCGGCCAGGTGCAACCCGGCCACGTCGTGGTGATCCGCTACGAGGGGCCCAGGGGCGGGCCGGGCATGCAGGAAATGCTCTCGCCCACCAGCTACATCATGGGCCGCGGGCTGGGCGAAAAAGTGGCCCTGGTCACCGATGGCCGGTTCAGCGGCGGCACGCGCGGGGCCTGCATCGGCCACGTCTCGCCCGAGGCGGCCGACGGCGGCGTCATCGGCCTGCTGCGCAACGGTGACATGATCGCCATCGATATTCCCGCCGGCAAGCTGGAGGTCGAGCTGCCCGAGGCGGAAATCGCGGCGCGCCGGCAGGCGTTCAAGCCCCCGGAACCACGCTTCAAGAGCGGCTGGCTCGCGCGCTACGCCCGCATGGCCACCAGCGCCAACACCGGCGCGGTCCTGCGATAAGCCGCGCAAGTTTTGCTTTACTGGCCGGCCGGAAATAAGCATGATGCCGGCCAAGAACTGGAGAGGCTGCGGCCGGCCAAGCCGGCCCAGGTGAACGATGAAGATTGACTTGCACGTGCACGCCAAGGAACGCTCGGAGTGCAGCCAGGCCGGCGAAGAGGAGATGATCCAGGCCGCGATCAAGGCCGGGCTGCAGGGCCTGTTCTTCACCGACCACCAGTGCCTGGTGCCCGTGGACCGCCTGCAACAGCTGAACGACAAGTACAAACCCTTCCGGGTCTTTGGCGGCATCGAAGTCCGCACCCGCGAAGGCGAGGATGTCCTGGTCTACGGCATTCACGATCCGGCGCTGGAAAAGAAAGACTGGTCGTACGCGGCCCTCCACGCCTTCGTGCGCGGCAAAGATGGGTTCATGACCCTGGCGCACCCGTTCCGCTCCCGGCCCACCCTGGGCGTGGACGTGGACAACTACAAGCCGGACGCCATAGAAATCCGGTCGATCAACATCCCGCCGGAAAAAGAAGGCAAGATCCGCCTGCTGGTCAGCATCATCCTGTCCAACGGCATCTACTCGTCGGACGCGCACTCGATCGACTGCGTGGGCACGCATTACATCAAGATGGCCCAGCCGCCGGCGGACGAAAAAGATCTTCTGCGCCTGCTCAAGAGCCGGAAATACACGTGCGAATCCGTGAAGACGGGCGCCCCGCCCGGCGGCAAGCCGCCGCCCGCGACCGCGGGCAAGCCGGCCGCCAAGCCCGGCGTGCGCTAGGCCGCGCGGCCCAGCTTCTCAATCCGCGCATGCGCCGGGATCCCGGCGCCACCCCGCCGGCATCAGGCGCTGCCACGCCAGCCAGAACAGCCAGCACTCGGGCCCGAATGGCAAGTAGCCGCCAAACCCCACCAGCGGCATCTCGAACACGTGCCAGCGGTCCACGTACGGCACGGCGTAATTCCACTTGGGGAAGCTCCAGTAGTTCCACATTTCCCAGAACAACCCGCACACGAGGGCCGCCAGCGCCAGCGTGAGCAGCCAGGTGTAGTCGCCGCGCCGCAGGTCATCCAACGGCGTGGACACGCCCGCCAGAGGCAGCGCGCCGGCCAGGATGGCCAGCGGCGCCAGCCACGCCAAGGCAAAAAACGGGCCGGGTTGCCACGCCATGACCAGGGCGCCCGCCGCCCCGGCGACCACCAGCGCCGCCTGGGCCAGCGGCGGCCAGGGCCGCCATGGCGGGCCCTGGGCGTAGGACACCTGGAACCAGCGGAACGTGGCCAGCCACGCGCGCGTCTCGAAGATCGCCGGGAACACCGTGGAAAAACAGATCGTCGAATACGCCACGTAATGCCACGGCGAAAAGCCCGCCACGCCCGCATACCACCAGTTGAGGATAAACCGGTTGACGTACTCGAAGTACCACCAGGTCAGTGCGGACACCGGGAACATCAGCAGGAACGCGCGCGGCGCGCGCGCCACGAGCGACGTGCCCGCGCGGCGGTACACCAGGCCGTCCATGGTGAACACATAACCGAGCCACAAGGGCGCGAACAGGTGCAAGCCCAGGCTGCCCAGCCACGCGAACCGGCCCCAGGCGCCCACCCAGGCCGCCCCGGCCAACGCCACGCCAGCCCAGCCCCACCACGGCATGGGCCGGGCCGTGGACGAGACCGCCGGCCGCGCGGCGCGGATCTGGAAACCAAAACAGGCCGGACGCAGGTACACGGACGCGGCCAGCAGGATTATCCCCGCGAACACGGCCCAGACCCAGGCATTGAACGGCGGCTGGTCCGGGGTGTGCTCGATCAGCGGCGGGTACGACCAGAACCCGGGCGGCAGGCCGCGCAGCCAGCCACCGGCCAACGGCGCGCCCAGGCAGAGCGCAAAAGCCAACAGGACGATCGCCCGCGACCGCCCGGCCGCGCCGGCCGTCACGATTCCGCCGGCGCCTGCGCCAGCAAGCGGCGGGCGGCCTCCTGCGTCGCGCAGGGGGTGGCCACCGGGGCCAGCACCCGGACCTGGCCGGCGCCCACCTCCAGGACGCCGCCATCCACCACGTAGTACAGCCGCTTGTCCGGGGTCGTGATCGTGAGCACGCCGCGCTGGAGGCCGGCGATCAGGGGAATGTGGTTGGCCAGCACGCCGAACTCGCCGTCCTGGCCGGGCGCCGTCACCATGGTGGCCGGGCCGGAGTACACGGCCTGGTCCGGCGTGAGCACGGTCAGCTTGAACTCCGCCACAGGCCCCTAGCCTTTCACCTTGTTGGCTTTTTCCAGGACGTCGTCGATGGATCCCACCATGAAAAATGCCTGTTCGGGCACGGCGTCATGCTGGCCGGCCAGGATCTCCTTGAACGAGCGGATGGTGTCGGCCAGCGGCACGAACTTGCCGGGGATGCCGACATACTGCTCGGCCACGAAGAACGGCTGCGAGAGCATGCGCTGGATGCGCCGCGCGCGGGCCACGACCTGGCGGTCCTCGGGCGAAAGCTCGTCCATGCCGAGGATGGCAATGATGTCCTGAAGGTCCTTGTAGCGCTGCAGGGCCTGCTTGACGCCCAGGGCCACCTGGTAATGCTCGTCGCCCACGATCAAGGGATCCAGCATGGTCGAGGACGAGGTCAGGGGGTCCACGGCCGGGTAAATGCCGATCTCGACGATCGCGCGCGACAACTCGGTGGTGGCGTCCAGGTGCACGAACGTGGTCGCCGGCGCCGGGTCGGTGTAGTCGTCCGCCGGCACGTACACGGCCTGGATGGAGGTGATCGACCCCTGCTTGGTGGAGGTGATGCGTTCCTCCAGCTCGCCCATGTCCGTGCCCAGGGTGGGCTGGTAGCCGACCGCCGAGGGGATGCGGCCGAGGAGCGCGGAGACCTCGGCGCCCGCCTGGGTGAAGCGGTAAATATTATCGATGAACAGCAGCACGTCCTGGCGCATGTCGTCGCGGAAATATTCGGCCACCGTGAGGGCGGAAAGCGCGACGCGCGCGCGGGCGCCCGGCGGCTCGTTCATCTGGCCGTAGATCAGGGCGGTCTTGTTGATCACCCCGGATTCCTTCATTTCCTGGAACAGGTCCGTGCCTTCGCGGGTACGCTCGCCCACGCCGGCGAACACCGAGTAGCCGCCATACTCCTTGGCGACGTTGTGGATCAGCTCCTGGATCAGCACGGTCTTGCCCACGCCCGCGCCGCCGAACAAGCCGATCTTGCCGCCCTTCTTGTACGGCGTGAGCAGGTCCACCACCTTGATGCCCGTCACCAGCACCTTTTCCTGGGTGCTCTGCTCGGCAAAGGTCGGCGTGGGGCGGTGGATGGGCAGGCGCTTGGCCGCATCGACCGGGCCGCCGCCGTCCACGGGGTCGCCGAGCAGGTTCATGATCCGGCCGAGCGCGCCCGGCCCCACCGGCATGGTAATCTCCGCGCCGGTGTTGACCACTTCCATGCCGCGCACCAGGCCGTCGGTCGAGTCCATGGCAATCGCCCGGACCGTGTTGTCGCCCAGGTGCTGGGCCACCTCGAGCACGAGGTTGAGCGGCTGGTCGTTGATGAAGGGGTTGGTCACGCGCAGGGCGGTGTAGATGTGGGGCAGCTGGCCGGACGCGAACTCCACGTCCACGACCGCGCCGGTCACCTGGGTGATTTTGCCCTGGGCCTCGGTGCTGGTTGCGTTCATGCGGGGATCTCCTGGAAAAGGCGGGCGCCGGTCATTGCAGCGCCTCCGCGCCGGACACGACTTCGATCAGCTCCGTGGTGACCGCGTTCTGGCGCGCCCGGTTGCGGAGCAGGGTGTACGTATCGCAAAGCTTGTCGATGTTCTTGGTGGCGTTGTCCATGGCGGTCATCCGCGCGCCATGCTCGCCGGCGGCGTTGGCCAGCAGGGCGGCGAAGACGCGCAGGTACACCTGCTGCTCGAGCAGCGCGGGCAGCAGTTGTTCCGGCGCCGGCTCCATGAGCGTGAACGGGGCCGGGCGGGCGTCCGCGTCCGCCGGCAGCGGCGCCAGCGGCAGCACCTGCTCAATGACCGGCTCCTGGGTCATGGCGCTGTGGAACCGGTTGTAGGCGATGAACACCTCGTCGTACTTGTGCTCGGCAAAGGCGGTGAACACCTCGCGGCCGATGCGCAGCGCCTGGCCGAAGTCCGGGCGGCGGGTCACGCCCTCGTAATAGGTGCGCACCTCGACCTTCTCGCGGAAAAAGTTGTACCCCTTGCGGCCGCAGAAACTAAAACGCAGGAACTTGTACCGGCCCCGGTTCTCATCGAGCCAGGCGTGCACCTTGTGGACCAGGTTGTTATTGAACCCGGCGCACAGGCCCATGTCGGAGGTGACCAGCAGCAGGAACGCCGCCTCGCGCTGCGGCCGCGGCGCCAGCAGCGGATCGCGGGACGGGCCGGCGGCCTGCGCCGCCACGTGCACCAGGCGATCCCAGTCGCGGGCAAACTCCACGGCGCGCGCCTGGGCCAGCTGCGCGCGCGCCAGCTTGGTGGTGGAGAGCATCTTCATGGCCAGGGTGACCCGCCGCATGTTGAGCAGCTGCGTCAGCCGGGCGTTATATTCGCGGAAGTTCGGCATGGCGACGGGTCCGGCCCGCGCCCGCGCAAGCGGGCGGTCAGGCCTTGAAGCTCAGCTTGAACTCCTTGAGCAGCTTGTCCAAAGACTCCTTGAGCTCGGGGGTCAGGTCGCCCGTCTCCGCCATCTGTTTGAGGAACCCCGCGTAGCTGGCGTCCAGGGCCTCGTACAGCCGGCTCTCGAACACGCGCACCTGCCGGACCTCCAGGTCGTCGCAGTAGCCGTTGTTGCAGGCGTACAGGAACACGACCTGCTTGATCACCGGGACCGGCGCCTGCGGCCCCTGCTTGAACGCCTCCATCAGCCGCACGCCGCGGTTGAGCTGGGCGAGAGTCGCCTTGTCCAGGTCGCTGGAGAACTGGGAAAACGCCTGCATTTCGCGGTACTGGGCCAAGTCCAGGCGCAGGGTGCCGGCCACTTTCTTCATGGCCTTGATCTGCGCGTCGCCGCCGACGCGCGACACCGACGTGCCGGGGTTGATGGCCGGCCGCTGGCCGGCGTTGAACGCGGCGGCCTCGAGGAAGATCTGGCCGTCGGTGATGGAGATCACGTTGGTCGGGATGTAGGCCGAGATGTCGTTGGCCTGGGTCTCGACGATCGGCAGCGCGGTGAGGCTGCCGTTGCCCCGGGCGGCGCTGAGCTTGGCGGCGCGCTCCAGCAGGCGGCTGTGAAGATAAAAGATGTCCCCGGGGAATGCCTCGCGGCCGGGCGGCCGGCGCAGCAACAGCGAGAGCTGGCGGTAGGCCTGGGCATGCTTGGTGAGGTCGTCGTACACGATCAGGGCGTGGCCGCCGTGGTCGCGGTAATACTCGGCCATGGCGCAACCGGCGTACGGCGCGATGTACTGCAGCGGCGCCGGGTCCGAGGCCGTGGCGGCCACGATGGTGGTGTAGGCCATGGCCCCGTGCTTCTTGAGCTTCTCGTACACCTGGGTCACGGTCGAGCGTTTCTGGCCGATGGCCACGTAAAAGCACATCACGTGCTTGTCGGCCTGGTTGATAATCGTGTCGATCGCCAGCGTGGTCTTGCCGGTCTTGCGGTCGCCGATGATCAGCTCGCGCTGGCCGCGGCCCACGGGCGTGAGCGCGTCGATCACCTTGATGCCCGTCTGCAGCGGCTCGCGCACCTTGGAGCGCTCGATGATCCCCGGCGCCTTGATCTCGATGGCTTGGGTGTCGCCGGCAGGCAGCGCCGGGCCGCCATCGATCGGGCTGCCGAGCGCGTCCACGATCCGGCCCACCAGCGCCGGGCCCACGGGCACGGAGGCGATCTTGCCCGTGCGCCGCACCAGGACGCCCTCGCAGATGTCGGCATCCGCGCCCATGATGGCCACGCCCACATTCTGGTCCTCGAGGTTCAGCGCCAGCCCGCGCACCCCGCTGGGGAACTCGACCAGCTCGCTGGCCATCACGTTCTGCAGGCCGAACACGCGGGCAATGCCGTCGCCAACGCTCACCACCGTGCCACACTCGAAGGTTTCGGCTGAAAAGTCGAAATCCTCCAGTTGCTTGCGGATGATGGCGGATATTTCTTCGGGTTTGAGTTCAATGGCCATGGCTGTTCCTTGCTAGGTGTCCAGCAGCTGCCGCCGCAGGCGCGTGAGGCGCCCCGCGATGCTGGCATCGTAAATCCGGTCCGCCACGCGGACCACGAACCCGCCCAGGAGGCCGGGATCCACCGCGTAATGCAGGTCCAGGCGCACCGCGCGGTCCGCGGCCAGGCGCCGGGTCAACTCGTCCCGCTGCCCGGGTTCCAGGGGCGCGGCGGAGCGGACCTGGACCCGGACGATCCCGGCCCAGGCGCGGTACACGTCTTCAAAATCCGTGATGATGCCCGGCAGCAGGTGCAGCTCGTGGGCGGCTTCCAGCTTTTGCAGGAAGGCCGAGGTCACGCCATGCCAGCCGCCCGCGCCCAGCTTCAGCAGCACCGCCACGCGCTGCTCTTTTTTCCCGATGCTGTCGCAGGCCACGAACACGTAGAACTCGCGGTTGCTCGCGAGCCACGTCCGGACCTGGCCCAGGTCGCGCCGCACGTCGTCCACGCACTCTTTCTGCACGGCGGCGGTGAGCAGGGCCCGGGCGTAGCAGCGATGGGCCACGGTGTCGATCACGGGGCCATCTCCTGCAGCAGCTTGTCGGTCAGGACGCGGTCAGCAGCCGGGTCGAGCTTCTGCTGGATCAGCCGCTCGGTCAGGGACAGGGCCAGGCTGGCGGTCTCGCGCCGCAACTCGGCCTTGGCCTGGTCGCGGGCGGCGGCGATCTCCTGCTCGGCCTCGCGCAGCATGCCGCGGGCCTGGTCGCGCGCCTGCTGCTCGACCACCCGCGCCGCGTCCACGGCGGCGTTGCGCGCCTGGTCGATGATCGCCGCGGCCTGGCGCGCGGCGTCCTGGGCCGCCTGCCGGCACTGGGCCTCGGTGTCCGCCGCCTGCTGGCGGGCCGCGGCGGCGTCCGCCAGGCTTTGGCGGATCTGGTTTTCGCGCCGGTCCAGGGCCTGCAGGATGGGCTTCCAGGCGATCTTGTACAGCGCCACGGTCGCGATGATGAACGCCAGCCAGGTCAGGACCACCATGGTGTCGGAGACTTCCAGCACCATGCCGGCTTCCGCCGGCGGCGGCGGGGTGGCTTCCACCGCGGCCAGCGTGGCGGTTGGGGTTGGTTCAATCATGGGAAACTCCGGTTGCGCGGCTTGCGGGCGGGGCTACATTTGCAGGAAGCAGATCACCAGGCCGAACAGGGCAATGCCCTCGATCAGCGCGGCGCCGATAAACATCGAGGTCTGGATCTTGGACGACATTTCCGGCTGGCGGGCCATGCCCTGCAGGCCGGAGGCCCAGACCTGGCCGATGCCGATGCCCGCGCCAATGGCCACCAGGCCGGCGCCGACGCTGGCCAGCGCAATGGTTGTACCTGTCATGTTCGTTTTCTCCTTCTTGGGTTCCCGGGTCAGCCGGTGCCGTCCGGCCTATTCCTCGTCATAATACATCATGCCCATGTAAATCGCAGACAATAACGTGAAAATGTACGCCTGCAGGAAAGCCATGAACAGCTCGAAGAAATAGATGCCCACCACCAGCAGCACCGCCGGCGACGCCAGCCAGCCGAACAGCACCACCATGCTCAGCAGCGCAAAGATCAGGATGTGGCCGGCGAGAATGTTGGCGAACAACCGGACCATCAGGGCGAAAATGCGGGACAGCGTGCTGATCACCTCGATCGGCGCCAGCAGGGGCAACAGCGGCCAGGGCACGCCCGGGGGCACGAAACACTTGAGAAACCCGAGGAATCCTTTTTTCCACACCGACCCGCCCACCATGAACACCATGGTGATCGCGGCCAGGGCCCCGGTCACGTTGATGTTGCTCGTGGCGGCGCTGAAGAGCGGCACCAGGCCGAGGATGTTGAGGGTCAGGATGAGGAAGAAGAAGGTGCAGAACAGGGGCGTCAGCCGGCGCGCGTCCTGCGGCTCGAAATACGGCCGCACCATCTGGTCGCGGATGAAGAGCACCACCAGTTCCAGCACGTTGCTCCAGCCGTGCGGCACCTCGGCGCGGCGGTTGTACAGCAGGCCGAAGAGGGCCAGCAACAGCAGCACGGCCACGGCCAGCATGACCCCGTCGTAGCGGAAGATGTCCAGCCACGCCACGCGCAGGAACGGCAGGTTCCACACGCTGGCGCCGGTTTCCGCCACATGGTACAGCACGTGGTGCTGGATGTAGTCGTGCACGATTGTTTTGCGATCCGCGGCTTCCGCGGCGGCAGTCAGGGCATTGGTGACAAGGGTGGCGTCCATGGTTGATCACCCCGCGGGGTCCGGGGGCGGCCGGGCCGCGCCCGCCCGCCGCGCCGCGCGCCGGGTCTCCTTCCAGATCTCGTAGAATACCGCGGCCATGCCCGCGCCCCACCCCAGCAACACTCCGGCCAGCCCGCTGCCCAGGTAACGGCCCAGCCAGTACCCGAGGCCGAGGTACACGGCCAGCATCACGGGGATCGTCCAGCCCAGGGCCACGCCGCGCTGCGCCGACCGCCAGGCCGGCGCGCCCGCGCGCCCCGCGCCTGCGCCCAGGGGCTCAATCATGGCCGCAACCATCCGCAACCCGGAAATTTGTTGCTTTCTGCGCTGGCTTGTATCGGGCCGCCATGCTATTCATGCAGCCAAGTTATCGAGGTTGGCGCAATGAATCAAGCGGAAACAGTCAAGCGATACCTGCGGGATCACCGGGAAGTGGACCAGGGTCACAGCGGATTTCCGTTCGTCACCATCTCCCGCCAGGCCGGCACCGGCGGCCACGCCATCGGCCGCTTTATCCTGCAGAAGCTGGCGCTGTCCGCGGATCCTGACCTGAACAAGGGCTGGGACCTGTTCGACCAGAAACTGTGCGCGCTCATCGCGCAGGACAAATCGTTGGAAGCAGACTTCGACACCCTGGTTGAGGATAAGTACCAGCGGGACGGCCTGCAGCAGATGGTGTACGAGATGTTCGTGGGCGCCCCGCAGCAGTACAAGATTCAGAAAAAAATCGCGGACGTGATCCGCCTGCTGGCGCGGCTGGGCAAGGTGGTGATCATCGGCCGGGGTTCCTCGGTCATCACCCGCAACATGCCGACGGGCATCCACGTCCGCCTGATCGCGCCCATGCCCATGCGCATCCAGAACGTCATGGACGAGTACAAGCTGTCCGAGAAACACGCCGTGCGCCGCCTGCGCGAGATCGAGCGCGACCGCAGCCGCTTCATCCGCAACTTCTACCACCACGACATCAACGATCCCACGCTCTACGACATCACCTGGAACCTGGGCCATGTGCGCACCACCGAGATCGTGGACACCATGTGCGAAATGATTCGCCTGCGGCTTGTGCGACTGCGGTCGGCGCGCAGCGAGATAGCCACGCGATCGACGATCCAATCGCGGGCGGACGTCATCTTTTCAAGTGCGCGGGCGAAGTGAACGGGAACCGGGCGCCATGCATGTGCACGCATTTAGGGGTGCCACCACACAGTATGTCCGCAGTTCCATCTGCCGGTTGATCGCCGCCGGCCTCATCGCGGCCGCCGGTCTCGCGCCGGCCATCCCGGCGCAGGAACCCGCCGCCGCACCGTGCGCCGACGCAGCCACCCGCGCCGCGGACCGGGACTGGCGCGCCCGCTGCGCGGCGGCCACGGACCTGGTCAGCGCCGGGTGCACCAATGCCCTGGACCTGCTGGCCGCGCTGCTCGCCGCGGACAAGGACCAGCGCGTGCGCCTCGCCGCGGCCAACGCGCTGGCAAGCCTCAACGATCCCCGCGCCGTAGCGCCCCTGCTCGCCGCCCTGCAGGACCCCCACCCCGAAGTGGTTGCCGGCGCCGCCCGGCACCTGGAACCCGTCGATGATGCCCGCATCGCGCCGGCGCTGCTCGCCGCGCTGCGGGCCAAGCCGCGCGCCGACGCGGCCGACGCGCTCGACCACGCCCTGCGCCACGGGCCCATCCCCGATCGCAACCGCTTCTTCCGCGACCTGCTCACGGACCCGGCCGAGGACGTCCGGCTCACCGCCGTGGCCGCGCTCGGTGACGCCGGCGACCCCCAAGCCGCGGAGCCGCTGGCCCAGCTGTTGCAGTACGATACCGCCCCGGTGCGCCGGGCCTGCGTCCTGGCGCTTGAAAAGATCAAGGACCCCGCCACCCGCCCCAGCCTGGCCACCGCGCTGGGCGACAACGATGGCCAGGTCCGCCACCTGGCCCTGCGCTCCCTGGACGGCATGGTCGACCCGGCCCTGGTGCCGCCCCTGGCGGACCTCCTGCAATCCGACTCGGTGCCGGTGCGCCGCGTCGCCGTGGTGCTGCTGGCGGACCAGCAGGACCCGGCCGCGCTGGAACCCCTCCTCGCCATGCTCCAGGACGACGATTCGGTGGTCCGCAAACTGGCGGTGGACGCGCTGATCCGCCTGCGTGACCCGCGGACGCTGGACCCCATCCTGGCGCTGGGCACCGATCCGGACGGCGCCGTCCGCACCAGCGTGATCAAGGCCGCGGCCGCCGCCGGCGAAGTCCGCGGGCTGCCGGCCCTGCTGGCCGCCGCGGCCGACCCTTACCGCGCCGTGGCCGAAGCCGCCCGCCATGGGGTGGCGGCGTTCTCCGGGCCGGCGGCCGTTGCGGCCGCGGCACCCTTTCTAACCAATGAAGCCGTGGCTGTGCGCAAGTGCGCCGCCGGCCTGGTCGCACGCCAAGCCACGCCGCCAGACCTGCCGCTGTTGAACGTGATGGGCGCGGATACGGACCCGGCCATCCGCCTGGATGCGGTCGCGGGGCTGGTCGCCATCCGCGGCCCGGAAACCGTGGCGCCACTGGTCCGGCTGCTGAAGGATCCCGATCGCAAGGTGCGGGCCGCCGCCTCCGCGGAACTTGGCCAGCAGCGCGACCGCCAGGCCATTGGGCCGCTGGTGGGCGCGCTGCGCGACACCGACCCGCGGGTCCAGGAACAGGCGTTGGCGGCGCTGACCAACATCGTGGGCCACGCTTACAGCCGCAAGCCCGAGACCTGGGAACTGTTGTTCGTCAAGACCAACCTGCCGCCGCTGCGCTGGATGTTCCGGGCCAACCCGCGCCTGCTGATCTACATCAAGCTGATCGCGCTCGTCATCCTGCTGTTCATCCGCGACGCCGTGGGCCGACCGGGGCTGCTGGCCGCCTTGTACGGCGGGGTCTACCTGGTCCTGGGCGCCACGGTCTTCGCCATCCCCCTGCTGCCGCTGCTGGTGTCAGGGGCCTTGGCCCTGGCGCTCGCCGGGGTCTATTTCGCGCTGCTGGCCACCTATGATGAAGGCTGGCAGAAATGGGTCATCCTCTGGAGCGGCCTGCTGGTGGTCGTCGCCTGATGCCCAGCGCTCCTTTTCCAGATATTTGTTGCCGTTGCGCACCGCACAGCAACTTGCTATAAGGTAGGCAAACACAGGAGATGCACATGAACATCCAACGGATTATTCTGCCGATCGTCATCCTCGGGCTCACCAGCTGCAACAGCATCTATTATGGAACCATGGAGAAGCTGGGCGTACACAAGCGCGACATCATGGTCGACCGGGTCAAGGCGGCGCGCGACTCGCAGAACGACGCGAAGCAGCAGTTCCTCACGGCCATGGATCAGTTCAAGAGCGTGGTCAACTTCAAGGGCGGCGACCTGGAAGCGGAATACAACAAGCTCAATGCCACGCTGCAGAAGAGCGAGGCCAAGGCCAGCGACGTGCGCAGCCGGATCAAATCCGTGGAGGACGTCTCGGATGCGCTCTTCAGCGAATGGCGCTCAGAAATCAAGCAGTACTCCAGCGACACCCTGCGCAAGTCGAGCCAGCGGAAATACGATGCGACCAGGGAAAAATACGAGGAACTCATCGCCGCCATGCAGAAGGCGGAATCCAAGCTGGAACCCGCGCTGGTGCCCCTGCGCGACCAGGTCCTGTTCATGAAGCACAATCTGAATGCCAAGGCGATCGCCGGCCTGAGCGACGAATTAACCAGCGTGCAGTCGAATGTCGATACGCTGGTCCGCGACATCGAAAGCGCCGTCAACCAGGCCGATGCGTTCATCGCCGACCTGCAGGACTGATCCTCACGCCCAAACCCACGGGCGCGGTTGAGCAAGTTCGCCCGTGGGACAGCCCACGCGTGGCGGGGCGCCGTTAATCCAGCCCGCCACAGCCACAAGGCCCCGCAAAGCCAGCCGGAGCAAAGCCGGTCAGGCGGTGGGCGGTTCGGCGGCCGGCGATCCGACAACAGGCTGTTCGACAACGGGTTGCTCAACAGCCGGCGACTGGGCCGCGGCCTCGGCAGTACGCGCATTCTTGGCCTCGGCTCGGCGCTGGAGCTTTTCTTCCTTCTTCCGCTTCTTGGCCAAGTCCCGTTGACGCTTAGCAAACGAGTAGTTGGGTTTGCCCATGAACACACTCCTTTTTCAATTTGATTTGTACGTTATACCATAACAAAGGCACATGACCGCAAAAAAAACCAATCATGGCATAAACCCGGCAAACCGGCATCAAAGTCGCGGGCCGTAGCGAGCAATCCCCGGGAGCGGCTCGCTGGCAACCATGAACGGACAGGCGCTGGGCTTAAAAAACAGCGCCGGCGAGGTTGATCCCCTGCACGTCGGTGAGGTTGGCCCCGCTCAGGTTCGCGCCCGTGAGGTTCGCGCCCGTGAGATCGGCACCGGAAAGGTTGGCGCGAAACAGGCGCGCCCCGCGCAGATCGGCGTTGCGCAGGTTGGCGCCCTTGAGATTGGCGCGCTGCAGGCTGGCCAGGCGCAAGTTGGCACCCTCGAGATTGACGTTGTTGAGATGGGCGCTGATCAACTCCGCGCTCTCGAGATTGGCCCCGCTCAGGTTGCCCCGGAACAGGTGGATGTTGTTCAGCACGGCGCCCGACAGGTTGGCGCCCTGCAGGTCAGCCCGGAACAACTGGCTGTCCGTCAAATCGGCGCCGCTCAGGTCGCAGTTCGGGCATTCGCGCGTGGATTTGAGGCGCTCGACCTCGTCTGCGTTGAAGGCCCCGGCCGGTTGCCCCAGCCAGCCCAACGCCACCACGCACACCAACCCCAACCCGGTTTTATTCATCATCATTTTGCGCCTCCCTGGACGTTATACACGCTCGGAAATGCCGCCAAGGTATCATCCTGCGCCCGGCGGCGCAATGGTTTTAGAATCAGAAAACAAAGGATTTGATCAGGCCATCCAGCATGATCCCGGTATCGCTCTGCATGGCCAAGGGCACCTGGCAATGGATGGCCACCATGCTGTCCCAGGTTTTCTCCAGCAGGTAGTAAAAGTGAACCGTGGGCGGGGTGGGGTCGTCGCGCCGGGGGGCCGACTTCCACACCAGGCACCAACCGTAATGGCCGCTGACCTTGATCCCGCTGCGGCGCAACAGCACCTGGCGCTGGCGCTGGATCGCTTCATAATAGGCATCGTAACGGCCCAGGGCGACGTCCGCATCCATGAGCTCGATCCGCAACAGGCCCGACTGACCCTCCGGGTCCAAGCCTTGCCGGGTGAACGCCAGCGCGTTGGTAGCCGACAGCTCGGAAGCCCGGCTCCAGCCATCCGGCAAACGCAACGCCAAGCCCAGTTCCGGGCTTTGAACCATATCTTCCGGCAACACCGGGTTCTGGGCCAGCGTGGTTGGGATGGAGACCCAGCCCGACATCACGGCCCAGGCCAGCCACCGGATGGCTCCCCTTCTCATCCAATCCATGGCGCTACACAACCTCATGAGTCCTATGCATTAAAACCAGCAACCCACATCATCTCAAACTGTGGAATCTATTAGCAGCAAGGCCAAAGGTTGGCAATCACTTTCCACTGCCAATCCCCCCCTCGGCCTGCCAGTCACGGTTCCCGGGCGGCAGACCCTCGCCGTCGCTCACCCGTGCCGCACGCGGCGGTCAATCAGCCAGCAGCAGCATCCACCAGGGGATGGCGGCCCGGACCGCGCCTTGCTGCCTGATGGGAATAGCCAAATTATTAACGATGATAGCGCCGGATCGCGCGGACGTCGAGGCATTGGATTGCACGTACAGGATCACGGGCCCGGTGCCCATCCACAGGGGCCGCTCGACCACCTGCACCCAGTCGGCCGCCAGGGCATCCGGCGTGCAATACCAAAAGCATTCATTGCCCGCGTACACCATGAGCTCAATATACGATGCGCCCGCCGCCATATTGGTAAAAGCCACCGGCAGCGTGTCGTAACTGCACCCGTTGGCCTCCTGGATCACGGAATAATTGGTGGCCGGGTTGGAGGTCCAGATCTCTGCGCCGCGCATGACGCCTTGGTTTTTGAACACGCCAAAGGCGAGATCCGCTTGCGGTCCGACCCCGCTCTGTTGGGCAGGATCGAGCACCAGCCAGTCCGCGTCGCTGGCCAGGGTCCACGCGCAGTTCGTATCCGTATTCAGATCAAAAGACCCGAAGTGGATGTCGGCATCGAGCGTGACGAAGTTCAGGCCGTTGGAGCCGGTCAGGGTGAACGAGCAAGCCGCCCCCGGGGCGCTCGACTCCGCCAGCGTTTCCCGGCGTTGTCCGCCGGCGGCTTTTTGCTGTACGACCGTGTAAGTGTTGTTGGCCACGTCGATCAGCCCGGTCCGCGGGCTGCCGGTGTTGGGGAAGGCCAGATATTGAATCATGGCTGCGCCATAGTAAAATGCCTGGGGATCCTGCAGTTGAATCCAATCAACATGCGTTGCCACGTTCCATTTGCAGCCGCGGTCGCACGTGACGTTGATGATGCCATGAAACGGGCCCACGGCATTGGTTCCTGACGGCGCAATCGAGTACGAACATGCGCTGCCTTCACCCGCTTGAACCACGGTCACGGACTGGCCGGCCACGGTCAGGGTGCCGGTCCGGGTGTTGTAGGGGTTGGGGTCAACGATCCAGGTGACCGCGCCCGAGTTGGTCTGGCTGGCCTTGTTCGGAATGTAAATCCAGCCGGCCTGGCTGGAGGGCGACCAGACGAAGTTCCCCTGGCAGCTCTGCATGGTCACCGACACGGTCCCGGTGCCGGCGCCGGCCGTCATGTTCGCGGTGGTGCTCGAGAGCTGCGCCACGCAGTCGTTCACCTGCGCGCTGCCCTTGGAGACCGTGACCAGGTGCGGGTTGGCGGACTGGTAGGCCACGATGATGCCGCTCGCGTCGTTCAGGATTTGCCAGGAAATGTTGCCGGCGCCGTCGGTAGCCAGGAGCAGGTCGGCGGTGGCCGCTGGCGCGGTTGGCCGCGCGTAGTCCGGGAACGAGCCGTGGTAGTACGCGCTCAGGTACAAGGCCAGATGGCCGGTGACGCTGTGGCCGGCGGGCGGCGCGTAGAAAGCCAGGGGCGTGGACGCGCCGGAAACGCCCACGGTCGCCCCGTTGATGGTCATGGTGACGAACATGAACGGGTTGCCGCTGTTGATCGGCGCGCCGGTGTTCATCTGGGTGCCCACGCGGAAGAAGTTGCGCTGCGGCGCCGCGTCGCTCGGGCGGCAGACCATGCGCATCAGCGGCAGCGCGTCAGCGGCCACGGCCCCGCCGGCGTTGGGCTCGAACACGACCGCCAGCGGGCTCTTGGCGTCGCGCAGGTTGGCCACGCCGATGCCGTTCTTGGTGAAGTCCTGGGCATACAGGATCCCGAAATACTTCGCCATCCGCGCCAGGAAATTGGTGGCGTTCCAGGTGCCGTCGCCCAGATCGAAGACCCAGGCGTTGGTGGTCGAGAAGTCGAAGTCCGCCGTGTGCGACCCGGAGCTCTGTTCGCTGACCAACGGGAAGAACTTGACGCTGCGCACGAGGGCGTCGGCGCCCAAGAAGTTCGTGCCCGGGGGATAGCCCGACCAGCCGGCGCCGGCCAGCTGGCTGGGCGTCAGCAACTCGTTGCTGGTCGAGGTGGCCGCCTTGAAGGCCACGTAGTTGGCCAGGTTGATCGACACCTCGCCGAGCTTGTCGGCGAACGTGGTGTCAACCCAGGGGATGCGCCCCTGCGGGGCCTGCGGTCCGGCGGCGCCCAGCGAGGGATAATCGGCGATATTGAACTCCTCGACCGGCGTGGCGCCCGCGATGTTGGTGCCGTCCGGGCCGGCGTTGATGTAGAACGCCACCCGCTGGGGCGTCCAGACCACGGTGTAGGTGTTCAGGTTGGTGTAGGGTTGCAGGCCGGAGGTCCCGGGAAACACGTAGGTTTCGTTGTTCATGGCGGCCTGGGTGAACGATTGCGGCGCGGTCGATCCGGCCATCCCGGGCTGCTTCAGCACGGCGTCGTACTGCTGCAGCGGGTACCCGGGCAGGTTGACGCTCATCAGCTGGCGCCCGTGCGGCATGCGCCACCAGTTGAGGGCGGTCATGGTGCGCATGCTGAAGTTCGACGGGGCCGGCTTGACCGCGGTCAGGGGATACTTCCACACGCTGGCGAACTGCCAGCCGGGCAGGTTGTTCGGGGTGCTCCATTGGCCGCCGATGCTGTAGCCGTTGCCCGTGGTGCGCACGGCCCCGGCAAAGTTGAAGTCGTTGGTCGCAATGAGGACATTGGTGTCGGCGTTGTTGACCATCCAGCGGTTATAGTAGTGCTGCATGTCGGCGAACACCCGGTCGTCGGTCATGAACAGGTTGGACTGCCACGTGACCACGTCGGGAGTGATCTGGCCCGACTGCATGCTTGCCCAGTTCAGGGTCGAGCCGTAAAAACTGGCCGTCGGACTGGGGAAGGCGCCGTTCAGCTCAATGTAGGAGTTCTGCGGGGCCATGGTGTAGGGGACGAATTCAAAGTCGAACTCGTTCCAGCGCCAGAGCTGGGCGATTTCTGGCATGCACCCTGGCGCCGGCGCGTCGGCATACAGCCAGAACGTGGAGCAGACGGGACCGTCGGCCGCCTGCATCTTGGTCACGTACATTCCGTAGCCGAACTTCCGCAGCGACTTCATCTGGCAGGACAGGTAATCGCCGTAGCGCGCGGTGTTGGTCCACCCGGCCGTGGGGTCAGGGGCTTGAGCCGCGGCGCCACGCGCCACGGTTAAGACGATCAAAGTCAGCAGCAGCTTGGCCCAGCCAGTCGTGGTCTGCATCATCTTGTCCTCCTTGATTCGACAATAAATCCAAATCAACCAATTGAAATTGTGGAATATCACAGGCGCGTTGTAAGGGCAATGCCTAGAACTGGGTATGAACTGGGTACGATAAACCGGTTTGCCTTGATTACCGGCCGAAGGATGACTAGAAGATGCCTTGGTGCCTTTGCGGAAATCACACTTGGAGCTGAGATCATGAAAAAAGCGGCCACCCTCACGATGCTCGGCCTGTTGGCCGTGACCGTGCAAGCCAACACCACCACGCTGATCGTGCACAACCACGTGACCAGCGCCCCGCCAGAGAAAATATTTCTGCAATTCTTTTTTCGCGGCGCCGCGGATCTTGAGCCGCTGGTCATGACCAACAACCTGCACGTCGTGCGCCCGTTCACCGTGTCCTCGCAGACCTGGACCCTCATGATTCACAACGTCAATTCCGGCAACCTGCGATTCGGCCACGATCCCGACAACCTGGTCCAAAATGGCGTGGAAACGGGCTATGAAGTGCTCTTCGACGGGTTCGTGGAATTCACCGTCTTAACCGGCGACCCGGCGGGCTGGTGGAACCTCTCCAACGTCGACTGGATTGGCATGTTGTGCGGATTGCGCTGCACCCGCGGGGGCAAGGACCCCGGCACCAACTGGTCGCTGGGCTATGGCCGGAAAGCATCCGAACTGATCGATATGATCAGCCAACAGTACGAATTCACGCCGGCGGAGACGGCCCAGGTTATGAAGCCATTCCCGGCCGGCACCAAGCTGATGGCCCCCACGAAATATCCCAACACGTATTCCGGGTCGGCCGGCGGGCAGCGCTCAGTGGCCACCTATTTCAATCGCCTGGTATCCAACCAGGTGCCCGCGATCCTGGTGGCGGACCGGAAAAACGCGGATGGCAACCCGGCGCCCAACCCGCCGGATTGGGACAACCGGGTGGGACCTTTGGCCGAGGTGGAGTTCGGCGGCGGGTTCCGCGCCCACGCCAACCTGCAAAGTCTCGGCATCAATGATGCCCCCGTGGTCTATGTGTTAACCAATCACGCCGTCGGCGTTGAGTTATACCTGACGGCCAACGCCCTCAATGCCAATACTATCTTGAGCGGTGACAGCTATGGCGGCTGCTGGGTGCGCTACCAATCCGATTTGCTGAATCCCGGCTCATGGGGGTGGGTGATAACCAACGAGCATCTTAATTGCGTGCGGATCGAGCCGGGCTCCAACTCCGCCTTCCGCGCCTGGTGCGCCAGCCTGACCAAGAAGGTGATCTACCCGATCAACGCGGGCATCATTCCGACCAACGCGCATCCCGGCGCCGGCCAGGTGTTCAACTACTCCGGGTTTGCCAGCCGCCTGTGGGAAACCAACACCTGGCAGCGGCCGCGCTATCAAATCAACATGTATAACCACACCATCGTGACCAACTCGGATTCCTACGGCATGAGCTATTCGGATGCCGGCGACTCATCCAAGGTCCAGGCCCAAACCTACTCCGCCCAGGCGCCCATCGTCGAACTGCACCTTCTCGATCCGCAGGCCGATCCCAGCGCCTACTATTCGAAGGCCACGCCGGGCCCCACGCCCACCCCGACGCCGACCCCCACGCCCCCACCCTCCCGCTACACCAACTGGGCCCAGGCGCATGGGCTCGCCCCCGCGACCAACCCCGATGATGCGCCCAGCGCCAACCGCGACGGCGACCCGGACAGCAACTGGGAAGAGTTCGTGGCCGACACCGACCCGCTGGACGCGACCAAGTATTTCCGCAACGAGATCACCAACGTCACGGGCCACGGCACGCTGCTGCTGTATGCCGGCCCCCCCACCACCAACACACGCCTGTACGACGTGTGGCGCGCCACCAACCTGACGCACCCGGCCTGGCAAGCCCTCGACTTTGACCAAGCGGGCGCGGGCGACGGCGCGGCGGTCCCGTTCTGGGTGACCAACTTCATGGGCAAGTGCTACTACCGCACCGGGGTCAAGGTCCCGCCGGCGGAGTAATTGGCCTCGGAAATATCTGCTTCCCCTCCATGGACCTCTGGATTATAAACCCGGGCATGAATGCAACGGATGCGGTCAACTCCGCGCGCCCCGGCCTGGCGCGCGCCGGCCAGGCCCGCCACGGCCGCCCATGCAACCCGTGACGGGAACCCAGGATCCTGCCGCCGCCTGCTGGATGACCATCGGCAGCGAGGGGGACGGCACGTGCCCCGAGCTGGCTCACCACGGCCACTGCCGCTACTGCCCGGTGTTTGTGCAGGCCGGCCGGGCGCTGTTTGAGCGGCCCCTCTCTCCCCAGGACCGGCAGGAAGCCACCCGGGTCATGGCGGAGCCGCGGCGCACGCTGGCGGCCGCCACCCTCTCCGTGCTGGTGTTCCGGCTGGGCGAAGAATGGATGGCGCTGGACACGCGCCATTTCGAGCAGGCGACCGCGCCGCAGACCATCCGCACCGTGCCGCTGCGGACTAATCGCTTTTTCAAGGGCCTGGTGAACATCGATGGCGCGCTGCTGCCGTGCGTCGCGCTGGCCGAACTCCTGGACCTGCGGCCCACCGCCCCGACCGACACCCGGCGCGCCGTGTACCCGCGCATGCTGGTGGTGGCGCGCGGCGGCGAACGCTACGTGGTGCCGGTCGATGAAATCCGCGGCGTGCACCGGATGGCGGACACCGAGCGGCAACCCGCGCCCGTCACCGTGGCCAAATCGCCGGCATCGGTCGCGGGCGAGGTGTTTACCCTCAACCGCCAGCACGTGGCGCACCTGGACGCCGACCGCTTGTTCGCGCTGCTCAAGAAGGGATTGGGAACATGAGCCCGGCCGACGACTACTCCGACGTCTCCATGCTGGACCTGTTCCGCATCGAGGTCGAGAACCACGCCCAGGTGCTGGAACACGAACTCATCGCCGTTGAGTCGGACCAGCGGCCGGAAAAAATCGAACCCCTGATGCGCGCCGCCCACTCGATCAAGGGCGCGGCGCGGATCGTGGGCCTGGACCTCGCGGTGCAGCTGGCCCACGCCATGGAAGACGTGCTGTCCGCCGCGCAACACGGCAAGCTGCGCCTCGCCAGCCACCACATCGACCTGCTGCTCAAGGGCAACGACCTGTTCGCGAAGCTCGCGCACCATTCGGCCGATGACATCCAGGCAGCGCTCGAGGCGCAACGCGAGGCGATCACCACCCTGGCCCCGGCCATCCGGGCCAGCATGACCGAGCCCTGCCCGGCGGCCCCG
>CAZAYP010000040.1:0-54065 GCA_964489425.1 uncultured Verrucomicrobiota bacterium | reverse complement strand
CCAGCTTGTCGGGCAGGCCGCCGCCTTCCAGGGCGCCCTTGCGCCGGGCCAGGTCGCGCGCCTTGCGCGCCGCCTGGCGCGCGCGGGCGGCGAGGGTGGCCTTCTCGATGATCCGCCGCGCCACGGGCGGATGTTCCTCGAAGAACGTGCCCAGCTCCTCGTTGACGATCGAGGCGACAATGCCCTCCACCTCGCTGTTGCCCAGCTTGGTCTTGGTTTGCCCCTCGAACTGGGGATCCGGGATCTTGATGCTGATCACCGCGGTGAGGCCCTCGCGGATATCCTCGCCGCTCATGTTCTCGCTGTCGTCCTTGATCAGCTTGTGGGTCTTGGCATACTGGTTGACCGTGCGCGTGAGCGCCGAGCGGAACCCGCTCAGGTGGGTGCCGCCCTCGATGGTGTTGATGTTGTTGGCGTAAGTGAAGATGGTTTCCGCGTAGCTGTCGCTGTACTGCATCGCGATTTCCGCGACAATGTGGTCCTTCTCCCGCTGCAGGCAGATCACCTGGGGGTGGGCCGGGTTCTTGCTGCGGTTGAGATGCTCCACGAACTGCTTGATGCCGCCCTTGTAGCGGAACACCTCTTCGCGCGGCGGGTTCTCCTGGGCCAGCTTGATCTCCAGGCCCTGGTTGAGAAAGGCCAGCTCGCGCAGGCGCGACGCCAGGGTGTCCCAGTTGAACTCCCGGATTTCCTTGAAGATCAGGGGATCCGGCTTGAAGGTGACGCGCGTGCCCGTGCCGCGGGTTTTGCCGATGACTTCCACGCCGGTCACCGCCACGCCGCGCTCGTAGCGCTGGTGGTGCACCTTGTCCTCGCGCCGCACCTCCACCTCGAGCCACTCGCTCAGCGCGTTGACGCACGAGACGCCCACGCCGTGGAGGCCGCCCGACACCTTGTAGGAGTTGTGATCAAACTTGCCGCCCGCGTGCAGCGTGGTCATGACCACTTCCAGGGCCGGCTTCTTCTCGGTGGCGTGCATGTCCACGGGAATGCCGCGGCCATCGTCGTTGACGCTCACCGACCCGTCGTCGTTGACCACCACCTGGATGTGCTGGCAGTAGCCGGCCAGGGCCTCGTCCACGCTGTTGTCCACAACCTCGTAGACGCAGTGGTGCAGGCCGCGCACGCCCGTGTCGCCGATGTACATGGCCGGCCGCATGCGCACGGCATCGATGCCCTCAAGCACCGTGATGGTGGTGGCATCATACTTGGCGCCGCCCTGGGGCGGCGGCGCCGGCTGGTCCGCATCGTCCGCCGCTGTGTTCTTCAATTCGTCGGTCATACTTGCCCGTGTCCTTGTTGCGCCGGGTTCGCGCGGGCACCGGCCCGCCGCTGAACCACGCTGGCCCATAGTAGGATAACGGGCTGCGGATGGCAAGCGCGGCGCGGGCTTTGGACCGCGCCGGCCATGGAATAAAAAACCTTAAAAATCATGGATTTTGCTGGACAATCCGCGGCCGGTCCCTAATATCGCGAACTCGGAAGCTAGAGGTAGGCTGTCGTAAGAGAAAACAACCAAACGAAGGAGGATCGCACTCATGGCAGCAGGAAAACCAATGACGAAGTCGCAGATCGTGGCCGCGCTGGCGGAAGTCGGCGAGGTTTCTAAAAAGCAGGCGGGCGCCATCCTGACCGCGCTGGTTGACATGGCGTACAAGGGCGCCAAGGTCGGCTTTACCATCCCCGGGCTGGGCAAGCTTTTGCTGGTGCAACGGAAAGCCCGCATGGGCCGGAACCCGCAGACGGGCGAAGCCATCAAGATCAAGGCCAAGAAGGTCGTGAAGTTCCGCGTGGCCAAAGCGGCCAAGGATGCGATCCTGCCCCAGGCATAATTGAAGTTGGCTGATACCAAAAGACCACCAGGCCTCGGCTTGGTGGTCTTTTGTTTTTCCAGTGGCCGGATCGCCGGCGCAAGACCGCATGCCATTTCCGCATGCGAACAGGCATACGAGCTCCCCTGCTTTGCACGGAGGGGTGGCCGCAGGCCGGGGTGGTTGTGGATGGTCTGCGCCCCGATATCACGGTGGGTGGAACCCGGATCAACCGCCCCCCCCTTCGGACGCGCTCAGGAAGGTCGTCGTGGCGCTCGGGAAGCGGTACGCGGCGCGGTTCCCGTTTGAGCTGGTCGATTTCACAAACGCCTGATCGCGGCCGCGCCGCCGGCGCTTTTTTTCTTGAAAAATGGCCGGCCCGCCGCCATAATGACAGCCATGGAGGTGAGCATGCACCTGTTCCTGGCTTTTCGCGAGGGCGGTTTGTGGTTTTCCAATGTTTGGAAAAAGGCGTCAAATATTTTCCAATGTTTGGAAAACCGGCTTCCGGCTCTCCTCCTTTTTAAGGAGGGTGGCCGCCGGCCGGGGTGGTTTTCCAATGCTTGGAAAATCCTGCCGCCCGTGGCCGCGGCCCTGCTGGCGGTCTCCTCCGGCGCCCAGCCGCCGCCCGCGCTGGCCCCCGGCCTGGCGGCGCAAATCCAGGCGGCGGATGGCGCCCTGCCGGCCGGCAAGCAGGGTGGCGGGCCGTGGGCCGCCCAAGGCGAATATCCGGATGACGCGTTTGGCTATGCCGTGACCGGCGCGGGCGACGTGAACGGCGACGGCCAGGGCGACGCGGTCGTCGGCGCGCCCGGCTACGGCGGCGCGCGCGGCAAGGTCTATGTTTTCCACGGCGCGACCAACGGCCTCAAGGGCACGACGGCCCAGCCGGCCTGGAGCGCCATGGGCGAGGCGCTGGACGACCGCTTCGGCTACGCGGCCACGGCCGCAGGCGACGTCAACGGCGACGGCTACGGCGACCTCATGGTCGGCGCCTACGGCTATTCCACCAACCGCGGCAAACTCTATCTTTTCTACGGCAGCGCCAACGGCATCACCGGCACGGCCGCCAGCCCGGGCTGGAGCGTGCGGGGCGAGAACCCGTGGGATTGGCTGGGCCATGCCGCGGCGGCCGCGGGCGACGTCAATGGCGACGGCTACGCGGACATCGTGGTTGGGGCTTTCCTTTACAATGGCGGGCAGGGCAAAACCTACGTATTCCATGGCGGCGCGTCCGGGCCGGCCGCGGCCAGCGCGGCGGCCGCCAACTGGAAAGTGCCCGGCGAACACGTCGCGGATGATTATGGCTTTGCCGTGGCCGGCGCGGGCGACATGAATGGCGATGGGTACGACGATGTCCTCGTGGGGGCGTACAAATGGAGCGGCAACCGCGGGCGCGCCTATCTTTATCGCGGCAGCGCCGCCGGCATCACGGCGCCCAGCGCGGCGGCGGCGCCCCTCATCATGGCGGGCACAACGAACAATGATTTCTTCGGCTACAGCGTGGCCGGACCCGGCGATCTGAACGGCGACGGCTATGCCGATGTCGTGGTGGGCGCCCCGCACTACAAAGCGGGCGCAAACCAGGGGCGGATCTATATGACTTACGGGTACGCCACGAGCAAGGGCGATAAAGGCAGCCTCGGCCAAACCATGATCACGGGTGAAAATGCCAACGACTTGTTTGGCTACACGGTGGCCGGCGTCGGCGACATGAACGGCGACGGGTATGCCGATGTCCTGGTGGGCGCCAATGACTATCCCGGCGGGACCAAGCGCGGCAAGATCTACGTCTTCCGAGGTACCGCCAACGGGCTCTTCGGGACCTACGCGACGGATGCGAACTGGACCCTGAACGGCGCGACGGCCGGCGACTGCCTGGGATCCGGGCTCGGGCCGGCCGGTGACGTGGACGGCGACGGGTTGGGCGATGTCGTCCTGGGCGCCTATGGCTATTCGGGTGGCGAAAAGCGCGGCCAGGCCATGATTTACTACGGCTACACGGCCTTGCCCAACGCGTCTCCCAAGACCATGACCGGCGAACACGCCGCCGATGGCCTGGGCTGTCCGGCCATGTCCGCGGGCGATGTCAACGGCGACGGGTACGGCGACCTGCTGGTCAGCGCAAGCCGGTACGATAACGGCCGCGGCAAAGTCTACGTCTTCCATGGCACCGCCACGAACCTGGTCGGGTCCCCGGCCGCGCCGGCCTGGTCGGCCACGGGCGAAAATACCGGCGACGGGTTTGGCACGGCGGCGGTCGCCGCCGGCGATGTCAACGGCGACGGGTACGACGATATCCTGGTGGGCGCGCAGAATTACAACAGCGGGGGCGCTTACGCGGGCAAGGTCTATGTCTTCCACGGCAGCCCCGCCGGCATCACCAACCACGGGGCGGACCACGCCACCTGGTGCGCGATCGGCGAAGCCTCCAACAGCTTCTTCGGCAAGGCCGTGGCGGGCGTGGGCGATGTCAATGGCGATGGCTATGCCGACATCCTCGCCGCGGGTCAGGGCTTTTTCTCCATCGGGCGCGGCGGCGGCTCCGCGTTCCGGTTCAAGGTTTACGCCTTTCACGGCAGCCCGGCCGGCGTGTCCGGCTCCGCGGCCCAGCCGGCCTGGTACGCGCTCGGCGAAACCACCAGCGACCTGTTTGGCGACACGGTGGCGGGCGCGGGCGACGTGAACGGCGACGGGTTCGCCGACATCCTCGTCGGCGCCTGGCATTACGTCCGCCCCAGCCGGGCCAGCCCACCGCCCAAGTACCGGGGCAAGGCCTATGTGTTTGAGGGCAGCGCCGCCGGCCTGCAGGGCACCGCCACCCAACCGGCCTGGAGTTCAGAGGGCCAACGGGACGACGACCTGTACGGCCGCTCCGTGGCCGGCGCCGGCGACATCAACGGCGACGGGTTCGACGACGTGCTGGTCGGCGCGCCGGGCTATCCCAGCAACCGCGTGGGCCGGGCCTATGCCTATTACGGCAGCGCCGCCGGCGTGACCGGCACGGCCACCAACCCCGCCTGGAGATTCACGGGCACGGCGGCCGGCGACGCGTTCGGCTATTCGGTGGCGGGCGCGGGCGATGTCAACGGCGATGGGTTCGCGGACGTGCTCGTGGGCGCGGTTGGTTACCCCGCCGGCGGGTGGCGGGGTTGCATGTACCTGTTTTGTGGCAGCGCCAATTTCAGCCTCGTGAACTATGCGTCCTGGACCGACACGGGCGAAAACAACATGGATAGTTACGGCCTGGCCGTGGCCGGGGCCGGCGACATCACGGGCGATGGCTTTGCCGACCTGGTCACCGCCGCGCCGAGTTGGACTAACGGCACGGGCAAGCTCTACTTCTATTCCGGCAACTGGCTCGGCAGCGGCCGCAGCGCGCGGCTGCAGGCGCTCCAGTACGGCACCGACCAGCCGCTCGCGCCGTGGGGGCGGAGCGCGGGCGGCAACCTCTTCCGCGCGCGCATGAACGGCTTTGCGCCCTTTGGCCGGGCGCGCGTCAAGCTCCAGGTGCAGGCCGTGCCGGCCGGCCGGCCGTTCGGCGCCGCCGGCACGCTCCAGGCCACCGCCGGCGAGTGGACCGCCACGCCGACGGGCGCGGCCGGCGCGCCCGTGACCGTCGTGGTCAACACCCTCGCGGCCCAGGGCCTGTACCATTGGCGCGCCCGGCTGCTCTACGCGCCCTTCACCGCCTGCGCGCCGCTGACGCCGGCGCACGGGCCCTGGCGCACCCTCCACGCCCAGGCCGGCAACGCCGGCCCGCGCGGCGGCAGCGGGTTCCCGCCCTGGTGGATCCTGTTGTTTTGACCGGAGGCTCGGCATGAAGCGCGCACGATTTGTCCGGGTGGTTGCGGGGTTGATCATTTTTCAGACCTGCCCCGGCTTGCTGCTTGCAGCCGACTCCTACGTCGCCAACGGCGGCGACAACGCCAATCCCGGGAGCATGGTGCAGCCGTGGGCCACGGTGGCGTACGCGCTCGGCCGGGCTGGCAGCGGCGACACGGTTTTCCTCCAGCGCGGGAGCGTCTTCCGCGAGGGCGGCCTGGCGCTGACCAGCGGCGAGCGGCTGGCCTCGTACGGCGACCCGGCCGAGCCCCTGCCAGCGCTCGCGGGTAGCCTGGTGGCCTCGAATTTCACCCCGTGGGCTTCCAACACCAATGTCCAGCGCGCCGCCATCGCGCCCGGCACGCCCATCCAGCAGGTCTACGTGGACGGTGCCCGCGCCACCCTGGCCCGCTACCCGGACGCCGCCTGGCTGCGCACCGACCCGGGCACCACGGACGACCTGGTTTTCGACGCGGCCCTGACCAACCATCCCGGCGCCGCGCCGGGCCGCTGGGTTGGCGCCCAGGTCCGTTGGCGCAAGTGGAGCTGGTGGTACGAGACCCGGCCAATCACCAACGACAACGGGCTGGGCGCGCTCGCCCTGGGCGGGACCACGGCCATCCCGGGCGACATCGGCATCAACAGCGGATTCTACATCGACAACACCCTCCTCGAACTGGACGCGCCGGGCGAGTGGTACTGGGACAGCGCCGGCGGCTGGCTTTACCTTTACCCGCCCGCGGGTGCGGCGGCCACGGCCATGGTCGTGGAATGCGCCTGGCAGACCCAGGGCCTCGCGCTCGCGGGTTGCACCCTGGAGCGGGTCGCCGTGCGGCACTATACCGACGATGGCCTCAAGGTGACCTCCAGCAGCACGGTCCGCGGCTGCCTGGTCGAGCATTGCGGCGACACCGGCATCACCGGGATCTGGGGCGCCTCGGGCACACGCATCGAGTACTGCCGTATCCGCGACATCCTGAATGACGGCATCTTGTGGAACGAAAACTTCGCCGGCGCCGGCGGCACGGTGATGGAATACAACCAGCTCGAACGGATTGGCACCGTGCCGGGCCTGGGCGGCAGCGGCCCGACTCATGCGATCGGCATCTACATCTCCAACGGGCAGGAGGGCGACCACGGCGTCCGCGTGCGCTACAACCGCGTCCACGGGTCCGGGTATGCCGGGATCCTCCTCGGCGCCGACCGCCAGCGGGCCGAGCGCAACGTCCTGTCCGGCTGCATGGCGACCCTCAATGACGGCGGCGCCATTTACTGCTATGGGCAGACCAACTACATTGTCGAAAACATTGTTCTGAATACCGAGGGCGACCTCGACTCTTCCCAGCCCTGGACGCCGCTCGGGCATGGGATTTGGACGGAGTTCCTGTACAACCTGCGCGATTCCGAGATCATTGCCAACACCGTGTTCGGCAGCGGCGGCAACGGCCTGTTCCTGCCCAATAACATCCACTGCAAAGTGTACACCAATGTCTTCTTCGCCAACCGCCTGGCCGGGATCGCCCTGGGCTACGGCGAGGACGAGTTCGGCGGCAACCGCACCAACGAGGAGCACGACATCCAGGGCAACCTGCTCGGGATTGGCCCGCGGCCGTGGCAGACCACCAACTACCAGAACCTGGCATCCTGGGCCATGACCAACGATCACGGCCTGCTGTTTCAAGTATACACCAACTTCGACGTGAATTACGGCGTCATGCGCGGGACCACCTTCCTCACCACCAACGGCCAGGACCTGGTCTGGAACTCGCTCCGCCAGGTCTTCACCATCGGCGCCTGGCAGGCCACCGAGCCTGCCTGGGCCGACCCGGCGCCGACCAACATCCAGGGCGCGGGTTTCCTCTTCATCAACGACACCGAGTCAGCCGTGGATTTCCCGCTGCCGACCAATGTCACCTGGCAGAGCTTGCAGGGAGCCGCCGTCTCAAACACCGTGGGCATCGATCCCTTCCGCAGCGTGGTCCTGCTCGCCGCCAGCCCGCCGCCGGCCAGCCTGCCGGCCTGTTTCCTGGCCACCGATTACGGCATTATCAATTTCACCAACTGGATGGCCTGGACCGCCATCGCCGGCACCAATCTCCTGCCCGCGGCCGACCCGGACCAGGACGGCCTGCCGAATTTCGCGGAGTATTATTACAACCTCGATCCCGACGTGCCGGACGCGCGTCCGGGCATCGCCTGCCGGTACGACCCGGCCGCGGACGCCTTGGTCATCGGGCACCAGCGCCGCGCCCACCTGGACAGCGCTACCGGCGTGCTGCAACGCTCATGGAACCTGGCCGCCTGGTCCAACCTGGCGGGGGTGGCGGAAACGGCCACGCCCCTGCCGGACGACCTTGTGATGCGGTTCGTCGAAACCACCATCCCGCTCGGCACCAACACCAGCTTCTTCATCCGGCTGAAGGTAATGGAATAACGCTTCAGGGGCGGTGGGGCTGGCCCGGTGGGGGAGGCTGTCGCCGGCCGCGCGGCCGGCTCTGGTGAAAGGAACCAGTGAGGATGCGGCCAGCAGAGGCTGGTGCTGGGGACCGCGCCGCCCTCGCACTCCCGGATCAACCGAACGGTCCCCGTGAGCCGTCCGGTCTTTCCGCACAACTATTCTGCAAAACGCTATAAGTACCGAATTCTCATGCAAAAGTGGTATCAGCCCTGGGCGCGGTCCGGGGGCAGGGCCAGGCGCAGCAGGTTCATCGCGGCCCGCGCGCTCAGTTGCTGTACGAGCGAGCGATCGATCGGGCCCCAGCGTTGCTCTTCAACCATAATCCGCTCGGGCGTGGCCACGCTGATGTAAACCAGGCCCACCGGCTTGGCCGGGGTGCCGCCGGTCGGTCCGGCGATGCCGGTGACGCTCAGGCCGTACGTGGCGTTGAACCGCCGCCGCACGCCCGCGGCCATGTGGCGCGCCACGGGCTCGCTGACTGCCCCGTGGCGCGAGAGGTCCACCGGGCTGATGCCCAGCTCCTTGATCTTGCTCTCGTTGCTGTAGGTGATCACTCCGCCCAGGTAGTAGGCCGAGCTGCCGCTGACGCTCGTGAGCAGGTGCCCCAGCAGCCCGCCGGTGCAGGACTCGGCCGTGGCCAGCGTGGCGCCCATTCGCGCGAGCCGTTGGCCGACCACCTCCTCCATCTCCGCCCGGTAATCGGCAAACACCGCCGGACCCAGGATGCCTGGCACGGCGCGCGCCGCCGCGTCCAAAACCGCCGGGTCCTGGCCGGGCGCGGACAGGCGCAGTTCCACGCGGCCGGGAGCCGCGCACCAGCCCAGCTCGATGCCCGCGGGGGGAAATCCGGCCGCGGCCATGCGGGTCATGATGTCGGACTCGGCCATGCACACCATGAAGATGCGCTCGACCGGGGCGGCTGGTTGGCCGGCCTGGGTGCGCAGCCAGGGCAACACGTGGTCGGCCAGGATCTGCTCGAACTCCCAGGCGGGACCGGGCAGCAGGAAGATGGTTTTGCCCTGGTACTCCAGGCGCTCGCCGGGCGCGGCGCCCCGCGTGTTGGCCAGGACCGTGGCGCCTTCGACCACCAGGGCCTGCCGCTGCCGGGCCGCGGAGCAGTCCAGCCCGCGCTGGGCAGACAGCTCCCGGATATGCGCGCGCGCGGCCTCATCCATGAGGATGGTCCGGTCGAGCAACTGGGCCACGGCGTCGCGCGTGATATCGTCGCTCGTCGGCCCCAGGCCGCCGCTGACCACCACCACCGGCACGCGGCCGAGGGCTTCCTCCAGCACGCGGCGGATCGTCGCGATGGCGTCGGGCACGGTGGTGTCGCGGCCCAGGCGGAAGCCGGTGCCCTGCAGGGCGCGGGCCAGCGTCCGGGCGTGGGTGTTCAGCGAGCGGCCGTTCAGCAGTTCGCTGCCGGTGGTGATCAGTTCGAGTTCTAAATTCACGGGAGCGTCAGGGGCTGGGGCTGGCGGCATAGCCCCGGGGGTGGGCCTTGTGCCAGTCCCAGGCGTGCTGGATGATCGTGCGCAGGTCCGGGTAGCGCGGCTGCCAGCCCAGGACTTTCTTGGCCTTGTCCGCGGAGGCCACCAGGCGGGCCGGGTCGCCGGGCCGGCGCGGGGCGACCCGCACCGGGATGGGGTGGCCGGTGACGGCGCGGGCGGTCTCGATGACCTGGCGCACGGAGTTCCCGTCGCCGCTGCCGAGGTTGAACGCGCCCTGGATGCCCTCGCGCAGCGCCAGGATGTGCGCCGCGGCCAGGTCCACGATGTGGATGTAGTCGCGGATGCAGGTGCCATCGGGGGTGGGGTAATCGTCGCCGAAAATCTGGAAGTCTTGCTCCTGGCCCAGGGCTACCCGCAGCAGGTGCGGGATGATGTGCGTCTCGGGATCGTGGTCCTCGCCGTACTTGGCCGTGGCGCCGCAAGCGTTGAAGTAGCGCAGGAACACCGGCTGCAAGCCCTTGAGCTGCTGGTACCACAGCAGGACCTTCTCCAGCATCAGCTTGGACGCGCCGTACGGGTTCGTGGGCCGCTGGGGCAGATCCTCGGTCATGGGCAGGGTGTCCGGCTGGCCGTAGGTGGCACAAGTGGACGAGAAGATGATCTTGCCCACGCCAGCTTCCAGCGCGGCGTCGGCCAAGTGGATGCCGCCGATGACGTTGTTGTCAAAGTACCGCTGGGGAAACTGCATGGATTCGCCGACCAGGGCAAACGCGGCAAAGTGCATGACGGCGTCCGGCCGCGTCTCGGCCATGGCCTTGATGATCGCGGCCCGGTCCTGCAAATCTCCCGCGATGAACCGCGCGCGCGGGTCCAGGGCCTCGCGGTGCCCGCGGCCCAGGTTGTCGAAGATCGTGACCGCGTGGCCGCCGTCGAGCAACAGCTCGCTGGTCACGCTGCCGATATAGCCGGCGCCGCCGGTGACAAATATTTTCATCCTGCACCCGTCCTGTTCATAGCCTTGGAAAGTCCTCCACTATAAGGCACCCGGCGCGGCTTGTTAAGCGCAAAAAGGCGGCAAAAAGGCGGCTACTTGTCGCCGCTGTTTTCGAGGGCCCAGGCCATGTCGTCGGTTTTATCCCAAACATCCTGGGCCACGTAGATGGGGCGGTGCTGCTGCAGCGCGACGGCAATGGCGTCGCTGGGGCGGGCGTCGATTTCCGCCACGACCTGGTTGACCTCGTTTTCCTGGCGCAGGTAGAGCCGGGCGTAGAAGGTGTCGTCCTTGAGGTCGTGGATCACCACCTTCTCCACGCGGGCGCTCACGGCGGCGAGGATGTTGGCGATCAGGTCATGGGTCAGCGGGCGCGGCTTGTTGACGCCGTGGTGGTACATGGTGATGGCCGCGGCGACGCTGTGGTCCACGAAGATGGCAATGGTCTTGGCCCCGTTGGTCAGGAACACCCCCACGCCCGAGGGCGTGGGTACCAGCGCTTTCACTTCCACCTGGACGTCCTGGATCATGGGCCGGGTCACATGCCGCGGGTGATGTACCACACCATGAAAAAAAGACCCAGGATCATGGCCCCGGATAATAACGAATCCATGTCAGCCGGCTCCTTTCTGGACGCGCGGCGCGGCGCGGCCCGCCTGGAACGCGAGGGTTTCCTGGCCGTCCGGGCCGCGCTGGGGGTCGGCCACGATCCGGTCGCCGGGCTTGAACCCGCCCTTGAGGATTTCCGTGGCCAGGCGGTCCAGCACCAGGCGCTGCAGCGTGCGCTTGAGCGGGCGGGCGCCAAAGGCCGGGTCGTAGCCCTCGCGGGCGACCAGGTCGCGCGCCGCGGGGGTCAGCTCCAACTCCAGCTTCTGGCCCTCCAGGTTTTTCTGGATCCGCCGCAGCTGGATGTCCACGATGGCCTGGATGTGCGCCTGGCTCAGGCTGTGGAAGATGATGATCTCGTCGATGCGGTTCAGGAACTCCGGGCGGAACTGGGCGCGCAGCGCCTCCTGGACGCGGTCTTCCATGATCTCGTAGGCCTTGTCGCCGCGCTGGAGGTCCGGGTGGGCCGCCAGGGCATCGTGGATGATGGCGCTGCCGATGTTGGAGGTGAGGATCACCATGGTGTTGGTGAAGTTCACCGTGCGGCCCTGGCCGTCGGTGAGGCGGCCGTCATCGAGGATCTGCAGCAGGACGTTGAACACGTCGGCGTGGGCCTTCTCGATCTCGTCGAACAGCACCACCGAGTAGGGCTTGCGCCGGACGTGCTCGGTGAGGTAGCCGCCTTCCTCGTAGCCCACGTAGCCGGGCGGCGCGCCGATCAGGCGGCTGACGCTGTGCTTCTCCATGTACTCGGACATGTCGACGCGCAGGAGCGCGTGCTCGTCGTCAAACAGGAACTCGGCCAGCGCGCGGGCCAGCTCGGTCTTGCCGACGCCGGTGGGCCCCATGAAGATGAACGAGCCGATCGGGCGGTTGGGGTCCTGCAGGCCGGCGCGCGAGCGGCGCACGGCGTTGGCCACGGCCGTGACCGCCTCGGCCTGGCCGACCACGCGTGCGCGCAGGCGGTCTTCCATGTGCAGCAGCTTGCTTTTCTCGCTTTCGAGCAGCTTGCTCAGGGGGATGTGGGTCCAGGCGGAGACCACGGTGGCGATGTCCTCGGCGTCGACCTCCTCCTTGAGCATCTGGCGGTCGCGCTGCAGGTCGGCAAGGCGCGCCTGGGCGGCCTTGATCTGCTTCTCGGTCTTGGGGATCCGGCCGTAGAGGATTTCGGCGGCGCGTTCGAGGTTGTTGGCGCGCTTGGCGGCTTCCTCCTCGTTGCGCAGCAGCTCCAGCGCCTGGGTCAACTGCTGGATCTCGCCGATGAACTGCTTTTCGCGCTCCCAGTGCAGCTTCATCGCGGCGCAGTTCTCGCGCAGGCCGGCCAGCTCGGTTTCGATCTTGGCCATGCGCTCGCGCGAGCCCTCGTCCTTCTCCTTGCGCAGCGCTTCGCGTTCGATCTCCAGCTGCATGATGCGCCGATCCACCTCGTCGATCTCCGTGGGCATGCTGTCGATTTCCATGCGCAGGTGGCTGGCCGACTCGTCCACCAGGTCGATGGCCTTGTCGGGCAGGAAGCGGTCGGCGATGTAGCGGTGGGCGAGGGTCGCGGCGGCGACCAGGGCGGCGTCCTGGATGCGCACGCCGTGGTGCGCCTCGTAGCGCTCGCGCAGGCCGCGCAGGATGGAGATCGTGTCTTCCACGCTGGGCTCGTCCACCATCACGGGCTGGAAGCGGCGTTCCAGCGCGGCGTCCTTCTCGACGTATTTGCGGTACTCGTCCAGGGTGGTGGCGCCCACGCAGCGCAGCTCGCCGCGGGCCAGGGCGGGCTTGATCATGTTGGAGGCGTCCATGGCGCCCTCGGCCTTGCCGGCGCCCACCAGGTTGTGCAGCTCGTCCACGAAGAGGATCACCTGGCCCTGGGCCTCGATCACCTCCTTGACGAATGCCTTGAACCGGTCCTCGAATTCGCCCCGGTACTTGGCCCCGGCCAGCATGGCGCCCAGGTCCAGCGACACCACGCGCTTGTTCTTCAATCCTTCGGGCACGTCGCCCTTGATGATCCGCTGCGCCAGCCCCTCGGCGATCGCCGTCTTGCCGACCCCCGGCTCGCCGATCAGCACCGGGTTGTTCTTGGTGCGGCGCGAGAGCACCTGGATGACCCGGCGGATCTCGGCGTCGCGGCCGATCACCGGGTCGAGCTTGCCGGCGCGCGCCGCGGCCGTGAGGTCCGTGCCGTATTTCTTCATCGCCTCGTACTTGTCTTCCGGCGACTGGTCGGTCACGCGCTGGTTGCCGCGCACCGCCTGCAGGGCCTTGAGCACCGCTTCCGGGGCCAGGTCGAGCTCCTTGGCGATCCGGGCGACCTCGGTGCCGGGCTGCTGCAGGGCGGCGAGGAACAGGTGCTCGGTGCTGACGTACTCGTCCTTCATCTTCTCGGCCAGCTCGAGCGCGGCATCGAACACCTTGCGCAGGGCGCGCGACATGTGCAGGTCCAGGGCCGCGCCCTCGACGCGCGGCCGGCGGGTGAGCCCTTCCTCGAGCATCTGCCGGAACGTGGCGCGCTGCACGCCCAGGCGATCAAGCAGCGGCCCGACCACGCCCTCGTCCTGCTCCACCAGGGCCAGCACCAGGTGCTCCACGTCGATCTCGCCGTGGCCGTAGCGCTGGGCCAGCCGCTGGGCGGCGGTCACCGCCTCCTGCGCCTTGATCGTCAGCTTGTCCATTTGCATCGCTTAGCGCCTCCGTAACAAGATGGTCGCGGACCGGGTCATGCTTCCTGGGTGAAGGCCACCAGCTCGTTGAGCTTTTTCATGGCCGCGCCGGACGCCAGCATCTCGGCCGCCACGGCGATCCCGGCGGGGATATCCGCCGCCCGGCCGCCGGCCACCAGGGCCGCGGCGGCGTTGAGCCGGACAATGTCGCACTGCGGGCCGGGGTGGTTGGCCAGCACCCGCCGGATGATCACCGCGTTGTCGGCCGGCTCGCCGCCGACCAGGTCGGCTTTCTGCGCCACCGGGATGCCGAACTGCGCCGGATGGATCTCATAGATCCGCACCTGGCCCTGGCGCACCTCGCCGACCAGCGTGCCGGTGGTGGTGGTGATCTCGTCCAGCCCGTCCAGGCCATGCACCACGAACAGGTGTTCCGCGCCGAGGTCCGCCGCCGCCGCCGCCATGACCGGCACCAGCTGGCGGCTGTAAACCCCCAGCACGCCGCGCTGCGCGCCCGCGGGGTTGGACAGCGGCCCGAGGATGTTGAAGATGGTGCGGATGCCGATCTCGCGCCGCGGGCCCGTGGCATGCTTCATCGCCGGGTGCAGGGTGGGGGCGAACAGGAACGCCATGCCGATGCGCTGCAGGCAGTCGGCCATGCGATCCGGGGGCATGCCGATGTTCACGCCCAGCGCCGCGAGCACGTCCGCGCTGCCGCACTTGCTGGACACATTGCGGTTGCCGTGCTTGGCCACCACCACCCCGGCCGCGGCCGTGACCAGCGCGGCCGCCGTGGAAATGTTGAACGTGTGCGCGCCGTCCCCGCCGGTCCCGACAATATCCACGATCGGCCCGGCCGGTGCGGCCACGGGGGTCAGGTTTTCGCGCATGGCCTGTGCGCAGCCGGCAATCACCTCGGGCGTCTCGCCGCGGATGCGCAGCGCGGTGATGAACGCGCCGATCTGGGCCGGGGTCGCGTCCCCGGACATGATCACGCGCAGCGCGCCGTGCGCCTCCTCGCGCGTGAGGTTTTGGCCGTCCACCAGCTTGGCTATGGCTTGCCGAATCATGTGTCTGCCGCCTTGTTCAGTTTTTTCCCGGCCGCCCGGCCGCCGCCGGCCCGCCGTTCCGCTGTTGCCATGTCAGGCAGATATATATTAGGTTTCGCGGCATGAAAATGCAAAAGGAAAGAAAATGGGCGCGCTGAGTTCCGGGCCGGGTTCCACCGGGTCCTTGGCCGAGCGCACCGTGGCCGTGAAACCCGTTTACCAGGGGCGCATCGTCAACCTCGAGGTGCTGGAGGTGACCATGCCCGATGGCCGGTCCGCGGTGCGCGAGGTGATCCGCCACCGCGGCGCCGCCGCGATCCTCGCGCAGCGGCCCGACGGCCGGCTGGTGTTCGTGCGCCAGTACCGCAAAGCCGCGGAGCGCGAGTTCCTCGAGGTGATCGCCGGCACGCGCGAGCCCGGCGAAACCGCCGAAACCTGCGCCCGCCGCGAGATCGTGGAGGAGACCGGCTACGAGGCCCGCGAGCTGTATGCCGCCGGATCCGTGTTCCCGTCGCCGGGCTATTCCTCGGAGGAAATCTTCCTGTTTTTCGCGCGCCTGGCCACGGAGCCCGGCCCGCGGGCGCCGGACGCCGACGAGCAGCTCGAAACCGTGTGCCTGACCCGCGCCGAGTTCGAGGACCTGCTGGCGCGCGGAGAGATCTCCGACGGGAAAACATTGGCCGCGTGGGTCCGCTGCGCCCGTTGGCTGGCCTAGCGTGCGCCAGGCAGCCAGACCTGCACCACGTGTACCTGCCGGCCCCAGTCCAAGGCGGCCTGGCGGCTCGGGAAAAACAGGTCGATCTTGCGCCCCTTGATTTCCCGGCCCTGGTCTTCGACCCGCCCGTGCCCGTAGCCCGGCACGTGGATGATGGTCCCGTAGGGGAACAAGTTGGTGTCCGCGGCGATCGTGCCGTAGCGGGCCCGGGTACCGCTGGCGGTCACGCCCACGGCCTTGGGCCGGCCCGCGTTGGGGCCGGATGCGATCACCGGCCGGCCGTACCAGGTGCGCCGCCAGTTGCAGCTCTCGGGGCCGGCATCGTAACCGCTCGTTTCCAAGGTGAGCACCCGGGCCTGGGCGCCCGCGGGGGGCGCCATGGCGGGCGCGCCCAGCCCAGACAGGAAACAGCCCGCCAGCGGGATGGCGAGCAGCATGACCACGTAGACCGCCAGCAGGGCTCTGAATCCCGATCTGCGCTGGGCTGGCATGTGCGTCACGCGTTCAGCCTCCGTCCCGGCGCTGGTCTTACCAGGTCACCATCAGGCCCAGGTTGGCACCCGGGCCGTTCATGCTGACATCGTAGTTCATCTTGACGAAGTTGTACTGGGCCTCGACGAACAGCGAGGCATTGGTAATGACCTCGTATTCGAAGCCCAGCGTGGCATATCCGCCGAACTCGTTGTCAAACTTGTATCCCTGGCTGCCTTCCGCCAGGAAGTAGCCGCCCCCGCCGCCCGCCAGGACCTTGCCCTTGGCGACCACCGGGATGTTCAAGGCGAGGCCCGCTTCCAGCGGGATCACCTTGAGGTCCACATTTCCGTCGACCTTGGTGGTCTCGAGCCCGTTGAAATAGGCGCCGCGCAGTTCCAACTGCACGCTGGGCACCATCTCGATCGTAATCTTCATCCCCGGGCCGAACCCGCCATCCGTGTCCGCGGGTTTCCAGTAGGCCAGGTACGGGCCCCATCCATAATTGGCCAGGGCGGTCATCGCGCCGAATGCCACCATCGCAACCGATCCCACTAAAAGTCTCTTCATGACGATCTCCTTCTTTCTATGATGATTGACCTTACGGTCATTACCATAACCCAGCCCCAGCAAAAAATCAACGCGGTTCCAAGGCCGTTCAGGCCGCGGGGCGAAAAAAAACACCCCCCATCGGTGTGGATGGGGGGTGTTGTCCAAACGTTGGTAGGCTGTACTTATTGTGCCGGAGCGGGCGCCGTCTCGGCCGGGGCCGCGGGAACGGCCGCTTCCGCGGGCGCAGCGGCTTCGGGGGCCGGGGCCACTGGGGCTTCAACGGCCGGAGCCTCAACCGCCGGGGCTGGAGGCGCGGCTTCAACAGCCGGCGGCTCGCTGACCACCGGTTCCGCCGGGGCGGCTTCCACCACCGGCTCCGCCGGGGCAGTCACTTCGGCCGGGGCTGCAGCTTCCGCGGGTACGGCCGGCGCTTCGACGGCTGCCGGCATGGCAGCTTCCGGGGCCGGGGCAACTTCCGCTGGGGGCGGTTCCGCTTCCACGGGGATGCCTTCGGCGTCCGGCATGCCAGGCAGCTTGGTCACTTGCAGGTCCGGCCGGGCGTATTCGATCTTGGCTTTGGCCTTGAGATCCTCGATATACTTCTGGACCGCGGTCTGTCGTTCCTGGGCCTTCAGCCCCTTGACAATCTGCTCTTTGGCTTCGTCCATGGTCTGTTGCCCGGCCTTGTTGTGCTGGGTGACCTTGATGATGTGGTAGCCGAAATCGGTTTCCACGACCGGGCCAATGGCCCCGATTTCCTGGGTGAACGCGGCTTCTTCGAAGGCCGGCACCATCTGGCCGCGGCTGAACTGGCCGAGATCGCCGCCGCGGGCCTTGCTGGGGCAGTCGGAATTGGCCTGGGCCAGTTCCGCGAAGTTGGCGCCGTTGGCATCGACCAACTGCTTGTGAAGATCCTCGATTTTCTGTTTCTTGAGCGCCTTGGCGGCATCGTCTTCGCCGGGTTGGAACGCGATCAGGATGTGGCTGGCTTCCACGGTCTCGGGCTGGTCGAAGCGCGCCATGTTTTCTTCGTAAAACGCCTTCACTTGCGCGTCCGTCGGTTCGGGCAGGTTGTCCACGGTCGACTTGAGCATCGCGTTGATGCGCAAATCCAGCACCAGGGCCTTGCGCAGGTCCTCCATGGTCATGTTCATGCGCTTGAGATAATCGTCCAGCGTGGCGCCCGGCGGCAGGGAAGATTTGATCTTGGTGAGCGTTTCCTCGACCTCTTCATCCTTGACCTCAATCTTGTTGGCATCGACCGCCTGGGTCAGCAACTGCTTGACGATCAAGCTTTCAAGGATCTGGGGTGCGATCTGTGCGCGCATCTGGGCCATCTTGGCCGGCGGCACCTGGGGGGCGTTGGCGCCAAACATCATGCTGATCTCGCGATCAACTTCCGCCTGCTTGATCTGCTTGCCGTCCACGGTGACCAGCACCTCGTCGGGATTGGTGGGCGTGGGCGCGGGGCCCGGCGGGGCAAAGATATCTTCCGCGCCGGAGAAACTCACATCCTTGGCCGGAGGTGGAGGGGGCGTCTCGTTCTTGCACCCGGTCATCCCGCCTGCGACCAGTCCGAGCGCCAGCATCATGGCTACAGATTTACACACGTTAATCTTCTTCATTATTGTTCCTTTTCTGGACTTCCTGGGGCGTCCGCTCCCCCGGATGTTGTTGCAATCCGGTATTAAGAGCGTCATGTTTAACGCAGCAGACCGATAAAGTCAACCGATCAATCGCATCTTTTAAAATGGCGCGGGGGCCGCACGGGCCCCCGGCGCAAGCGGCAGGATGGGGCGCTACCGTCTTCGGCGCGTGATCCCATCTCTTGGCGCGACACCGCCCATGATCCACTTAGATGATACCGCGGCGGCATTCATCAGGCGGCTGGACGCCAGGGTGCCGTTGGTGTTCAGGAACCAGACTGCCGTGGAGCCGTTGATGAGATTGTGCCAAATGAGTTCCGTCCGGCCGTCGCCGCTCACATCCGTCGCCGCCTGCATGACCCAGCCGCTGGCAATCCGCCCGCTGTAGATCGTGGTGCTGGAGGTGCGCACGCCGTTGGTGTTGAGGAACCAGCACGAGGTCTGGCCGTTGGTGTGCTGCCAGAAGATTTCCGTCCGGCCGTCGCCGCTGATGTCCCCGGCCGCCCGCATGGTCCAGCCCGTGGGCACCCGCGTTGAGTTCATCAGCATATTGGCGACCAGTTGCCCGTTGGTATCCAGTTTCCAAGTTGCGGTGAAGCCGTTGTTGGTCTGGTGGAAAAACAGTTCCACCCGGCCGTCGCCGGTCACATCGCCGCACGCGCGCAACTGCCAACTGCGGTTGACCGAAGACGCGAAAGTCGGCAGGGCGACCCGGAGGGTACCGTCAGGATTCACGTGCCAGGTATCAATATAGCCGAAGTAGACGTCTTCATAGAACAGGTCGTCATACCCGTCGCCGCTGCTGTCCCCGAAACAACGGAACTGGTACTCGATCGGGCAGTACGAACCGTACAACACGGCCTGACTGGCATACCGATGATCAGAGTCCAACAGCCAGGTTTTCATGGTGGCGTTGGATGGGCTCCAGAACATGTCGTATCGGCCCGTGCCCGAAACATCTCCGATCCCGCCGAAAAGCCAGTTGGTCGGCGCCTTGGTGGCGTTGATCAGGCCGTTGCTGTAAGCTACGCCGTTGGTGGCAAGCAGCCAGAATGCCGTTTCGCCGGTCCGCGTCCACCAGTACACCATAGCCGGGTTAGCGGCCACATCCGGCGATTGCCTGGCGCTGACCGGGGCGTCGTAGGCCTCGTACCGGCGAACCAGGGGGCCATACGTGGCGTCCTCCGCCGACCCGCTCTTGCGGAGCAACGTCAGTGGTCCAACCGCCGCCGGTAGCCCCTGGCCGCTCCCGTCCGGCAGGTCGCCCGGGGTGAAGACCAACGCATCGCCCGGGTCGGCCGGCTTGCCGTTGAGCAGCACGGCCCGGAACCATTCCATCCCGCTGGCGCCCGCCTCCGTGAATGCGCCCACCCGCTGCCACTCTTCGCCCGGAACGCGCCGCTCCACGAAAAACTGGTTGGTGAAAGAGGTTGCGAGATAGAGGTTTTCATTCTGCACGCAAAGCTCGATTTTCGGGTCAGGGTCGGCCGCGCCGGCCAACAAAGGAAAAGCCAGGCTCAAAACTGCGCCCAGCCCCGTAAACCCGCAACGATTGATTGAGTTAATATGCATAATGACCTCTGTTTTTAGCCGGCTTTAGCCAACGACTTATCATGATCGTACCCTAATATCGTCCTTTTGTGTATATAGTTTAAATTTCACGACGCATGGCAGGATGCTCCATTGGCAGGATGCTCCATGGCTTGCCGTGGGGATGAATCCCTTTCCCGCTAGCGCTGCCAACTGTCCGATAGCTTGACTTTGCGGCGCCCCAGCGGCATGATCCAGATGTCCATAGGCAGGCAGGGCACCAATTATGAACGGGACTTGGACCTTGGCAGGTGTTGCGGCCATGACCGCGCTGTCGGTGCTGGCGTCCTGTTCAAGGGAGACCCGCATGAATGTACCCAACGATCCGCGGGCCGCCGACCGGGCGGCCATGGTGGCCACGATCCGGCGCTACGGGGTTACGGATTCGCAGGTGCTGGCGGCTATGGGCAAGGTCCCGCGGCACGAGTATGTGCCTGAGGCTTTCCGCCATTCCTTTAACCTGTATGGCGACCACCCCGGCCCCATCGGCCATGGCCAGACCATCTCCCAGCCGTTCATCGTAGCCTACATGACGGAAAAAATGGCGCCGCAACCCGGCGAAAAAGTGCTGGAAATCGGCACCGGGTCCGGCTACCAGGCGGCAGTTCTTGCCGAGTTGGGCCTCGATGTTTTCACCATCGAGATTATTCCGGAACTGGCCGAACACGCCCGACAGGCCCTCGCGCGGACCGGGTACCCGCGGGTCAGGGTGCTGGCCGGCGACGGGTACCAGGGTTGGCCGGAACATGCCCCTTACAACATCATTTTGGTGACCTGTGCGCCGGATGACGTGCCGCCGGCGCTGGTTGCGCAACTGGCGGAACACGGCCGCATGATCGTGCCCGTAGGCGTCGATGTCCAGCGGCTGGTCATCCTCAAGAAGTCCGGCGGCGAGATCCGCATGACGGACGACCTGCCCGTGCGGTTTGTGCCCATGGTGCACGGCGAAAACGAGTCCGCGCCGTGACTGGTTGTAGCCACGGCGCTATGCCGCCGTGTCTGGAATCATGCCGCAGACTGGTATTTCCCGGCCGCATGGTTGGCCGGGCAGTCGCGGCATGCTGCGGGCCGCGCCGCCGCCAACCGCTCGGTAAACCGGTCCGGCAGGGTGGCGAGGTCCACCTCCGTGACCAGCGCGGCCAGCGGGATCCGGGCGGCGGCCGGAACATAGGGGCAGGGGGCCAGGCCGCCGGTTTCGTCCAGGAACAAGCTGGCGCGGCCGGGCTGGCATGCGTTCGCGCCCGGGCCGGCGCCTTGCGCCGCGGCCGCGATCCTCAGCAGGTATTCGTCGGACCCGCACAGTTCCGTGCCGGCCCGGCGCAGATCCCGGCGCAGGTCCGGCAGCCCGGCCATGAGGCCGGCCAGGTCTTCGGGCCGTAGGGCATGGTCCCGGTGGAAGTCCGGCCGCGCCAGGCCGCCCAGCCGGTTGAACGTGATCTTCTGCACGCCCCAACCGGCGAGCGTGGCGCAGAGGTCGGGGAAGTGGCGGACGTTGTCGCGCATCAGCACCGTATTGACGGCCAGGCGCGGCCCGCCGCCGGCACGGTGGCGCTGGGCCAGGTCGCGGGTTGCGGATTCCAGGGCGCAAAACAGGCCGGGCCGGCGGCGCAGGTGGTCGTGGATGGCGGCGGGCCCGTCCAGGCTGATGACCAGTTCATCCAGCGCGTTGCAGACCTGGTCCCGCACTTCCGCATGAGCCAGCGGCAGCCCGTTGGTCGTGAGGCTCACCGCCAGGCCGCCTGGCTGCCGCAGGTGGCGCGCCGTGGCGTACCAGGCCGGCCACAGCAGCGGCTCGCCGCCGAGCAAGCTCACCAGAACCCGGGCACCGCTTCGCGCAGCGTGGCCGGCGAGCAGCGCGCCCAGCCCCTGCACCAGGCCGGGATTCGCGTCCTGGCGCGGGCCGGGCTGCGAGCAGGCAAACCCGCAGAACCGGCAGTCGAGTTGGCAGCGCGTCGTCACGCGCCAGACGAGGACGAGGTCAGGGCGCGGCATCCGGCAAGTCCGTGGTGTACTGGATCACCTTGACGCCCAGGTCGTCCGCCAGTTCAACGGTCAGGCGCTGGTCGCGCCCCAGGACCCCGAGCACGGCGGCGCGGACGGCCTCGGCCGTGAAGCAGGGCGCAAGAACCCGCAGGTGGAACGCGCCGCCCGCGGCCTGGTGCAGTTGGTACTGGGCGAGCGCGAACGGCGCCAGGGCATGGGTGATCTCAATGTTGTTGATGCGCCGGCCGTCCTGCCCGATAAACACCGTGGGCGGCCGGCCTTCGAGGTCCAAAAGCACCGGTCGGCCATCGCGCCACGCCAGGGCCGCCTGGTCCCCGGTGCGGTAGCGCAGCAGGGGCAGGCAAAAATTGATGCCGCCGGTCAGGACCATCTCGCCGCTTGTGCCCGGCGGACAGGGCCGCCCGGCGTCATCCAGGATCTCCACGAAGAGCCGCGGTTGCAACAGCCCATACCCCCCGCCGGGGAGCGCGGCGGCCACCGGGCCGGCCTCGTTCAAGGCGTAGACGTCCACCACCGGGCACTTGAACCGCGCGGCGAGCTTGTTCCTGAGGCCCGGCAACAGCGTCATCGAGGTGGAGATCAGCGCCCGGGGCTGATGCGCCATGGGCAGGTCCGCCAGGCAGGCGAAGGAGACCGGGTCGCCGGTAATGATCTCCGGGGCGCAGGCGTCGAGGTAGCGGGCGCGGTCGGCCGGGTCGCGCCAGTCGTTGGGATGCAGGTTGATCTTGACGAACCCGGCGTCGTCCAGCAGGGGCGTGACCGAGACATAGGTGAAGCAACTGGGCTGCAGGCCGATCAGCACGCAGGCCACCTGGCCGCGGCGGCTGGCCAGCCGCACGTCGTGCCAGCCCAGCGCGCGCTGCAGCAACGGCACGTAGCAGCCCGCGACCACGGGGTGCGACGGCACCAGCAGCGGGTGGCCGGTGGTGCCGCTGGTGGTGTACTTGATCAGCCCGGCGGCCGGCACGGAGTCCGGCACCCATGCGCAGGGATCGCGGGCCAGGTCGGCGCGCCCGCAGGTCGGCACGTCATCCCAGGCCGCGGGCAGCTCGCCGTAACGGCGGTAAAACGGGACGTCGGAGACGCACTGGCGGGCGAACGGCCGCACCCATTCCGGCTGGCCGCCGGGCGGCCAGGCCGGGCCCGGCCCCGCGCAATCCGCCGCGAACGCGCGCACTTTTTCAAGGCTTGGCGCGGTGAGCCGGTTGCCGCTGCGGGCGCTGAACCGGGGCGCGGCCGGATGCTCGCGCAACTGCTCCAGCAGCGCCCGGCCCTGTGGCGTCAGCAGCGGCAGGCGTTGCTCATCCGTTACAACCTCTGGTTCGGGATCACTCACGGTTCCACTTGTCCGCGGCCTCGTTGGCCGCCTTGCGGGCCAGTTCCTCGCGCAATTCGCGGCTGCGTTTTTCCGCCGCTTGCGCGGCGGCGATGACCCGCTGGCGCTCGGCGCTGTTCAGGGTGCGGGCGCGGTCCTCGGCTTGTTCCGGAGTCTCGCCCGCCGGCCGCAGCCCCAGGGCGGCGAGGGTGAGCCGGGCCAGTTCCTCGCGCCGGTCCGGATCGGCCACGAACTGCGGTGCGGGCGCGTAGCGGGCCAGGTCGCGCACGCCGCGCAGCAACCACTCGGCCGCCGCGGCGGCGGCCTGGCTGCCAGGCCGCTGGAAGCAAGGGTCACGCAGCAGCCAGCACCCGAGCAGCACCAGCTTGAGCTCGTTGCGCCGCGCGCGCGGGGCGCCGGATTGCAGCGCTGCGGCGATGCGCGCGCCGTCCGGCGGCGCGCCCCAGTCGCGGAGCAGGTCCGCCACCAGGGCTTCGACGCAGACGTCGCCGCCCTGGCCGATGCGGGGTTCAGCCAGGAAGTCCGGCGGGCAGTCTTCCAGCCGGCGGAGCAGGGTTTCCAAGGGTGGGCCTTCGGTTTTCATGGCATGACGATGCGGGCTCAACGGATGAGGGGGTTGCGACAGCGTAGCGCGGGAAACCGGCTGAAGTCACGATCCAGGGTCCATAGTTCCTTCACTGCGGCGTGTAAACACAGGGCGGCGATGCGGGCATCGTGTATCCTGGCCCCGACGATATCACCTTTCTCCACCAGGGCGGTGAGCAGGGGCCAGTAGTCCGGCGTTTCCGCGAGCAGGCGCAGCGAGGGCGATTCCATGAAGGCTTGCATCACGGCCAGGGCGGTCGCCGGGGGGGAGGGGCGCTTGAAAATGCGCGGGTTGGTCACCACCGCGAGGAACTCGTGCACGCACGGCCAGGGGATGGCCCAGGGCGCCGGGCTTTCCGCCAGGTCCCGCAGGACGGCCACGGCCGCCTCGTGGTGCGCATATTCCGCGCGATGAAAGGCCACCAGCACGTTGGTATCCAAGGCAATCATGAACCGCGGCCCCGGTAAATCTCGTCGCGCATGGCGTCCCAGCCAACGTCCTTGAACTCAGGGCAGAACCCCCCACCCACCGGCTTGACGCCCCGCAGCTTGAATGGCTTGGCGCCTTGCTGGTGCTCTGCCAGCACGTGCTGCAATCCCTGCTCCACCAACATGCGCAAGGTCAGATGCTCCCGCCGGGCCACTTCCTTGGAGCGGACCAGCAGGTCATTGGCAATATCTATGGTGGTCTTCATACAGCTACCCATATTGCAGTGGGCCGGCGCTGTCAAGCCTTGGCCCGCAGGCGGCTCCGGCGATTTTCCAATCATTGGAAAAATCAGCGCCTGGTTTTCCAATCATTGGAAACGTTGCTGGTCGGGTCGTAGTTGCGCCGGCTGAACTCGCGGGCAAAGGCTACCAGGTCGGGCCAATCCTGAACCCGGAACACGGCCCACCCCTGCTGGCGGGCGCGCACGAGGTCGGTGGACCGCTCCGGCGGTTGGCCAAGGTTCAGCACCAGGGAGCCGCCGGCCCGGGCTTTTTCGAGGGCCAGGCGGGCGATGTCCCAGCCGCTGTTCCCCTGCTCGTCCTTGTCAAACATGGTGGTCACGCCATCGTCGGAAATCACCAGCACATGCACCGCGCGGTCCGTTGGCTTGCGCGCTTGAAAGGTGTCGCGCAGGATGTGGATCGGGAACGCCGTGGCGCCGCCGATGTAGCCGGTGACCACCTTCAGAACTTCGTGGGCGTTTTGGATGAAGCCGCCGGTGGTGATGAAGTCCCGCTTGCCGCTCCACAAGGTCGCCTGCACGCGGGCCCCGGCGCGGAACGCGGAGAGCGCGATGATCGCGCCGGCCAGGGCCAGGTGCGACGTCAGCACCTGCGGGTTGGGCATGGAGCCGGAGGAGTCCACGTACAGGTCCAGGTCGATGGGCGTGGCCGCCGGCTGCGCGCCTTCCATCACGCCCCAGGTACGCTCCACGGTGGTCACGCCCGGCACGACGCGCGGCGAACGCGCCGCGGTCTGCGCCCAGTCGATGTCCTCGATGGGCGAGGCCACGTCCCAGGTGTCCACGCCCTCGGGCAACGGCTCTTGTCCCGCGGGATCCTGGCGCACCGGGAACGGGACCAGGTGGGGCAGGGCGCGTTCGCGGTAGTAGCGGATGGCCAGTTCGTGGTCGGAGATCCGCAGGCCGGCGCTGCGCAGGATTTCGCCGTATTCAAATGGCTCGCGCGCCTGGCCGCCCGGGGTGTGGCGGCCGGCGGGCGGGGCCGGCATGCGCTGGCGCTGATCGCGGTCGCGCTCCGCTTCCGCGGCGTGGTCGGCGTCGGGGTCTTCTTCGGCCGGGTGCACCGCGCCCGTTGCTTCCGCGGGATCGCGCTCGGTGATGCCGCCGGGCACCTCGCCGCCGGCGCCGGCGTTCTCGGTATCGCGCAACCCCTTCACGGTTTGCTCAAAAGCGCGGGCGTCGTCCTGCATCAGGTAGGGCAGGCACAGCGCGGCGAAGCGGCCGGCCCCGTCCAGCCAGTCGCGGGCGAACGACCGGGCCACGCGCACGGCCAGCAACGCGTCGCCTTCCATGGCGTCCGGGACCGGGGCGCTGGCCAGGGTGCCCCGGGGGAGGCTCCACAGGATTTCGTACAGGCGCATGTAGAGGGTCCACATGGCGTGCGTCGCGCCGCGGCCGATGCGCTGGTAGATGTCGGCCAGGCGCAGGCGGGCATCGCGCTGCAGGCGGTCGTTGATCAGCAGGTCGGTGTAGAGGTTGGCCACCAGGCCGGCGAGGCCTTCCTTGGTTGGCAGCGCGCGGCGCATGCGGGCCAGCATGCGGGCGTGGTCCGCGAGATCCGCCGGGGCGTACACGTGGTGCCCGACCTCGTGCGCCAGGATTTCCGGCGCGTACGCGGCCAGGCCGGCGGCGCGCACGCCTTCCAGGTCGATGACCACCGCCTGGTCCGCCAGGCGGATCATGGCGAACGCTCCGTCCAGGCCTTCGGCGTGCGCGGCGCGGGCGGTCGGGCACAGGATGGGGTCGCGCAGGCGGGTGAACCGGCTCCAGGCCGCGAGGGCGTCCGGCCAGGCGGCGCGCCAGGCCGCGGCCATGGCGTCCAGCTCACCCGGCATGGGCCACCAGGAACACGTGGTAGGACCAGCGCGTGGCCACGGCCAGGGTGTGGCCGTCGGACACGGCGCCGGTCACACCGGCCAGCTCGGGGAACGCGCGGGCCTGGCCGCCCAGCGTCACCGTGCCGTCCAGCGCGACCGCGAACGGCGCCGCGCAGGGCGGGGCGGCGGGCGCCGGCGCGTCCACCGCGTGGAGCGTGGCGCCGAACAGGTCGGCCGTGATCAGCCATGGGCGCTGATCGTCCCAGGCCAGCAGCGCCGTCGCGCTGCCGCCGACCCGCGGCAGTTGCAGGAACGGGCCGCCCAGCCCGCGGAACCCGCCCACGGCCCGCACCACGCGCAACGCGCGGCGGTCCGGCGCCTGGCCCAGGGCCGCGGCCGGCGCCAGCCAGGGATCTTCGCGCAGGGCCTTCAGTGCTTCCGGCCAGCGGGCCGGGTCAGCGGCGGCGCAACCGAGCGCGGCTGGCCCGAGCTCCAGGCCCAGGCCTGCGCAAAGGTCCAACGCGCCGGCGCGGAAATGGGCCAGGCCATGGCGCCAGGCCAGCACCTGGCCGAGGGCCAGCAGGGTGGCGGGGTCCGGCGCGCGCGCGGCCAGGCCGGTCAGGTCGCGCAGCCATCCGGCCCCGTCGGCGCCGGGCGTGGCGCGCAGGTTGGCCAGGGCGCTGGCCATGGCCCGCGCCACCTGGCGCGGGGCCACGGCCATGGGCCGGGCCGCGGCGACCAGCAGATCCCGCAACCCATCGGCCGGCAACGGGGCGCGCGCGCCCGGGCCCAGCAGTCCCTCGCGGCACAAGTCTAAAATCCAGTCGAACAGCTCGTCCGCCGCCGCGCCCATGGCGTCCGGCCGCACCGCGTGGATTGCCGCGGCCACGGGCGCGAGCAGGTCGCGCACTTGCGCCAGCACGGCCGGCCCGTCCAACGCCGGCCAGGTGCGGCGGGCCAGCTCGAACCGCTGGTTGCAGAGCCGCCGGCGTTCCTTGAGCCACTGGGCTACGGGCCCGGGCGGGATTAACGCGTCGTCAGCCATCGCAGGTAGTTGGTATAGCGCTGGTGCAGGTACTTGAGCTTGATCAAATCGTCGTACAGGTGGCCGTACAGCTTGCGGCCCTTGCTCCACTGGCCCAGGACGCGCTCGATGGCTGCCAGGCGCTGGCGCACCTCGGCCTCGGCCAGCCCGTCGAGGCCCTGGGCAAACTGCGCCTCCATCTGCGCCACGGGATCGTCGCGGTCCAGGTTCAGGCGATCGTATTCAGCGCAGGCCATGTCAAAGAGGCGGCGGATCCAACTGACGCGGTCGACGCGCAGCGCGGCGTTGCCGGCGGCCTCAAAATACGGCGTGTCTGTATCCGGGACCAGCTTGTCGTGGAGCACGAACGGCAGGATCTGGCGCAGGTCGTCCAGCCCCACCTGGGCGTTGCCGCGGAAGTAGGCCAGGGCCTTGGCAAACACCAGCAGGGTCAGGAGCGAGCGCACCGACAGGCCGTTGAGCGTCTGGCTGCCGGGATCCTTGAGCCGGTCGCGCCCGGTTTCCTGGGCGGCCAGGCCGTGCAGGTCGGCGCCGGCGAGCCGGGCGGTGTCCTTGGTCTGGTACTCCAGCTGCAGCGCGGCCGGCTCGAAGAACTCGAACTGGGCCGCGAAAAACTCCACCCGCCGCCGCAGCTCCGGCGGCAGGGCCACGGCCAGGATCTCGCGCTGCATGCGGTCCACCTGCTCCGCGCTGAAAATAATTTCCCGCGGCACCGCCTCCTCGGGCTTGGCATTTTCCTCGACGCGCGTGAGTAGGTCCTGCAGGAAGCGCAGGTTGAAGGACAGCGCGTGCACCACGACGTCAATGCGGTCGCGCAGGGCTTCGATCACCTGGTAGGTGCCGCCGCCGGCCTCGTCGTTGGCCGTGAGGTACCAGGCCGCCTCGGGGCACTCGAACACCTGGTCGAAGAGCTCGGCGTAGTTGTCGGCCATGACGGTCAGCAGGGCGGATTGGGTGCGGGTGGGAATGCGGTTGTACTCGTCGATGACCTTCACGCGCAGGCCCAGCCACGAGCGCCAGGCGATCTGGATGTCTTCGACTTTCTTGGCGTTCATCAGGTCGTGGGGCAGGGGCGTGCCCAGCAGGTCGGACACGGTCATCTGCGGCTGGCCGTGCTGCATGGCGCGGCGGACCTCGCGCACGGAGTACCCGGCCAGCACGCCCATGAGGATGGCGCTGGCGGTTTTGCCGCGGCCGGGGCCGCCCACGAACAGGCACTTGCGGCGCGTGGCAAAGGTGAGCAGCGGCAGCAGCACGAAGCTCGAGTAGCTCTGCCCCGAGGGCAGCGTCATCCTGGTCTTGCTGTCGCCGAAGGTGAACTCCGGCGCGGGGCCGTCGTGGTACTCGATGTCGTAGTGCGGGCTGATGATGGCGTTGTTGACGATCCAGAAATAGGCCTGGCGCAGTTTTTCGTCCAGCGGCGTGGCGTCCGCGGCCTGGGCATCTGGCTCCGCGGGCAGCACGCCCTGGTACAGGTCGGCCACGTCAAACGCGCGCGGCGCGGCCGCGGCCGGCCGCGGGTTGGTCGGCGCGGCCGAAACATGCCTGAAAATGTTGCCCAAGGCCATGGTCACCCCCGTGCGTCAACTGCGTTCATCCAGTTCAACCGGCCCTATTCTGCCACCAAATCGGATCGTGTCACGACCATAATTACCCCGCGTGGCGCACGGCGTTGAATAAACTTGGATGTCCCGGCGCTTCGTGCATAATGCGCCTTCACACACAGCGGTAAACAAATAACAAAAGCGCGGGGAGGCAACAGCATGGAAATTAAAACACGACCGCACGGAGAAAAGCCGCAGATCACCCTTGTTGCGCTGGCGGGCCGGCTCGACGCGCTCACCGGAGACCAGGCGGAAGCCACGGTGCTGGCCGCCCTGGCGGCGAGCCCGGCGGGATTGCTCCTGGACTTCCGCCAGGTGTCCTTCATCAGCAGCGCCGGCTTGCGGTTCCTGCTGACGCTCCACAAGGAAGCCGCCGCCGCGGGCAAGCCGATCGGCCTGACCGCCGTGCCGCCGCCCGTGTACAAGCTGTTCAAGCTGGCGTCGCTGGAACAGGAGTTCCGGGTTTTCGAGGATGAACCCGAGGCGATCCGGCAGCTCTGGCCGGATTGATCCGCCCGCCGCGCGCCCCGTTAACCAGGAACCCGCAGGAGTCTCATCATGGCAGAATCACGCAAAGAAGAAGCGGCCCGGCCGGACGTGCAGACCTTGGCCAATGAACTGGTGGCCCAGGCCCGGGAGGCCGCGGCCTTGTTCACCCAGTATGACCAGACCACCGTGGACCGCATCGTCTATGCCGCGGCCCGGGCCGGCGCCGAGCGCCGGTTGGACCTGGCGCGCATGGCGGTCGAGGAAACCGGCATGGGCGTGTTCGAGGACAAGGTCATCAAGAACCTGTTTGCCACGGAATACATTTACAATGACATTCGCGATGTGCGCACCGTGGGCCTGCTGCGCGACGATCCCCGCACCGGCATCATGGAGTACGCCGAGCCGCTGGGCGTGATCCTGGGCATCATCCCGGTGACCAATCCAACCTCCACCGCCCTGTTCAAGTGCCTGATCGCGCTCAAGAGCCGCAACGCGATCGTGATCTGCGGATCGCGCAACGCCAACCGCTGCACCCTGGCTGCCGCGCAGACCATTTACAACGCCGCGGTCGCCGCCGGCGCCCCGGACTACGTCATCCGCTGGGTCGAGCAGCCGTCGCGGGAGCTGACCCATGCGCTGATGTCGCACCCGGGCATGTCCCTGATCCTGGCCACCGGCGGCATGAGCCTGGTGGAGGCCGCCTACTCGTCCGGCACGCCGGCCATCGGCGTGGGCCCCGGCAACGTCCCGGCCTACATCTGCCACAGCGCTGACCTCGAATCCGCGGTCTGCGGCATCCTGACCAGCAAGACCTTCGACAACGGCATGATCTGCGCCTCCGAGCAGGCGGTGGTGGTGGACGCCGCCGTGGCCAAAGAGGTCACGGCCTGCTTCGAGCGGCACGGCGCGTACTTCCTCAAGCCCGCCGAGGCCGCCAAGGTCGAGGCCCTGGCGATTGACGCCGAGAAAAAGAGCATGAGCCCCAAGGTCGTGGGCCAGCCGGCGCGCCGCATCGCGGAATTGGCGGGTGTTTCCGTCCCGGCCGGCACCCGCGTGCTCATGGCCCGGCTCAAGGGGGTGGGGGATGCGTACCCGCTGTCCCGCGAAAAGCTCTGCCCCATCCTCGGGTTCTACACGACCCGGAACCTGGACGAGGCGGTCAACCTGTGCACCGACCTCACCCATTTTGGCGGCCTGGGCCACACCGTGTCGCTGTGGTCCAACGATCCCGCCACCATCACCTGCTTCGGCGAGACGGTCAACGCCGGCCGGATCGTGGTCAACTCGCCCTCGTCCCAGGGCGCCATCGGCGACATCTACAACCGGATCCGGCCCTCGCTCACCCTCGGGTGCGGCGCCGGCGGCCAGAACATCACCACGGATAACGTGTCCGTGCCCCATCTGCTCAACATCAAACGCGTGGCAAGGAGAATGATGAACATGAAGTGGTTTCGCGTGCCGTCCCGGATCTACTTCGAGGCGGGCGCGCTGGATACTTTTTTCACGCACGAGATCAAGGACCTGGGCGTTAAGCGCGCGTTGATTGTCTGTTCCGGCTCCTCCGTGCGCCAGGGCGTGGCCGCGCGCCTCGAAACGTACCTGCGCGAAGCCGGCATCGCCACCGCAGTGTTTTCCGACGTGCAGCCGGACCCGACCCTCGAAACCGTCGCGCAGGGCGCCGACGCCATGCGCCGGTTCCAGCCGGACCTGATCATCGCCCTGGGCGGCGGGTCGCCCATTGACGCGGCCAAGACCATGTGGCTGCTCTACGAGAATCCGGACCTGAACTTCGAGGACCTGCGCCTGCGGTTCCTGGACGTGCGCAAACGCATCGTGCGTTACCCGCAACTGGGCCGCAAAGCCCGCCTGATCGCGATCCCCACCACCAGCGGCACCGGCTCGGAAGTCACCGCGTTTTCCGTGGTCACGGATTCGCGGTCGCACACCAAGTACCCCCTGGCCGATTACGCCCTGACCCCGGACATTGCCATCATCGATCCCAACCTGACGCTCAGCGTGCCGCCGGACGTCACGGCGGACACGGGCTTTGACGTGCTGGCGCACGCCCTCGAGGCGTATGTCTCGGTCATGGCCTCGGACTACACCGACCCGCTGGCGCTGAAAGCCGTCCAGTTGGTGTTCGGGTACCTGCCGGCGGTGCTCAAGGACGGCCGGGACGCCCGCGCGCGGGAGAAGATGCACAACGCGTCGACCATCGCGGGCCTGGCGTTCACCAACGCGTTCCTGGGCATCAACCATTGCCTGGCGCACATCCTCGGCGCCACCTTCCACATTCCGCACGGCCGCGCCAACGCCCTGGTCATGCCGGCGGTGATCCGCTACAACGCGCAGTTCCCGCCCAACAAGTACACCGCCTTCCCCAACTACCCGTACCCGCGGGCCCGCGAACGGTACGCCGAAATCGCGGCGGTCCTGGGCCTGGAGGCGGACACCCCGGACCAGGGCGTGGCAAGCCTGGTCAAGGCCATTGCCGACCTCGCAAAAACCGCGCACATGCCCGCGTCCATCCGCGAGGCGGGTGTGCCCGAAGCCGACTTCAAGGCCAAGCTGGACTTCATGGCGCAGATCGCGTTCGACGACCAGTGCGTGGGCGGCAACCCCTGCTACCCGCTGGTCGCCGACCTGGCCGCCCTGCTGATGGAAGCCTATGGCTGATGGCGCCCTGTGGCGCCCGTGCAACCAGCCGCGTTGCCGCCGCCCGCGGCGCGGGCGGTATGCCCGTTTTTTTAAACAGTTATTGTTGCATGCCCCCATGGCCGCCGGTACTATGTCACATTGGTAAGCCCGAGTTGCGGGCTTGTTGAGGCGTCTGAGTCTATAACTAAAGAGGTGCACCAATGAAGTTCACGCCCGTTGTCCGTTCCCTGTTCTGTGCCGTGGTGGCCATGGGTCTGGCCGCGATCCAATCTTGGGCCGAACCAGGCGGCCCGATCGTGGGTCTGACCAATACCGCGAGGACGGCGACGTCCATTTCGTTGGTTTGGACCTGTGACCCAAGTGATACGGACGGATCGTTTCTGGAAGGCCGCAGCGGCACCACCACCGCCAACTTCTTCCAGCCAGCGGATGGCAACTGCTACAACAACGACGCCAACTGGGCCGCGGCGCCTGTGCCTGGCAACGGTTGCCGCACGCTATACTACGGCGATATCAGCACCACCAACTTGATCGTGACCAGCTTGAGTCCGAACACGGCTTATACCTTCACGGCCTTCCCCTTCGACGGCACGGTATGGGGTTGCTCCGACGAGGATTACAATATCGCCGGAGAAACCTTCTTCAGCGTGCGTACCCTGGCGACCGAGCCGACCACGCCGGCGTACGGCATTACCTTCAGCGACATCCAGGACACCCAGGTCGCGGTGAACTGGAGTCGGGGTGACGGCGCCTCCGTGCTGGTCGTCGTGCGCACCAACGCCATCCCCATCAACCCCACCGACGGCATGACCTATGCGCCCAACTCCACCTATGGCAACGGGTCCAACCTCGGCAGCGGCAGCTACGTGGTCTTCGCCGGCGTGGGCACGACGATCACCATCACGGGCCTGACCGCCGGCCAGACCTACTACGTGGCGGTCATCGAGTATAACGGCTCGAGCGGCGGCGAAAACTACCGCACGAGCGACCGGCCGTACAGCAGCGTGATCAAGCTGATGGCGCCGACGTTGAATGCGGCGAGCGACACCACCGCGTCCGGGTTTGTGGCCAGTTGGACCGCGGTGAGCGGGGCGACCGGCTACCGCCTGGATGTGTCCGAGTCCGCGACGTTCGCTTCGTTTGTGGGATCGTATAACAATTACGACGTGGGCAACAACATCCAGCATGCGGTCAACGGCCTGACCGCGGGCACGCTCTACTACTTCCGCATCAAGGCCTACAGCGCCTCGGACACCAGTTCGCCCTCGGCGACCAACAACGTGCGCACGATTGCCGCGGCGCCGGGGATCTTGATTGCGACGGAAATAACCGCGCAGAAGTTCATGGCCAACTGGCAACTGGCCGGCGGCGCCACGGGCTACGTGGTGGACGTGTCCACCAGCGACACTTTCGGCACGTTCGTGGCTGGCTACAGCAACGCGGCGGCGGGCAACGGCACGGCGCTTGAGGTCAGTGGCCTCAACGCGGCGACCATCTACTATTATCGCGTGCGGGCGCTCAACGGCGCCGGCGCCAGCGCCAACTCCACGGCGCAGTCCGCGCTGACCATCCCGCTGGCCCCTGTCGCGCGTTATGGCACGTACCTCAGCTCCAACTCGTTCAATGCCGTGTGGTTCCAGGCGGATGGCGCCACCGGCTACCGCCTGGACGTTTCCACCAACGCTGATTTCGCGAACTATGTGCCCGGGTTCCAGGATCTCAACGTAGGGCTTGTGGTGAACTACACGGTAACGCCCACGGATTTGTTGCCCGGCCGGACCAACTACTTCCGGGTCCGCGCGTACAACTCCAGTGGTTCGAGCAGCAACTCCCTCATCAAGCACGTCGACTCGCCGACGGCGGTGGTGCTGTACAGCTTTGACCTGGCGCTGGCCGGCGAGCAAGTGGTGGTGAAGTGGGCCACGGCCTGCGAGTCGCAGACGCTGGGGTTCAACGTGTACCGCCAGGCGGCGGACGGGTCGTGGCTGCAAATCAACAGCGGGCTGGTGCCGGCGCAGGGCTGGCCGAACGGGGGCGTGGGCGCGGATTACCAGATCGTGGATCCGGGCGCGGTGGCGGGGGAGACGTACTTCTACAAGCTCGTCGAGATTGAAACCGACGACAGCCAGGAGGAGTACGGCCCGTTTGAGCGCAGCACGAGCATGCTGCAATTCAAGCCCCTGACGCCCACGGCCGACGGCCACATGATCATCCGCTGGCTCAGCCGCGCCGGCGAGACCTACCGGATCCTGCGGTCCACGGACCTGCGTGGCGCGTTTGCGGTGGTGGCGGACGAGCTGCCGGCCACGCCGCCGGAAAACTATTACACCGATGCCACCGACGGGGCGGATGCCGCGTTCTACCGCATCGAGATCGCCCCGGCGCAGGACTAGCGCATTCGCGGTTCCATAACCGATCCGACCGGGCTCCGGGGCGACCTGGAGCCCGGTTTTTTTGCGGGTTGGGCATCTTTGGCGTTGCGTTTTGGTTGGGCGTCTGGTAGAAGGCGCGCGTCTGTCAATAGGAACTGGGATCTGGCAGGACGATAAACAAGGGACGGATGATCATGGACCGGTTGGCGGTAGTGGCGATTGGCGGTAACTCTCTCATCAAGGACGCGGGCCATATGACCGTCCTTGACCAATATCTGGCCGCGGGCGAGACCAGCCATCACCTCGTGTTCCTGGTGGAGTCAGGCTATCGCTTGCTGATCACGCATGGCAACGGCCCGCAGGTGGGGTTCATCCTGCTGCGGTCCGAGACCGCGCGCAACATCCTGCACCAGGTGCCGTTGGAGAGCTGCGTGGCGGACACGCAGGGGGCCATCGGCTACCAGCTTGCCCAGACCATCATGAACGAGCTGCACCGCCGCAAGCTGCGCAAGCCGGTCGCCAGCGTGATCACCCAGGTGCTCGTGGATGCGAATGACCCGGCCATCAAAAATCCATCCAAGCCCATCGGCCCCTTCTACACCAAGGAAGATGCCGAAAAACACGCCCAGTCGGATGGGTGGGCCATGAAGGAGGATGCCGGCCGCGGTTGGCGCCGCGTGGTGGCTTCCCCCGAGCCCAAGGAGATCATCGAGGAAGACGTGATCCGCCAGATGCTGGACAACAACATCATTGTCATCGCCGTGGGCGGCGGGGGCATCCCGGTGGTCCGCGATGCCAACGGCGAATTGCAGGGCTGCCCGGCGGTGATCGACAAGGATATGGCCACGGCGCTGCTCGCCGGGCACCTCAAGGCCGACCTGTTCGTGATTTCCACCGGCGTGGACCAGGTCGCCATCAACTTTGGCAAGCCCAACCAGAAAAACATCGCCCGCATGACCGTGGCCGAAGCCCGGCAGTACATGAAGGAAGGCCACTTCGCCGCCGGCAGCATGCTGCCCAAGATCATTGCCGCCATCAACTTTCTCGAGCAGGGCGGCCGGGAAGTCATCATCACCCAGCCGCACAAGATCGAGGCGGCTGTCCGCGACGGCACGGGCACGCATATCGTGCCGTGATCTAGAACGCGGAACACAGCGCGTTGAGCAACATCGGCGGGGGGCTGGCGGTCCCGCCTTACCTCGGGGAGACGACGATGGCATATCGGCCGGTCGGAAGATGGAAGATCAGCCTGGCCGTGGCGCTGGCGGTTGCCAGCCTGGCGACCGCCCAGGCCCAAACCACCAATACCCTCAACGGCAAGGTCACGGTCGGGTTCAGCTACACCACGGATGCGGGCTGGAGCCGCGCCGTGTATGTCGTCGGCAACCACGAGGATGTGGGCGGGTGGGATCCGGCGCACAGCCGGAAGCTGTACTGGACCAGCGGCAACGTGTGGACCGGCCAGATTGCCATCACCGCCGGCACGGACCTGGAATACAAGTACGTGACGCGGTTCAACACGACCAACGCGTACTGCGACCCCGCCAACGTCGAGTGGATGCCCGGCCCCAACCTCAGCAACAGCCTGCCGGCGCAGACGCCCGGGGCCTACACGAACAAGGGGATCTACTACCATTCGGGATGGACCAACGCGTTCCTCGTATACCAATGTGGCGCCGACACCAACTGGTATGCGCGCGCCATGACCTGCCTGGGCGCCGGCCGCTACGGCGGCGAATACCTGTACTATGTGGACGGCCTCGGCCGTCCGGGCGATAAGCTCACGTTTATCCCCAACGGTTACCTGAACAGCACCTCGTACTGGGATCATTGTCCCGTGACCGGTGACGGCAACTACTACACCTGGTTGGATGTGTTGTTTGTACAGGACGGCCAGATTTATAATTATTGGCCGCCGGCCAGCGTGGCGGGCAGCCGCTTTGCCACGAACTACATCAGTTCCAGCTGGGCGCCCACCATCCCGTCGCGCAACGCGCGGGTGTACCTGCCCCGCGGGTACGACACGAACACGTGGAAACGATACCCGGTGCTGTACATGCACGATGGCCAAAACGTGTTCCGGCCCGGCGGCATGTTCGGGTGCTGGTACGCGGAAGACGCGGCCAATTACCTGATCAGCCTGGGCCTCATGCGCGAAACCATCATTGTCGGCGTGGACAACACCGACGAACGCCTGCGCGAGTACATCCCGCCCGGCGACAATTGCGGGTTCGGCCCGGGCACGGGGGACCAGTACGCCAACTTCCTGATCCACAACGTCCGGCCCACCATCGACACCCATTACCGGACCCGCAACGACCCGGCCAACACCGCGGTGCTGGGTTCGTCGCTCGGCGGCTTGATTTCGGCTTACCTGGGCCTGGCCACCAACGTGTATGGCAAGATCGGCCCCATGTCGCCGTCGTATTGGGCCGGCACCAACTTTGTGCGGCGCGCGATCATCGATGCCGATTCGTGGGGCCTGCGCATCTACATGGACTGCGGCACCATTGAGGGCGATGACGACGACATGTGGGCCTGGATGTGGGCGGTCTATGACTGCTTTCTTGAAGACGGCTACGTGGACAATGAAGACCTCGTCACCCTGGTGGGGTGCGGCCAGCAGCATACCGAATCCGCCTGGGCGGCGCGGATCTACGATGCGTTTCCGTTCCTGCTGAACCCGCGGGACGAGGCCAACCAGCTCGCGCAGCGCACCTACCCGCCGGCCTTGGCGGCCGGGGTGGCTTCCAACGGCGCCTACCAGGTGGTGCTGCCGGGGCTGAAAGGGCAGGCTTACCGTCTTGAGCGCGCCACCAACCTGTTCGTGCCGCAGTGGCGCGCGGTCTGCACCTCCGCCACCGAGACGGCGCTGAGCAGCCTCGTGACCTTGCAGGACACCAACCCGGCCGCGGAGAAGCAGTATTACCGGGTGATTGCCGAAACGCCGCAATAGCCGCGCATCACCGCGGTTCCGGCAGGCGGATGGCCTCCACCGAGCGCACGGCAGCCACCCGCCACTTGCCCTCGATCTTGCGCCAGTCCACTTCGAACTCGCGCACCAGCTCATCCCCGGCCAGGCGGCCGGAAGCTTCCGCGATTACCGTGGCCCGCAGGCGCGCGCTGAGATGGTCCGGCGCCACGTCCACCTCGCGGTCGTACACCTCCAGGCGGATGCTGTCGGCCAGGGCGCGCCACTGGAAAAAGGCGGCCCGGACGTCGTTGCGGCCGGCAAGCGTGCCCGCGTAGGGCACATCCTGCACCGTGACCTTGTCGGCCAGCCATCCGCTGAAGCGCTCGGCGCGCGCTGCCGCCGCGATGGGGCTTTCCGGCCCGCGCTTGCGCGCCAGCTCCACCATGCGGTCAAATCCACGCCGGATCTGCATGTGGTCCTGGCGGTAATGCCGGACCGCCAGCACGGCGATCATCACCAGCAGCACGCCCACGGTCCGTTGGATATTGCGCGAAATCAAAACCACAGCCCCCCGGCGATGCGCCGGCCGGACACAAGGCCGGCCGCGTGTTCCTCGATCGGCATGGCGCGGTTGTCGCCGGCCACGAAATATTCATCCGGACCCAACGCCACGGTGGGCAGGGTCCATGCGCCTTGGAACTTCACGTACGGTTCCGGGACGTCCGTGCCATTGACGTTCAGCTGCCCGGCGGCGAACGCCAACGTGTCGCCGGGCACGGCCAGTACGCGCTTGATGTACATGACCCGCCAGCCTGCCATGCGCAGGGCCACCACGTCGCCGCGCGCGGGCGCCCGGCCGTGGTAGCGCAGCCGCGCGATCACGTGCCAGGAACCGTCCGCGAGGGTCGGCGTCATGCTCGCGCCATGGACGCGCGCGGGCAGCCAGACCCAGCGACCCAGGACGACCAGGGCCAGCGCCAGCAAGGCGGCCCGCACCAGGGTGCGGCGGGGATGGGCGCCCCAGATCCAGCGCTGCGCCCTGGGGGTTACATGGAGGAAGCGCGGGGCCATGATCCGCTGCCGTCTCAGGTGCGGGGCGCGGCGGGCGCGGCCAGCGCCTGTTGCAGGGCCTGGGCCAGCTCGCGGATCAGCACCGGCTTTTTCAGGTAGCCGCGGATGCCCAGCTGGGCGGTTTTCTCCGCCTGGATGAGGCCGCTGAACCAGGTGCACACGACAATGGGCAGGTCCGGCCGCACGGCCAGCAATTCCTGCGCCAGCTCCACCCCGCTCAGGTCGGGCATGGTCAGGTCCGCGATGACCAGTTGGTAACGCTGCGGCGCCTGGCGCACCAGCTCGAGGGTTTCGCGGCTGTTCAGGGTGACGCTGGCCCGATACCCCAGGGTCTCCAGCAGGGTGGCCAGGTTGTGCGAAGCCGAAATTTCGTTGCCCACCACCAGCACCATCTCGCCGTGGCCGCGCACCGGGTCGGGCAGGGGGGCCGTGGCCGGCGGATGGTTGCGTTGGATGGCGGGCAGGTAGACGTGGAACGTCGTGCCGCTGCCGGGGGCGCTGTACACGGTGATGAAGCCGCCGTGGCTGCGCACGATGCCCTGCACCACGGCCAGGCCCAGCCCGGTGCCTTCGTCCTTGTCCTTGGTGGTGAAGTAGGGCTCAAAAATCCGGTCCAGGACCTCCGGGGTCATGCCGCACCCGGTGTCGCTGACCTCCAGCCGCACGTACTCGCCGGGCGCCAACCCCTGGCTGGCCACGGCATCGCAGGACTCCACGCGCACGGCGTCGAGCGCGACCTGCAGCACGCCGCCCTTCTCGCGCATGGCCTGGTAGGCGTTGGTGCACAGGTTGACCACCACCTGGTGCAACTGGGTGGAGTCGGCCAGCACCTCGGGATACATCCCGTCCAGGCGGGTGCGGATTTCTATCCGCCGCGACACCGTGGCGCGCACCAGGCGCAGCGCCTCCTCGACAATGGCGGCCGGCGCCTGGGAACTCATGGGCTGGTCCTGGCGGCGGCCGAAGGTTTTGATCTGCGCGATCAGGTCGGCGGCGCGCCGGCCGGCGGTGACGATCTCCGCGGCAAAGCCGTGGGTCGGCGTGTCCGCGGGCGCGTCCTGGCGGATCATCTCGGCCAGGCACATGATGCTGGTCAGGATATTATTGAAGTCGTGGGCAATCCCGCTGGCCAAGGTGCCCAGGGCCTGTTCCTTCTGGGAGTAGCGCAGCATTTTTTCCATTTCCGCTTTTTCGCGGGCCAGGCGCAGGTTGTCGGTGATGTCGTGGGCAATGCCCTCCACCATCTCGAGGTGCCCGGAGGGGTCCATCACGGCCTGCTCGGTGAGCTCCACGTAGCGCAACGCGCCGTCCGGGCGGCGGAACTCGGCGGTAAACATCGGTTGCGGTTCGCCGAGCGCGTTGTCGCGCTGCCAGGCGGAAAAGCGCCGGTTGGCCTCGCAGTCGGTCATGAACTGGTGCAGCCCGGCCTGGGCTGCCGCCGGGGTGCAGCCCAGGACCTGGGTCACCGACGGGCTGATGTAATGCAGGCGGTTCTGGGCATCGCGCGAGTAGAAAAAGTAGCTGCGGTGCAGGGCTTCCGCCAGGCGCCGGTATTTTCTCTCGCTGGCGGCCAGATCGCGCTGGCTGAGCTCCAGGTCGGCGATTTTCTTGGACAGCTTGCGCGACAGGGCGTCGGCATACTGGGTCTGGATTTGCAGCGCGACCGGCCCGTTGGTCGGCAGCGGCTGCGCCGGGACCGTCCGGGGTTGGGTGGCCTGCAGCACCTGCTGCACCTCGGCCAAAAAGTCTTCCGGGTCCATGGGCTTGAGGAGAAACTTGGTGGCGCCCACGCCAAAGGCCAGGCGCTCATCGTCCGGGTTGGTGAAGGTGGCGGTGTAAAAGATCAGCGGGATGTCCCGCAGCGCGGGATCCTTCCGCAGGGCGCGGCAGAAGGCAAAGCCGTCCATGACCGGCATGAGCAGGTCCGAAATAATCAGGTCCGGCGTCCATTCGTGCACCAGCTCCAGCGCTTGCTGGCCATTGTCGGCGCTCAGGACATCGTATCCCGCGGACTCGAGCATGGTATGCTGCAGCGCGCGCGAGTTTTCGTCGTCTTCGACCACCAGGATTCTCATGGCTGCTCCCCGGTAAAACGGCGGATTTGATCGATCACCAGGTCCGGGTTGATCGGTTTCTCGATGTACCCGGTGCAGCCGGCCGCCAGCAGCCGCTGCTCGTCGCCCGCCATGGCGTACGAGGTCATGGCAATGATCGGCACGGTCCGGCCGGCCTCCGTGGCGCGGATGCGGCGCAGCACCTCGGTGCCCGGGATGTCGGGCAGCTGGATGTCGAGGATGATGAAGTCCGGCCGCTCGCGCTCGGCCAGCTCGCAACCCTGCAGGCCGTTTACGGCGCCGAAGGTCGCATAGCCGCTGGTTTCCAGCAGGAACGTGATCAGCTGCATGTTGTTGTCGTTGTCTTCGATGATCAGCGCGCGCTTCATGGCGTTCCTCCTGCCGCCGGCGGGGCCTGGACCGTCCGCACGTCGCGGGGAATGGCCAGGCCGAACACGCTGCCCGTGCCGGGCGTGCTGCGGGCAAACACCCGGCCCTTGAGCAGCTCGGTGACAATTTTCTTGGTGAGATACAATCCCAGGCCGGTGCCGCCGGCCTTGATGCGCAGGTGCGAGTCGAAGCGCTCAAACGCTTCGTACAGACGTTCCATGTCCGCCGGCGCGATGCCGATCCCGGTGTCGGTCACGGTAATCTCCACCTGCCCCTCGGTCTCCCGCGCGGCCAGGCTGACCCGCCCCCGCTCGGTGTACTTGACGGCATTGCTCAGGTAGTTCAGCACGCACTGCTGGAAGCGCTTGCGGTCCGTGAACAGCTCGCAGGCCGGGAGCGGGCCGACCTCCATGGCCAGGCCCTTGGTTTCCAGCTGTGGCTGGATGGACGCCACCGCCTCCCGCAATGCGTCCGCCAGCGGGAAGGCCGTGGGGAACAGGTCGATCCGGCCCGACTCGATCTTGGAAATATCGATGATGTCCGTGATCAGCTCGAGCAGGTGATGGGCCGACTTGTACACCCGCCCCAGCTGCTCCTGCTGGCGCGGGTTCAACGGGCCGGTCATGCCCTTGAGCAGGACCCCGGTGAACCCGATGATGGAGTTGAGCGGCGTGCGCAGCTCGTGCGAGACCGAGGCGATGAACATGTTCTTGAGCCGGTCCAGGTCCGTGAGCTGGCGGTTGGCCTGCTCCAGGGTGTGGGCGTATTGCGCCAGGGACTCCTCGGCTTTTTTCCGGGCCAGGGCGTTGGTTATGTTCTGCCCAAGCAGGCGCAGCAGGCTGACGTCGTCCTGGCTCCAGTTGCGGCCGGGCGCGCGGTGGGTGAGGCACAGGCACGTGCAGCGCCCGTCTTTCCCGCCGCAGGGCGCCTCGACCAGGGATCCGACCCCCGCGGCCGCCAGCTCGGCGGGGCCCACGCCGGCCGATGCGGGCAGGTCGCCGGGCCCGGCCAGCAGGATCGGGCGGCCCGCCCGCAGCTGGTCGCGCCACCAGGGGGTGTGCAGGGCCGCCAGCGCCTCCGGGCCGCCGCCCGCCGGGCCGGCGGCGCAGGATTGCAGGCACTGCAGCGGGGCCGGGTCTCCGGGCAGCTCGAGCAGGAACCCCGCGTCCGCGCCGGCCAGGTGGGTGACCGCGGCCAGGCCGGCGGCCACCTCGGCATCGATGGCCTCTGGCGTGGCGGCCATCAGGTGCGCGGAGATCTCGGAGACCTGGCGCGCGAAAGCCTGCTGGTGCTGCAACTGTTTCTCCGTGGCCACCCGGCGCCGGATCTGCCGCTTGAGTTGGTAGTTCCAGACCAGGATCAGCACGAGCAGCGGTACGAGGACCAGTCCCACGCGCCACACGTAGCCCCATACCACGCGCGCCTGGATGCCGGGCTTGAACTCGATCCCCACCCAGCGGCGCCGGATATCCTGCTCGACCTGGTCGCTGATCGCATCCAGGCCCTTGTTAAGGATCGCCACCAGCTCGGGCCAGTCCTTGCGCACCGCAAAGTGCAGCGTCGACACTTCGTAGCTGGCCGGCGCCGCAACCTTCAGGTTGGCCAGGTTGAGCTTGCGGATCCAGAACGCGGCCGATGCCAAATTCCCCACCACCGCGTCCACGCGCCCGGCAGACAACGCCAGGAGCGAATCCTGCAAGGTCGGATAAAACGTGGGCTGAATGGTCGTGCGGTCCCGCAGAAAGCCCGAGTGGGAGGTGTTGGTCTGCACGCCCACCCGCCAGTCGCGGATGTCGTCGATGCCCGCGACAAAGGGGGCGCCGTTGCGCGTGAGAATCACCCGGTGATAATTGACGTAAGCTTTCGAAAACCGCAAATAGCCCCGGCGTTCCTCGGTTTCGCCCACGCAAGGCAGCACATCCAGGTCGCCCCGCTTGATCTGTTCCACCGCGGCTTTCCAGGCCTGGTTGGAAACGACCTGCATGTTTAATCCCAGCATCTTGTTCAGCAACCGCACGTAGTCGGAGGCCAGCCCGGCATACTGCCCGCGGTCGTCCGCAAACTCAAACGGCACAAACTCCGGATCAAACCCCAGGCGGATGACCGGGTGCTGCGCAATCCAGTCGCTTTCGGCGGGGGTCAGCAGCACGGAGGAGGTGTTCGTGTCTTCGCCGGCGGCCGGCGCCGGGGGCGCCATCCCGTAGATGTGCGTGTCCAGGGCCTGGTAGTACTGGGAGGTGCGGTTGGCCTTGAGTTCGCGCAGGGCGGCGTCGATGTGCCGCGCCCAGGTCGGCGCCTGCGGCGCTTTCCGGCTCAGGGCAAACTTGAGCTGGCTGGGGTTGAACACCAGGGGCGACCGCAGCAGCCGGTACCGGCCCTCGGCCGTGGCGCCGAAAATGTTGTTCACCACCGCCGCATCCGCGCGCCCGGTCTGGACCGCCTGCAGGACCTGATCGTAGGAGGTGCACTCAACGTATGCGGCGGGAATTTGGAACTTGTCGAGGATGGACCGAATCCCGTCCGGGCCGGTGTAGTTGATGCTGTTGATCAGGACGGCGATGCGCTGGTCGCTGAGATCAAAAAACGATTGCACCTCCAGGTCCGGCCGGGTGTAGATCGCGGAGTAGCTGATCAGCGCGGTTTCCTCGGTGAACAGGTAGCGCTCGGCGCGCGGCTGGGAATAGGCCACGTCCGGCATGATGTCCAGGTCGCCGCGCTCCAGGCGCTCCAGGCACTCGTCCCACGTGCCGGGAACATACTCCAGCGTCCATCCCGCGGGGCGGGCCACCAGGTCGAGGACCGCGGGAAAGAATCCGCTGGCCACGCCGTTGGAGGCGCTGTAAATCTTGGGGCAATTGTCGTAGATCCCGACCCGCAGGCGTTCCTGGGCGTGGGCGTGGGCCGGCAGGACAAGCCATGCGCCCAGGAGCCACGCGCCGGCGTAAGCCCGCCCGGCACCGACCCGGTTGCGCACCCCCCGGCGCGCATGCGCAAAACCGTCACGCCGGGCCGCTCTCCCGCAGGGGACCCGGCAGCTTGAACCGGGCATTTTCATGGGCGGAATTATGGCAGCAAGCGAGGGGGCGCCGCAAGCCTTTTGCCGGCCTATTTATGCGGACGCCGCTTGTTCCGCAAGGGCCGCACCCGGCTGCAAAACGCGGATCGGCCATTGACACCACCGGCCGGCTGGCCTACTCTGGTTTGTCAACCAAAGGAGGCCGTATGAAGAACATCAATATCAGCATTCTCGTTGCGGGTCTTGTGGTGGCCGGCATGAGCCCGGTCATGGCGCAGGTCGCGCCGATCGCCGCCCCGGCGGCTGCCGCGGTGGCCGCGGTCACGGACGTGGACTCCTCCCTGCTGGACAAGGTGGCCTATGACCCGACCAGCCAGGACCTGGTGATCACTTTTCAGAACGGGGAAACCTACCGCTACCTCCAGGTGCCGCAAGCGGTGTACGACAGCCTGATGCAGGCCGCGTCCAAGGGCCAGTTTTTTGCCCAGAACATCAAGGGCAAGTTCCAATTCGTCAAGGCGGACGGTGCGGCGCAATAGGCCGCGGTTGATCCGCAGCAGGTAAGGCCGCGGCTGTTGCGCGGCCCAACGGTCTGGCCGGCGACCCGCCGGCGCACAACCAAGGGGTCTGCCATGGGGCATACGTCATTCATTGCGTCTGGCGCGGACGACATCCGCGCGATGCTGGCCGCGTCCGGCGTGGCGGATTTCGACGGCCTGTTCGCCGAGATCCCCGCCGCGTACCAGGCGGCGGCTTTTGATCTGCCGGCCGGCCGGCCGGAGCTGGAGATGATGCGGCAGTTCCAGGAACTCGCCGCCCGCACCGGCGGCGTGCGGCTCAACTTCTGCGGCGCGGGGTTCTACGACCACTATATCCCCGCGGCGGTGGACGCGCTGACCAGCCGCGGCGAGTTCTACACCGCCTACACGCCGTACCAGCCCGAGGCGTCCCAGGGCACCCTGCAGGCCATCTACGAGTACCAGACCGCCATCGTGCGCCTGACCGGGATGGACGTGGCCAACGCCTCCCTGTACGACGGCGGCACCGCGCTGTTCGAGGCGCTGATGATGGCGTTGAAAGCCACCCGGCGCCGGCGCGTGCTCGTGGACCAGGGCGTGAACCCGGGCTACCGGGCCATGCTGCGCACCTACACCCGGCACCTGGACCTGGACTTCCAGGAACTGCCGCTGGCCGGCGGCCGGGCCGACCGCGCGGCGTTCGGCCGGCTGCTGGACAAAAACACGGCCGCGGTCATCGTGCAGAACCCCAACTTTTTCGGGTGCGTGGATGATTACAGCGACCTTTGCGCCCAGGCCCGCGCCGCCGGCGCGCTGGCGCTCATGTCCGCCTATCCGGTGGCGCTGGGCCTGCTCCAGACGCCGGGCGCGATGGGCGCGGACCTGGTCACCGGCGAGGGCCAGAGCCTCGGCCTGCCGCTGTCGTTCGGCGGCCCGTATCTCGGGTTCATGGCCGTGCGGCGGGAGCACGTGCGCAAGATGCCCGGCCGGATCGTCGGCGCCACGCAGGACGCGCAGGGCCGGCGCGGGTTCGTCCTGACCCTCCAGGCCCGCGAGCAGCACATCCGCCGCGAGAAGGCCAGCTCCAACATCTGCACCAACGAGGCCCTGTGCGCGCTGCGCGCCGTGGTGTACCTGAGCCTGCTGGGCCGCACCGGGTTCGCGCGCCTGGCGGAGACCTGCGCCGCGCGCGCCGCCGCCGCCCGGGAACGGCTGTGCCGGCTGCCCGGCGTGCGGCCGGCGTTCGACCAGCCGTTTTTCAACGAGTTCGCCGTGACCCTGCCGCGGCCGGCCGGCCCCGTGGTGGAGCGGTTGCTGGCGGAGGGCATCGTGGCCGGGTTCCCGGCCGGGACGCAGTACCCGGGCATGGACAACGTGCTGGTGGTGGCCTGCACGGAAAAACATACGGCGGCCGACCTCGACGGCCTGGCGCAGGCCCTGGCCGGCGCCCTGGGGGTTGCAACGCCGGAGGCACGGTCATGAAACTGATCTACGAGAAGAGCATTCCCGGTCTCTGCGGCCAGGCGGTCCCCGCGCCGGAAGATACCGGCGTCGCGCCCGCCATTCCCGCCGCGCTGCGCCGCCCCGCGCCGGCGGCCCTGCCGGAGCTTCCGGAACGCGAGGTCACGCGCCACTTCACGGAGCTGTCGCGCCGCAACTTCTCCGTGGACACGCACTTTTATCCGCTTGGCTCCTGCACCATGAAGTACAACCCCAAGGCCTGCGAGGCGGCGTGCCGCCTGCCGGGGCTGGCGGCCGCGCACCCTGCCTGGCCGCAGTTGCCCGGCGGCGCGGCCCTGGCCCAGGGCGCGCTGGAGATCCTCCACGCCACCGGCCGCTGGCTGGCGGAGATCACCGGCCTGGCCGAGTTCACCCTCCAGCCGCTGGCCGGCGCCCACGGCGAGTTGACCGGGGTGATGATCATGGCCGCCTACCACCGCGATCGCGGCCACCGCAAGACGCACGTCATCGTCCCCGACTCGGCTCATGGCACCAACCCGGCCAGCGCCGCGCTGGCGGGCTACGCCGTGGTGACCGTGCCCACGGACCCGGCCGGCCGCATGGACATGACCGCGTTCCACGCCGCGCTCAACGACGAGACCGCCGGGGTCATGCTGACCGTGCCGGACACGCTGGGCGTGTTCAACCCGGACATCGGGGAGATCGCGCGCGCCGTGCACGCGCGCGACGGGCTCCTGTACTACGACGGCGCCAACCTCAACGCCCTGGTCGGCCGGGTCAAGCCGGCCGCGCTGGGGTTCGACGTGTGCCACCTGAACCTGCACAAAACCTTCGGCACCCCCCACGGCGGCGGCGGGCCCGGGTCCGGCCCCGTGGGCGTGGTGGACAAGCTGCGGCCGTACCTGCCCGTGCCGCGGGTGGTCAAAACCGCCGCCGGCCGGTTCGCGCTGGACCATGACGCCCCGCGCAGCATCGGGCCCGTGGCGCCGTTCTACGGTAATTTCGGCGTCATTGCCCGGGCTTACGCCTACCTGCTGATGCTGGGCCGCGAGGGGTTGCGCGAGGTCAGCAACCTGGCCGTGCTCAACGCCAACTATGTCCAGGCGCGGCTGCGGGGGCATTTCCCGCCGGCTGCGGACCGGCGCTGCATGCACGAGTGCGTGTTCAGCGGGGCCGGCCTGGGCGCGCACGGGGTCCACACGCTGGACCTGGCCAAGGCGCTGATCGACCGCGGCATCCATCCGCCCACCATCTATTTTCCGCTGATCGTGCCCGAAGCCATCATGATCGAGCCCACGGAAACCGAAAGCAAGGCCACGCTGGATGAGTTCGTCGCCGTGATGATCGAACTCGCGCACCTGGCGCAGACCGACCCGGAGGCGCTGCGGCGCGCGCCCGTCACCGCGCCGGTCGGCCGGCTCGACGAGGTCGCCGCGGCCAAGAACATGGACCTGGCTTACCGCGATCCCGGCGCGGCGTAGGCCGGCGGGCGCCGCGCATCAGTTCCGGCCGCGCCCGGCGCGGGCGGCCAGGCGCAGCAGCCAGTCGAATACCGGCAGCTGCAGCAGCACCGCGGCGGGGTGGATCGGTTCGGCGTAGCGGACTTCCTTGAACCGCGGCAGCAGCAGCAGCGCCGTGCTGAGCCGGCACAGGCCGGACAGCAGGAACACGGCCGGGAGCGACGAGGCAAACGCGAGGGTCCAGGGCCCGATGTGGTAGGTGGCCGGCAGGTGGTTGGCCAGCCACGCGCCCAGCAAGGTCCCGCCCAGCACGGTGAAGATCCCGTTCAGGAGCGTGCTGTAGGAGGTGATCCGCGCCCGCTTGAGCGGCGACACGGCGTCGAACGTGAAGTTCTGCGCGGCCAGGGTGAACCCGGACCAGCACACCCCGGACACGCACTGGACCAACAGCAGGTAATAGTAGTTGGAGCTCAACGTCCACAGGCACGGCAGGATCGGCAGCATGAAGCTGGTGGTGACGATGACCACCCGGTTGCCGTGGCGGTCGCCGATCCGGCCCCACCAGCGGATCAGCAGGAACTGGGTGGCCTGGAACGCGGCCGAGTTGAGGGTGAACTTGGCATAGGACCAGTGCAGGTCGCGCAGCATGTACACCGTGAAAAACGGGCTGGCCACGCAGATCGACCCCATCATGCACGCGTAGAACAGCGCGAACCGCGCGTAGTTGGAGCGCGGCATGCGGCGGATGAAATCCCAGAACGAGAAGTAGGAGTCCGGCGTGGGGTGGTACGGCGGGTCGTGGTGCAGGCCCAGCAGCCAGGCCGAGGCCAGGCGCGCGCAGCACGCGATGCTGAACAATACCGCAAACCCCCAACCCACGTGGTGCACCCGTTGGAACAGGGCCAGGATGCCCCCGGCCGCCAGCATGGACAGGAACACCACCAGGATCACCAGGCGGCTGCGGCGGCCGAAATAGTCGCCGCGGGCCGCCTCCGGCGCCACGTCGCCCATGAGGGAGATCCACGCCGGGGCCACGGCATTGCCGCAGAAGAGGCCCAGGGCCGTGAACAGCAGCACCCCCGGCACGGCCCAGCCCGGCATCAGCAGCGGCACCAGGAACAGCGGCAGGAAAAACAGCGCCTGGATCGCGCACACCGGCGCCAGCAGGCCGCGGCGCAGCCGCAGGCGGTCCGTGGCGTAAGCGCCCACCAACTGGGCCACCGCCCCCAGCAGGGTCGGCATGGTGCCGATCAGCGCCAGGGCCTGGTTGCCGGCCTTCAAAAACACGGCAAAGGGCGCGATGTACATGTCCCCCATGCCGGTCATGATCGACCACATCGCCCCGTCCCAAAAGGACAGCGACAGGGTCCGGCGGCGCGCCCGCTCGATCTCGGCGGGCGTGGCAGGTGCGCGGGGGCGCGGGAGCATGTGCTTGAGGCGCATCAACGTGTCGTCCTGGGGCCCGCTTCGGGGCGGAGCCGCAGGCATGGCGGAACTCTCTGCCACAAACCCGGCCCGGAATCAACGATTATCAGACGGTGCTTGACAGTTCCGGCCCCCATTCGCTACAGAACACAGCATGAGCTTGGTTCAGGAAGCGCTGCGGCGCAAGAGCGAGGAAGACAAGAAACCGGCCGCCGGCGCACCTGCCGCTGCGCCCGCCAGCCCGGGCACGCCCCCCACCGGCGCGCCGGCCAAGCCGGCCAAGCCGGCCCGCAAGAAATCCCGCGGCTGGGTGGACGCCGTGGTCATTGTGCTGTGCCTCGCGGTGATCGGCGGTGGCGGGTATTATGCCTTCAACTTTTTCATGAAGAAGCCGGCGGCGGACCCGGCCACGACCGAAATAGCCGCCCCGCAACCCGCCGCCGCGGCTGTCCCGGAACAAAAAAAGTCCTTGGCGGGCCAGTCGATTCAAAAAGCTGCGAATTTGGTGAAATCGATCAACGAACCGCTCGATGAGGTGTTGACCGCCCAGGGTGCGCCACCGCGGGAAAAGAAGCCTGCTGAAGCCCCAGCCGCTCCGGCTGCCCCGGCCCCGGTTGCCCCGACGGTTTCCAGCCAACCCGTGGCGCCGGCCGCCGTGGTCCCGGCCGCTGTTTCCGCGGCCGTCCCGGAACCCGAGGCCCCGGCCGCAACCGTGGGGGTCGCGGACCGCAAGCCGCCGGTGGTGAAGATCCCGACGCCGGTCGCGGTGACCGAATCGAAGGAGCCCCCCGCGTGGCCGCAGTTGACGCTCAAGGGCGTGGTTTCCTACCAGGGCGGCGGCGAAGGCATGGCGATCCTGAACGGGAAACTGGTCGGCCCCGGATCCCGCATCGATGGGGTCACGGTCAAGGAAATCCTCCAGGACGAGGTGGTCCTGGAGCGCGACGGGGAAACCCGGTCCGTGCGGGTGGGCGGCGCGGGCTACTGAACGGCTTTCGCCTCGTGCGCCTTCTTGTAGCGCGCGAGGAGCGCGTCGTACTCGGTCGGCAGGACCAGGAAGGGGTGGCAGGGTTTCCCGCACAATTTCGTGGCCGACTGCAGCAGTTCCTTGTCAAACGGGTTCAGCACCCCCACCAGCAACTCCGTGCCGATTTTCCCGAACGGAATCGCGCCGTGGTGGGCGATGAAGTCCAGCGGCAACTCTTCGCCCAGCTGCTCGTTGACGTCGAAGTTGGACAGCGACACGATCGGCACCGCGGAGTGCGTGGCCATGTAGGTCATGATGCGCGTAAAATGGGTGTAGCTGCGATCGTTCAGGACGTGCAGCACCGTGACCGGCATGCCGACGTTTTTGGATGACATTTCCGTCAGGTCGTGCAGCACGTTGGAATAATCGTCCTGGGTGATCTGCTCGTCCTGGAACAGGGTCCACGCCAGGGACAGCTCGTTGGAGATGTCGGTCAGCGCCTTGGTTTCCTCGGCGCGGGCCGGCGCCTTTTCCTTGGCGCTGGACTTCAGCTGCCGCAGCTTCTGGGTCGCGGCCTGGACCTTGTCCTTGAAGTCGCCCTCGAACTTGGCCAGCTCCAGGAGGCAGAACTCGGCGGCTTCGGGCTCCTTGTCGCGCGCGGCATGGTCGGTCAGCTGCCCCAGCAGATCGAAAGCGCGCGCGCGGTCCCCCTTCTTGGAGTAGGCATCGTACAGCGTGCGCAAGGCGAGCTCATCGCCTGGCATGACCTCGAGGATCTGCTCGAACATCGAAATGGTGTTGAGCAGTTCTTCGCGTGAAATTTCGCCGCTTTGCGGGTCGGCCGCCATAGGGTTAGCGCTTCGTTGCTGCGTTCATACTGCGGTCATCTTAGCCGGCGGGTCGGGATAAGCAAGCGCGTTTTTCCGGTTGGAGAGGGTCAGCCCGCGGCCAGCAGGCGCAGGACCTGTTCGGTGTCGGCCAGGTTGGGGAGCACGTGGTCCGCGCCGGCCGCGTGCAGCGCGTCCGCGGCAAACGCGCCCGTGGCCACCGCGACCGCCAGGGCGCCGATGGCGCGGGCGGCGGCGATGTCGTGGGGCGTGTCGCCGATCACCACCGGCCGGTGCAAGTCCGCGCCGGCCGTGCCGGCCCGGACCCGGGCCAGGGCTTGGCGTGCAATCTGCCCGCGGTCCGCGAACTCGCTGCCGAATGCGCCCACCTGGAAGTAGGCGTTGATCCCGAAACGGGCCAGCTTCAGGTACGCGCAGGTCTGCACGTTGCCGGTGATCAGGCCCAGGATAAAGCGGTCATCCCCGGCCAGGCGCGCCAGCAGCTCGCGGACCCCGGGCAGCAGCGCGCCGTCACAGCCCGGCAGCTCCGTTTGCATCTCCTCGGTCAGCGCGCTGAAAAACGATTCTTCGCGGCCCTCGGCGGCCAGGCCGGCGGCCTGGGCCACGCGGAACAGCAGGCCCAGGTCCGTGGCGCCGGCAAACTGGAGCAGGTGGGGATCGATCCCGTCGCCCAGGGTTCGGCGCAGGGCGCGGATAAACGCGCGGCGGCCGGCGCCGCCGGTATCCAGCAGCGTGCCGTCAATGTCGAAGAACAGCGGGATGCGCAGGCCGATCAAGGGCCACCTGCGGCGCGGGCGGGCGTGCCATCCCAGCCGGCCAGGCGCGCCATGAGCCACCAGAGCGCGCGCGCCTTGAGGTTGCAGTTGAGGGCTTGGGAATGGTCGCAACAGTCCGTGCACCCGCCTTCGGCGCAGCGCGCATCGCCCGGGTGCAGCGCGCACCACGTCGTGGCCCAGTTGCCGGTATCGTACTGGCATGCGTTGCCCTCGCCGCCGGTGCCGGCGCCTAGGTCCAGGTAGTCGGCCCCGGCCGGGTCGTAGCGCTCGATGTCGGCGAAATCGAACAGCACCTTGTTGTTGTTGCGGCAGAACGTACGGATCTGCTCGTTGCGCTGGTGCAGGTTGCCGGCGCTGCCGGTGCCGTCGAGATGGCCGGTGAAATACACGAACTTCACCTGCGGGAACTGTTGCTCAAACGCGGCCATGGTGTTGAGATAATTGTTGACGTAATCGCTGTCGTTGTCCGAGAGCTGGCCGCACCAGGCCCACATGGACACGTTGATCGCGGGATGGCCGTGGAGCGTGTTGGTGGTGTGCTGCCGGCCGGCCTCTTCCAGCCAGTACATCTCGGGCATGATGTAGTTGTCGCCCTCGTACCCGTTGCCGTCGTACACGCACAGGTGGCCCGGGGTGCCGGGCAGGGTGTCGATGCCGATATCGACTGCGTAGCGGCCGTCCTGCAGGGCGAGGGTGTCGGCGCCGACCTCGAGCTGGTGGCCGTGCGACGTGTGGCCGTAATGGACCTTGAGCGTGTCCTGGGCGGCGCGGATCCAGTTGGTGGGGATAGCCGCCAGGTCGCGGCAGTTGTGGTCAATGACGAGCGCCCCGCCCGGCGCGGAGGTCGCCGTGGGCGTCGGGGTCGGGGTCGGGGGCTCCGGCGTGGGGGTGGCCGTCGGCTCCATGGTGGGCGTGGCGGTGGCTTCCATGGTGGCGGTGGCCGTAGGCGTGGGCAGCGCGGCCAGGCGCGCCACGACCCGGTAAAACATGGGCACCGTGGCGGTCATGGTGGCGCCGGTGGGCGCGATGCCCTGCAACGCGGTCCACGAGTCGGTCCAGGCGCCGGTCAAGCCGGCGGTCCATTCCACCCGGTAATCCATGACGTTGGAGGTGGGGTAGTTCCAGGTCACCACGCCGTTGCCGTTGATGCTGTCAATGACCAGGTCGGTTTGCGCCACAAGGCAGATGGGGATCAGGGCCACAGCTACCGCCAGGATGAGTTTCATGATGCCATCTCCGAGAAACTTGGGTTACAAGCCGTTCCAACCGGCCAGGCGCGCCATGAGCCACCAGAACGCGCGCGCCTTCAGGTTGCAGTTGAGGGGTTGCGAATGGTCGCAGCAGTCCGGGCACCCGCCATCGGCGCAGCGCGCATCGCCCGGGTGCAGCGTGCACCACGTCGTGGCCCAGTTGCCGGAATTGTACTGGCATGCGTTGCCCTCGCCGCCGGTGCCGGCGCCCAGGTTGAGGTAGTCCGTGCCGTTGGGGTCATAGCGCTCGATGTCGGCGAAATCGAACAGCACCTTGTTGTTGTTGCGGCAGAACGTACGGATCTGCTCGTTGCGCTGGTGCAGGTTGCCGGCGCTGCCGGTGCCGTCGAGATGGCCGGTGAAATACACGAACTTCACCTGCGGGAACTGTTGCTCAAACGCGGCCATGGTGTTGAGATAATTGTTGACGTAATCGCTGTCGTTGTCCGAGAGCTGGCCGCACCAGGCCCACATGGACACGTTGATCGTCGGGTGGTTGTGCAGGGTGTTGGTGGTGTGTTGCCGGCCGGCCTCTTCCAGCCAGTACATCTCGGGCATGATGTAGTTGTCGCCGCTGTACCCGTTGCCGTCGTACACGCACAGGTGGCCCGGGTTGTTGGGCAGGGTGTCGATGCCGATGTCGACGGCGTAGCGGCCATCCTGCAGCGCGAGCGTCTCGGCGCCCACCTCGAGCTGGTGGCCGTGCGACGTGTGGCCGTAATGGACTTTGAGCGAGTCCTGGGCGGCGCGGATCCAGTTGGTGGGGATGACCGCCAGGTCGCGGCAGTTATGGTCAATGATGATGGCCCCGCTGGGAATGCCGGTCGCGGTCGGGGTGGGGGTGGGCGTGAGCGTGGGTGTCGCGGTGGGCGTGGGGGTGGGCGTGGCGGCCTCGAACAGCAGCGCCGCTACCGCGGCCACGGCCCGGTTAGTGGCGGCCCACGATGTCCCCGTGTACAGACCGAACGCCAGTGCGATGATGATTCCAACTGCCGTGTGCCGCCTCATGGTATCCCTCCGCTGTTGTTGCATCCATCATGCCCGGCGGCGCGCGCTAATACAACCCCAAATGCGGCCGCGCTGAACTTCCCTCCGCCGCGCGCTGCGTGTTTTTCCTTTATTGCTGCCTGGGGATATGCCAAGCTGATTCAAGGTTGGTGAGGATGCTACATGGAAAATATTGATTTGCCGGAGAAACAGGAGCCTGGCGCGGACAAGGCGGACCCGATCCTCGAGCTCAACTTTGTCCCGACCTGGGCGCGCGTGCCGCCGGGAGCCAACCCGTACCGGGAAGCCGGCAGCGACCGCGATGCCCCGGCCCGGGACGATCGGCGCGGCCGGGATCGCGGCGATCGGGGCGGGTCGTTCCGCGACCGCGACCGTGCCCGCCCTCCAGGCCAAGACCGGGGCCCGGGGCGCGCGCGGTCATCCCACGACCGGGACCGTGGCCCGGGCCGGCCG
>CAZAYP010000039.1:0-56142 GCA_964489425.1 uncultured Verrucomicrobiota bacterium | reverse complement strand
AAGCAAACGCTACGTCCAGGGGGTTTATACCGATTCTCTAGCGTGATTGGTATCAGATCTCTAAATCCCCGGCGCCGATTTAGGGCGCCGCGGGCGGGGCGGCGGGCGTGGGAGCGGCGGCTGGCCACGTCAGCTTGAGGCCGAGCTTTTCCATCTCTTCCGCGGACACGACGCCCACCAGGGTGTTGATGTTGATGCTGCCGTACTTGACCCAGGCGGCGCCCTGCATGCCCCAGTCTTCGCCCCAGCTGTTTTTAATCAGCCACGCCTCGAGGTCGTCGTCCCAGCCGCACAGCAGGACCGCGTGGTTGTGCCCGGGCGGCGCCTCGCCCTCGAACACGCCGCTCTTGTACTGCATGAAATCGTCCGTGGCATACAACGACACCGGCAGCGGGCCCACGGTCCAGAGCAGGGTTTTGACCATGGCGTCCCAGCCGAAGCTGGGCACGGAGAACGAGAACGCCGCCTTGACCCGGTTGGTGCAGTCCTGCTTGCAGGGCAGCGCGTCCTGGGCCGCGTAGGGGAAGCAGGATTCCAGCACGGCGCCCTGCTGCTCCATGACCTCGAACGCGCCGTCGAACAGGCCGCCGCCGCAGCCGTACTGCATGGTGTTGCAGCAGAGCATCTGCTGCTCCGAGAGGTCCACCTCGCGCACGCCGCCCAGCATGGTCTGCGACTCCAGGGCGCCCACGGAGGCGAACGCCCAGCAGGACCCGCATTGGCCCTGGTCGCGGACCGGTGAAACCAGCCCGCGCTCGCGGTAGTCCAGCTTGTCCGGGAACAGCCACCCGCGGGGCGTGGCCGCCTCCACCTGCGGCGCGCGGGACGGCATGCGATTCAAAAGCCCCAGGCATCGGCTTTGCGCGGCGGCCGGCAGGCGCGCCAGCGGGGTGACCCCGCCCACCCACGCCCAACCGCGGGCCTGGTTGCGCGCGTTCAGCTTCTCGGCCTGCCGGCGCAACGGGTCGTCCGGCGCCAGGGCGTTGATTTCTTCGAGCGCGTGCGCCCGGGCTACTTCAATTTCGGCGCGGTGATGGATGGGGTTGAGGATCGGCGCCCGGTCCGCGGCCCGCAGCGCGGCCACGTCCGGGGCGGGCGCGGCGGTCGGCGCGGCCGTGGGGGTGGCCGTGGCTTTGGGCGTGGCCGTGGGTTTCGGGGTCGGGGTGGCCGGCGCCGGCACCCCGACATACACGGGCGCGCTGCGCGCCACGGGGCCGGCACCTTCCTTCAGGAACAGGCGGAACTCGTAGATTCCGGGCTGGGTGGGCGCCGTGATGTCGTAGGTGTCGGCCGTCAGGTTGTCGAGAAAGGTATAGCAGATGTACTCCAAGTCCGACGCCGCCTGCTGGCGGTAAAAGCCGATCCACGCGCTGCGGTCGCGGCTGGCGGCCGGGACCGGGCTGTGGCGCACCACGATTTTCCCGCCTGGATCGATTTGCAGGGTTTCCAGCATCAGGGTCGGCGCCGCCGGCGCCCGCGTCCCGGCCAGCGCCGGGCCGGACGCCAACGCCAAGCCCACAGCCAATAGCCAGCCGCACATCCGATAGGTTCGCTTCATCCTCCGCCTCCTTCCAAGGTCATGGTTGAGCGTTCTTCAAGCGCAGCCCGGCGTATTTCCCCGCCAGGCTCCGGCCCAGCCCGCGCAGGGCATCCGGCAGATCTTCGGGGGCGCCATCGATATCCCGGTCCACCGTGGCCTCGATCTCCCCGGTTTCCACGTTGACCAGCCGGAGAGACACGCTGAAGATCCCGCCGACCCGACCGATGCTGCCGCCCGCGATGGTGCGCACCGCCAGCCGGCGGCCCATGTCCACCAGGCACTGGGTTTCGTTGCACGCTGTCGCGGCCGGCGACGCCGTGTCTTCCAGGATGGTTTCCATTTGGCCCCGGCTGATGATTTCAAAATAACCCGTGTCCTGCAGCGCGTTGCGCAGCACCTGGGACAGGATCGCGGTTTCCGCGGTTTCCATGCCGTACGGCGCCAGGTCGGCCATGGCAAAGGTTGACCGCGCGCCCCGCCAGGGCGGCAAGCTGTCCGGTGCGGGCGCGGCGGCGTCTGGCGTGAGCGGGGCGGCGGGCGCGACGGCGGGCAAGGCGGCGACAGACGCCTCGGCCGGCGTGTCCCCAAGAGTCGCCGCCACCTGGCGCGCCTGGGCGCCCGCCAACCAGGCCAATTCGGCGGCCGCCTGGGCGGCGGCGGCGGCGCGGCGCGCGGCCTGGGCGGTCTCCATGGCCTGCGCCGCCATTGACCGGGCCATGTCCGTAACGGCCGCCAGGTTCGTGGCGGGCGCGTCGGGCACGCCGGCAAATTGGTCGTTCACCCAGGGGCCGCCTTCTTCGGTTCCGTCCGGGTAATGGCGCAAGCCCAGGCCGTGGCGCTGGCCGTTCACCCATTGGCCGGCATAATAATCGTCGTCCGCCCATTGGAAAACCGCCCAGCCATCGGCCGCGCCCTCGGCAAAATGGCCGGCGCAATGCCCGCCATCCGGAAACGCGAAATGGCCCAACCCGGCGATGCGGCCGCGCCGGATATCGCCCGCGTACTGCCGGCCATCCGGGAACAAGAGCACGCCGTGCCCCTCGCGATCATCCTGCTGCCATTCCCCGGCGTAGCTTTCGCCGTCCGGCCAGGTGTAAACGCCCGCGCCATGGCGCTGATCATTGGACCAGGCGCCGGCATAGCGCTCGCCATCCAGGTACAGGCTTTCCCCATGGCCGGCGCGGAGATCAGCGCGCCATTCGCCCGCGTAGCGCTCGCCGGTCATGAGCACGCCCGCGCCATGGCCGGCGCCCTTGCCGGCCTGCATCTCGCCGGCGTAGCGGGCGATTTCCCGGCCGTCCTGGAACCATTGCAGCACGCCGGAGCCCGCGGCCAGCCCGTCCGCGCATTCCCCGCTCCAGGCCACGGCGGCGCGCGGCAGCGGGGTCCGGCACCAGGCCGCACATCCGCTGCGCGGGTCATGGGCCCAGCCCGGCGCTGCCGATTCCGGGTCGCCGGCAAGGGCCGGGATGGCCCACGCCCCGGCCAGGATCAGCGCGGGAATGCTCCAAGCGGCCGGCGTCATGCGCAGTCCGGGCATGAGGCCATCAATCCCGGATGTTCTTGCGGATTTTTTCTTCGTGGGCGATTTCCAGGAGGCCGGTTTCGGTGTTGGACAACTCCCACACAAACCGGTACGTGATTTCCGTGCCGCCGTCGTCCATGGAACGCTCCAGGCAGGAAACGCGGCCGAACAGGATGCCGTTGACGTGCGCGAGCTTGCCGAACGTCTGCAGGTCCTGGATGTCGATCGGGTTGCGGTTGAACCAGTTGAACTCCATCAGCTTGTAGATTTCCTCGATCTCGCTGCCGCCGGTCATGGCATTGACCGCGGTCATGAACTTGATCGTGTTTTCCTTGTTCAGCAGCACCATGAGGGATTTCTGGAGCTGGCGCACCCGGATATCGTAGGGGCACTCGTGGGTGTCCACCGGGCCCAGCACCACGGTGTACCCGCGCGGCAGGCCGCGCTCAAACATCTCGCGGGATATGCCGGCAGCCACGAGGTCGTAGTCGTGGTCGTCGAGCCCCACGGTCATGACCCCGGCTTCCTCGGCCGGGACATAGCTGGACTTGGGCGCGGGCGGAGACTGGCAGGAGCTTGTCCCGGCCGCCATGGCGCATAACGTCACTAAAAATAAACCTCGCGACCAGATCGTGCGATTCATTGTCACCTCGTTTTTTCGGTCGTGGTTTCGCCGGCCGCCGGCGGTTCCGGCGGCCGCGGTTTGCCCGCGATCTCCCGCAGCAGCGCAATGATTTCCTCGTTCTGTTTTTCGAGCCGATCCATGTGAACCTTGGCGCGGTCCATGTACGGTTGGTGCCGCCGCTGGCTGAGGCGGATCAGAAGGAAGATCAAAGCCAGGAAAAACAACAGGGGCAACAGGTCGACCAGCCACTTGGCGCTGCCGCCCGTGGCCACGCATTCCGCAGCCGCCCACGCGGGCGTCGCGGCCAGCAGGAGGCCCAGGGTGGCCGCGCCAAACCTAATGAACGAAACCGGTTTCATCCTAAATTCAGCATTTGAATTAACTACGAAACACGCGAATAACGCGAAACTCGTTGCCGCAGAAAGAGGAACGGGCGAACAAGCTGAGAATAACATCGTTCACCTGTTGGGTGCAGGAAGAATTCGGGCCATTACCGTACATATTTAGCAGAGAGTCAACGGGATGCATTCGCGTAATTCGCGTGTTTCGTAGTTCATCTGCTCTTTCTGGGTTCATATTTCTTCTTCCAGCCAGCCACGCCGCGCGCGCCGTTCGGGCGGCATGGCGCGGGTTGCGCACCCTACCAGCGGGTGCTGGGGTAGGTGAACCGGATGTCCAGGATGAAGCTGGCCGCGTCGCGGTTGGGGGCGATGCCGGTCAGCATCTTGATCTCCTTGGGCCCGGAACTCTGGGGCGTCCAGATGGCAGTGCCGGTACGCACCTCGATCCCGTCCGCATCCAGCCACCGGTACCGGTACTCGAACTGGCACTGCTCGCGGATGTTCTGGAGCGAAACCGTGGCGTGCAGCAGCCCGTTTTCGTTGGTTGCCACCGCGCAGGAGGACACCTGGAACCACCGTTCAAAAATCTGGGAGTGAACGATGATTTGTTCCTGCGGGTAGCTCACGATGGTGATGCCGCCGCTCGGGCTGCGGCAGGAAGCCACCAGACCCGCCAGCGCCAGCGCGGCGGCCGGGGCCGCCAGCCATGCCATGGATTTGCTCACGAAATCGACCTCAGGGGTGCCGGCCAAGGCCGGCGCCGGGGCCGCCGCAAGGCGCCCCGGCGCCGCCTCAAGCCTTGATCATTGTTTGAAGATCAGTCGATCTTGGGCGCCGACGGCGCCGCGGGCGTGACCACGGCCGTGGGGTCGTTGACGCGCCGGCAGATGGACAGGGTTTTCAGCGGGGCCATTTTGTCGACAATGGCCGCCTTGGAGGTTTTCTGGCCCACCTCGCTGACCCGCACGGCGCCGCAATAGTTTTCGGAATAGCCCAGGTTTTCCTTGGTGTCCGGGTCAATCATCATCTCGCCGACCTCGTACACCTTGAGCACCTCGCCCTCGTTGATCGCGCCCTTGCCGCGATTCAGCATCACGTATTCCTCGAGCACGCTCATGATGCGGATCGGGTAAGCCACGTCCACGATGTTGGCGGCTTCCTTGAGCGAAGACTCCTTGAACGCCTGGGAAATGATTTCCATGACGGCGATCCGCGACCCCTCGGCGTTGGCATCGCGCTCGCGCTTGCGGGTTTCGGTGTCGTTGATGCTGGAGCTGACGATCTTGCCGGTTTTGACGTCCACGGTGCGCACGCCGGTGCCCAGCTTGCAGCGCAGGGAGATCTGTTCGCCGCCGACATAAGGCACAGCCTTGCTTTCTTTCTCGGTTTCCAGGAACCGGATTTCCGGCATCACCACGTAGTCGGCGCCGGCCATGTTGCCAATCTTGACCGCCTGCTCCTCGTTGACGTACTCGGACTCGCCGAACTCCATCTCGCGGATCAGTTGGTTGAGCTGCTCGCGCTCCAGCACGTCGAACTTGCGGGTGTTGACCAGGGCGTCGATCAGGTAGCTGGTGTAGCCGGGGTTCTCGATGATGCCCGGGTCGCTCAGGCCCCAGCGCTCATTGAGTTCGCGGTCCAGGCGGCGGCGTTTTTCCTGCGCCATGACCGCGGGGATGATCACGACCCGCGCCTTGCGGACTTCGTCGGCCGCGGCGTCGGGGGCCTTGGCGCGTTCCTCGGCCACGGCCGGGTTCTCCAACTGGGCGCCCGGGGCGGCCTCGCGCGTGCGCACTTCCTGGGAATACACCCGTACGCCGCCGCCCTCGTCCGGCCGGACGATGGTCATGGAATCGGTCGCGCCGGCGGGTTCGCCGACGTTGATGTTGATATCCGATGCGGCCGGGGCAGCTTCCTGGGCCAACGCCAGCGGGGCGCAAGCCAGGACCAGGGTGAGCGTGAGAAGCCATGCGAAGCAGCGCTGCATAATCGTCCTCCTCTTTGGTTGTTTACAGGTCAAATCCCGGCGCACGTTACGGCGCGTTGGAATTAATCCCTGCTTATACAGATATATTGCGCGAGGCCGGGGGGGCTGTCAAGGCGTGTTTGGGGGCCATTTTTGGCGCCGGGCCGGGCCCGGGAGGCCGGCCATCAGGCAGCCGGGCCGGTCTCGAACGGGAAGCGCCAGGCGCGCAGGCCGAGCTCGTCGCGCATGGCCAGCAACTGTTTCTGCAGCGCGCGGTTGACCGGCACGCCCCGGTCCTTGCGCTCGAGCCAGGCCAGGTGTTCCTTCTCGCCGCAGGTGTAGATGCGCGGCTGGCCCGGCGCCTTGCGCGACGCCCGCAGTTGGCGGAGGATGTCGCCGGTGCATTTCTTGAACTCCGCCAGGTCGGTGAACGCCTCGATGTTGGCCGCCAGGAAAAAATGGCCCAGCCGGTAGGGGACCTTGCGGCCGTCTTCCAGCCCGCAGAGCTGCTTCATGAACGCGCCCTGTTGCAGGGCCGCGGACAGGACCTCCACCACCGTGGCGTAGCCATAGCCCTTGTAACCCGCGGTCTCCTCGCCGATCCCGCCCAGGGGCGCCAGGGCCATGGTGTCGGCAATCAGCCCGCGCAGCGCCGCAGCCGGGTCGGTGACCGCCTGGCCGTCCTGGTCGATGACCCAGCCGGCGGGCAGCGGCTTGCCCTCGCGCTCGTACTGCTCGATCTTGCCGCGCTGGGAGATGGACGTGGCGTAGTCGTTGGTGAACGGGAAGGGCTCGTCGGTCGGCAGGCCGAACACCAGGGGGTTGGTGCCCAGCATGTTTTCCACGCCGAAGGTGGGCGCGATCGAGGGCCGGGCATTGGTGCCGCAGAGCCCGACCATGCCCTCGGCGCAGGCCATGAGCGCGTAGTAGCCGGCAATGCCGAAATGGGTGGAGTTGCGGACCGCCACCATGCCCACGCCGTAGTCGCGGGCGCGATCAATGGCCAGCTGCATGGCCCGCCGCGCAATGACCATGCCCATGCCGTGGTGGCCGTCCAGCACCGCCACGGCCTTGTGGTCGCGGATGACCTCGATGCGCGTGACCGGCTGCTGGACCTTGTCGTGGACAATGCGGTCATAATAGATGCTCTTCAGGCGGCCGACGCCATGGGAGTCGATGCCGCGCTTGTCGGCGGTGATGAGGATGTCGGCGCAGACGCGCGCATCGTCCTCAGGTACGCCCACCCCGCGGAACACGTCGACCATGAATCGTTCCAGCTCGTCAAACGGCAGCCAGCAAATGTCGTTGCTCATGGGTCACCCGTCCTTTTGACGGCGCATGGTAAGCCGCCGGCCGGGCAAGTCAAGCCGGCGCTATGTCCGACCGCCTGCCCGCGACCTGCGAAACCCGCGCGCCGTTGATCCTGCGCGCGCAACCTGTTCATGGAAAGCGTAATGCGCCAATGGCATCCGCCCTGCTTGCTGTTGCGGCATGAAAAAGGTCTTGGTGACGAAGCGGTTCGCAGTGGCCCTGTTGGCGGCCTTGTTGCTTGGCATTTTCATGCCGGTACAGCCGGCGCCGGCAGTGGATGTGACCCAAACCAACATCATGCTGTCCGCGTTTCAGAAAAACACCCCGGCGCCCGCGGCTGACCCGATCAAGGGCAAATCGCTGAACATTTGGCGCACCATGGGCGCGTTGCTGCTGGTGGTGGGGGTGTTGATTGCGGCCAACCGGCTGCTGCAGCGGCGGTTGTCCGGCACCAGCTACAATCCGGGCACGCGCCGGATGCGGGTCGTGGAGCGGCTGGCCCTGGACAACCGGCGCTACGTGGTGCTGGTGGCCGTGGACCAGCGCGAGATCGCCATGGCCGTGAGCGCCAACCAGATCATGCCCCTGGGCATGTGGCCGAAACCGGACGCGGCGGCTGATGCCGGCGCGGCGGAACCGGTCACGTTCCCGGACCTTAAACACCTCCTGCTTCCGGAAGAGAAGAAATGAAGAAGCTCTTGTTGATCGTTGCCATGGGGTCCCTGCTTGCGGCCGGCGCGGCCACGGCCCAGGCGCCGTCCCTGGGCGCGCCCGCGGTGAACGCGCCGCTGACGCCCAGCCCGTCCGGTACCGCCAACCCGGTGGGCATCCAGGTGCGCTTCAGCCCCGACTCCAAGCCGGAAGACATCAGCCAGACCCTGCAGATCGTGCTCTTGCTCACGGTGCTGAGCCTGGCGCCCTCGATCATCGTCATGACCACGTCGTTCACGCGCATCTTGATCGTGTTCGGGTTCCTGCGCCAGGCCCTGGGCACGCAGCAGGTGCCGTCCGGCCAGATCATCGCGGGGCTGGCGCTGTTCATGTCCGCCTTTATCATGGCGCCGGTGTGGAAGGACATCAACACCAACGCGCTGCAGCCGTACATCGACAGCCAGATCACCCAGGCCGAGGCGTGGGACCGGGGCGTGAAGCCGCTGCGCGCGTTCATGCTGAGCCAGACCGGCAACGACGAGCTGGGGCTGTTCCTCGAGCTGGCCGGCAAGGACCAGAACGTGACCAAGCTCGACGACGTGGGCATGGAGGTGATCCTGCCGGCGTTCATGATCAGCGAGCTGAAAACCTCGTTCCAGCTCGGGTTCCTGATCTACCTGCCGTTCCTGGTGATCGACCTGGTGGTGTCCACGATTCTCATGTCGCTGGGCATGATGATGCTGCCGCCGATGATGATTTCGCTGCCGATCAAGCTGTTGTTTTTCGTGCTGGCGGATGGCTGGAACCTGACCATCCGCGGCCTGGTGTCCAGCTTCAGGATGTAAAGGAGCTTTTCCATGACCCCGGAACTTGCGCTCGACCTGGCCTACCAAGTGCTGCTGACCTGCGCCAAGGTGGCCGGCCCGTTCATGCTCACGGCCATCGTGGCCGGCGTGGCGATCAACATTTTCCAGACCGTCACCCAACTGCGCGACATGAGCCTGACGTTCGTGCCCAAAGTGGTGGTGGCCGGCCTGATCACCACCCTGGCGCTGCCCTGGACCATCCAGGTGCTGATGGGGTTTTTCCTCCACATTTTCCAACTGTTCGGCCAGCTCGAGATCTAGGCGGCCCCGGCCATGGACCTGCTGCTTTCGTATTACCCGCAGGTGCTGCTGATGGTGCTGGCGCGGGTCGTGGCCGTGGTGGGCGGCACGATCATTTTCGGCAAGAACCTGACGATGATGCAGGCGCGGGTGCTGCTGGCATTTGCCATGACCCTGGTGCTGGCGCCGCTGGTGCCGCCGGAATGGGCGCGGGTGGCGTCCGGGCTGAACAGCCTGCCGGGCCTCGCGCTGGCCATGTTCGGCGAGCTGCTGCTGGGCGTGGCCATCGCCCTGATCTGCGACCTGTTCGTGGAGATCTTCATGATGGCCGGCCAGATCTTCGGGTTTTCCAGCTCGCTGACCATGTCGCAGGCCATCGACCCGATCAACGGGGTCAACAACAACATCCTGATGCTGATCTTCCAGTTGCTGTTCCTGATGTTCCTGTGGTCGCAGGACGCGCACCTGGTGATGATCCGGCTGTTGTACGAAAGCTTCCAGGCCGTGCCCCCGACCCTGGCGTGGCTGGACGTCCCGCTGATCGACACGCTGGTGTCGCTGGCCGGCCTGATCTTCTCCTGGGGCGTGCAGCTGGCCCTGCCGGTGATGGCGGGCGTGCTGCTGTTCGACGTGGGGCTGGGGCTGATTTCCAAGATGGCGCCGGGCTTCAACATCCTGTTTTTGTCCCTGCCCCTGCGCCTTGGCATCGGTCTTGCTATCATGGGCATGTGGCTGCGCTACGGCGCGAGCCCGATCAACGAAGTGATGACCACGATGCTTGACTATTGCGCCCGGCTGATGGGCTAAGGGAACTGGAACCATGGAAGGCAAAGACGGCAGGACCGAGCGGGCCACACCGCGGCGCCGAAGCCGGGCGCGGCGGGAAGGCAACCTGCCGGTGTCGCAGGACGTGGTCGCCGTGGCGGACCTGTTCCTCGGGGTGGTGGCCCTGACTTGGGGCGTGCCGTACGCCGCCCACCTGCTCAAGCAGTTCAACATCCAGCTCTCCCACTTCACCACGCGCCAGAACTGGTCGATCCCGATGGTCCAGGACGGGTTCGTGAGCATGTGCTTTTTCATGGGCGCGGTGGCCCTGCCGATCATCCTGCCGATCATGCTCGGCGGCGTGCTCGGCACCATGATCCAGACCAAGCCGTATTTCAGCACCCAACCCCTGCGGTGGAAGTTCGACGGGCTCAATCCGATTTCCGGGCTGCGCCGCCTGTTCTCGGTGAACAGCCTGTTCCAGCTGGGCACGTCGCTCTTGAAATGCGCCCTGGTGGTGCTGGTGCTCTACGTGGTGCTGCGCAAGAACTGGCTGGGCATCATGAGCCTGCACCGGCTGGAAGTGGCCGATGCGGCCATGTGGATCTTCGAGCTTTCCCTGAAAATGATCTGGGCCGTGGTGGCGCTGGCCATTTCCGTGGCGGTGATCGATTGGATTTACCAGCACCGCAAGCACGAAAAGAGCCTGATGATGACCAAGGAAGAGGTCAAGGAAGAGCGCAAGACCATGGAACCCAACCCCATGATCAAGCGCGTACAGTTCAAGAAAATGCGCGAGCTGACCTTCCTGCGCATGATGGCCGAGGTGCCCAACGCCACGGTGGTGATCACCAACCCCACCCACGTGGCCGTGGCCCTGAAGTACGAGCCCGAAACCATGAACGCGCCGGTCGTGGTGGCCAAGGGCCTGCGCCTGGTGGCCCTGCGCATCCGCAGCATCGCCGAGGAACACGGCATCCCGGTGATCGAGCGGCCGCCGCTGGCGCGGTCCCTGTACAAGCACGGCCACATCGGCCGCGAGATCCCGCCCACGTTCTTTGGCGCCGTGGCCGAACTGCTGGCCTACCTGTTCCGCATCGGCAACGCCCATGTCCGCGAAAAACTCATGCCCCGCATGACTCTCAAGCAAGGATGACCCCATGAGCGATCCCATCCCCCACCCCAGCGGATTCTTCGACCGGCTCAAAACCATGCGGCAGTCGGACCTGATCATGGCCGGCGCGATCATGATGACCCTGGCGGTGCTGTTCTTCCCCGTGCCGCCGTTCCTGCTGGACATCCTGCTGGCCCTGAGCATGGGCATCGCGATCGTGATCATCATCTACTCCATGGAAATCACCAACCCCCTGGAGCTGTCCTCGTTCCCATCGATCCTGCTGCTGGTCACCCTGTTCCGCCTGGCCATGAACGTGGCCACCACCCGCCAGATCCTGCTGATCGGTTACGCCGGCGACGTGATCGAGGCGTTCGGCGATTTCGTGGTGGGCGGCAACTACGTGGTCGGCACGGTCATCTTCCTGATCCTGGTCATCATCAATTTCAAAGTCATCACCCGCGGTTCCGGCCGCATCGCGGAAGTGACCGCCCGGTTCACCTTGGACGCCCTGCCCGGCAAGCAGATGAGCATCGACGCGGACTTGAACCAGGGCCTGATCGACGAGAAGGAAGCGCGCCGCCGCCGCGAGGCGCTGCGCAAGGAAGCCGACTTTTACGGGGCCATGGACGGCGCGGCCAAGTTCGTGCAGGGCGACGCCGTGGCCGGCCTGATCATCACCGCCATCAATATCGGCGCGGGTTTCGCCATCGGCATGACCATGCGCGGCATGACCGCCGGCGAGTCCATCACGCGGTATACGCTGCTGACCATTGGTGACGGCCTGATCTCGCAGATCCCGGCGCTGATCATCTCCACCGCCGCGGGCATCATCGTTACCCGCGCGGCCGCGGACGAAAGCCTGGGCGCGCAGTTGGGCCACCAGTTCATCGGCCGGCCGCGCCAGCTCATGGTCGCCGGCGGCATCCTGGGCGCGATCGGGCTGGTGCCCGGCATGCCGTTCCTGCCGTTCATGCTCCTGGGCGGCAGCGTGACCGGCCTGGGCGTCATGCTCAAGCGCAAGGGATTCGGCCCCGGCGGCTCCCGGTCGGCGGGCGGCCCGGCCCTGCCCGGCGTGACCGGCAAGGGGGCGGAGCAGATCGAGGGCAAGAAGCCCGCGGCGCTGCCGGCCTCGCCCGCGGCGTTCCGCAGCGTGCTCGAAGTCTCGCCCATGGACCTGGAGATCGGGTTTGGCCTGATCCCGCTGGTGGACCGCCAGCAGGGCGGCCGGCTGATCGAGCGCATCAGCAATGTCCGCACCCAGATTGCCGAGGAGCTCGGCCTGGTCCTGCCGCCGGTCAACGTGCGCGACAACGTGGACTTGAAGAACACCGAGTACCTCATGAAGATCCGCGGCCTGGAGATCGCCCGCGGCGCGGTGCGCCCGGGCGCGCTCATGGCCATCGACCCCTCCGGCGAAAACAAGCTCGACGGCTACCCCGTGGTGCGCGAGCCGGCGTTCGGGTTCCCGGCCTACTGGATCCCCGAGACCAAGCGCGAGATGGCCGAGGGCCGCGGCCTGACGGTCGTGGACTGCGCCAGCGTCATCACCACCCACCTGGCCGCGGTCGTCAAGCGCCACGCCGCCGACATCCTCGTGCGCCAGGACGTGAGCCAGCTGATCGACCAGATCAAGGAAGGCAACCCGGCCGTGGTCGGCGAGCTCATCCCCACCAAGATGACCGTGGGCTCCATCCACCGCGTGCTGCAGGGCCTGCTGCGCGAGCGGGTTTCGATCCGCGACCTGGTGGTCATCCTCGAAACCCTCGCCGATCATTCCGGCCAGACCCAGGACGTCACCCTGCTGGTGGAGTTCTGCCGCCGCGCGCTCAGCGGCCATATCGCCCGCTCTTACCTCATGCCCGACGGCACGCTCAAGGCCATTGGCATCCATCCCGAGCTGGAAAACATCATCCGCAAGGGCAGCCGCAAGGAAGGCGTGGCGTTCGGCCCGCTGGTGATCGATCCCGCCGTGGCGCGCCAGATCATCGCCAGCATCGGGGACGCCATCGCCGCGGCCAAGAAGCTGGGCCACGAGCCGATCCTCGTGTGCTCGCCCTCGATCCGGCCCCAGGTGCGCCAGCTGATCCAGCAGGAGTATCGCGACACCGGCGTGCTGTCCTTCGCCGAGATCCCGGACAACATCAAGGTCGACATGCTCAGCCTGATCCCCGCGCCCAAGGAAACGGAAGCGCCCGCGCCCAGGGAAGCCGCCCGCGTCCCGGCATAAGAAGAGTCCACCCCGAAGGTCACGCAGAACCCGAAGCCATCCGGGGTCCTTAAGGACAGATCAACTTTAACGCAGGGAAATATCGGCGCAATCGCTTGACATCGCGCGTGAGCAGCGGGATGTCCGCCGCCTCGGCGTGACCGCCAATAAAGAAATCCGGGAGCACCGAGGTCCGGACACCTTGCCGGGCCTTGTAAACACCAAACGCCTTGGCGGCCTTGAAAAGCCCCTTCCGGGGTATTTCCTGGTAGGCCAGCCCAAGCTGCCGGATGACATTATCCACGAACTCGCTGGAGGGGCTTCCAAAACACAATTCGGCGTAGATGACAGGGTTGATGACCAGGCCGGCATTAAAGTGGCTTTCCAGTTGCTTGATGGACCAGGGCGCCCACTGCGGATCGTCCGTGAGCACATCGACCAGCACGTTGGTGTCCACCAGGACCGGCATCAATCGCCCCGGGTCTCAAGCATCCATTGGCGGGTCGTGCGTTTACCTTTCAGGATGCCGCGCAGGGAAGCGACTCGGCCGCCGGCATCCTTCCGGGGCGCTTGTTTAACCAGCACGACCTGCTCACCGCTAATGCGGAAGTCGACGTGGATATGCGGGGAGATGCCCAGGAAATCCCGGATGCGTGCCGGTATGGTAACTTGCCCCTTGGTCGTCACTTTCATGGTATTACTATGCCAGGTATTACCTCGGCCGTCAACCCCCTATATGCCTGCAAGTCACGGCCCCAGCACGCTGGTAAGGTTGGTGGACCAGTTGGTGTAGTGGCAGCGGTCGGCCAGCTCCGCGGCCGCGGCCTTGACGGCGTACGCGGTGCAGTTGGGGAAGGCGCTGTCATACGCCCAGTTGGTGATCGCGACCCAGCCGGGCACGGGCGGGGCCGCGTTGGCCGGGTTGTCCGGCGCGGTGGCGCCAAACGCCGCGTTCTGGGCCGTGACATAGGCGCGGTCGGGGTTCAGCCGCACCCAGCGCGAGGGCAGCATGCGCAGCCCGTTCCAGGCATGGTGGACATGGGGCTTGTCCACGGCGATCTGCGCGTGGTCGCCCTTGCCGAACACGAGGATGGCCTTGAGCTGCGGCGCGTTGGTGACCAGGGCCGGGTAGCGGGCGGTGGCATCGCGCCAGCCCCACGCCTCGTCCGCCTGGGCCGGCCGCGCCAGCCAGGCCGGCCAGTTGGTGCCGGGCAGTTGGCCGTTGTCTTCCAGCGCATGCAGCACGGCGCGCGAGTAAAACTGGGTGGCGAACATCTGGTGGGCGGGCGGGTCGAAAAGGTAATCGGCCGCAATATCGGGCACGCCGTTGCTGTTGAGGTCGAAATACGGGAAGGGATCAGCCGTTGCGGCCCAGCGGATGGTGTGGTAGGGCAGCACGACATTCGTGGGGGTGTAGTCCGCCGGATAATGGTAGCCGGGGTTCACGGGCGTCAGCGGCACGTGTACGCCGCCGGCGTCCATGGTGACGATGGCGTCCATGGTGGGGTTCTCCCAGCCCACGAAGAACGCCACGTTGGTCAGCGCGCCGCCGTACATGCCCAGCACGTTGGCCGCGGCGATGCCCGGGTGGGACCCGGCGTAAATGCCCGTGTGCTCGTAGCGCGGCTGGCACTGGACAAGCTCGTGCAGGTAGCGGCCGCCATAATCGGGCCGCTGGCCGCCGACAAACCTGAGCACCTCCGCCAACGCGCGGATGCCCTCGGGTCCGGCGTAGTCATACGTGCCGGCGCTGGCCGCACCGGACCGGTCGGTGCACCCGGGCCAGAGATAACTGACATGCAGCAAGCCCAGGTCGCTGAAGTTGATATCCGTGCGGAAGTTGTCGTAGCTGAACAGGAACCCGGTGGTGGGCACCATGGCCGAGACTTGGCCGCCGGCGTAGCGCGCGTTGGTGGGGGTGATGATTTCCACGGCCACGTTGCCAAGGCCGGCCACGTCCACGAACGTGATCAAGGTCTGGCCGTAGTCCACGCGGCCGGTCAGGGCCGTGACGCGATAAAACCCATTGGTGAGGTTGGTCGTGAAAGCGTCGGCCACGGTCTGGGTGCCGGCCGCGCCGGTGATATGCAGCATCCGCCGCCAGGGCAGCGCGGAGGTCAACGCCGGCGCGAAGTCCAGGCCATAGGTGACCCCGGTGACGCTCTCCCACGCCAAGCAGGGCCGGCCGGAGGTCCACGTGACATTGACCACGTGGAACGGGGCCAGCACATTGGTGGCGCCGCGCGCGAGGAATTGCCGCCACGCGGCATCCACCGCGTTGCTGTACCCGCCGATGAACGCGGCCGCGGTGTTGGAGCAGGCCAGCCCGTTGGGCACGGAAGTTCCGGCATCCCCGCCGTACTCCGCCCGCAGGCGATTGGGGTGGGCCGGGTCGGACTCGTCCGTGGCCAGGTGGCCGAACCAATCGAACACGGCCACGTTGTTCAGGCCCGGGTGGGCTGTGTGATAGGCCGCCAGCCAGTCGCCGGCGATCCACGCGGCCAGGGCGCGGGCGCGGGCGGCGTCGGCATCGGTGGTGGCGTCGGACGGCGCATAGTGCGCGGGCGGCGGGGTCACCACCAGGAACAGTCGGCCGGGCTGGGCTGCCACTACATCGTCCAACGCCCGGTACGCGTAGCCCGCGTTGGTGTAGGTGGCCCCGGCGCCGGCCGGGTGACGGAACACGGCCTTGAGGTTCTCCAGTGTGCGATCCGCGGCGAACGGATCGCCGGGGACCACGCCATCGGCGCCCAGCAGGCTGTTGGACACGGACGGGAGGAGGATCAACACGTTGTTGGAGGCGTCGCTGGCCCCGAAGCGGGTCAGCCCATCGAGGTAGTCGTTGCCCCAGCGCAGCCAATCCCGCAGATCGCCGGTGCGCTGGCCGGCGGTCGGCGCCAGCGAGTCCGGCCGGCCGGCGTCGGGCGCCAGGTCGTCGCCAGCTGCCGGCACATGCAGGCGGTTCCAGAACGGGCGGCTGGCGATGGCATTGGACAGCGCCAGGCCCAACCAGGCGCGGCCTTCCTCGGCCGCGAGCGCCAGGGCATCCAACCCGGCCTGGCGTTTTTCCCAGGCCAGGAACTGGTCGCCCACGGCGGGCAGGTCGGTCCACTGCACATAGCCGGCGTCGGCCAGCGGCTTCACGAGGTTGAACAGGGTGTTGCTGTAAAATGCCAGGTCGCTCAGGAAGTCCTGGGAGTAGGTGTAGTTGCTGGTGGCGGGATCGTAATCGATGTACTGGTCGAAGGGCAGTTCGTTGGTTGAAAAGAAGCTGTCCACGTGGGTGATGATGTAGCAGGTGTTGACGCGGCCGGTCTCGGCGTTGGCGATGGCCTGGCTGAGGTAGCCCTCCATCTCGCGCTGAATCTGCATGGCAATTTTGGAGATGCTGGCGCCGATGCCGGGGACGTAGATGATCTTGCCGAAGGGGTCGTGAACCTCGTAGCCGGTGGGGCTGTTGATCGGGCTGCAGGCCGAAGGTCGCCACGGGTTGGTGAAGTACTCGTCGAACGAGCGCTGGGTGTTGTGGTTTTTGAAACCCGAGAGCGTGGTGAACCCGGCCTGGGCGAGGATGGCCATGTTGGTCAGGTCCCAGTTGCCGTTGTTGTCGAGGACGTTGGTGCCGGCCTGGGCGCCGAAGAACCGGGCGCGGTCGCCGCAATAGGTCACGGCGTCGGCATCCGTGGCGCGCCCGGTATATGATGCGTGGTGCATGTCGCAAGCCGTGGCGCCCCAGGGCACGCCGTTGGAATCCAGGCAGTTCGGGCCGTGGGTGTGGACAGAGAAGTGCATGCCGTAATCGCGGACCAGGTGCGGGATCATGGCGGGCGCATTGCTGGCCGCTGCCGCCACCCACTCCATCTCGGGCTGGAGGGTCATGAATCCGCCGGCCTCGTGGCAGCGGCGCGCCAGTTCCTCGAATACGGCCGATTTCCGCCAGAAAAAGATCGGGTCAGTGTACAGCTCGATCGGGTCCTCGATGTGGATCAACAGGTTGAACAGCACCGGCGCCACGGGCGCCGCCGGCACGGTGATGCCGCCCACCACCGTGGTGGCGCCGGTGGGCGCGGCCAGCTTCCACGCCGGGCACTGGATCGACATGTCGTCGATGTGCAGCAGCGTGTTCTCCGTGACCACCAGGCCGAACCACGCGAAATGGAAGTTCTGCTTGCAGGCGTTGGTGAAACAGCACCAGGTCCAGTTGGTGCCGACCAGGAAGGCGGGGCTGAACTCCGTGGTCACCACCGCGTTGGAGCTGTCCTCAAAGCTGATGGATAGCGTGACCGGCCGGGGCGCGGCCGGGCTCCGCAGCCAGGCGCCATAGATGTTGTCGCGCGCCTTGTTGACCAACCCGCGGGCGGCAAACCAGCCGGATTCGCCTGCGCCTGCATCCACCAGGTAACCGTACGCACCGGTGTGGGCGGCGGCGCCGACACGCTGGATGTCGGCCAGCGGCGCCATGGGGTACAGCGGATGGTGGGCGATGCGCACCACCTGGCTGAGATCCTCGAACGTGCCGCCGGGCAGCTCTTCGTGCCACTCGAGCAGTTCCGTGCTGATCTGGGCGCGCAGCGGGTTGGGCGTCATCCCGGCCCGGCTTCCAGGCAGTCCAATCCACAGCAGCCAGGCCCCGCACGCCCACCATGCCACCAGCGTCATTTTTCTCATGCTTGCCCCTCCCCCGGCCAGCGATCGGCCGGAAATTACTAGTCAGAGCTTAATTCAGGCCGCTGGTCGATTCAACGGCTTTTCAGCAGATTTTCTAGTTATGGGCCAGGTGGGGCAGCATCAGGCTGGCCAGGCTCAGCACCAAAAAGAATCCGCACATGTCGGTGATGGTGGTCAGGATCGGACCCGACGCCAGCGCCGGGTCCAGGTTGAGGCGGCGGATCATCAGCGGCAGCAACCCGCCGAGGCAGGCGGACAGCACGGTGTTTGCGGCCAGGGCCACCCCGACCACCAGGCCCAGGTACGGGTTGCCCTGCCAGAGCAGCGCCACCAGGCTCAGCAGCAGGCCCAGCACCAGGCCGTTAATCAACCCCAGCCCCACCTCCTTGAAGAACACGCGCCCGAGCTCCTTCGGCCGGATCAACCCCAAGCTCAGTTCGCGGATGCTGACCGCCACCGCCTGGTTGCCCGAGCAGCCGCTCATGTCGGAGATGATCGGCAGGAACACCGCCAGCACCACGGCCGCCGCCAGCGTGTCCTGGTAAAACGCAATCACGCTGGCTGCGCACAGGTTCAGCAGGACGTTGAGGCTTAACCAGGACAGGCGGCCGGTGATGCGCCGCCGCAGCGGCATGCTGCGCAGCTCCTCGCCGCCGAGGATGCCGCTGACCTTCAGGAAAGTCTGCTGGTCGCGCTCGCCCATGGCTTCCATGACCCGCTGGCGGGACACCACGCCCAGCAGGCGCCCGGCCGCATCCAGCACCGGCAGGCCCAGGTACCCGCGGGCCTGGAACAGCGCGGCCAGGTGCTCCAGGGGCTCCGCGGCCGCCACGGTCACCACCCCGCGGATCTCCAGCTCGCGCAGGCGCGCGGCCGGTGCCGCCAGCAGCAGGTCCCGCATCCGCAGCACCCCCGCCAGCTCGCCGCCCCGGCCCAGCACGTAGATGTACTGGATGTCGTAGCGGGCATATTGTTCCCGGCGCAAGCGCACATCGACGATCAGGTCGTGCACCGTCCACTCCTCTGGGTAGGCGAGGAAGTCCGGCGACATGAGGCCGCCCGCGGTGTTGGGCGGGTAGGTCATCAGGTTTCGAGCCTGGCGGGCCGCCTGCGGCGTCATGGCGTCGAGAATCGCGGCGGCGTCCGGCCGCGAGATGCCGCCCAGCACGTCCGCGCGCTCGTCCGCCGGCAACTGTTCCACGATCGGCGCCGCCTGTTCCGGGTCCAGCCCGGCAATCACGCCCGCGGCCTGGGCGTCGGGCAGGTCCTGGAGCACTGCCGCGGCCTCGGGCGGCGACACCAGATCAAACAGCCGCTCGCGCTGCGCCTCGTTCAGCCGCGCCACGGCCCGCGCCGTGTCCGCCGGCGTGAGCCGGTCCAGGAACGCCGCCAGCTCCGCCGGGCGCGACGACACCAGCAACGCTTCCAACTGCCGCAGTATTTCTTTGCTCATCGTGGGCATGGCGAAGCTGGTCATATCGGATTGGCCGCACGGCGGCAAGCCTGTAGCCGCGCATGCCGCATGGGCTTTCTCTGCGCCCCTGCGCCTCTGCGGGAGAATCCGGATCTGGATCGCGACGAGGGGACAGATAACAGGGCAGATGATTTTTCCCGCAGAGACGCGGAGATCGCAGAGAAGAAGATTGGCCAGAACTTACTACACCGTTCCCGCCGCGCGGCGCAGGAAGCGGGGCGCGACCTGGCGCTTGCCCTCGGCCCGGTAATCCTCAAGGATCGCCAGGGCCGCGGTCGTGCGCGGCACGCCGCGGCGTGTGACCAGGAACTCCAGCAGGGCCTCGACCAGGACCTCCAGGGGAATGGCGAACGTGGTCTCCAGCCGCGCATGCAACCAGTCGCTGAATTCCAGGAAGGCAAAGAACGGCGAGGGCGCTCCGGCCCAGACCAGCGGCAAGGCGCGCGGAAACAGGGCGCGGTTGGCGAGCATCTCCCAGTAGCGGGCCAGCCGCTTGAGCCGGTCCATGGCGGCCCGGGGAATGGTCGCGGATTCCAGGATTTCGTACGGCGGCGCGGAATTGTACTGCATGCCCCATTCCTGGTCGTGGCGGGCGATGGCCGTGCCGCGCAGCTTTTTCAGGATGCCCACCTGGATCTGCTGGGGCTGGAGGCGGAACAGGCGGTCAAACCCGGCGGCGAACCCGGCCAGGGTTTCGCCGGGCAGGCCGGCGATCAGGTCCGCGTGCACGTGGTGGCCGGATTCCGCGATCAGGAACCGCAGGTTGTCGGCCACGGTTTCGTACCGGCACCGCCGCTGCACGCGCGCGGCCACGGCCGGGTCCCAGGTTTGCAGGCCGGCCTCGAAATGCAGCGCCCCGCGCGGGAACGCGCGGATGGCCTGGCGCAGCGGGTTGGGCAGGAAATCGGGCGTGATCTCGAAGTGTACATGCAGTTCCGGGCGCCAGCGCGGCCGCAGGAATTCGAGGATCCGCACAAAGCGCGGCACATCCGCGTTGCAAGTGCGGTCCACGAACTTGAACGTGCGCGCGCCGCGCGCCATCAGCCCGTCCCACGCGGCCAGCACCGGCTCCAGCGGGAACCGGCGCAGGCGGTGGTCCAGCGCCGAGAGGCAGTACTCGCAGCGGAACGGGCAGCCGCGGGTGGTTTCGATATACACGATCCGGTGCGCAAGATCCGTGTCAGAATATTCGTTGTACGGCAGCGCCACTTGCGCCAGGTCGGGCGGCGGCACATGGACCAGGCGCTGTGGCCAGGCCCCGCCGGCCAAGGCCTGCTCGACATGGCTGCGGAACGCCAGGTCCGCCTCGCCGGCCAACACCAGGTCGGCATCCTGGAAAATGCGCTGTTGTTCGGGGTCGTGGCTGATTTCCGGGCCGCCCAGCACCAGCCGCACGTCGGGCCGTTGCTGCTTGATGCGGCGCGCGACCTGCGTGATGGGCGCCACGTTCCAGAGGTGGACGCCGAGCCCTACGATGCGCGGCGCCGGCGCCAGGATGGCCGCCGCCACGGCGTCCGGATCCGCCCGCAGGTCAAACTCCAGGATCTGCGCGGACTCGCGCAACGGCCCGAGGTTGGCCCGCAGGCACCGCAGGCCCATGGACGCATGGCTGTACCGCGCGTTGAGGGTCGCCAGGACGATGGCGCAGGGAGATCTCAAATTTCAGATCTGATACCAATTACGCCAGAGAAGTTGTGGATGGTCCGCGCCCCGAGTCCGCGGTGGTGGGTGTCCGCATCAACCGCCCCACCCTTCGGGTCCCCCCCGCCTTGGAAAGGCGGGGAGCCCAGACAAGTACCGATCCTCATGCAAAAGTGGTATCAATCCCACGACGCGTTGACGATCGGCATGAACATGAGGTAGTTGCTCTCGGTGGCGATGTTGACCAGGCCGAACTGCAGGCCGTCGAGCTTGGTGGTGAAGTTCACCAGGCCGAACTGGAACCCCTGGATGCCCTGGGAGATGTTCACCGCGCCGAACTGGGTGCCGTGCATGGAGCCGGCCACGAAGTTGCCCGCGGCCAGGCCGGAGAACTGCGCGCCATTGACATCGCCCTGGGCCATGTTGCCCAAGCCCACCCAGGTGGACTGCAGCCCGCGGATGTTGCCCGACACGTAGTTGCCCAGGCCTATCACCATGGACTGGCAGCCGTGCATCTCGCCATCCACGATGTTGGCCAGGCCGATGCCGGCGATCTGCAGGCCGCCCAGCTCGGTGGCGGCAAAGTTGGCGCCGCCAATGCCCAGCGCCTGGGCACAGGCCGAGCCGCCGACGTAGTTGCCGCCGCCGATGCCCAGCAGTTGGATGCCCTCGGAGTTCTGCAGCGTCACGTTGGCGCCGCCGATGCCCAGGACCTGGCCGCCGCTCTGGTTTTCCTCGGCATAGTTGGCAATGTTGATGCCGGCGAGCTGGCCGCCGTTCACGTCGATGCGCGCCACGTTGCCGAGGTTGATGCCGGCGAGCTGGAAATTGGCCGTGCCGCCGACGTAGTTGATGCCGCCAATGCCCACGAGCTGGCCGCCCTTGACGTCGCCGGCGGAATAGTTGGCGCCGTTGATCACCGCCAGCTGCAGGCCGCGGCTGTCGCCCCAGGCGATGTTGCCGCCGTTAATGCCCGCCAGCTGGATGCCGTGCAATTCCGACGCGGTGTAGTTCACGATGTTGATGCCCGCTTCCTGGATCCCGAGCACGTTGCCTTCGGCATAGTTGCCCAGCTCAATCAGCGACAGCTGGCTGCCGCACAGCTCGCCGCCCACGTAGTTGCCCGCGCCCACCGGCGCGACCAATTGGAACCCGTCACAACCGCCTTCCACGATATTGGCTCCGAACAGCGCCAGCTGGAAGCCGGACGCATGGTCCGTGATATGGTTCACCAGGCCCAGGTCCATGCCGGTCAGCTCGATATTGCGACCGTACAGCAGGTTGATGCGCAGGCCGTGGATGCCCACCTCCTCGTCCTGGATCTGGACCGGCGTGAACAGCGCCAGCTGGAACGGCCGCGCCGCATAGGTGGGGCTGTCCGGCGGCGGCTGGGCCAGGCCAGACCCCGCGGCCACGGCGACCAACAACAGGCTCAGAACAAGCATCCTGGACTTCATTGTACGCATCCTTTTTTAGATTTTCGCGCTATGCGCGCCAACGCCGGCTGGCTCATGCCAGCGCGGGCGAGATTAGGACAACGGCCCGCCGGCTGTCAACCGGCAAACCGGCCAACCCCGGGCGCGCGGAAGCGCTCCCTATTGCATGGCCAGCGGCGGCGCATTGGTCATGGGCATAGAAAGCTGTTGGATCTTCTGGTACAGCGCTTCCGCTACCATGGCCAGGCCGGTCGGGGTCAGGTGGATGCCGCTGGCCGTGAAGCACGTGGCCTGGTACTCCGGCGGCTCCATCATGGCGTGCAGGTCCAGGACCGACGCGTTCAACGATTGCGCCGTGGCGCGGGTCAACTGGACGTAGTCCTCGTGCAGGCGTTCGGCCGCCTGGGTGGAACTGGCATAGGTGGGGCCAATATCACGCAGCGGGCCGCTGGGCGCGGTGATGACCAGCGGGTGCGCCCCGGCGGCCCGGATATCCCGGATGAACCCGACAAGAATATTGGTATAATCGGCCGGTGGCACCCGCAGCCCGCGGCGCGTCGCCAACAACTGGCGGCCAGGCGTAGCCAGCTTGATCAGCAGCTGTCCAAACCGTTTCAGGGACAGGCGATTGAACGCCCAGGTGGCCCAGGAGTCCTTGACGCGATACGACATGCGCTGCAGGTCGGTGTAGTCGTATTCCCAGTGGCAGTTCCACCCGAAATACAGGGTCACAATGTCAGGCTTCAATTTCAGCCCCTGCACTTCAAACAGCCGGTGCCCCTGGGCGACCGAGTAGCCGTGGACGCCCATGTTAAACGCTTCCCAGCGCGCCGGGGTCGGCGGCCGCAGGGTCAGGTGATCCTGCAGCAGGGCGGAATACCCCTGGGCGGTACAGGAATCACCGAGGCTGATAACCCGCATGGTTCCGGGCTCTTTATCCGGATCGATTTCCCGTTCCAGGAACCCCAGGCTATTTACCCTGCGGCCATCAAAACGCGCGCCCGGTTGCAGCCGCCACAACAAGTCCGGATCGTTCTGGATCGATTCCCGCCATTCGGGATTTTGCTCCGTGTTGCCCCGGAACGCGATCGGCGCCACGGGCGCCTCAAACCCGACAATTTCCAGGGCGAACTCGCAAGCCATCAGGAACAGCAGCGGCGTGGCCAGGCTCATGCACAGGCGCCGGCCCCAGGTACGCTCCCACAAGCCACGCGGCGCCGGTGGCGCATGCCGGAGCGCCCAGCGCAGGCACAGGCCTAACGCCAGGGGAATCATGGGGACCGCGATGAGCCACGCCGCCCAGGTCAAGCCCGACAACCAGGCCACACCGCACTGGGGCACCGTGGACAACATCCACACCGCACCCACGCCCAGGAACAGCGCCAAGGCCAGCCCATCCAGCAGCACGCACAGCGCGCTGGGCAGGATCCGCTCGCCAGATCCGGGTGCGTCCGCAAGCAAGCCCTTGTGTATTTCCATGGCGTTCATTAACTATGTTGCAACTGTCCGGGAAGCCACGGGCCCGTTCACGCACATAATAAATATGATTCATGGGAATATTAACGGGAAAAATCGGACCGCCGCCCGGGGCGGCGCGCGGATCATTTTACGCGCAGCAGCACGAGCTCGGCCTTGGAAATGTCCTGCTGGCGCCGGCGCTGGGAAAGGATCCGGTAAAGAGCGGTCAGCAGTTCGCGCTCGTAGGTTTCCTTGGGGTCGAGATTTTCCAGCAAGTCCGTCACGGCCACTTCAAGGGTTTCCAGCGCCATGCCCGTGGGGAGGAGCATCAAAAATCGCCCGGGCGCAATTTCAATCAGGCGCAACCATTTGATCCGGCGCAGGCTTTTGCTCGGGCCCACCACGATCACCGCGTAGCCCGGCACCACCTCCACCACGTCGACCAGCACGGATTGGCCGGGTCCGCTGTGGGTGGCCAGGGCCGCGGCCTTGACAATGGCCAGGGCACGGTCCGAATGCACCGATTCCAGTTGCCGGATCGTGCTCTCCGGCAAGGTCGTGGTCACCGGGCGGGCCGGTTCATCAAACTTGGACGGCCGCCCCCGCGATTTATTTTGTTTGGCCATGGCCTTGTATCGTGGCGCAGTATAGCCACTTTTACCGGCCCGGCAAGCAGATGTTGACGCACGGCGCAGGCCGGCGGTTACTCCGCGATGCGCTCGACGGTGATCATTTCGATCGGCTCGGCCGGCACGTCCGGCATGCCGCCGACCCGGGTGGTCTTGGTTTTGCGGATCTGGTCCACGACGTCCATGCCGGACACGACTTCGCCGAACACGCAGTAGCCGAAGGCCATGGGCTGGGTGCCCTTGTTGTCCAGGAACCCGTTATCCACCACGTTGATGAAAAACTGGCTGGTGGCGCTGTCCACGTCGGACGTGCGCGCCATGGCCAGGGTGCCGCGCTTGTTCTTCAGCCCGTTGGTGGCTTCGTTCTTGATGGCCGGCCGGCCATCCTTCTCTTCCATGCTCCGGGTCAGGCCGCCGCCCTGGACCATGAAGTTGTCAATGACGCGGTGAAAGATCGTGCCGTTGTAGAAGCCGGAATCCGCGTAGGCCAGGAAATTGCTGACCGTGATGGGCGCCTTGTCGGCAAACAGCTTGACCTTGATATCGCCCAGCGAGGTTTTGATCAGCACCATGGGGGCCGCCGGTTGGGCGGCGGGCTGCGGCGCGGCGCCGCCGGCGTCCTGACCCATGGCGTGCATGGAAAGGGACATGGTGACGCAGCAAGACAAGATGGTACGAATATCCACGGTCGTTCTCCTTATGGTTGCGGTTCGTTGCTTCGGGCTATTTATAGCAAAACCCGGTGTAAATGCAAGCGCGGGGACCTCAATCCAGCGTCTGGCGGTACTTGGTCACACCGATGGTCATGACCACGGCCAGGAACAGCAGGAGCGGCCAGACGTGGGGCAGCAGCGGCTCAAGGCCATTACCCTTGAGCAGGATGCCGCGCACGATCGGCAGGAAATGGGTCAGCGGCAGCACCTGGCCGATCCACTGCGCCCACTCGGGCATGCCGCGGAACGGGAACATGAATCCGGAGAGCAAAATATTGGGCAAAAAATAGAAGATGCTCAGCTGCACGGCCTGGAGCTGGTTGCGCGCCAGCGTCGAGAACACCACGCCCACGGCGAGATTGGCGGAGATAAAAAAGAACGAGAGCCCCAGCAACAGCGGGATACTGCCCAGCATGGGCACATGGAAGAGGAACCGGGCGCCCAGCAGGATCAGGCCGATCTGCGTGTAGCCCACCACGATGTACGGCACGATCTTGCCCACCATCACCTCCAGCGGCCGCACGGGCGTGGACAGCAGGTTTTCCATGGTGCCGCGCTCCTTCTCGCGGGTGATGGCCAGGGCGGTGATGAACACCATCATCATCGTGAGGATCACGCCCAGCAGGCCGGGCACCACGTTGTACTGGGTGACCCGCTCGGGGTTGTAGTAGCTATGCACGGCCAGCTTGAACGGCGCGTCCTTGTTGCGCAGGCGGGCCAGCGGGCCGGTCAGGTCGCGGTTCAGGAGGGTGGGCGCCATGGTGTTCAACGCGGACATGGCGTTGCCCACGGCCTGGGGATCCGTGGCGTCGGCCTCCAGCAGCAGGGTCGGCCGCTCGCCGCGCAGCAGCGACCGCTCAAACTGCGGCGGCACGGACAGCACGAACTGGACGTCGCCGCGCTGCAGCAGCGCGTGCGCCTCGGCCTCGGTGGGCGTGCCGGGCCGCAACTGGAAGTAGTCGCTGACCTGCATGGCCGCGATCAGCGACCTCGTGAACCGGCCATAATCCGCGGCTACCACCGCGGTGGGCAGGTTCTTGGGATCCGTGTTGATCGCGTAGCCGAACAGGATCATCTGCATGACCGGGATGCCCACCACCATGCCGAAGGTGAGCCGATCGCGGCGCATCTGGATAAACTCCTTGATCATGACGGCGGCGAACCGCCGGAAAGAAAAGGGCGCTCTCATGCCTTGAAGTTATCCCGGCTTTTTTCCATGAGGTGGATGAACACGTCTTCGAGCCCCGAGGGGATCGGGGTCCAGTGGTATTCCGGCCCCTGGAACAGCGCGATCGCCTCCTGGAGCAGGGCGGCGTCCGGCCCGCTCACGTGCAGGGTGTTGCCGAATGCCACCACCTGCTCCACGCCCGGCCGGCCGCGCAGCCGCTCGGCCAGCGCGTGGGTTACCAGGCCTTCGACCACCCACGTGGTCAGGCCCGCGCCGTCGATCACCTGCTTGAGCGTGCCGTGGGTCAGCAGGTGGCCATACGCCAGGTAGGCCAGCTGGTGGCAGCGCTCGGCTTCGTCCATGTAGTGGGTGGTGATCAGCACGGTGAGGCCGCGGCTGGCGAGCTGGTGCACCTGCTCCCAGAAGTCGCGCCGCGCCTTGGGATCCACGCCGGCGGTGGGCTCGTCGAGCAGCAGCAGCTGGGGATCGTGGATCAGGCACGCGGCCAGGGCCAGGCGTTGTTTCCAGCCGCCGGACAGCTCCCCCGCCAGCTGCTGCTGGCGGCCGGTGAGGCCCAGTTGCGCCACGCTTTCATCCACCCGGTGGCGGCGGTCGCGCACGCCGTACAGCCGCGCCACGAAGTCCAGGTTTTCGCGGATGGTCAGGTCCTCGTAAAAACTGAACTTCTGGGTCATGTAGCCGACCTGGCGCTTGATCTCCCCCTGCTGGCGCAGGATATCGAGGCCCAGGCAGGCGCCGCTGCCGTCGTCCGGCTTCAGCAACCCGCAGAGGATGCGGATGAACGTGGTCTTGCCGCTGCCATTGGGCCCGAGGAACCCGTAGATCTCCCCGCGCCGCACTTGCAGATCAACATGGTCCACCACCACCCGGCCATCGAACTTTTTCGTGATGCCCCGGACATCGATGGCCAGCGGCGCGGCCCCGGCGGCCGCGGACACAGGTTGCGGGGTGCTCATGGGCGCCGGCCTTACCAACCGGCGGGCCGCAGGCGCCGCGCCGAATCCGGCACCTTGACGCCGGTGCGGTAGTAGCGCCCCGCGCCCGTGTTGGTCACGCTGAACCCGATGGCGCTGCCGTCATCCGCGCCGCGCCGGTCGAAATTGAACCCGGTCCACGCCTGCGGCGGCATCAGGTTGGTCGCCACCCACACGTCGTAGATGCGGCTGTTGGTGGTCGGGGGCCCGGCCCAAATGGTGATCACGCCCGTGCCCGGGAAGTTGGTCACGTAGTACGGGTAGCTCGAGTTGGGATCCGTCGGGTCGGTATCCGCAACATACTCCTCGTAGTTGCTGTCCGCGTCGCTGTCGTAGTTTGCGCCCGGCTGGCCATTGGGCTCCGCGGGGTTCAACCCCTGACCTTGGGCCCAGTCGGTGTAGTTGGGCGCTGCGCCGCCGCCGGTGGTCCTGGCGGAAACCACATCCGACCAGCCGCCCTGCGTCATGCGCACCCGGGCATAGTACCAGGTTTCCGGGGTCAGGTCCGGCACGTCGCGGGTCAAGCCGCTCACGACCTGGTCGAAGACCACCGACCCGCCGCCGCCGCCGTCAGATCCCGACAGGATCACATCGTCCAGCGAACAGTTGACCACCTTGGAGAAGGAGAACCTGAGCTGGGTGGTTTGCGAATTCACCGCCGTCCGGTAGGTCGCGCCGTTCGAGGAGATCGTCTTGGTGTCGATCAACGTCCAGACCCCGCTCACCAGGCCGGAAATGGTGATGATGCTGCCGGACCCGCCATTGCCGTAAGAGAAGAACTGGAGATTCGTCGCGCCCGTGGCAAAGGCGGGACTGAGCAGCGACTGCCCGGCGGTGCCGAACTTGTAGGCCGGTACCGCCACCCCGCAATAGAGCGCGGTGACATAATCCAGGTCCGACGCCTTGCTGCTGGTCCACCCGGCCGGCGGGGTGGTGTCGGTCAGCGTGGCGAAATCTTCCGACAAGATGACGCCTTTGGGGGTGGCGCGGGCGGTGAAGAAACTGTCCGTCGCCACCTGGACCTGGTAATTCGTGGCCCCGGTGCAGGCGGTCCAGTTCACCGTGAACGAGTTGCTGGCAATGTTGGCGATGCTCGCGACCGGGATGGTTACCGGACCGGAGGCCACCGCCACCTGGGCCGTAGCGCTGGCGCTACCCAACGTGTTGGTCGCCTGAAACACAAAGGCAAAGGTCCCGGTCACACTCGGCGTAAACGAGAGGGTGTCGCCGGCGAAGCTGTAATCCGTGCCGGACGCCGTGGACGAGAGCAGCGAGAGGACCGGCGGCGGGTAACCCGACACGTAGCCGGACAGGTTCAAGGTGAACAGCGCGCTCAGGGTTGCCGCCTGGTCCGGGATCGGCGAGAAGGCCGGCGGGGTATCCTCGGCCGTGGTCATCACGGTGCCGGTCGTGGAATGCGGGCCGATCGTATTGGCCACCGCCTTCACGCGGTAATAATAACGCGTGTTCATATCGAGGTCCGCCACTTCGTGACTGGTGCCCACGACGCTGCGATCGCTCACGACCAGGGAGCTCTCGCCGGCGGCCTGGGATCCATTGATGGCCAGCTTCTGCAGGCGCAGGCCGACCGATGCGGTGGCCCCGGGGTTGTGCCACTTGACCCGCAGGCCGTGCTGGCCCAGCACCGCCGCGGGCAGGTTCATCAATCCGGAAACATAGGTTGTGGTAGTGGCGCTGGCGTTGGTGCCGATGACCGTCCAGCTCGATCCTGCGTCGAGCGAATAGGAAATCACCAGCTTGTTGGCGGTGGCCCCGCCATAGGTCGCCACGGAGAAGCCGGCCACGGCGTTGGTGAAGCCCACGGTCGAGAAGACCGCGCTGATCACGCCGGGATCGGTGGCAGAGACCAGCTTGTGGTAGGTGCCGGCGTTGACGGCGCCGTTCACGTATTCCCAGCCCGTGGACAAGCCCGAGTCAATGGTGCTGACCAGGACCGTCGTGGCCCCGCTGCCGCCGCTGGAGAAAGAGGAGGCGGTGGCCACGTCCAGCCGATAGCTGGCCGCGCCCGTCACCGCCGACCAGTTCATCGTAAACCGGTCGTTCCCGATGCTCGTGGCCGGGGACAGTTCCGGGGCCGCGAGCGTTGCGGTCACCGTCAGGCTGGCGCTGGCCGATCCGCCGCTGGTGTTCGTCGCCATGAAGTTGAAGCTGTAGGTACCATCCGCCACCGGTGTGAAGGTCAGGACCCCATCGGCGTAGCTGGCGCCGTACTGGACCGTGGACATCCAGACCGTCACGGGGTCATGGGTGCCGGCCGTGTAGGCGCCCACCGGGTAGGCCAGCGTGTGGCCGACCACCACGGTCTGGGCGACCATGTTGCTGAACATGACGAGGCCGCCGGGGGGCGTATCACCCACCCAGCCGGCGATCGTGGCGAGCAGCACGTTCGTGTTGTGCGCCATGGCCGTGGTGTATTCGTAATCGGCGTTGTTGGCCACATCCCAGGAATAGTCATACAGTTCATAGAAATCCGCATAGGCGTCGGCGTTCACATCGCAACTATTGGGCGGATTGTTCGTCCACCCCTCGATCAACTTGCTGGTGAACAGGCCGCCGTCCTCGCCGTCCCAGGAATACTGGTTGTAGTCCGCCGCCGTGATCCACCCGATTTCGCTGGGCGCGATCAACCGGTCCGTGCCTTGCGCCCCGCGGGCCAACGCCGCGCGCCGGTTTTCCGTCATGATCCGCGTTACGTTGCCGGCCAGGTCCCACCCGGCCCCGGCCTCCGCGGCCGTAGCCCGGGTGCCCGCCCGCGCGGACTTGAACAAGCCGCCCGAATGGCAGGCATCCACCATGACCACCACTTTCACGCCGGTGGCAAAGAGGGCCAGGTCGGCCGCCAGTTCCGTGTCCTGGTAGTCGTCATCGTACGTGCACAGGTAAACGGACATGCCGCTGTTCTGGCCGCCGTGGCTGGAGTGATAGTAGAAAAACACGTCGCCCGCCGCCGCGGTCGCGGCATAGTTCGAGAAAGCGCTGCGGATGGCGGCTTTCTTGCCGGCCGAATCCAGCATCCGGGTCACCGTCAAGGTCGTCCACTCGCCGCGTTTGATGGCGTTGGTGTAGATGTGGTTCGCGTCCGGAACGCAGCCGCTCAGCCAGTTGTCCGAAGGTATATAGCTCGAATCGTACTGGTTCAGCCCGACAAACAGGCCGTAATTCGCGCCGGTATGCTCGACCACCGCGACCGTGGTGGTCGCGCTCGCCATGCCCACGTTGTTGGACGCGAGGAACACGAACGTGAAGGCGCCCGTGGCGCTGGGGGTGTACGCCAGGGTTCCGTCCACGAGGCTGTAATCCGATCCGCCGGCGGTTGAGGACCCCACGGAAATATCCGGCGCCGGATACCCGGCGGCGTAGGCAGCCACGTTGAGGGTGAACAACCGGCCCAGCGACGCCGACTGGCCGGGGATGGCCGAGAAGGACGGCGCCGTCGGAACATTCAGGGTCGTCACGCTGGCGACCGTGGAGTTGCCACTGCTTCCGCCCGGGCCGTCCGCGCGCACCCGGAAGTAATAGGTCTTGCCCAGGGTCAGGCCGCTCACCAGTTGGCTGGTGCTGGCAACCACCAGGTTCGAGTACCCGGCGAGGTAGTTGGGCACTTCCCCGGCGCCGGACACCTGGACATCATCGAAAGCCAGGTTCCCAGCGCTTTTATTGTAGGTGAACCGCAGCCCGGTCACGCTACTGCTCAGCGGGAAGGCATAGGTTGTCCCGACCGTGGGCAGGGGGCTGACGGTGGTCAAGGTGCTCCAAGCGCTGCCGGATTCGACTTCGAGCAAAAGGACCGAGCTGGAATCCGTGCCGTTGCCCTTGATCCAGAAACTGACGTTGGTGGGGCCGGAAAGGGCTGGCGTCTGGACGCGGTCCGCCGTGGCGTCCAGCTTCAGGGACGGCGAGGCGCGGCCGTAATTGCCGGCGGTGTTGTAGATGGCGCCGATGGCCGTGAAGGTCCAGCCCGCGGGCGGGGTGATGCCGCCGTCAAACCCTTCGTCCAGCAGCGTTCCGCTGGCGCCGCCGCTGGCCGAGAAGGTCGCGCTGGTGCTCACGTCCAGCCGGTAGCTCGTGGCGTTGAGCACGGCGCTCCAGGCGGCGGTGAAGTCCGTGGTATTGGTCGCGCTGGCCCACACCGCCGCCGGCGCCGCCGGCGGGGCCGTTCTGACGGTCACGTTCACGGTCTGCGTGGCGACGCCCGCGACATTGCCGGCCGTGAAGGTGAACGACTGTTCGCCGATATCCGCCTCGGGCGGCGTATAAGTCAACAGGCCCGTTCCCGGCGTGAAACTGTAGCCCGACGATGCGGTCTGGCCCTGCAGCGCCAGCACGGGAACCGGGTACCCGCCGGCACTCACCGTGAAGGCCAACGCCACGCCCGCGGTCGCGGTCTGCGAACTCAGCGCATTGAACACCGGCGCCGACGTTTCGATCAGCGTCGATACCTGGGCATAGGCGGGCACGCCGGTGCTGTCGGGGATGGCCACGGGCGGATTCGTGGACACATAATTCAGGCCCTCATAATAGAGCGTCATGTTGGAGATGGAGCCCGCGGTGCCGGCCACATTGTCCATGACCCGGGCGATGACGGTGTTGGCGCCGCCCCAGGGCGCGGCGGTCAAGTCCACGACCATGTCCCAGTTGGCGCGGGTGTCCGTGGTGTACTCGCCCGTATCCTTTGGATAGCTCATGGGCAGGGGATGATTGCTCCACACGGTCGTGCCGTTGACCGAGAACGCCAGGCTGTGGATGTCGCTGCGCCGGCCATGCCGGATGTTGAACTTGACGTAATCGGTGGCCGGGGTGTACGCGCCTTCCAAGGGGAACATCACATCGCTGAAATAATTTTCAAAATAGGTGGAGTTAACCTTGATAAATCCGTTGTCGCCGTACGACGTGCCCCAGGAATTGGCGACCCAATAATAACCGGTGGTGTACCCACACACCGTGACCATGTGGTTGATATCCTCGTACGTGCAGGAAGGGCCGGTCCAGGGCGCACTACCGGCCGACCACGAGGAAAACGTGTCTTCAGCATACACCCCGCAGGCCGCCACGCCGCCGGCATCCAGGAACGCCTTCAATTCCGCGATTTCGGCCGCGCTGGGATCCCAGTCCCAGACCCAGACGTAATTCGTGGTGCGGCGGTGCAACCCCTCGATAAAGTCAGCCGCTACCGGCAGGGTGGTGTATTGGCCCGCGGTGTAAGGCTTCTGCCGCAGCGACGCGCCGCCAAAGCGCATGAAAATCTCGAACGGCTCATGGCCCCAGCCGCCGTTGTCCTCGCCGCCGTTGGTCAGGTTGTAGGTGAAGCGCGGGGAGCATTGGTTGCTGGAAGCCGTGATGTTCAACGCGGGATTTTGCCGCTTCATGTTGGCGGTTTTGGTGTGGTAGGCGCCGGCCCAGTGCACGCAGGACCCTTCGCTGCCCTGGTCGCCGATCGGCGGCAGGAAGCCGCGGTTATCGGCCGCGCCCTTGCCCGTCGCGCTGCGCGGAAAATAGCCGGCCGGCGCCGCGCCCAGCACGCGGCCTTCCTTGATCCATTGCGCGCGGGTGCCGGGCGGATACGGTTTTTTGCCGAGCTTGTACGTTCCGTGCGGAGTTTGGATGACCGGCAGGGAACCGGGCGCGGCATCCGCGCCGAAGACGGTAAAAGAGGAACCCACCATGAAAGCGACCACCATCCCGGCCAGACTGCGAATATACTTCATCTGCGTCCCGCTCCTTTCCTGTGTGCGAGTTAAATCATCGCATCCGGCCCGTGGCCGATGCGGATACTGTTGACAGACCGGCGCCGGCCTTACCAGCCGGCCGGCCGCAGGCGCCGCGCCGAATCCGGCACCTTGACGCCCGTGCGATAAAACCGGCCCGCGCCCGTGTTGGTCACGCTGAACCCGACGGCGCTGCCGTCGTCTGCGCCGCGCCGGTCAAAGTTGAACCCGGTCCACGCCTGCGGCGGCAGCAGGTTCGTCGCCACCCACACGTCGTAAATGCGGCTGTTGGTGGTCGGCGGCCCGGCCCAGATGGTGATCACGCCCGTGCCCGGGAAGTTGGTCACGAAGTACGGGAAACAGGAGTTCGAATCCATCGGATTCGTATCCGCGACGTATTCCTCGTAGTTGCTGTCCGCATCGCTGTCCGCGTTGGCCCCGGGCTGGCCGTTGGGCGCGTCCGGATCCAGCCCGCGCGTCGTGGCCCAGTCGCGGTAGTTCGGGCCCGCGGACGCCGAGGTCACCACACTGGTCACGGCCGAGTTGGCGCTGTTGGACACCGCGTTGTACGCCCGCACCCGGTAGTAATACATCGAGTTCGCCACCAGCCCCGTCACGCCATACGTGGTCACATCGCCCACGTCCCGGCCCTGGTACCCGGGCACAAAGTCGTTGGCCGCGCCGCCGCCGCCCACGGTGAAGTCCGGGGTGAACTTGGCAAACGGCACGGTGTCGCTGCCCGACCAGTTGACCTTGTTGGCCACCCATTGCAGCAGGTCGCCTTTCGCGCCCGAGGTGCCGGCGGATGCCAGGTACTGGTAATCGTCCATGCTGCCGGGCGCGGAAATCGTGAAGGCCGCGACGCTCAGCGCCGGCGGGATCTCCGAGTTGTTGTTGTTCACCGCGCCATGGTTAGTAACCCAAGGGGTGGCGCTGGCCCAGCCGATGCCGTAAATGAACAAAGGTATTTCGGCGCTGCCCTGGTACACTAACAGGTTGTCGCCGGAGCCGGACGGATCAAAGTTGCCCGACTTGACGAACCCGTTCTCATTCGACGACCGGTACGCCAGCACCGTGCCGGCGGTAATGGCCCCGGGCGCCGTGTAGGTAATTACGCCTTCGGTCGTGCTGCGCCAGTTGCCGTTGCTCCATCCGTTGTCGGTAAAGAAGATCTCCGTGCCCGCGTCCAGGTCCACCAGCGGCACGGCGTCAAAGCCCTTGGGGGCATCCGCGTTCACCGTCACGATCATCAGGTCCCCGGGGTTCAGGGCGGCGGCGCGCTTGCCCACGGCGCCGGACCGGAACGCCTCGTTGGTGGCCACGTCCAGCCGGTAGCCGGTGGCGTTGGCCGCGGCCAGCCAGTTGGCGTGGAACTGGTTGGTCTGCACGCCCGTGGCCGCCTGGATCACCGGCGGCAGCAACTCGTCGCTGCCCGCCACCCCGCGCACGGCGATGCGCACGGTAAGCGAGTTGGTGCCATCCTTGTCGCCCGCGAAGAAGGTGACCACGTTGGTCTGCGCTTCCGGCGGCGTGCCGTAGAACAGGCTGCCGACCGTGCCGTTGCTGGTCGTGTTGGCAAACCCCGCCCACAACAACGGCACGCCCTCGGCCCACAGCGAGACGGCGTCGCCATCCGGCGCGGTGGCCGTCACCATGAAGCTCACCAGGTTGCTCACCACCCCCGCCTGGTTGGTGCTGGCCGGCGCAGTGAAGTGCGGCGGCTGGTTGGTCGCTGCGGTGGTCACCACGTTGGTCACCGCGGAGTTGGAACTGGTGAGGCTCGCGTTGTAGGCGCGCGCGCGGTAGTAGTAGGTCAGGTTTTCCACCAGGCCCGTGACCGCGTAGGTGGTCACGTCGCCGACATCCACGTTCTGGTACCCCGGCACGTAGCGCTTGCCGCTGGCGGCCTGGGTGATCAGGAAGTTGTCCAGGTAAAACCGGCAATTGCTGGTATTCTTGGCCTGCAGGCGAATCTTCGACGCCGCGGTGCCGCCGGTGATCTCCAGGGTCTGTGGCGTCATGGTGGCCGGCGGCGTGATATCGGCTCCCACCTGCACGAACGTGGCGCCGTCGGCCGCGTGCATGACCTGCACGAGCGCGGCGGCGTCCGTGCCGTATTTGCCCAGGTCGAACTGCAGGGTGGCGGCGCCGCCCTGCGCGGACAGGTCCACCGTGGGCGTGGTGATCAGCCCCTTGGCCGAGGACGAGCCCAGCTTGGCTGTGCCGATGTTTTCGTAGATCTTGGTGCCGGTCCAGCCCGGCGTATGCATGTACGTGTCCAGGCTGGCGCTGATGTCCGTGCTGCTGTTGGACCGCACGAACAGCGAGAAGTTCTCGTACAGGTTCGTAAACCCGCCCCCCCCGCCGCCGCTGGAGAAGTCGGCGTTGGTGGCCACGTCCAGGCGGTACCCCAGCGCGCCTTCCGCCGCCAGCCAGTTGGCATTGAACCGGGTGCCCTGAACCTCCGAGGCCGCCTGGATCACCGGCGGCAGCAACGGCGGCAGCGGTTGGCTGACCACGATCCGCACCCCCTGGGTGACCGTAACCTTGGCATCAAAGGCGACAAACTCGGCCGCAAACACGCCGGTGGTGGTGGGCGTCCAGGTGAACGTGCTCTGGATCGGCGCCGTGCCGCTGGCGCCGGGGAAGCTCGCACCGGCCGGCGCGGCATTCGTGAACAGGCCCACGGGTTCGGCGTCCGCATCATTCACCGTCACCACGAAGGACAACAGCTCGTTCACCGTGGCGGCCTGGTTGGTGCCGCCGGCCACGCTGATCGTCGGGTTGCGGTTGGTTACCGGGACGGTCCCGCCGCAGCCGCCGATGATCACGTCGTCAAACGCCAGGTTGCCGGCGCTCTTGGTATACGTGAAGCGCAGCTGGGAGAACCCGTCCGCCAGCGCCATGCTTTGCGTCGACGACGTGGTCAGGATCGGCACCACGCTGACAATGGTGGCCCAGGTCGATCCGTTGTAGCCTTCCACCAGCAGCGCCGACGAGGAGTCCGTGCCCTGGCCCTTGATCCAGAACGCAAGGTTGGTGGGCATGTTCAACGCCGGGGTTTCCACGCGGTCGCCGGTGGTATCGAATTTCAACGATGGCGATTCGCGGCCGAAATTTCCAGCCGTGGTGTAGGTGCCGGCAATGCCGGTGAAGGTCCACCCGGCCGGCGGGGTCACGCCGCCGGCAAACCCTTCGTCAATGATGTTGGTGGGCTCGCAGTTGATGTCGTTGACCCACACGGTGATGGTCTCGGAATTGGTGCCGTCCTTGTCGCCGGCATAGAACGTCACGGTGTACCGGTTGGTCTCGTACGCGGTGCCGGAGAACTGCGAGGTGGCGGTGGCGGCATTGGTGGCGCCGGGGAATGTGGCCCAGGCCGGCACGCCCTCGGCCCAGAGGCGCACCACGTCGCCATCAATGGGATCGCTGGCCGTGACATTGAACTGCATCAGGCGGTTGGTGGCAATGGCGCGGTTGCCGATGGGATCCAGCACCGGCGGGTAATTGCTCGGGGTGAACACATTGGCGTTGGCCGCCACCAGGGCGAAGTCCTGGTCGAGCGCCGCGCCGTAGCCAGGCACGCCATCCGAGTTGATGTTGACCGCGCTGACCGTCATCAGCACCAGGCCGGTGGTGCCGGCCGGCAGGAACACGCTTTCGACATTGTTGCGCGCGTCGGCCGTGCCGCCGGCGGCCGAATAGGCGCCGCTGAACACGTTGCCCTTGTAAGCCACGCCGTTAACCGTCACCACGAGGTCGAGGTTGTTTTTATACGCATTACCGGTGGTCGCGCCAGGAGCATCGGTCCAGCCCAAGGTAACACGCAGCGCCTGGCCGGCGTCGGCCACCATGCCGTAGAAGCGGCGCGACTGGCCGGAGGCGGTGAACAGGTCGTTGGTGAGCTGGTCGCGCAGGATTCGCGCCGCGCCGTTGAAGGCAATGCCCAGGTTCATGCCGCCCATGCCCTGGTCGTTGGACCACAGGTCATCGCCCGCGTCCGTGCCGGTCATGTAGCGGGCGGAGTTCATCAGGTACGCCTTGAGCAGCGCCGGGCTGGGCGCGTTCAGGCTGAGGTTCAGGAAGTACTGGTAGACCAGCGCGCTGCCGCCGGCCACGCCCGGGGTGGAGTGGCTGGTGCCGGACGAGGTGGTCCAGAACTGCTGGCCGAGCGGGAAGAAGTTGTTGGTGTTGCCGGTGGTGCCGCCCCCGGGCAGGGCGCACACCCCGGTGCCTTCGAAGCAAGCCAGGCCAGTTCCATTGCCGGTCATGGTGCGGGTCTGCTGGGGAGCTCCGCCAGTGACGTGCGTGCCCGGAGCCACGATGTCCGGCTTCTTGCGTTGGTCGGAGCACGGCCCGCGGCTGGAGAAGCTGGCAATATCGTCGGCGCTGTTGGCCTCGGCGTCCGGCGTATCGCAGCCGTCGTTGCCGGCGGCGTTGTTGCCGCCGGCGGCGATATTGTGGGAGTGGACATTCTCGGCGGCCCCCACGGTGATCACGTTCTTGGCCGTGCCCGGCGACCCCACGGTCGACGAACTGGGCCCGGCGTTGCCCGCCGCAAACACGATGGTCATGCCCTGGTTGCCGGGGTTGGGCACGGCGGAGTTGGTGGGCTGGGCGTCGCGCACGAGCGCGTCGTATTCCTGCGCGTCCACGTCGTACTCGCCCGCGGTGTCCGCGCCCCAGCTGTCCGAGCTGATGCGCGCGCCGTCGCGGTAGGCCCGCGAAATCATGTCCGAATAGTCGGGATACGTGAAGGACCCGGGGTCGAAAATCACGGAGGATCCAACCTTGACGAACGGGCATACGCCCAGGCCGTAGCGGTAGCCGGCAGAATCCGTGTGCGGAGACCCGGTCCGGTTATTGTAGCCGCCGATGATGTGCGAGTTCAGGTTGCCGTGCCCGTCGCAGCCCTGGATGGTGCTGTCCGCGTTGGGCGTGCCTTCAAGGCGGTTGTACACCACGCGACTGGCCTGGCCGGTATCCCCGTTGACGTAGAGGCCAAAATGGTTGGGCCGGTTGGTGCCGTTGTCCACGCCGGAGTCGCACACATCCACCAGGAAACCCGAGGCCGTGAACTGGGTCTGGGTGAAGCCCTTGGTGTACAGCCAGGCCAGGTACCCGGGGCCGGAGGGTTGTGTGCCGGTGAGGTTGCCGGCCACGATCTGCCCCTGGCGCTCGTCCAACTTCTTGGGCCCGATGTACGGCGCGATCGACACCACGTCCGGCTGCGCGGCCAGCACTTCGATCTGGCTCAGCGGCAGGCGGACGATGACGTTGACGTACCCCAGCTGGCGAACCATGCGCTTCACGGGCGAAAGTTTTAGGGCGTCGATCAACGCCAGGGTGGCGGGGTTGGCGTCAGCATCGTCCACCAGCTGCACCGCGAACTGGTCGGTCGCCAGCGCGCGTTTGCCCGCCAGCGCGGCCGCGGCGCGCGGCTGGATCTTGTCGGAATCCAGGTAGGCGCCGGCCCACTGGACCGCGACCGCCGCTTGGGCCATGGCGTCCATGCGCGCCACCGCCGCCGCATTCGCATACACCAGGTACGCGTTGTTGGGTATATAGCTGACGATTTGCGCGCCCGCGGATTCCAATTCTGCGACCCATTCCGCCTTGACCGGCCCGACGAACTGCACCAAGTGCAACTGCCGGCCCGCGGAGGCCCGCTTGGACGGGCGCAGCGCCCGGACCGCCTCGGACGAGGTGTCGATGGCGCCCGCGTTGAGCAGGATCTGGTTCTGGTCGGCCAGCACGTCCACGCCGGGTTGGGCGGCGAGATCCCGCGTGGCCGCGCTGTTGACCTCCAGCACCGCGAACCCGCCGTAATCCGCCAGCAGGCGGCCGCCGGCTTGCTCAACCTGGAGCGCCAGGGCCGGGCTGTCCACCCGGATTTTCTGCGCGTCGCCCGGGCGGGCGCTGTAGCGGCCGGTCATGGCCGGCGCGGTTTGGGCCAAAACAACCAACAAAATAGACACGATCCAGCGGGCCTGGGAGATCTTCATGGAGATCCTTTCAACTGTGCGGGTAGCTTCTTATATTCAATACTCGGATATACTGATTGCAATGTAGTGGCGGCCGCGGAAAAAGTCAAATGGCTTTCAGGCCGCTTTTCATGCCGGCCCACGGCCCATGGGCAAGCCGGCGCGGAGGGTGGCCCAACGCATGCGGCCAAGCCGTTCCGGCCCGCATTGCATGCGGTTGAATGGCGGCCCGCAGGGGGGGGCTCGGCCTGGAAAAGCGCGTTACCCGGCCAGGGCCGGGTCCATGGCGCGGCGCGCCAGGTCGCGCGAGCGGCGGTACATGCTGTCCGCTTCCTCGACATCGCCCTTGATGAGGCAGATCTTGGCCAGGTTGCGCATGGTTTTGAAGTTGGCGGGATCGTTGCGGCCCAGCGATTTTTCCCGGATTTCCAGGGCCCATCGGTATAGCGACTGGGCGCGCGTGTAATCGCGACGCTGGGTGTGCAGGTAGGCCAGGTTGTTCAAGCTGTTGGCGGTTTCTGGATGCTCGAGGCCGCGCACGGCGGTGTTGATCGCCAAGGCTTCGCGGATCACGGGCTCGGCCTCGTCGAACCGGCCGTCGGTCATCAGCAGCACAGACCAGTCGTTGAGCGCTGTGGCCAGCCGGAGGTCCTGGTCGCCGAACTCGCGGCGGGCGGCCGCAACCGCATCCCGCGCATAAACATGCGCATGCTCATGATTGCCTTCCCGAAACGCCCGCAAGAACCGGTTGTGTATGTCGTTCCACATGGCTGGCCTCCTTGTCGGGTCTGCAAGCAGGGCGGATGCCAAGAAAACGACGCCGCGGATACTGTGTTGTAGCCACGGCGCGGTGTCGCCGTGGCGGCCAGCCCTGCGGGATGTCTCGGTACGGCGCTTAGTCGGCGGCGCTGACCGCCAGCAGTTTCTTGTCTTTGTGGCGGTCAAACTCGTACACCCGCTCCCTGAGCACGGGCCGGAACTGGAACCCCGCGGGCATCCGGGGTTGGAGGGCGGCGACTTCCCGCTCGCGCAACACCAGCAGGTTTTGGCCCGGCGCCGCGCGCAGGAACGCGGCGATGGCGTCCGGCGCCACCAGCACGGGGTGCGGCGGCGTGGAGTTCATGTAGAAAATGACCACCGGATACGAAAACTCGTAGAAAGCCAGTTCCGGCGCCGCGCGCTGCAAGCCGGCCAGTTCCATGGAAAACTGGCGCGTGGTGCGCACCCGTTCGAGCCGCCCCTGCCAGGCGCAGAAGTACACCCCCAGCAGCAGCGCCGTCATCACGGCCAGCGCCGCGGGGGCCGGCCGCAACCCGATGAGCGGCGCGAGCCAGGCCGGCCGGCGCCAGGCGGCCAGGGCCACGGCCAGGGCCAGCACCGGGGGGATGGCCAGCGACCAGGGAATCACCACGATATCCGGCGGGAACGGCGCCCACGCCGGCATCAGCGGCCCGGCCACGATCAGGACCAGGGCCACCACCAGGGCCAGGCAGAACTGGATCCGCAGGGCCGCGGCGCGCCAGCCGGGGAAGCGGGGGCTTTCCAGGAAGATCGCGCAAAACAAGGCGCAGAATGGCAGCATCGGCAGGATGTAGTAGCTGCGCCGGGACCCGGACGCCGAGAAAAACAGGAACACCAGGATCGCGGCCGCGGCCAGCCAGCGCGTGGACGGGTTGCGCGGCCAGGCGGTCCGGGCGTTGGCCAGGACCGCGGCCAGCCCCGCGAGCAGGATCGGCGCCCACGGCAGGAACAGCACCGGCAGATGGTACACGTAGGCGTAGAACGGCTCCACATGGTCAAACGGCTCGACGTACCGGAGGATGTTTTCGCGGAACACCAGGTACAGGCCGCTGGATTGGTAGTTTGCGCTGGTCACCGCGGAGTAGAGGAACGGGGCCATGTACACCGCCGCGCCAAGGAGGGCGGCGGCGATGTGGCGGATCGAAAACAAAAGCCGCCAGCGCCGCTGCCGCAGCATGTCCGGCGCCAGCGCCACCAGCGGCACCACGATCGCGCCCAGACCCTTGCACTGCGCGCCCAGGGCCAGGATCAGGTAGAAAACAAGGAACGCGCCGAACGTCGGCCGGTCGCGCCGCGCCCAGTACCACGCCAGCGCCAGCAGGATGGCGGCCAGGTTCTCCATGTCCGCCTGGCCGGTCCGCGCCCAGAACAGGAACCCGTAGGTGCCGAGCAGGATCCAGCCCGCCAGCCGGCCGACGGCCGGCGACCACAGCCGCGTGCCGAGGTTGCGCAGCGCGCCCAGGGCGACCAGCCCGGCCACGGCGCTCGGCAGGCGCACCGCCCACTCGTCCAGGCGGCCGGCCAGCACCTTGACCAGCGCGATGAGCCAGTACCCGAGCAGCGGCTTGTCGAAGTAGGGCAGGTCGTTGAGCGTGGGGTGGAAAAACCGGCCGGTCAGGAACATCTCGCGGGTGATCTCGGCCCAGCGCTCCTCCGCGGTCCACAGGCTGCGCGCGCCCAGGTCCAGGAACAGCAGTACCGCGGCCGCAACCCAGAACAGGAGATCCGGCGCGCGGGCGGCGGTCTTGTCCGGCGGCCGGGATGCGTCGGTGGTGGTGCTCATGCGCCGGGCGTCACACAAACAGCGGCACGGGCTTGAACTGGGTCACGTCCACGAGGCCCTTGTCGGTCAGCTTCAGCTCCGGGATCACCGGCAGCGCGAGGAACGACATGGTCATCAGCGGGTCCGGCAGCCGGCAGCCCAGCTGGTGGGCGGCGCGGGTCATCTGGTCGATGCGGGTGCGGACCTCCTCCAGGGGCAGCTCGGACATGAGCCCGGCGATGGGCAGGGGCACGGAGGCCAGCACCTCGTCGTTCTCGACCACGGCCTGGCCGCCGCGCATGCGGGCGACCTCGATCACCGCGGTGGCCATGTCCGCATCGCTGGCGCCGATGGCCACGATGTTGTGGGAGTCGTGCGCCACGCTCGATGCGATCGCGCCGCGCTTCAGGCCGAACCCCTGCACGAACCCGACCCCGATGTTGCCGGACGACAGGTGGCGCTCCACCACGGCCATCTTGAGCAGGTCCCGCTCCGGGTCGGCCACGGCCATGCCGTCCTTGACCGCCGCGTCCATGACCAAATTGCGCGTGATGATCTGGCCCGGGATGACCCCAATCACGCGCACGCGCGGCTGCGGGACGCCCGCGGGCACCGGCGCGTTGAAGTCCAGCGACAGCCACTGGATGTTGATCGTGCTGCGCAGCGACCACGGCATGGCGCTGGTGGGATGGAACAGGTACCGCCCGTCCTCGGCCACCTTGCGGCCGGCCTGGAACACCATGCGCACGTTGAAGTCCCTGAGGTTGTCCAGCACGGCCAGGTCGGCGCGGTAACCGGGCGCAATCGCCCCGAGCCCTTTCAGGCCGAAATAGCGCGCGGTGTTGATCGTGGCCAGTTGCACGGCGGTGACCGGTGGCAGGCCCTTCTGGATGGCGCGCCGGACCAGGTAGTTGATGCTGCCCTCCTCGAGCAGGTCGGCCGGGTGGCGGTCATCGGTGCAGAAGCTGCAGTTGCGGGCGTTTTCCGGGGTCACCAGGGGCAGGAGCGTGTCCAGGTTGCGGGCGGTGGTGCCGTCGCGGATCATGATGTGCATGCCCATCTGGAGCTTTTCGCGGGCTTCCTCCACGGTGGTGCACTCGTGGTCGGATCCGATCCCCGCGGCCACGTAGGCGGCCAGGTCGCGGCCGCGGAGCATGGGCGCATGCCCGTCGATCGGGCGGTGGCCCGCGGCCTTGATTTTTTCCAGCACCTCGGGCACGCGGTAGATGACGCCGGGGTAGTTCATCACCTCGGCCAGGCCGATGACCCGGGGGTGGCTGAAGAGCATGCTGAAATCCGCGGCCAGCAACCGGGCGCCGGCGGTCTCCATGTCCGTGGCCGGCACGCACGACGGCATCATCACGAACACGCGCAGGGGGATGTTCTCGCTGGCGTCGAGCATGTAGCGCACGCCTTCCAGGCCCAGCACGTTGGCAATCTCGTGCGGGTCGGTGATGACCGTGGTGACGCCCCGGGGCACGACGGCGCGGGCGAACTCAGGCACCTTGACCATGCTGCTCTCGACGTGCACGTGGGCGTCCATGAACCCCGGGCTCAGGTACTGCCCGCGCAGGTCGATCACCTCGGCGGCTTCGTACTCGCCGAACCCCACCACCAGGCCGTCGTGGATGGCGACGTCGGTCTTGTGGATGTCCCCGGACAGGACATTGATCACCTGCGCGTTGCGCAGGAGCAGGTCGGCCTTGGTTTCACCGCGCGCGGCTGCGATTATGCTTTCGATCATGTGAGGCTCCCGGGTGTTTTCATTTGCATATAGCCCAATTGGGCCGACCTGTTAAGCCAAAACCTCATGGCCGTGGCGCGGGCGCGGGCGCTGGCGCCAGGCGGGGCTGGTACGTCGTGACCGCCTCCCGCAGCGGGGCCTCGTACTTCGCCACCAGTTCCTGCGGGATGCACACCTGGATGTTGTGGGCCACGCCGCCTTCGACAAAATCGTAAATCACCATGCGGATGGAGTTGAGGTTCATCACCCGCAGCAGCGCGGGCCGGCCCAGGAAGTTGGTCTCGCTGATGTACATGTTCAGGCCCATCTGTTTCTGGAGCGCGTACACTTCGCGCTTGAGGCCGGGATAATCGAAATCCACCACGGAGGCCACGACGTTGATTTCCGGCCCGTTGGGGCTGCGCAAGGCCACCGTGTACGGCGTGCCGGCCGGCCGCCGCACGGCTTTCCAGCCCTGCGGCCAGGCCATGCTGAACAGCCCGCCAGCGTCATGATAGCGGTTGGTCCAGGCCGGATCCAGCAGGTTGCTTACCTCCGCCGTTTCGGACAGGCGGACCGGCAGGCGCTGCCGGCGCAGGTAGTTCAGATCAATAAACGCGGCGGCCAGGCCCAGCACGCCAAACCCCAGGATGACCAGGCGGATGTACTGTTTGCGGGGCGACACGCCCGGCCGCTGCAGCGGGTGGCTGCGGTAGCGGCGCGTCCGGATCCGTTCCGGGGCCGCCCGCTCCGGTATCTTGTACGTGGTGGCCATGTGGTTCAAAAATAAATTAAAGCATCGACTCGTGCATCGCGCTCACTATAGAGTTTGCCGGCTCAAGGAGGCAACAAGATTGCGGCAATGACCACGAACCGGATGCGCCTGCAAAAATACCTGGCCGCCTGCGGCGCCGGGTCGCGCCGCCACGGGGAGACCCTGATCAGCGCCGGCCGGGTCACCGTCAACGGCGCGGTCGTGAGCGCCCTGGGCGCCACGGTCGACCCCGCGGTGGACCGCGTGGCCCTGGACGGCGAGCTGCTGGCCGGTCCGCCGGCGCACACCGTGGTCCTGGCGCTGCACAAGCCGCGCGGCTACGCCTGCACCCGTTCGCGGGCCGAGGGCAAAACCATCTACGACCTGCTGCCGGCCGACATCGGCCCGCTGCAGTACGCCGGCCGCCTGGACAAGAACAGCGAGGGCCTCGTGCTGCTCTCCAACGACGGCGACCTGGTCAACCGGCTGACGCACCCCCGCTACGGCCACGAGAAAGTCTACCGCGTGACGGTCAGCGGCGCCTGCCCGCCGGCCGCCATGGCGCCGGCGCTGGAGGGGCTGCGCCGGCTGGACGGCGAGCGCCTGCAGCCCGTGCGCGTGCATTACCTCAAGCGCGGCCGCAAGCGCGGCCGGACCATCCTGGAGTTCCGCTTGCGCGAGGGCCGGCACCACCAGGTGCGCCGCATGTGCGAGGCCGTACGGCTGGAGGTGCACCGCCTGGTGCGCACCGCGATGGCCGGCATCACCCTGGCCGGGCTGCCGCCGGGCGCCTGCCGCGCGCTGACCGCCGCGGAACTGCGGCCCTGGCGCGCCGCGCCGCCCCACGCGGCAGGGACGGATGACTGACGCGCTGCCGTGGCTGCTGCTGGTCGCGCTGGGCGGGGTGACCGGCGTGGTGGCCGGGCTCTTCGGCATCGGCGGCGGGCTGCTGGTGGTGCCGGGGCTGGTCCTGTTTTTCTCCTGGGTCACGGCCGCCGGCGATCACTTGATGCATGTGGCCGCCGGCACCTCGCTGGCGATCATGGTGGCCACGTCCATCTCCTCGATGCGCGCGCACCAGAAATACGGCAACATCCAGTGGCCCCTGTTCCGCGCCATGGTCGTGCCGCTGATGCTCGGGACCGCGGCCGGCACCGCGCTCGGCGCGCTGCTGTCCACCCGCGCGCTGAAAATGGCGTTCGGCCTGCTCCTGCTGTGGGTGGCCTACAAGATGTTTGCCGGCCGCCCGCCGCTGGAACAACAGGCGCGGCGGCAGCAGCGGGCCGTGCTGTGGCCCGCGGGCGGCGGGATCGGCGTGCTGTCCGGCCTGCTGGGCGTGGGCGGCGGCACCGTGTCCATCCCGTTCCTGTGCTGGACCGGCGTGGTCATGAAGCAGGCCGTGGCCACCTCGGCGGCCTTCACCCTGCCGATCTCCTGCGTGGGCGCGCTGGCCGCCCTGGCCACGGGGTGGCACGCCATGGCCGCGACGCCGGGCATGCTGGGGTTCGTGTACTGGCCGGCCGTGCTGTGCGTGGCGCCGGGCACGCTGCTGGGCGCGCCCCTGGGCGCGCGCCTGGCCACCACGCTGCCGGCGCGCGGCCTGCGCCGCGCCTTCGCGGCGCTGCTGGTGCTCGTCGGCGTGAAGATGATGCTGCCCTGAAGCCCGGCCGCGACGTCAGCCGCCGGCCGCGGCATCCGGCGCCACCGTGATCGACAGGCTGCCGTCCTTGATCTCGAGCTGCTTGACCCGGTTCCAGAGCCGCACGGATTCTGGGTCGTTGTACAGATCCTTGGCCAGGTTCTCGGCCTTGAGCTCGCCGATGAGCAGGTCCGGCAACGCCTGGCCGCCCACCTCCAGCGCATCCAGCATGACCACCAGGCGGCCGTCCACCAGGCTGACCGCAAACACGCCGGCGGCATTGAGATATTGATTCTCGTCAAACAGGGCGCCCAGCTTGAGGTCCTTGATCTGGAAGCTGATCGCCGCCTGGATTTTGCCCGCCTGGAACTCCACGTGGACCTGGCCAGCCAGCGCCTGGTTGTGGAGCAGGTCGGCCAGCAGGGCGTTGGCCTCGTCGGCGGTCAGCGCCAGGGTTTGCGCCGTGCCCTGGCCGGTGTGCATCACCTCCAGGAAATCGTTGTACTGGTGCCGGATCTCGTCGAGGCGTTGTTCAGAGATCGCCACGGACGCGAACTCGGTGGGCTGATCCATCAGGTAGCCCGCGGCGAAGCTGCGCGCCTTGAACACGCCGAACACCAGGAGCCCCATGAGCAGCAGCAGCAATATCAGGAGCCCGCCGCAGCCGCACCCGAGGCAGCCGCAACCGGACTTTTTGCGCGCCGGGGCCGCGCCCCCGGACGCATCGATCCGCGTCATGGTCTGCTGCGCCGCGCCCGCCTGGTTGTCGATCGTCATGGTTGCCCGCCTTTCCTGCTCGAGGTTCCCGTGGTTCCGCCACGCCGTGGCAATTTCTTGCCGCGGGATTCTAGGTGGCGGGCCGGGATTGTCAAGCCGGCGGCGGCAGGGCGCGCCGGGCCGGGGCCGTCCGCCCGGGCAGCAACGGTTGACCGCCGGCGGCGGGGGCCCGTTCGACCATGGCCGACAGCTGCCGAACCTGGTCGTCCAGGTTCTGGGCCTGGGTCTGCATTTCCGCGGCGGAACCGGCGGATTCCTGGGCTTGGGCGGCGGTGCGCTGCACCACGGTGTCCATGTCGGCCACGGCCGTGTTGATCTGCTCGACGCCCTGGGTTTGCTCGCGCGTGGCCGCGGCGATGTCGCGCACCAGGCCGGCCACCTTGGCGGCCTGCTCCCGGATGCGCTGCAGGCGTTCGGCCACGGCCAGCGACGCCTTGGCCCCGGCCTGCGTGTTGGCCTGGACCTCCTCGATCAGGGCCGCGGTGTTCTTGGCGGCCTCGGCGCTGCGGCGGGCCAGGTTGCGCACCTCCTCGGCCACCACGGCGAACCCCTTGCCGGCCTCCCCGGCGCGCGCCGCCTCCACGGCCGCGTTCAGCGCCAGCAGGTTGGTCTGGAAAGCGATCTCGTCGATGGTCTTGACGATCTTGCGCGTCTCCTGCGCCGACTGGGCGCTGCGCTCCATGGCCGCGCTCATGCGGCCCATGGCGTCGACGCCCTGGGCGGCGGCGTCGTTGGCGGCATCGGCCGTGCGCCGCGCTTCGTCGGCGCGGCTGGCGTTCTGGCGGGTGCCCGCCGCAATTTCCTCCAGCGCCGCCGAGGTCTCCTCGATGCTGGCCGCCTGCCGCCCCGCGCCCGCGGCCAGCTGCTCGCCGGCCGCGGAGATCTGCTGCGACGTGGCGGCCGTCTGCCGGGCCGTGCCGGCCAGGGCGACGATGACGCGCTTGACCGGCCGGGCGATCCCGACGCTCAGCAGCCAGCCCAGCAGGGAGCCGGCCAGGCCCAGGACCACCAGGACCACCAGCAGCGTGATCACGACCCCGCGCGCGGCGACCCGCGTTTCGCCCGCCACGTACTGGACCACCTTCATCATTTCCTTTTCCGGGCTGGTGGCCACCACCGTGTAGGTCAGCTTGCCCAGCTGCAGCGGAGTATAGGCACAATACTTGGTAACGCCTTCGAAAGAATAGATCCCCACGCCCTCGCGGCCCTTGATCATTTCCTCGTTCACGATGCGCGCCAGCTCCACGCCCTGCCGCGGGTCGGCGATGCTGCGCTCGTCTTTCAGCGTATATTTCGGGTGGGTGATCAGCACGCCGGTGCGATCGATGACATAGGGGTAGCCGGTATCGCCGTAGACCCGCCAGGCCAGCAGGTCGCGGGTAAGCCCCCAGTTGATGTTGAGCACCACCACGCCCTGCAGCTCGTTGTCGATGTACACCGGCGCGGAAATCCGCAGCTCCGGCTCGCCCGTGTTGCGCGCCAGCTCCACCGCGCTGTAGTTGATGGCGCCGGCCGGCAGCCGGCAAGTCTCCTGGAACCAGCCCACGTCCTTGCGCGAGCCCAGCTCGCTCTTCAACTGGCCGTTCTGCAAAACAAACACTTCCGCCCCGTCGGCGGCGATGTACCGGATTTGGTTGTAAACCGGCGCGCGGCCGGCCGGCGTCTCGACGTGGTTGGCCGCATACATGCGCTGCAGCTCCTCGATCAGGGCCACCTGCGCATGCTGGGCCGCGGCCGCACTGGCCTCGTCCCAATAACCGCCCGCGCAGACGATCCAGTCCCACGGCGCAAAATAGGTGTACCCCACGAACTTGGGCCGATGGTCAAAGGTGTAGTCGACAAAGCGCACGTCTTGCTCGCTCTTGTCGGTCAGCACGGCCCGGAAGTCCGTCAGCTGCAGATCCTTGATCACGTTTTTGCCGATCAGTTCGGGCCGCGGATGCACCAGGAGATCGCCCTTCGAATCCATGATGAACGGATACCCGGTCTGGCCGATCTTGGTGGCCATGATCCCCGCCAGGAAGTCCTTGTTTTCCTGCTCCGGCAAGCCCACGAACAGCATGCCCACCACCTGGCCCAGCGGATCCTTCAGCGGTTGGTAGGCGGCGAGGTACCACGCATTGACCACCCACGCGCGGCCCACGTACACCCGGCCTTGCAGCACCGCCGCCAGCACCGCGTTGGTCTGGCCGCCCGCGCCCGTCGCGGCAATGAACGTGCCGATCGCGCGCCGGCCGTCCTTGCCCGTGACGGTCGTGGCCACGCGGAGCATGTCGCCCGCGGCGTTCATCCGCTGGAACACGGTGCACTGGCCGCCGACCAGGCTGCACACCTCGTCCACCAGCGCCACGGTCTCCTTGGGATTGGTTTGCGGGAGCAGGAGATCCGCGCCCAGGCGGAACACCGGCAGCGCGGCCGGGACTTTCGCCTGCGTCACCTGGTCCACCGCCGCCCAGTCGTGACTGGTATCCGACACCATGAGCGGGCCGGCGCGATTCAGCAGGTATTCCGCCACGGCCAGGTTGTGGCGCAGGGTGCTCTCCAGCATTTGCTGCTGCGCCGCGCAGGCGGCATGAATGCCTTGCAGGATCCGGCTCACCTCCTGCTGGTTCATGGCATTCCAAACCTTGTTCTGCCCGGCCTTGCACTGCAAGTAGCCGATGAGGTTGGGGGATGCGGCCAGGTCGCGGACCGCGTTTTCGGCGCTCTGCACAAAGTTGTTGACGATCATGCGGTCCACCCGCACGCCGGCACTCAGGTTGGCCAAAGCTTCTTTCTCAAGAGTTACCGCCGCGGTATCGGTCACCGCGCGGCCAAACCCGAGGAACCGGTACACCGCGAGGCCGCCCAGCAACAGCAGCGGCACCATGACCAGGGCCAGCGAGGCGAGAATGAGTTTCTGTCCTAATGTCCATTGATTCTTCATGCGGCTCCTTAACTTTTGGAAGACCCAGTATGCCCCCCCGTCCGCTGCAGGTCAAGGCACGCCGCGCGGATTCATCTCTTCATCCTGCGGATCGCGCGGCCCGGCCCAACGCCAAGCCAACCCGCCCGATCCCGATCCTGCGATAATAATGCATTTTTGCGAAACCATCCGGGGCCTAATTGGTTGCGTGGGTTGGCCAATCTTGGCTACACCATATTTGGTGCTTTTTTTTGTTGCCTGAACACAACATATATGGTTCTATTTTTCCAAGTATCTGTTGGAAAATATGATTTTGATGTAACGGCGATGAGATTCGGGCAACAGTTGATTGATCTGGAGGCGTGCGAAATCCTGTCCGAGGTGAGCATTGACTATCACTCGTTCAAGGTCACGCTCAGCCCGGTGCACGAAGGTTGTTGCATCCTCTGGTTCAAAGATGAGCGGGTCAGCGCACGGTTCAAGGCCCTGGGCCGATTTTCCTATTTTGACAAGGCCCGCGTGCTGCACTTTGTCGTGCGCTACACCGTGGATCCTGAGCTGCGCGACGACATCGAGCAGCGCAAATTCGAGAGCCGGCTGGACAACCTGCCCTCGCTGTATTTCGAGCATTTCGAGCAGCTCGGGGCCCAGGCGCGCGAGCACGCGTACCGCGACATGTTCGACCTGGACGGCGTGATCGACAAGCGCGACCTGGCGCGCCGGCGCCGCATCATGGCCAAGAAATTTCACCCGGACCGCGGCGGCAGCCAGGAGGCGATGCGGGTGATCAACCAGGCCTACGAGTTCCTGCTGCCCACGGCGATCGGCTTCGAATAAGTTTGCGCCGGCCGCGGCCGGCGCGCCGCGAAAAACGGCCTTGCTTTTCGCGTGGGGCTCCCACACTATGGCCACGAAGACCAACACCGGATCCGGATGAACACACGATGAGCACATTGGAAGAGACCAGCGAACTGAAGCTCGACTTCACCAAGCTGCAACGCGCCGTAACCCAGTGCCCCGGGGTGCTGCCGGTGACGGTGCAGGACGCGGCCACCCACGAGGTGATCCTCCTGGCCTACACCAACGAGATCGCCCTGCGCGAAGCCCTGGCCACGCGCACGGCGGTGTTCTGGAGCACGTCCCGCAACGAGCTGTGGATCAAGGGCAAAACCTCGGGCCAGACCTACGACCTGGTGGACGTGCGCGTGAACTGCGAACAGAACTCGCTGCTCTACCTGGTGCGGCCCAAGGCCGGCGGGATCTGCCACACCAAGAATAGCCAGGGCCAGCCGCGCAACTGCTTTTACCGGCGCCTGGACCCGGCCACCGGCCGGCTCGAAAACCTGGATCCCTGATCGCGGCCCGCGCCGCCTCCCGCCATGTACTCGCCCAGCAAGCCGGAATTCCTTGAAAAGGCCCGGCCCGGGCACCTGATCCCCGTGTGGCGCGAGGTGCTGGCTGACCAGGACACCCCGGTATCCGCCTACGAGCGGCTGCGCGCCGCGCTGCGCGCGCGCGCCCCCCACCCCTGCACGTTCCTGCTGGAAAGCGTCGAGGGCGGCGAGAATATCGCGCGTTACTCGTTCCTCGGCGGCGAACCCTTTGCCCTCATCACGGCCACGGGCCGCCAGGTGGACATCGCTTATCGCGACGGCCGCCACGCCACGCGCACCCAGGAGCCGCTGGCCGCCGTGCGCGACGAGCTGGCCCGGCTGCGGGTGATCCCGGACCCCGCCCTGCCGCGCTTCTGCGGCGGCGCGGTCGGCTACCTGGGCTACGACGCCGTGGCCCAGTTCGAGCGCGCGCCGCTGGCCGCGGGCCCGGGCCTCGGCTGGCCGGACCTGGCCATGGCCCTGGTGGACGAGCTGATCATCTTCGACCGCCTGCGCCACACGATCCGCATCGTGGCCCACGCCCACGTGCCCGCGTCCGGCCCGGCCGCCCCGGCCTACGACGCCGCGGTGGCGCGCCTGGACACGCTGCTCGCGCACCTGGCCACCGCGATCCCCCACCACCTGTTCGACGCCGCGCCCGCCGCGGCCGAGCCGGCCTGGACTTCGAACACCACCCGCGCCGGGTTCATGGACATGGTGACGCGGACGCGGGAGTACATCCGCGCCGGGGACATTATCCAGGCGGTGCTCTCGCAGCGCCTGGAGGTCGCGCCGGCGCCCCCCGCGCCGGACGTTTACCGCGCGCTGCGCGCCATCAACCCCGCGCCGTACATGTACTGCCTGGAGTTCGGGCCGCGCGCGCTGGTGGGCTCGTCGCCCGAAATCCACGTGCGCTGCGAGGACGGCCGGCTGGAGGTCCGCCCGATTGCCGGCACGCGCCCGCGCGGGCGCGACGCCGCCGCGGACCAGGACCTGGCGCGCGAGCTGCTGGCCGATCCCAAGGAGCGCGCGGAGCACATCATGCTGGTGGACCTGGCCCGCAACGATCTCGGGCGCGTCAGCGCCTACGGCTCGGTGCAGGTTCCGGAGCTCATGGCCATCGAACGTTACAGCCACGTCATGCACATCGTGTCCGACGTGGTCGGCCGGCTGGCGCCGGGCCTGGACGCTTTTGACGTGCTGCGCGCGACGTTCCCCGCCGGCACGGTCAGCGGCGCGCCCAAGGTGCGCGCCATGGAGATCATCGCCGAGCTGGAAGCGGCGCGGCGCGGGCCGTACGCGGGCGCCGTGGGCTACGTCAGCTTTACCGGCAACCTCGACTCGTGCATCACCATCCGCACCGCGCTGCTCGAGGGCGGGCGCGCCTACGTGCAGGCCGGCGCGGGGATCGTGGCCGACTCGCAGCCGGACCTGGAGTACGAGGAGACGCTCAACAAGGCGCGCGCCGTGCTGCAGGCCCTGGCCCTGGCGCAGCGCTATGCCGCGGCCGCCGGCGCGGCGGGGGGGGTGGCGGGATGATCCTGATCATCGACAACTACGACTCCTTCACCTACAACCTCGCCCAGTATTTCGGCGAGCTGGGCGCGGAGCTCAAGGTGGTGCGCAACGACGCCGCCACGCTGGACGAGCTGCGCGCCCTGGCCCCGGAGCGCGTGGTGATCAGCCCTGGGCCGGGCGCGCCTTGCAACGCCGGCCTGTCGCGCGATGCCATCCGCGAGTTCGGGCCGCGGGTGCCGGTGCTGGGCGTGTGCCTGGGCCACCAGTGCATCGGCGAGGTGTACGGCGGCACGGTGGTCCGGGCCGAGCACCTGATGCACGGCAAAACCTCGCGGGTCTACCACCGCCAGGAAGGCATCCTGCGCGGCATGCCCAACCCGTTTGAAGCCACGCGCTACCACTCGCTGATCGTCTGCCGCGACCACTTGCCCGCGGAGCTGACGATCACCGCGGAAACCGAGCGCGGCGAGATCATGGGGCTGCAGCACCGGCGCCACGCGGTCTTCGGCGTCCAGTTCCACCCCGAGTCCATCCTCACCCGCGAAGGCAAGAAAATCATCCGCAACTTCCTGGCCGTCTAGCCATGGACGAGCCCCGTGACATTTACAAGGCCGCGCCGCCGGACGCCAAGCCGCCCGGGCCGGGCCGGCAGGTGGACCCCGACCTGCAGCTGGCCCGCAAGCAGACCTGGAACCGCTCGCTGTGGTTCACCATGGTCATGCTGCTGGTGCTGGGCGGGGCGTCGTGGCTGCTCTACGAGCCGGAGCCGGAAGAGGACGGCGCGGATGCGCCGCTGCCGCAGATGCCCAGCCGGCGGACCGCCCTGGCCACCAACCTGGCCACCCGGCCGGAGCCGTTTGCCCTGGAAGAGGAGGCGGGCCGAACGCCCGGCGGAGCCGACCCGCCGGCGGTGCCGCCCCAGATCGGCCCGCAGCGGGCGGCGGAGGCCATGGGCTGCATGCGCATTGCCGATCGCCACATGAAAATGCGCAACTGGGACGAGGCCGAAAAATATTGCCGGCGCGCCCTCGATCTCTGGCCCGACATGACCCCCGCCCTGCGGTTGCTGGGCGTCATCTACAACCAGCGCGGCCAGTTCGACCAGGCCATCCCGGTGCTCGAAAAAGCGCTCCGGGCCAGTCCGTTCAGCGCCGAAGTCTACAACAACCTCGCCACCTCCTACATGCAGAAGGGCAACATGGACAAGGCCGAGGAGCTGCTCCAGACCGCGCTGCAGATCCGGCCGGATTACCTGCTGAGCGTGGTGAACCTCGGCATGCTGTACACCGCCATCGGCCTGCACGAGACCGCGGCCGACTACCTGGACCGCGCGCTGGCGTTCCTGCCCCGCGACCCGTCCCTGCGCAACAACCTTGGCGTGGCCCTGCTGCGCATGGGACGCTACGAGGATGCCCGCCGCCAGTTGCGCCTGCTGCTGGAGCTGACCCCCGCGGCGCCGGCCGCCTACTTCAACATGGCCATCACGTACGCCCTCGAGCGCCGCGACGCCGAGGCGCTGGAGTGGATCCGCAAGGGCCAGGCCTACTGCTCCCCCGTGGGGCTCAAGAAGTTTCTCGACGACCAGGATTTCGATACCCTGCGCGCCAACCCCGAGTTCCAGCAGATCTACCGCCAGGGCGTTTATCCCAAGGTCCCCGGCGTCCCGGCCGCGCCCCGCTGAGCGGGCGCTTCACGGCGCCCATTCGATCACAAACGGCAGCGCGCGGGCGCCCGGCAGGTCGTTCCACAGGCCGCTGGCCTGCATGCCCAGGGCATGCTCTCCGGGCGTATAGTTGTTGGGCTCGCCGGCCGCCCAGTTGACGTAACGCGGCGGCGTGCCGTCCACCCATTCCCATTGCCCTTCCATCCGGGCGTCCGTTGCCCCCAACCAAAGCGATATGCCTGGCAGGGCGCAGTGGCTTGCCAGCCAAGCCTGGGTCGCGGCGTCCGGGACCACGGCCAGGCGGCCGCCCAGGCGGCCGGCAAAAACCCGGGCCTCTTCCCAGCGCAGGAAGTCGGGATACACAAGGTAGCGGCGGCCGCGAAACTCGCCGGCCAGGTCTTTGACCAGGTCCGGCCGCTGGTTGAACGCCTGGCGCACCCGGTCCCAGGCCGGCAGGGTCGTGTCCACGAACCGGCCGATATCCGCCAGCACCCCCTGCATGGCCGGGACCCGGGCAAACGTCGCGAGGATCCGGCGCGCCTCGGCAATGGCCATGTCGCGGTTGCCACGCTCCAGAGCCTTGCCCACCGGGAACATCAGCGTCTGGTACGTCCAGTCGTTGGCCGCCAGCTTGACCAGGCCGGTCATGCCCGCCAGCGGGGCGAAGTCGGCGATCTGCCAGGCGCCTTGCACGTCCAACTCCGCGAGCGCCATGCCCTGCAGCGGCCGCAAGTCGGTTACCTGGGTCCAGGCCAGCACCAGCCGGGCCAGGGGCAACCCCTGCAACGGCCGCAGGTCCGCCACGGCCGTGCCGGCCAGGGACAGGTCCTGCAGCGGCATGCCGCGCAGCGGGCCGATCTGCGCCACGGGGGTTTGGGTAAGGTTAAGGACGACCAGCGGCATGCCGGCGAGCGGCCCCAGGTCCGCCACCCCGGTTTCCGCAAGGTTCAGCCGGGCCAGGGGCGCGCCCCGCAGCGGCGTCGCATTGGTCACCGGGCAACCGGCCAGGTTCAGCTCCACCAGGGGCATGCCCGCCAGGGCGCCCAGGTCCGCCACCTGGCTGTGGCTGAGGTCCAGGCGGCGCACCGGCAGCCCCTGCAACGCAGAGATGTCCCGCAGCTCAGGGTTGCCGGAAAGATCCAGCTCCAGGCCGTCCGGGGCGAAGTAGGGCGTGCCCGCCAGCGGGTCCTGCTCGGGGTTGGCCGCGCGCAGCGCGGCCAGGGCGGCTTCCAGCGCGTCCGGCGCCACCTCGCGCGGCACGGCGTCCGCCTGGACCATGGCCAGCACCAGGGGGGCGGCCTGGCGGGCCGCCGCGGTGCCGCCGTACTCGTCCAGGAACCGGGTGGCGTCCTCGCGCAGGCGCGCGATGTCGGCCGGGCCGAAGCGCGCCCGCCGCACCTTGCCGGCGGCGGCCGCGGGGTCGCCGGCCGGCAAGTCCAGGCCCGTGGAGATCGCCAGGCGGTCCAGGGCCTGCCGGGCCATCTGCTCGTTGATGCGGTAGCGGGACTGCTCCATCCAGCGCGCCGCCTCGCGGCCGAGCGCCGTGTGCGACTGCTGCAGCAGGTCATGCGCCGCGGAAAACCGGCCGGCCTGGTAGAGGAGCAGGCCGCGCATCAGTTCGCGCGCCGGATCCGTGGTGGCGTTCAGGCGCAGGAGCTTCTCGCTCATGCTCAGGTCGGCGAGGGTGAACTCGCGGTCGATGAATCCGCCGACCACTTCCTTGCGGACGCGGATCGCGCCCTGGCGCACGCCGCGGATGATCCACGTGTCGGGGCCGGTCTTGAGCGCAATGACCACGGCCTGGCCCACGAGGTTGGTGTAGGCGGCCAGGATGACCTGCGGCATGCTCGCGGCCGCGGCCAGGTCCTTTTCCAGCCGGCCCAGCTGCCGCGCGTACGGCTCCAGGTCGGGGTCGCGGCGCGCGCTGTCGATCTCGGCCCGCGCCGCCTCGAAATCCAGTTGCAGGGCGGCCGCCGCCACCTGGCGCTTCACGGCGTTCCACGCCCAGACCGCCGGTCGGCCGGGGTCATCCTCGTCCACCTCCGCGGCTTCGGCACCCGCCGGCGCCGCGGCGGCAGGAGCCGCCTCTGATCCGGCCGGGCCGGCGAATTCGCCGGGGGTCTCGGCCGCGGGCGCGGGCAGCGGCGCGGGCCCGGGTTCAGGCGCCGGTGGCGCGGCCGCG
>CAZAYP010000038.1:0-56236 GCA_964489425.1 uncultured Verrucomicrobiota bacterium | reverse complement strand
GAGGGGAGCTCGTAGGCTTGTTCTCCATTCCATAACCAGATGCCTGGCGCCAAGTGCGCTGCGGATCTTGCCGATTTTCACGCGAGAGTGGTATCAATCCATCCCGTGGGTGTGCCGATCTAGAACTTGCCGAATTCCTTGTCGTCGAGGACGATCACTTCGTTGGGCGCCGCGGTGCCGGCCTTGGTGACCGGCGCAGCCGCAGCCCCAGCCAGTTTCTTGCGCGGCGCCCCAGCCACGGCCTTGCGCGCACCTTCCGCTGCCTGCTGGCGGCTGAGCTTGAACTGCCCCACCATGCCCCGCAACTCTTCCGCCTGGCTCGACAGTTCCTCGGCCGCGGACGCGGTCTGCTCCGCGTTGGCCGTGTTCTGCTGGGTCACCTGGTCCACCTGGCCCAGGCCCTGGTTGATCTGCGCCACGCCCTGGGCCTGCTCGTTGGACGCCGCCGCAATCTCGCCCACCAGGCTGGTCACCTTGCCAATGCTGTCCACAATCCCCTTGAACGACACGGCCGTGGAGTTTGCCACGTTGAGCCCGTTCTCCACTTTCCGGCCCGAGCCTTCGATCAAGTCCGCCGTTTCCTTGGCCGCCTTGGCGCTGCGGCCGGCCAGGTTGCGGACCTCGTCCGCCACCACGGCAAACCCCTTGCCGTGCCGCCCGGCGCGCGCGGCTTCCACGGCGGCGTTCAAGGCCAGCAGGTTGGTCTGGAAAGCGATGTCGTCAATCACCTTGATGATCTTGGCGATCTGCTGGCTGGAGGCGTTGATCTCGCCCATGGCCGTGACCATGCCGCCCATCTGCCGGCTGCCCTCTTCCGCTTGCCCGCGCGCCGTCTGCGCCAATTGGTTGGCCTGCCCCGCGTTGCCCGCGTTGGTCTTGGTCTGCGCCGCAATCTCGGTGATCGAGCTGCTGATCTCTTCCAGGCTCGCCGCCTGCTCCGTGGCGCCCTGCGACAGCGACTGGCTGGCGCTGGAGATCTGCTGGGCCCCGTTGTTCACCTGCGCCACCGCCTCCGCCACCTGGGACAGCGCCCCCTCCAGTTGCTCCATCATCTGGTTGATGTTGTTGCCGAACTCGGCCAACTGCCCCTGGTAATGACCGGACACCCGCGCGCGCAAATCCTGCGCCGCCGCGCCCTTGACCACCTGGGCCGCCTCGTTGAGCGGCGCCACGATCGCGTCCAGCGTGGCGTTGACCCCCTCGACGATCTTGCGGTAATCCCCGGCATGCTTGCTGGCATCCGCGCGGGTCGCCAACTGGCCGGCCACGGCCGCGGCCGCCAGCATGTTGGCGTCCGCAATCAGGGCATTGACGGCCGTGACGCACTGGTTGAGGTTGTTCTTGATGGTATTGAAGTCGCCGTTGTAGGTGGCGGTGATCGGCGGCGGGATATTGCCCTGGCTGATGCGCGCCACGTAATCGGCGGACACGTTGAGCGGGCCGATCACCGCGTCTAGCGTGGCGTTGACCCCCTCGACGATCCGGCGGTAATCCCCGGCATGCTTGCTGGCATCCGCGCGGGTCGCCAACTGGCCGGCCACGGCCGCGGCGGACAGCTTGCCGGCGTCGGCAATCAGCGCCTGGATGGAGTCGATGCAGGTGTTGAGGTTGTTCTTGATGGTGTTGAAATCGCCGTTGTAGCTGGCGGTGATCCTGGGCGGGAGATCGCCCTTGCTGATCCGGTCCACGTAGTTCGCGGACACGTTGAGCGGCGTCACGATCGCATCCAGGGTGCCGTTGACCCCCTCGACGATCTTGCGGAAGTCGCCGGCATGTTTGCCGGCGTCCGCGCGGGTGGCGAGCTTGCCGGCCACGGCCGCGGCCGCCAGTTGGCCGACATCCGCCACCATGGCCTGGATGGCTGCCACCATGGCTTGGAACGACTGACCGAGCACATCGCGTTCAGACGCCAGGCGCACCGCCCGGGTCAAATCGCCCCGGGCAATGGCCTTGGCGTTCTCCGCTTTATCCATGAGCGAATCTTTCACGCGGCGGAAACTATCGGCCAGGTCGCCCAGCTCATCACTGGATTTGAATGAGATGTCCGCGCTGAAATCCCCCATGCTGATGGCGCCGGCGGCCTGGTTCAACTTCCGCAGCCCGCGCACGAACGAAAGGGTGAGGAGGATCGCCGCGCCCAACCCCAGGAGAATGCCGATGACCGAAGCGATGCCACTGGCCACCGAGCTTCCGGCAATGATGGTATGCAAGTCGGTCATGGCCTTCTCGCCTTCGTGCTCCAGCGCCGCGTAAAGCTTATCAAACTTCTCGCTTGCGATCTGCATCTTGTCATCGAGTTGGCCATCGATGTCGCGCAGTTTGGCATCTGCGTCCGCCTCGTTCTTTTCCAGGATAGGCATGGTCTGCTTTTCGAACAGCTGGAAGATGTCCTCGAATGCCAAGCCGCCCTCAGCGGCCCATGTTTTTTCTTCCGGCGTGTCGGCCATGGCGCTCACCGTTGCCACGTCCTCCTCCAACTCGCGCTTGAGCGCCTCCCACTCCTGGCGGGAGGCTGCAAGGTCCCGATTGATGATCGCGTCGGCGATAACCTGGTAAAGCTTGGCCGGCATCATCGACATTTCCCGCGCCCGAGTGGCTTCTGTCAGCCGCTTGGCCGCCGTCTCGGCGTCGGCTTGCACCAATCCCAACACTACGTAGCCCATGACGCCAAGGATGATGATCACCAGCACGCAAAGTCCAAATCCAATACCCAACTTGTGCCCAACGCGCATCTTCATGTTGCCACCTCTCTGGTTGTTGTCCGGCAGGTTCCAAACGCTCGGCGGTATGAACTCACGTATGCACACCGCACACTTAACCGTATATGATGTGATACTAATAACAAGCAGGTTGGTGCATGTCAAGGATGGGCGGCCGTTCAGGATGGGCGGCCGTTCTATGGCAAAAGTTCGAACCGCAGCCGGTAACGGGCGGAGTCAAGGCCGGCGGCGTCACCCAGGCTGGAGTCGGCATTCGACGCCAAGATCCGCGGGGTGCCTGGCATGGATTTCCAATCATTGGAAAAATGGCCGGCTGGTTTTCCAATCATTGGAAAATCTCGCGCCGGTTTTTCCAAACATTGGAAAAAATCGGACCCGGTTTTCCAAACATTGGAAAATCTTGCGGATGGCTGCGCGCCGCCCGGCCTAGAACGTCTTCTCGTCTTCGCCGACGGTAACCACCCAGATCACGTTGGTGTGGCCCGGCCGGTTCATGGGCACGCCGGCGGTGACCACCACTTTCTGGCCGACTTCCACCAGGCCGGCGGCAATGGACAGGGCCGACGCCTCGCTGATGGCTTCCATCTCGTTGTCCATCTGCTTGAGCAGCAGGGGCACCGCGCCCCAGACCAGGGCCAGGCGCCGGTACGTGGTCAGGTTCGGGGTCGGCGCGATGATCAGGCAGGGCGGCCGGTACTTGGCCACGCGGCGCGCGGCGCTGCCGGACGAGGTGAACGTCACCAGGGCCGCGGCATTGATGTCTTCCAGCAGGCCGTCGGCGGCGCGGGCCACGGACTCTTCCACGGTCAACTCGCCGTCGCTGCCCACGCGGCGGGTCCAGTCGCGGTAGGGGAACGCCTTCTCGGTCTCCGCGGCCACGCGCTGCATGGCGGCCACGGCCTGCACGGGGAACTGGCCCATGGCGCTTTCCTCGGACAGCATGATCGCGTCCGTGCCCAGCAGGATGGCATTGGCCACGTCCGTGACCTCCGCGCGCGTCGGCCGCGGGCTGTTCACCATGGACTCCATCATCTGGGTGGCGGTGATCACCGGCTTGCCGGCGCGGTTGGCTTTCTCGATCAGGGTGCGCTGGATGAGCGGCACCTGCTCGTAGGGCACTTCCACGCCCAGGTCGCCGCGCGCCACCATGATGCCGTCGGCAGCCTGGAGGATGGCATCGATGTTGGCAACCGCCTCGGGCTTCTCGATCTTGGCGATCAGCGGCGTGTCCTTGCCCTGGGCCTGGATAATGTCGCGGACTTCCTGGATCTCCTCCGCGGTGCGGACAAACGAGAGGCCGATATAATCGACGTCCTGTTCCAGGCCGAACAGCAGGTCGGCGCGGTCTTTCTCGGTGAGGATCGGGATGCCGGTGGAGCGCGACGGCAGGTTGATGCCCTTGCGCGAGCTCAGGGTGCCGCCATTGATGACCTTGCAGATGATGTCGGTATCCGTGGCCGACTGCACCTCCAGTTCCAGCGCGCCGTCGCTCAGGAGTACGCGGTCGCCCTTGCGCACCAGGCGCGGCAGGCCGGAGTAGGAGACCGAGACGCGCTGGCTGTCGCCGGGCGCGGGCTGATCCGTAAGGACAAACGTCTGCCCGGTTTTAAGCTCGACCGTGCCGGCGGCAATGGTGCCACAGCGGATCTTGGGGCCGGCGATGTCCTGGAGAATGGCGATCGGCTGGTTCAGCCTGGCGGCCACGGAGCGGATCATCTGGATGGTGGCCCCGTGTTCCTCGTGGGTGCCGTGGGAGAAGTTGAGGCGCGCAACATTCATCCCGGCCTTGATCATGGCTTCGAACACTTCAGGTTTGCCCGAGGCCGGGCCAATGGTGCATACGATCTTGGTTTTTTTCATGCCGCTCATTCCTTCCGGGTTGGATGCCGTTCCCATGCCGTTGGTTATACCCGCGTTGCAGATTCTTTAGGATAAAAAAAAGCGCCGCAAATTAAAGAAAATAGTTGCCTTTCAGCATTATTTTGCAACGATGCAGCATTCCTGAACGCACGGTCAGGAAGGCCGGGCTGTGCCGTGGGTGGATAACGAAAACAGTTAGGATGGATATGGCAACTTTTGAGCAAAATGCAGTGTCGAAGGTCGTCTGGCGCTGGACAGAGACGGCTGCGCCCAAGCCGGCGGGCATGCCGCGCCAGGCCAAGGCCTTCATCCAGTTCCTGGTGATGGCTGCCATTGGCGCCCTGTTCTACTTTTTCCCGCGGGCTCACCCGCACCGGGTGATGGCGTACATCGTGTTCAGTTTGGCGGGCATTGTGCTCTTTTCCGGGCTGTTCATCCCGCCGCTGTTCAAGCTTATTGAACGGTTTGGCGCGTGGCTGGGCAGGATCGTGGGCACGGGGCTGACCTACCTGCTGCTGGTGCCATTCTTTTATTTGGCATTTGCTCCGGCGCACTTTTTCTTGAATTTGCGGGGCAAGGATCCCATGTGCCGCGCCGTGCCGACTTCGGCCACCACCTACTGGGTGCCGCGGCCGCCCATCTCCGGACCCGAACACTTCAGGAAGCAACACTAATGAACATCCTCGGCATCAGCGCGTTTTATCACGATTCGGCGGCCACCCTGGTGCGTGACGGCGAGATTATCGCCGCGGCGCAGGAGGAGCGGTTCACCCGCAAGAAACACGATCACAACTTCCCGTTTCATGCGGTCAGGTACTGTTTGGCCGAGGGCGGCGTGGGCCCGGGCCAGTTGGACGGCGTGGCGTTCTACGACAAACCGATCACCAAGTTCGCCCGCATCCTCGAGACCTACATGGGCGTGGCGCCGCGCGGCCTGCAGTCGTTCATGATGGCGATCCCGCTGTGGCTCAAGCAAAAGCTGTGGATCCCGCTGGAAATCGAAAAGGCCCTGGAGCAGTGCGGGATCCGCGACCGCGTGCCCATGTATTTCCCTGAGCATCACGAGTCGCACGTGGCCAGTGCCTTCTTCCCGTCCCCGTTCGAGCGCGCGGCGATCCTGACGTTGGACGGCGTGGGCGAGTGGGCCACCAGCACCATGGCGCGCGGCAACGGCAACAAGATCGAGGTGTTCCGCGAGCTGCGGTTCCCGCACTCGCTGGGCCTGCTGTACTCGGCGTTCACCTACTTCACCGGGTTCAAGGTCAATTCCGGCGAGTACAAGCTCATGGGCCTGGCGCCCTACGGCGAGCCCAAGTACAAGAAGGTCATCTACGACCACCTGCTGGACCTCAAAGACGACGGATCCTTCCGCCTGAACATGAAGTATTTCGGCTACCTCGACGGCCTGACCATGACCAACGAGGCGTTCGACACGCTCTTCGATGGCCCGCCGCGCAAGGCCGAGGCGGACCTGAGCCAGCGCGAGATGGACATCGCCAAGTCGATCCAGGAAGTGACCGAGGACATTGTCCTGCGCATGGCCCGCCACATCAAGAAAGAGACCGGCGAGAAATACCTCTGCCTCGCCGGCGGCGTGGCGCTCAACTGCGTGGCCAACGGCAAGCTGCTCGAGGAAAAAATCTTTGACGATATCTGGATCCAGCCGGCCGCCGGCGACGCGGGCGGATCCTTGGGCGCGGCCCTGATCACCTGGTACCAGGCGCACAACAAGCCGCGCCAGGCGGACAACAAGACCGACAAGATGAAAGGCGCCTACCTCGGCCCGACGTTCAGCGACGAGGAGATCAAGGCGTTCCTTGACGCCAAGGGCTACAAGGGCCGGCTGCTGCCCAAGGAGGAGTGGGCGCCCACGATTGCGAAGCTGATCGACGAGGAAAACGTGATCGGCCTGTGCCAGGGCCGCATGGAGTTCGGCCCGCGCGCCCTCGGCGGCCGCTCGATCATCGGCGACGCGCGCTCCTCCAAGATGCAGTCGATCATGAACCTGAAGATCAAGTACCGCGAATCGTTCCGCCCGTTCGCGCCCTCGTGCCTGGAGGAAAAGATCGGCGAGTTCTTTGACATCGACCGGCCGTCGCCCTACATGCTGCTGGTGGCCCAGGTGTGCAAGGCGCGCTGCAAGGGCGTGGACCAGAGCGTCACCATCCGCGAGCGCATCAACCAGATCCGTTCCGACGTGCCGGCCATCACCCACGTGGACTATTCCGCGCGCATCCAATCCGTGAACCGCGCGGTGAACCCGGGCTATTACGACATCATCAAGGCGTTTGAGCAGCGCACGGGCTACGGGATCATCATCAACACCTCGTTCAACGTGCGCGGCGAGCCGATCGTGTGCACGCCCGAGGACGCATACCGCTGCTTCATGCGCACGGAGATGGATTACCTGGTGCTGGGCGGCTGGCTGCTGGACAAGAAAGAGCAGCCGTCCTGGAAGGACAAGAAGGATTGGCGCAAGGAATTTGTGCTGGATTAAAGGAGTTGGACCATGCGGTTTTTACGTCATTTAGGCCAGTTGTTGAAGGAGTTTGGCCAGTTTGCCTGGCATAACAAGGCGTGGTGGATCATCCCCATCATCCTCGTGCTGCTGCTGCTGGCGGCGATGATCTTCGTCGGCCAGTCCGCGGCGCCGTTCATCTACACCCTGTTCTGATCCCGGCGTTCAAGTTGCTTTTGCGCCCACGGACGGCCTGGCTGGCCGGCCTGCTGGTCTGGGCCTGGGCCGGCCCGGCCGCGGGCCTGGTCATCAAGGACTACATCAGCCCGCGCGACCGCGAGCGGCCGGCGCGGCCCTATACCCGCTACATCATCCTCCACACCACGGAGGGCAATGACCGGGCTTTGGGCAAGCTGTACCGCAACGGCGAAGCCCACTACCTGGTGACGCGCAATGGGGTGGTCTACCGCATTGTCCGCCAGAACAAGGTGGCTTACCACAGCGGCCGCAGCATGTGGGAAGGCCGGTCCGGCATCGACAACCACGCCCTCGGGATCGAGGTGGTGGGCTACCACAACAAGACCATCACCCCGGCCCAGACCGTGGCGTTGCGCGACCTGCTGACGCAACTGCAGACGCGCTACGGCGTGCCGGACGACAAGGTGCTGACCCACTCCATGGTGGCTTATGGCAACCCCAACCCGTGGCACAAGAAGCCGCACCGGGGCCGCAAGCGCTGCGGCATGCTGTTTGCGCGGCGCGACCTGCGCCGGCAACTGGGCCTGACCAGCCAGCCGTCGTACGACCCGGACGTCAGGGCCAAGCGCCTGGTGGTGGGCGATCCGTATCTCGCCAGCGTGCTCTACGGCAACGTGGCGGAGCAGGCCTCGGCCCTGACCCGGCTCACGTCCACCGCGGCCGGCCCCAACGTCATCACCCGCGGCCAATCCGCGTGGGACGTGGCGGGCGACGATTACAACGATCCCCAGACCCGCTACATTTTTCCCGATGGCCGCGAGCAAAGCGGGGCGGAGATCAAGGACTGGACCGCCATGCCGATCGGCACGCGCGTGGTGCTCCCGGACGAGGCCTGCCCCGAGGATGCCTCGCCCGCGGCCGGCAGCGCCGGCGCGGCGCCCGCGGGGCTGCGGACCGTCGGCGCGGGCGGCGCCACGGTCCAATCCATTGCCGGCGCCGAGTACAACCGCGCCAGCACGATTTATTTCCTGCCCGGCGGCAAGGTGGCGCGCGGCGATGAGCTGGGCGCAGCCGCCTTGCAGGTGCCCGCCCAGACGCAGGTGCTCGCGGGCTACACCCACGGCGGCTACATCACCGCCCGGCGCAGCGCCTATGACATCTGCCAGGAACGCTGGAATGCCGCCACCACCCTCTACCGCTTTCCGGACGGGCGGCTGGTGCCGGGGAGCCGGGTGCCCGAGGGCAGCATCCCCCAGAACACCATGGTGTTTTTCGTGCCGTGATTCAGGCGGCCTTCGGAACGAGCCAGGGCGCGGCCAGGTGGGGTGAACCTGGAAAGAGCAGATGAACTACGAAACACACGAAACACACGAATGCATCCCTTGTTCTGCGGCAATAAGTTTCGCGTGATTCGCGTGATTCGTAGTTAATTCAAATGCTGAATTCATGTTCATCCCATGGCCTGGCGCATGGCGGCCAGCATCTCATCGATCCTGGCCCGCAAATCGGCCCATAAATACTGCATGCCCTTGAGATCGCCCTGGCGGGCCGCCATCTCGAGGGCGGCCGCGATATCCCGCACGCCGTCGCCACCCACCGTGGCCACGGCCCCCTTGATCCAATGGGCCGTGGATGCCGCGGCCTGGGCATGGCCCCCGGCGAGGGCTTCGTCCAGCGTCTTGACACGGGCGGGGATGTCTTCCAGGAACGCGGACAATGCCCGGCGCAGCAAGTCGTCATCATTCAGCAACTGCTCCCGGAGCGCGGCGAGATCAAAGACCGCGCCGCTCTGACCGGCGGGCGCGGCCGCTTCCGGCGCCGCCGGCAGGGGCGTCGGGCGCGCGCAGCGCGGCAGCCACTTGGCCAGCATGTCGGCCAGCGCCCGCGGCGGCACCGGCTTGCTGATGTAATCGTCCATGCCGGACTCGAGGCACATTTCGCGGTCGCCCTGCATGGCGTGGGCGGTCATGGCGACGATCGGGATCCGGTGGTCGAGCACGGACGACTGCGGGTCGCGGATCGCGCGCGTGGCCTCAAGGCCGTCCATGCCCGGCATCTGGATATCCATCAACACCAGGTCATACAGGTTGACTTGCAGCGCTTTCAGGCCCTCCAGCCCGTTGTTGGCAATATCCACCCGGTGCCCCAGCTTGGTGACAATGGCCGCGGCGACCCGCTGGTTCACCAGGTTGTCTTCCACCAGCAGGATCCGTGCGGGGGGCGGGGGCGCAGCGGCCGGCTCCGCGGCCGGGGTTCCCGGCTGGGCGCCGACCCCGCCGAGGATCCACGCCATGAGGCGCTGCAACTCGCTGTATTGGATCGGCTTGTTGATGCAGGCGGTGCCGTTGCCCGGCCCGGCGCGCCCCGCGGCTTCCGCGCCGCGCAGCGGGACCATCAGGAGGCTCTGCATGCCCCGCCACCGGTCCTCGCCATGCAGCATGCGCAACAGGGTTTCCCCATCCATGCCGGGCATGCGCTGGTCCGCCATCAGGACCTTGAACGGGTCGCCGGCGGATTGCGCGTTCTGCAAGAGGGTCAGCGCCGCGGGGCCATCGGCCGCGCATTCGGCGCGCAGGCCCCAGGCGGACAACTGCGCGGCGAGGTGGCTGCGCGTGGCGGCATGGTCGTCCACCACCAAAACCCGCTGGCCAGCAACGCCCGCCGGCGCGCTCGCGCCCGGGGCCGGGGCCGCCGCCAAGGGGACCACGAACCAGAACTCGGACCCGCGGCCCGCCGCGCTGGTGACGCCCACCGTGCCGCCCATCAACTCGGCCAGGCGCCGGGTGATGGCCAGCCCCAGCCCGGTGCCGCCGAACTTGCGCGTGGTCGAGGCATCGACCTGGGAGAAGCTCTGGAACAGGAGCGCCTGCTTTTCCTCGGGGATGCCGATCCCCGTGTCGCGAACCGCGAACCGGACCGCCAGCCCGCCGTCTGCCGCAGTGACCGGGGCGGCCTGGACAACCACCTCGCCGGCCTCGGTGAACTTGACCGCGTTGCCGGCCAGGTTGAGCAGCATCTGGCGCAGGCGCGCCGGGTCGCCGCGCAGCCGCGGGGGCAGGGTCGGGTCCACGCTGCCGACGAATTCCAAGCCTTTTTCCTCGGCCCGCAGGGCCATGATGCCGATGACGTCGTCCAAGACGTCCCGCGGGTTGAAGTCGAGGTTCTCCAGGGCCAGCTTGCCGGCTTCGATCTTGGAGAAATCCAGGATATCGTTGAGCAGGCTGAGGAGCGACTGAGAGCAGGAGAGCACGGTCTGGCCGTAATTACGCTGCAGCGGGGTCAGGTCCGTTTCCAGCAGAAAGCTGGCCATGCCGATGATGCCGTTCATGGGCGTACGAATCTCGTGGCTCATGTTGGCCAGGAACTCGCTCTTGGCCACGTTGGCGTGCTCGGCGCGCACGGCCATCTCGTTGGCCCGGTCAATGGCGCGCTCCAACTGGGTGTTGATATCCAGCAGCTCGTCCTGGAACCGCTTGCGCTCGGTGATGTCGGTCATGGTGGACAACCACATGGGCTTGTCGGCCACCTGGATGGGGGTCACGGAGAACAGGCCCCAGAGGATGGCCCCGGACTTGGTACGTACGCGCAGCTCAGCGTTGCGGATGGCGCCTTCCCGATGGTACTGGGCGCGCATGGCCGCGCGGGCTTCGGTGTCCACGAACAGATTGAGCTCTGCGCTGGTCTTGCCGATGACCTCGTCGCGGCGGTAGCCCATGGTGGCCACAAAGGCATCGTTTACCTCGTGGAATCGTCCATCCGCTACGTCGGAGATCGCCATGAGCACCAGGCCGGAGTTAAAGGCGCTGGCGAATTTTTCCTCGGACAGCTTGAGCTCGGACACGTCGCGGGATACGCCGAACAAGGCCGGCTGCCCGTCCCACTCGCCCATGGTCACGCTGGTTTCCACCGGGATCAGCCGGCCGTCTTTCGTCTGCAGCGGCACCCGGCACAAGTCCGTCCGCCCGTCCAGCATGTCCGCCAAGATGCGCCCGGCTTCCTCGCGCTGCGCCGGGGGATGGACCATGAGCATGGATTGGCCCAGCAGCTCTTCCCGCGCATAGCCAAGGCGCTGCACCACCTGCGCGTTGACATGGCGCATGCCGCCCTGCATGTCGAGCACGAAAAGCAGGTCGTGGATCGTGTTGAAGAGCAGGTCCAGGTTGCGCCGCATCTGCTGGCTAACCGCCTCGGCATTTTTGCGGGCGGTAACTTCCTGCACCTGCACCAAGTAGCCGCGCAGGTCCCCGCCATCCCGCAGGGGGGCGATGCTGCAGTCGATCCAGATGGTCCCGGACCGGGTGGTCTGGTACAGGCGGGCCTGGCGGACCTTGTCGAAATCAAACGCCGCCTCGTACTGCACCGGCTCCCCGCGCAGCAGGCGCTGCTTGTTTTCGGCGCTGACGTTGGGGTCGTCAAACAGGTTGAACCGCGCGAGCTCGCCGGCATCCACCACGCCGAACATTGCGCGGCACCTGGCGTTCACGTTGAGCAGCATGCCCCGGGCGTCGTAGTGCTCCACGGCAATGGGCGACTGGTTGAAGATCGACGCGTAGCGCTGCTCGCTGGTCGCCAACTCGGCGGTCCGCGACTGGACCTGACGTTCCAGCAGCGCGCGGCGGTTGGTCATGAGCGTGACCAAGGCCGTCAGGAGGGCCGTCAGGATCAACCCCGCCAAACCCGTCAGCCAGCCGCCGAACAGCCAGCGCTGGGCCAGGTAATCCGGTCCGGCGCGGACTTCCACGGCGTAGGTTTTGCCAAAGGCAAACAACGGCGCAATCACCAACATGCCCTGCTGCTCCGCCTGGTTGGGCAGTGCCACCGGTTGCCCTGCGGTGGCGGGGTCCGCGGCGGTTCCGGCCAGCAGGCGGGCGGTGCCGTCGGCCTCGAGTTGGTAAAGGGTCGCCACGACCTGGCGCTGATTGCGGCCCAGCCACCAGAACGCCCCGCGCAGCAGGTCCGTGGGATGCAACGCCACGACCGCGATCTCTTCCACGCGGTCGTGTTGATGGACCGGGGCATAGATCATCACGACCGGATCCAGCCGGTTGGCCGATCGCACCAGGTCGGTGGCGGAGGCGAACCCGGTGCGGATCGCCAGGTCAATGGCGGCCTGGCGCGTTGGATCAGAATAGATGTCAAACCCGATGGCCGTGCGGGTGGACTCCAGGGGGACGATATCCACGATGGGAAAATAGAACGGCCGGTCCGCGGCGGGTTGGTTGCTGCCCCGGGCATCTTTTTCATAAATCCTGAAATCCGGGCGACCTTCCGCGCGCATCCGGGCTTCAAACGCCTGGCGATCCGGGGCCGGCACACGCTGCGCCCGCGCCACCCCGTGCATGTAGCCCGCCCGCTGGATCAGGTCGGCCGCGGCGCGGAACGCGGGCGCAGACCCTTCGCGTTCCTCCAGCACGCGGACCAGCGCGGCGAGCTGGTAGTCGCGGATGTCGAGCACCATGTCCACCAGCCCGGCGCCCTGGGCCCGGGCCATGCCCGAAAAATCGTCCCACAAGTCGACTTTTTCAATCCAGCGGATCGTGGCGGCGGACGCCAGGGTGATGGTCAGGCCGAACCCGGCCGTGAGCGCAGCCTCGGCGTAGCGCCAGCGCCATTGCCGTTCCGGCCGCAGTTGGCGGCGCACGGCCAGCAGGTAGTACCCGCCGACCAGCAGCGCCACCAGCACCAGCACGAACAGCACCGGCAGGCTGCGCGCCCACGCGATGGCCGCCAGCCAGTCGCGCGCCTCGATGTCCATGCCGATGACCGCGATGATGGCGCCGGTCGTCGGGTTGAACACCGGGGCAAAAGCGCTGACCAGGTCGCCGAACTCGTCCCGGTACGGCCCCATGACCTGCTGTTGGCCGTCCTGAAAAACAGCCCGGATCAGTTCCGGGGGCCGGGCGTACACCGTGCCTGGCAGCGAAGCCCGCGGGTCACCGGCGGAAGTGCTTCCCGGTCCGAACAGGATGGTCTCGTTGCGGAGGGCCAAGCTGTAAATGGCCATGTACCGGTTGTGCGCGCCGAATTCGGGGAGCATCGCCGCGCTGTACGCGCGCATCTGCGCGCCCAGTTGCTGGCAAGCAGGTTGGTCGCGGTCCGCCGGGGTGAACGTCAGGCTGGCGATCCGGTCGGGGTTCATCGTTTGCGCCACCGCGTTGGCCTGGGCCAGGAGCTGGTGCGCCATCTCGGACTCCACCGCCCGGCTGTATTCGCGGGCCAGCCACCACCCGCCCGCCACCAGCAGCAGGGAGACCAGGGGCATCAGCCACGGCCGGCGGGTGATGCCGCCGGGCAGGCCGCGCAGGCGCCAGGCCGTGATCGCGATGGCCGCCAGCAGCAGGCCGCTGATCGTCGCCAGCAGGTGGGGCAGCAGGTTCATCCGGTCCCCCGGGGCGGCGAGCCCGCGGATCCCGCGGCCTGGGCGCCGGTCCGCAGCGGCGCCTTGTCCAGGGCCTGGCGCAGGTCCCGGGGCATGATCGGCTTGGTCAGGTAATCCTGCATGCCGGCGGCGGCGGCGGCGGCGCGATCCTCAGCCATGGCCGCCGCGGTGAGGGCGATGATGTACAGGCGTGACTCCGGGCCGGGAGACGGTTCCTGGGCGCGGATGCGGCGCGTGGTTTCGTAGCCGTCGAGCTCGGGCATCTGGCAATCCATCAGCACCACGTCATACGCCCGGCGCTGGATGGCGTCCAGCACTTCCAGGCCGTTGGCCACGGTGTCGACCGGGTAACCCAGTTGGCGCAGGATGTGCTGGCAGACTTTCTGGTTCACGACGTTGTCTTCCGCCAGCAGGATGCGCAGCGGCCGCGGCGGCGCGGGCTGGTCGGCCTCCCGGGCTGCCGGCCGCGATCGGCCGGCGCGGCGGGCCACGCTGAGCAGGGCGTTGTACAGCTGGCCGGACTTGATGGGCTTGTGCAGGATGACGGCAAAGTGCGGCGAGGTGATGCGCTCCTGGATGGAGCTCAGCAGGACCAGGGGCAACCCGGCTCCCTGGGGCAGGGCGCGAATCTGCTCGGCCAGCACGCCGCCATTGGTGTTGGGCATGGCCCAGTCGAGCAGGGCCAGGTCCGGGCGCGGCTCCTGCGCCATGATCTGGATGGCTTGTTCCGGCGTCTCGGCCAGCAGCGGCTCCAGGCCCCATTGCCGGGTTTGCTCTTCCAGCAGCCGGCGGTTGGTGGCGTTGTCGTCCACGATCAGCACTCGCAGCCCGCGCAGGTCCGCCAGCTCCTCGCGCGGCTGCACCGGCACGCGGCCGGCCTGCAGGCGCATGCGCACGCTAAACTGGAACTCGGTGCCCGCGCCCAGGCGGCTGGTGACGCCGATCGTGCCGCCCATGAGCTGCACCAGGCGCTTGCAGATGGCCAGGCCCAGGCCCGTGCCGCCAAACTTGCGGGTGATGGATGCGTCGGCCTGGGTGAAGGCATGGAACAGGTGCGGTTGCTGATCAGCCGCGATGCCGATGCCCGTGTCGCGGACCCGGAACTCCAGCTGGCACCAGTCGTCCTGGCGCTCGGCCGGCTGCACTTCCACCACGACCTCGCCCCGCGCGGTGAACTTGACCGCGTTGCCCACGAGGTTGACCAGCACCTGGCGCAGGCGGGTCACGTCGCCCACCAGGCGGGTGGGCGTGCCGTCGGCGATCAAGTAGGCGAGTTCCAGCCCCTTTTCGTGGGCGCGCAGGGCCAGCAGGTCCATGGCCTCCTCGACGCACATGCGCAGATCGAACGGGGCCTCCTCGAGGTCCACGCGGCCGGCCTCGATCTTGGAGAAGTCCAAAATGTCATTGATGATGGTCAGCAGGGCATCGCCGCTGGTGCGGGCGATCTCCACATACTCGCGCTGCTGGGCGGTCAGCGGGGTGTCCAGCAGCAGGCTGGTCATGCCGATCACGCCGTTCATCGGGGTGCGGATCTCATGGCTCATGGCGGCCAGGAACGCGCCCTTGGCGCGGTTGGCGGCCTCGGCGGACTCCTTGGCGCGCAGCAGGTCCTGCTGCATGCGCTTGTAGTCGGTAACATCCTCGAAGCTTTCGATCCCGCCGATGACCTGGCCGGCCGCGTCGCGCAGCACGTCCACGTTCTTCCAGATCACGCGCAGCGTCCCGTCCTTGCGCCGGATGGTGCACTCTTTGCCGGTGACCGGCTTGGGCACGTCGGCGGCGAAGAGCCCGCAGCGCGCCTTGCAGGGGTGCTCGGCGAACTTCAGGCAGGGCTGGCCCAGCACCTCGGCGGCCGGATACCCCGTGAGCTCCTCGGCCTTGTGGTTCCACGAGGTGATGCGTTGTTCCAGGTCCACGGTGAACACGGCGCTGGGCACCACGCGGTTGAACAGCTCGGCGCGGTCGCGGGCCTGCATGACCGCCTCGGCATCCCGCTGTTGCCGGAGGCGCAAGCTGATGTTGCTGGCCACCGAGCGCAGCAGGGCGAGTTCCCGGTCGTCCCAGGTCCGGGCCGCGGCGCCGTCGCCCAGCCCGATGAAGCCCCACAGCACGTGATCCACCACCACGGGCACCACGACCAGCGAGCGGATCCCGAGCCCCGGCCACGCGGCCTGCTCCGCGGCCGGCCAGGCGGCCATGGGCTCGACCAACCCTTGTCCGGTGGCCAGCAGGTCGGGCCAGCGCCCGAGGCCTGCCGCACGGTACTCCAGCCGGTCCGGCAGCGGCCCGGGTTGATCCGGCCGGCTCCAGGCCCCGGCCAGGCTGGCGCAAGGGCCGGAGGCCGCCACCATGGGCCGGTGCTCGTAAATCATGGCCCGGGTGGCGCCGGTGGCTTGGCCCAGGCTGCGCGCGATCCGCGCCCAAGGCATGTCCCCGGGCCGGCTGGACAGCAGCAGGCCGCTGCAGGCCGCCGCCGCGGCAATCATCTCCTGGTGGCGCAGATCCCGGGTAATGTCCAGCGCGACGGTCAGCACGCGCACGCGCCGGTCGGCTTCCTCCAGGCGCACGATGTCCACGAGGATGTTGATCTCGCGGCCGTCCTTGTGCCGGCCCACCCATTCCCCGTGGTGCGTCGCGCGACGTTCCATGAACTGGCGGAACAGGCGCTGGAACAGGGCGGCCTTGTCCGGGGGCAGCACCGTGGTGAACGGCCGGCCCAGCAGCTCCTGGGCCGGGTAGCCAAAGAGTCGCTCGTAGGCGGGGTTGACGTACTCGAAGCAGCCCTGCGCGTCGGTCAGGCACATGCCCACAGGCATCTTCTCGATGATCTGGTGCAGCCGCTGCTCGCTGTCGGCCAGCACCTGCTCGATCTCCTTGTGCGCCGTGATATCGGTCAGCACGCCGGTGACGCCCAGGAACCGGCTCTGGGCATCGCGCGTGGCCTGGGCGGCCACTTCGCACCAGGCCACGCCGCCGGTGCGGGTGGCCATGCGCAGGGTGAAATGGCTTTCGTCGGTCACACCTTCCGCGAGCGCGGAAAACTGCTGCCACTGCAGGTCGCGGTCGTCCGGGTGCACAAAGGCCGACCACTGTCTGCCCAGACAGTCCTCCACGGCCTGGCCCATCATCGCCGTCCAGGTCGGGTTGAGATAGCTCCAGCGGGAGGAAGGATCGGTGGTGAAAACCACCTCCTTGAGGCTGACCACGAGGTTGCGGTAGCGCCGCTCGCCAAACGCCACCGCGGCAAACGATTCCCGCAGCCGCCGCCAACTGTGCCAGACCGCGCCCCCGGCCAGCAGCGCCAGGACCAGCGCCATCCCGGCGCCCACCCAGAACAGGCGGCGGATGCTGGCCATCCGCTGGTTGAGCTTGGCCAGCCGGAAATCGATCCCCACGACGCCGACCGCCCGGCCCGCCATATCCTGGAACGGCGCGTAGCCGCTAAGGAAGGTGCCCCAGGTGTCCGTATACGGTTGGTCGTCCACGGCGGTTACGCCCTGGGCCAGGGCCTCGCGCAGGGCGGCCGACGCGTCGTCGTAGCGCTCCATGATCGCCGCCGGGAGGGTGGTATCGCCCGGCTGGGGCTTGACCTGCGCCGTGTCGAGCACGAGGTAGACCGCCTGGTTGCTGAGGATCGCCGTGTACAAATAATAGACGTCGGGGTTGGCCTGGTGGAACTTGAGCAGGGGCCCCAGCAGTTGGAGGTGCAGCGGGGATCCGGTTTGCCCGGCCGCGCGCAGCTCGGCGTGGCGATCCCCATCCACCAGTTGCGCCGCGGAGCGGGCCAGGCTCAGCAGCTCTTCCTGCACCGTTTTGAATTGGGCCTGCGCCGTGCGGTGGTACAGGACCAACAACCCGGCCCAGGACACCGCCAGCACCACCAGCGCCATCCAGGCCCCCGCCCACCACGGGGTAATGCGCAACAGCCGCGGCTGGCCGGCTGGGGACAAGGATGGATCCGGATCTTTCATCAACATATCAGGCTACCTTAGGAACCCGGCGGCCGCGCAGGGGGCCTGGCCGGGCGGCCTCACAGGGCGTACACTTTTTCCGCGCTGAGCACGGAGACCCCGATGGCGCCGATGATCTTGAGCGCGGCCTCGGTGTCATCGAACCGGAACACGACCATGGCCTTGTCGGAGGTCTTCTCGACAAAGGCATACAGGTATTCGACGTTGACGTTGGCTTTCTGCAGCGCCTCGAGCACGTCCGCCAGGCCGCCGGGGCGGTCCGGCACCTCGATCACCACCACGTCGGTCAGCGACACCGTGTAGCTGTTGCTGCGCAGGGCGGCCAGGGCCTTGTCCACGTCGTTGACGATCAGGCGCAGGATGCCGAAGTCCGAGGTGTCGGCGATCGACAGGGCGCGGATGTTGATCCGGGCATTGCCCAGCAGGCGGGCGATCTGCGCCAGGCGGCCGGCGCGGTTTTCCAGGAACACGGAGATTTGCTGCACTTTCATGAAACGCTCCTCGTTATTTCAATTCTTCGGCGCGGAACACGCGCTTGGCCTTGCCCAGGCTGCGCTCGATGCTTTTCGGCTCCACCAGCGTGATCCGCGCGCTGACGCCCAGCATGCTCTTGACCTCGCTGTAGATCTTGTCGCGCAGCGTTTCCAGCCGTTTGACCTCGTCCGAGAACACGGCCTCGGACACTTCCACGCGGATTTCCAGCTCGTCCAGCATGCCGCTGCGCCCCACGACGATCATGTAATGGGGTTCCACGCCCTCGACCTTCATCAGGATGCTTTCGATCTGCGAAGGGAACACGTTGACGCCGCGGATGATCAGCATGTCGTCGGTGCGGCCGGTGATCCGCGCCATGCGCCGGCTGGTGCGGCCGCAGGCGCAGGGCGCGTCGTGCAGCGTGGTGATATCGCGGGTGCGGTAGCGGATCAGCGGGATGGCCTGCTTGGTGAGGCAGGTGATCACCAGCTCGCCTTTTTGGCCCGGCGGCAGCACCGCGCCGGTCGCGGGATCGATGATTTCCGGGTAAAAGTGGTCCTCGAAGATGTGCAGCCCTTTCTGCTGCAGGCACTCGCTCGCCACGCCCGGGCCCATGACCTCGCTCAGGCCGTAGATGTCGATGGCCTTGACGTTGAGCTTCTGCTCGATCTGGACGCGCATCTCTTCGGTCCACGGCTCGGCGCCGAAATAGCCCACCCGCAGCTTGAGGGCCCGGAAATCGATGCCTTCCTCGGTCGCCACTTCGGCCAGTTGCAGCGAGTAGGACGGCGTGCAGCAGAGCAGGGTGGTGCCGAAATCCTGCATGAGCATGACCTGTTTCTTGCTGTTGCCGGCGGACATGGGGATGACCGTGGCGCCGAGCTTCTCGCCGCCATAGTGCATGCCCAGGCCGCCGGTGAACAGGCCGTAGCCGTAGGCCACCTGCACGATGTCGTCGGCCGTGCCGCCGCCGCAGCCCAGGGTGCGCGCGGCCGCCTCGGCCCACACATCGATGTCCCGCGCCGTGTACCCGACCACGGTCGGCTTGCCGGTGGTGCCGGAGGACGCATGGACGCGGACAATGTCGCGCATGGGCACCGCGAACATGCCAAACGGGTAGCATTGGCGGAAATCGTCCTTCATGGTGAACGGCAGCTTGTGGATGTCGTCCAGGCCGCGGATGTCGCCGGGCTTGATCCGGGCCTCGTCGAACTTGCGGCGATAGATCGGAACGTTCTCGTAAGCCCGCTTGACCGCGCTTTGCAGGCGCTCACCCTGCAAGTCCCGCAGCGCCCCCCGCTCCATGCACTCGTACACCTGGCTGAAGATCATGCGCAGATCCCTTCTTCTGTTGGCGATTTTTTATGGGTATATCGGACCGCCCCGCCGCGTGCAAGCCTTTACATGGATCATAGCCGCCGGGCCCGCTGGGCGAAGTTCAAAACGGGCATATATTTTTCCGCGCATTGGGGTATTTTATGGGTAGTGATTTGTCGGCTATGATCAAATTATACTATGCAACGGGTCGGCCGTCGCCGGGACGGTGGCGGCGGCTCTGGGCGCGGTTGCTGGCGGGCGGCTTGGCCGGAACCGCGCTGGGCATTTTACCGGGTAACGCGCTGGCGTTGGACGAAAGCCTGAACCTGCCCCTGGCGCAGGAGGTGGATCAGTCCTGGCGCGAAGCGCCGCCGGAACCTACGCCCACCGCGCGAGGCGCAGAAGTGCCGGCGGAGCAGGTGTCCATACACCAAATGCAGCAAGCGGCATGGGACGCCATGGGCCTGGCGTCCGAAGCGGATTTTGACGTGGCGCGGCGGGCCGCGCTGCCGGCGGCCAGGCCGTTGCGCCGGGCCGTGACGCGCACCGGCACGTTGTCCAAGCGGGTGGTGGGGTGGCATCCGTACTGGATGGGCACGGCGTACGCCAACTACGATTTCTCCGTGCTGTCGACGATCGCGTTTTTTTCCTACGAGGTGAACCCGGCCACGGGCGGCTACACGTCGTTGCACGGGTGGGACACCACGCCGCTGATCGCCTGGGGGCATTCCAACGGGGTCAAAGTCGTGCTGACCGCCACGTGTTTTGGCGGCACGGGCACCAAGCAACTGCTCACCAACGCGGCGGCCTCCCAGGCCTTGATCAACAACCTGGTCAGCGTCGTGTCCAACCGCGGCGGCGACGGCGTGAACATCGACTTCGAGGGCATCAGCGACAGCGCGCTCAAGGCCACGCTGACGGCGTTCATGTCCAACCTGACCACGCGGTTCCACCGCGACATCCCGGGGTCGGAAGTGTCCCTGGCCCTGCCGGCGGTGGACTGGTACAACGTGTTTGACGTGGGGGCCTACGACGCGTTCCTGGATTACGGCATCATCATGGGGTACGATTACTATTACCGCGGGTCGTCCACGGCCGGCCCGGTGTCGCCGCTGGATTCCAGCACCCGCTGGGGTTCGTACTCCTGCACGGATTCGGTGGAGTCCTACCTGGCCAGGGGGTTGGGCGCCGACAAGCTGCTGCTGGGCCTGCCGTACTACGGCTACGACTGGCCCACCACGGCCTGCACGATCCCGTCCACGACCACCGCCAGCGGCAGCGCGGTGCTGTATGCCTCGTGCGTGGCCAACGCGGCCACGTATGGGCGGCGCTGGGATGCCAGCGGGTCGGTGCCGTATTACTGGTACACCAGCAGCGCGCCGCACCAGTGTTTCTACGACGACGCGGAAAGCCTTGGCTTGAAGTACGACATGGTCACGTCCAAGGGCATCGGCGGCGTGGGCATCTGGGCCCTGGGCTATGACGACACGCGCCCGGAGCTGTGGAACCTGCTGGCGGAAAAGTTCCTCGCGACGAGTTCGCCCTGGACGCGCCAGGCGCCGGGCGTGTCCGGCAACCTCTATGGCGTGGGGTTCGGGGCCAACCAGTTCGTGGCCGTGGGCGCCAGCGGGGTGATCCTGACCTCCGCCAGCGGCAGCTCCTGGGCCAGCCGCACGTCGGGCACGACGGCCTTGCTGCTCAATGCCGGGTATGGCGACAGTTTGTACGTGGCCGTGGGTGAAAACGGGACGATCCTGACCTCGCCCGACGCGGCCACCTGGACCGCGCGGGCCGCGGGCACCAACGCCATGCTGCGGGGGATCGCCTATGGCAGCGGCCTGCACGCGGCCGTGGGCAACGACGGCGCCATCGTCACGTCGCCCGACGGCGCCGCGTGGACGCCGCAAGTCTCCGGCACTTCCCAGGGCTTGCAGGGGGTGCTCTACGCCCAGGACCAGTTCGTGGCCGTGGGCGCCGGCGGCGTGATCCTGACCTCGCCCGACGGCGCCGCGTGGACCGCGCAGACCTCGGGCACCACCAGCTGGCTGCTCGGCGCGGCGTTCGGGCAGAACACCTACGTGGCCGTGGGGCTGGGCGGGGTGATCCTGACCTCGACCAACGGCATGGCCTGGACCGCGCGCACCTCGGGCACCAGCGCCCACCTGTACCGCGTGGCCTATGGCACCAACAAGTTCGTCGCCGTGGGCACGAGCGGCACGGTGCTCAGCTCCACCAATGGCGCCGCCTGGAGCGCCGAAACCTCGGGCGTGACCAACTTCCTGCGGGGCGTGGCGTATGGCAACGGCCTGTTCTGCGCGGCGGGGTACGAGGGCACGATCATCACGTCCGGCGACCAGGACCCGGTCCTCACCCTCACCACGCTGGGCACCACGGTTCCCTACGCCACCACCAACCTGGCCGTGGCGGGCACGGCCAACGACCGCGTGACCGGCCAGATCCGCTGGACCAACAGCCTGGGCGGCGGCGGCAGCGTGGCGGCGGCCACGAACTGGACGATCAACGCCGCGCCCCTGGCCGTGGGCGCCAACGTCATCACCGTGACCGGCACGAACGCCAGCGGCGCCGCCGCCAGCCAGCAGGTCACCATCACCCGGCCGGCGGGCGGCGAGACCCAGTCCGCCGGAACCGACACCATCCATCGCCAGGCCGGCGCCCTGGACAACATCATCATTTATACCTGCGCGGGCCACGGGTGGACCGCGAGCGGCTCCTCGTGGATCACGCAGCGCGGCCTGCTGTTCGGCATGGTGGAAGACATGGGCAACGTCGACCAGATGAACTATTTCGTCAACTACTGCTTCCGCGCCGGCGCCACGATCGTGCCGTTCCGGCCGCTGGGGTACCAGACCAACGAGGTGGTGCTCGACAACGATTCCGCCGGGGTGAGCTTCACCGGCACGTGGTACAACAGTTCGTCCACGATATTCTACGGGTCGGCCGGCGACACGCCGTACAAGTACGCCTACGTCAGCACGAACAGCCAGACCGTGGGCGCGCGCTACGTACCGACGATTCCATCGGCCGGATTTTACCCGGTGTACTGCTGGACCCGCTCCGGCTCGGACCGCGTGCGCCAGGTCTACCGCATCCGGCACAGCGGCGGGCTGGACGAGGTGCGCGTCAACCACCGCCGCGTGGGCCTGGGCTGGGTCTGGCTGGGCAACTACTATTTCGAGCAGGGCACCAACGGCTACGTGGACATCTCCAACTATGCGCCGGGCTATAACGTGGGCTCGGACGTGATCATCGCCGACGCCATCCGGTTCGGCAACGGCAAGGGCGACATCAACCGCGGGTACGGCGTGTCGGGTTACGAGCGCGAGCTGGAGTGCGCCCGGTACTGGGTGCAAAACGCCGTGGATAATGCCCAGGGCATGTCGTCCGCGCTCTACGACCTCAGCGGGTATTCCGACTCGGACGACAATGTCGGCACGCCCTCGCGCACCGCGGGTGAGATGAACCGCTCCGAGGACGGCACATTCTGGGACCGCCTCTACCTGGGGTTCCACTCCAACGCGTCAGGCACCTCCCCCAGCACGGCGCGCGGCGCCATGGGCTTGTACGACAACCGCGGCACGGCCGAGAAACAGGGGCTGCAGAAAAACTTCGGCAACGCCGTGAATGGCGAAATCGAGATCGACATGGAGTACGGCGATGGCGGCGTGCTGTTCTCCGACGACTGGACCGACAATTCGGCGGACATGTACGGATCGGCCTATGGCGAGTTGTACAACACGTCGATGAATGCCGAGATGGTCTCCACCATCATTGAAGTGGCGTTCCATGACAACGATTTGGACTGCTACCTGCTCAAGGATCCGGGCGCGCGCGACGTGCTGGGCCGCGCCTGCTACCAGGCGATCGTCAAGTACCTGAACACCAGCAATGCCCTGGTGCCCCTGGCCCTGGCGCCGGACATGCCGGGCAACGTGCGCGCCTGCAACAGCGGGGTGGGGCAGGTGACGGTGGCGTGGGACGCGCCAGCGACCAACGCGGCTGGCGGCCACGCGGCCAGCGGCTACGTGGTGTACCGCTCGGCCAACGGATACGGGTTCGGGAACCCCGTGACCGTGGGCGGCGCGGGCAGCACGGCCGTGACCCTCACCAACCTGGCCGCGGGCGAGACCTGGTACTTCCAGGTCGCGGCCACCAACGCCGGCGGCGAGTCCATGCCATCGGCCACCGTGGGCGTGCGGGTCTCGCCCATGGGCCGGGCCTACCACCTGTTCGTCAACGGGTACGACCGCAACACGCGCAGCCTGAGCCCGGTGCGCTATTTCGGCAGCAACGTCGGCGGCGACACGACCCTGGTCCGGCCGCGGCAGATCAACTCGTTTGACTATGTCGTTCAGCACGGCGAGGCGCTGGCCGCCGCGGGCCGCTACTTCGATGCCTGCCACCACGCCGCGGTGGAGGGGGATGACCTTGACCTGGGCAGTTACCACGCGGTGTACTGGAACAGCGGGCAGCAGGGATACAATGTCGAAGCCTTCCCGGACGCCGCCAAGACGCGGATCGCGGATTTTCTCAACGCCGGCGGCCGCCTGCTGGTCTCGGGCGCGGAGTGGGCCTGGGACCTGGAATCGTACCGCGGCGCCGCGGATGACATCGCCTTCCTGCACGACGTGCTGCGCGCCGATTTCGTCAACGACAGCTCCGGCCTATACAGCGTGAACGGCCGCAGCAGCAGCATTTTCAGCGGTATCAGCAGCGTGGAGTACGATAACGGCACCGGCACCACGTACCGGGTCAAGTGGCCGGACGTGATCACCAACATCAACAGCTCCGCGGTCAACATGATTTACGGCTCGACGTCGGCCTATGGCGCCGGCCTGCAGTACAGCAACGTCTGCCGGCTGGTGTGCCTTGGGTTCCCGTTCGAGTCGATCCTCGACGCGGCCGACCGCAGCGCCGTCATGGCACGGATCCTGACCTTTTTCGGAGATGCGGCGGCCGAGCTGCCCGCGGTGGTGATCACCAACCAGGATGTGACCGTGGCCGCCGGCACCACGGTGTTCACCGTGGGCGGCACCAACAACGCGGCGGTAACCGGCCACCTGCAATGGACCAACCGGCTCACCGGTGGCGCCGGCCTTTTGGCCGCGGCGTCCACGTGGCGCACCAACGTGACCGTGGCCATGGGCACCAACGCGATTACCGTGCGCGGCAGCAACTACCTCGGCACCGCCTGGGCCAGCGACACCGTAACCGTGGTGGTGGCCGGCTCCGCGGTCGGGGCCTTGGCCATGACGCTCGGGCCCCAGGAAGCCGTGGATGCGGGCGCGCTGTGGCGGGTGGACAGCGGCGCCTGGCGCGCCAGCGGCTACACCGAGTCCGGGCTCGTGCCCGGCATCCACACGGCGACGTTCGCCACGGTCGCGGGCTGGACCGCGCCCGCGTCTCAGGCCGTGAGTATCAGCAACGGCCAGACCACGGCTGCCAGCGCGGCCTATGCCGTGGTGGCGGCCACCGGCGCCGTCATGGCCACCCTGGGCCCGCCCGAGGCCGTGACCGCCGGCGCGCAGTGGCAGATCGATGGTGGCACCTGGCTGGACAGCGGCTACACCCAGGGCGGCGTGGCCACGGGCACGCACGTCGTGGCCTTCAAGGTCGTGAGCGGCTGGGACACGCCGGCCGTGGCCACGGTGGAGGTGGTCCAGGCCCAGACCGCGCTCACGGGCGGCAACTACACCCGCCAGGAAGGCGCGCTGACCGTGATCATCAGCCCGCCGTCGGCCGTGGACGCGGGCGCGCAGTGGAACGTGGACAGCGGCGCCTGGCAGGCCGGCGACGCGATCGTGAACAACCTGGCCGCGGGCGTGCACACGGTGCGCTTCAGCAGCGTCAGCGGGTGGCTGGCGCCCGGCACCCAGACCGTGGCGATCGCGGATGGCGCGCTGGCCACGCTCGAAGGCGGGTACGTGCAGCAGCTCGGCGCGTTGACCGTGGAGATCGAGCCGGCGGCCGCGCGCACCGCGGGCGCGCTCTGGAACGTGGACGGCGGCGCGTGGCGCGCCAGCGGCGAGATCGCGGAGGAGCTCGGCGTCGAGCCGCACAGCATCGGGTTCCAGGCCGTCAGCGGCTGGTCCGCGCCCGGTGCCAAGTCGGCTTCCGTGGTCAACGGGCAGACCACCACGGTGTACGGGACCTACAGCCAGTTGAGCGCCGTCAACGGCGAGGACAACGCCCAGTGGGTCGCCGAGGGCCCGCCGGCGGACGGCGACCACGTGTCGCTGGGCGGCGAGTTTACCAAGAGTTGGACGTTCCAGAACACGGGCGCGACCACGTGGCGGCAGAGCGGCGGCTACAAGCTCCAGCATTACTGGGAGCACGATTTCGGCGTGGCGGAGTTCTCCGAGATGGATGCGGCCGCCAGCATCGCCCCGGGCCAAACCAACACCTGGACCTTGACGCTCACGGCCCCAACGATGCCCGGGACGTACCGCGGGTACTGGATGATGTACTGCAACGGCCGGTTCGGCGACCCGGTCTGGGTGGAAATCATCGTGGATCCGCCGCCGAACAATTAAGTTCATATAATGGCTACCCAGCATAACATCGCAACTGAAGCCAGCGGGTTCTCGCGCAAAGACGCAGAGGCGCCAAGGGCGTTTTCCGCCTCGAGAAATCCGCTTGGCGTCTTGGCGTCTTGGCGCGAAATATTCCCTGGTATCTATGCTCTCGGCCATCGCTCCTCTCGTGCGAAGCGCGCTTGGCTGGTGGCAGGCCTTTGGATGGCGGCGATCATGCTCCCGTGCCTCGGCGCGACCAACGGCCTGCAACAACTGGTGAACCAGGGTTTCAACGCCGCGTCCATGCCTGCGGGCTGGAGCGTGGCGACCAACGCGGCGGGCAGCGGATCGGGCATCGACCCCACCATCACCTTCGTGGCGTCGAGCACCCACACCAACGCCACGCCTTACGAGGGGTCCTACTTCGCCAAGTTCAACTCCTGGGATTGCCGCAGCGGCGCGGTGGTGCGGTTGACCAGCCCGGCGTTTTCCACGCGCAACTGCCTGGGCGTGCAGGTCGACTGCGCCTGGTTCCAGGATAACCGGATCGGCAAGGACGGCGAGGGCCTGACGTTGCAATGGTCCACCAACGGCAGCGCGTGGACGGACCTGGCGCCGTTCCTCGAACGGCATTACAGCCCCACGGGCTGGGCGCGGTATCGATTCAACCTGCCGGCCACGGCCTTGAACAAGGGCGCGGTGTACATCGGGTTCAAGTTCAACTCGGTGTACGGCAACAATTGTTATCTCGACGACGTGCGGGTCATGGAAACCGACCGGGCGCTGGCCGAAGGGTTCAACCACAGCAGCCTGCCGGGCGACTGGTCGACCACGGTGGTCGCGGACCCGGGCGCGGACCCGGCGCTGACCTGCTGGGCCACCAGCGCCAACGTGGTGGTGTCAACCCCGGCCGAGGGATACCGCTTCGTCAAGTTCAACTCGTGGGATTGCCCCAGCGGCGCAGAAATCCGGCTGGTCAGCCCCTCGTTTTCGACCGTGGGCCACACCAACGTCGACGTGCATTTTGCCTGGCACCAGGACAGCCGCACCAATTACGACGCCGAGGGCGTGACCGTGCAGTGGTCCGTGGACGGTGCAACGTGGAGCAGCCTGGCGCCGTTCCACACGCGGCGCGGCGACCTGCTGGGCTGGTCCAACAAGGTGGCGCAGTTGCCGGCCGGCGCGGAAAACCAGGGCCACGTGGCGCTCGGTTTCCTGTTCCATTCCCAGTATGGCAACAACTGTTACCTGGATGACGTCTACACCACCCAGGACCGTGGCACCAATCGCCTGGCTTATCCGTACCGCGAGAGTTTCGAGTCCGGGTTCGGCGTCTGGGAAAACGCGGTGGGCGATGCGTTCAACTGGTCGCGCCTCAGCGGCGACACGCCGTCGGATGCCACCGGCCCGTCCAGCGGGTACGGCGGCAGCGGCTACTACCTGTACACCGAGGCCGATGGCCGTACGCCCGCCAGCAACGCCTGCCTGCAGGCGGCCTTTGATTTCGGCAGCCTCTCCGCGCCGCGCCTGTGGTTCAAATATCACATGTTTGATTATTCCATGTCCCATATGGGCAGCCTGTACGTGGACGTGTCCACCAATGGGGGCGCGACCTGGGCTGACGGCATCTGGAGCAAAACCGGCGCGCAGCAATGGAAGACCAACGCCATGTGGGCCGAGGCCATGGTCTACCTGCTGCCCTACGCCGGCTACACCAACATCAAGCTGCGCATTCGCGGCGTCACGGGCACGGATTACCGCAGCGACATGGCGATCGATGACGTGCTTATCATGAACGCACCGGACATCAAGTTCCAGGGGTTTGAGGGCGCCGAGTCCGACACCTGGGGGTTTGCGCCGGTCGCCGGGGCCGGCACCATCACCACCAACGATGCCGCCAAGGTGCGCAACGGGGCGTATGCGCTGAGCCTCAAGGGATCGGTCGCCGGCACGGCGCATCCGTATGTCGAGTTCAACAACGTGGCGCTCGCCAACTACACCAATGTCAACCTGCTGGTTTGCTACGCGGCCACGGGCCTGGATACCAGCGACGACCTGTACTGCGATGTCTCCTACGATGACGGGTCCACGTGGACCAACTACAAGCTGATCGACGGCAACGATGCGTATGGCGACTTGAATTATGATGCCTGCGGGCCGTACGAGGAGCGCCATCCGCAAATGGCCAACCCGTTCACGGTCTTTGTTCCGGACGACAAATCGCAGATCAAGGTCCGGGTCCGGTTCCAGGAAAGCGTGGCCGACAACCGCGGCGACACGGCCTACGTGGACAGCATCAAGCTCATGGGCGAGCAGGACACGTTCAACTACGACTACGCCCTGTGCGTGAGCAACAGCGTGCCCACGAACGGGCAACTGGTCGTGGCGGGCAGTTCCTTTACCAAAACCTGGACCATGACCAATGCCGGGAACCAAACCTGGAGCGCGGCCAACCTGTACGCGTGGGCCCGCGGCCGCGGGGACGGGTTCGGATCGGTCACCAGCGTCTCCCTGGCGGCGGAAACCGTGGGGCCGGGGCAGACGAAAACCTTCAGCGCGGCGATGGTAGCGCCCACCAACGGCGGGGTGCAACGGGCGTACTGGAGCCTGCGCAAGAACGGCACGAACATCGGCGAGCGCGTGTGGATCGACGTGGTCGTGGACGCGCCGGTCATCTGCATCACCAACACCGACCAGACCGTGCTCAACAACGTGTCCAGCATGGACCTGGCCGGCACCAACCAGGGCACGGTGGCCGGCCAGATGCGCTGGACCAACAGCCTGACCGGGGCCCAGGGCACCCTGGCCGCGGCCGGGTCATGGTCCGTGGCCGGCCTGGCGCTGGGCGTGGGCACCAACTGCGTGACCGTCCGTGGCACCAACGCCTATGGCGTGGCCGCCGGCGACTCCGTCACGATCGTGCGGGGTTCGGTGGATTATGATAGCGACAGCGACGGCGTGCCGGATCTATGGGAAGAGGATAACTTCCCGGATGACGGCGTGGCCACCCGGGCCACGGATGACCCGGACGGGGACACGCTCAACAACCGCGAGGAGTGGCTGGCGGGCACGGAACCCACCAATGCCGGGTCGGTGTTCGGGGTCAGCATCGAAAGCCTTCCCGCCCGCTGCACCTTGAGCTGGGGCAGCATTTCCGCGCGGTCGTACGCCATCTATTACACCACGAACTTGAACCTGGGCTTCGGGTTGCTGACCAACAACCTGCTGCCCACGCCGCCGCTGAACACCTACACTAACGCGGCGTTGCCCGAAAAAGTTTTCTTCCGCCTCAAGGTCCAGCCATAGAGCGGCCATCCAAGCTGTCCGCCCTGAAGCAAATCAATAAACCGGCACGCTTTTCTCAAACGCGCCGCCGGCTTTGATCTTGATGATCCGGTAGGCGGTGGTGCTCCCGTAGGCGCTGCCGTCAGCCGCCACGGTAAAGCCCTTGAAGTATTCGGGCCAGCCGCCGATGCGATCCGGCTGGAACCGGGTGCGGCTCATGTCGGACACGGTCGTGTAGGTGCCGTCGGACAGGCCGCCCGTAAGCAGGATTTCCTGGTTGGCCGAGAACCCAATCCCGTAGTTGTAGCTGTTGTCCAACTGGAACACGGTCACCGTGCCGTCCGGCGCAATCTCCGCGTTCAGGTTGCTGTAATTGACGAACACGACCCGGTCGCCCTTGAACAAGGCTTTCCAGCCGCTGCTGTAGGGGGAGAAGTTCAGCTTGCGCGCGGTCACCTCGGCGCCATCCGCCACGTTGAACAGCATGTATTTCATGGTCCGGCCGTCGTTGTTGACGCGGTACTCTTCCAGCGCCACGCCCCGGAGATCATTGCCGGGCGGCGGGCCCTTGGCTTCGGCGGGATCGTCCACCGGCTCGCACAGCACGGCCAGCCGCTGGCCCGCAGCATCCAGGCCCAGCGCCACGACCCGGTCACCCTTGGGCAGGGTCACCTTGCCCAGTTCGGAAAGGTCGGCCATGGAGAGAAAGCGGATCACGTAGCCGTTATAGTCATCGTTGAGGCCGGCCATGATCCCGGCGGCGGGCGCCACGCTCATTTGGGCCGCCTTGGTCAGCTTCCGGACCGTGGCCCAGGTGGCGGTATCCAGCTGGTGGATGGTGCCGTCCGTGTCTTCGGCGAAGGCGAAGGTGCCTTCCTTGTTGAATTGCAGGTCCACGATGCCGGTTCCCAGCCAGACGCGCTGCGCCACGGCCATCCCGGCAGCATCCAGCACGTACAGCACCCGGTTGTCGCCGGCCGCAATCAACACATCGCCTTTCGGTGACAAGGCCACGGCCAGGCCGCCCAGGGGAGTTGCCGCTTGCGCTCCGAGGCACCCTCCGATCCCGAAACCCCATACCATCATCATCCGCATGAAACGACGCATGTGTTACCCTCCTTGTTGGTGATGGCGACGATGCCGAAAAGGAAACGGAATCGCAAGTGCAATGTAACGCCCCAGTGGATGGCAGTCGATGATAGTTGAAAGCCAATCATACCATTTCCGCATGAGGATCGGTACGTATCTGGGCTCCCCGCCTTTTCAAGGCGGGGGGGACCCGAAGGGTGGGGCGGTTGGTCCGGGTTCCATCCACAGTTATAGCGGGGCGCGGACCATCCACAACCACCCCGGCCTGCGGCCACCCCTCCTTGCAAAGGAGGGGAGCTCGTAGGCTTGTTCTCATGCGGAAATGGTATCAGACGATTGACGTTCCCGGGAACGCCGAGCGTCCGCTCGGCAACTGGCCCCTCCGCGTCACGGAGTTGGAATCGGCCCCGCGCTATGCGTCGGGCTCGATCGCGGTCTTTGTCTTTTCCACCAGGCGGACGGCTTCGATGACCATGGCTTTGTCCACGGCTTTGCACATGTCGTAAAGCGTCAGCGCGGCCACGGCGACGGCGGTGAGCGCTTCCATCTCCACCCCGGTCCGGCCGCGGCACTGGGCCTGGCTCTCGATCTCGATCCCGTCCGCCACCAAGCGCAAGTCCACGTTCACATGGTCCAGGCCCAGCGGATGGCACAGCGGAATGAGATCCGCGGTTTTCTTGGCAGCCAGGATGCCGGCCACGCGCGCCACGGCCAAGGCATCGCCTTTTTTGAGCAAGCCCTGTTCAACCAGGCGCAGGGTGTCCGGGGCCAGGCGTATTTTCCCGGCTGCGCGCGCCGTGCGGGTCATGGGGTCCTTGGCGCCGACATTCACCATGTGCGCCTGGCCGGATGCATCGATGTGGGTGAGCTCCATGATCAACTCCTCAAGGTGCCGGTGGGCCGGGTGGGGGAAACGGCATGGATTCCAGTTGGGCGGGTACGGCGCGCCACGCCTGCTGCCAGCGGCCGGGGGCGCCCTGGCGCCAGAACAGCTCCGCATTCCCGCCGATGAGCGTGGTGCCGGCCCCCACGGTGCCCGAGACCAGCCCGCGGCTGGCTTGCAGCAACGAGTCGGTGAAGTCGTTGGCGGCGTCCACGGTGGAGCGGCGCAATCCCTGTTCGATTTCCCCGACGTTGGCCGTGAGCACGCCCTTGGTCGTGGTCCACAAGCCGCCGGCCACGTTGCGCACCGTGGATTCCGCGCCGTTGTAGATGGTTTTGACGCCGCTTAACGCCGTGGATCCGACCCCGACGGTGGCGCCTTGGAGGTTGCGTCCCCAGTGCCCGACCAAGCCGCCGGATCGCGCGAGGATATTGTACAACGTTGCGGTCTGGTCCACGACCAGGTGCCCCGGCGGCCCGCTGGCCGGCAGGCTGAACTGGTTGCCTTGCGACGTGGTCAGGCCGACGTTATAGGTGACCCAGGCCGGAGAGTAGGTGGTGGTCACGTTGAGGTCCAGGGCATAGCCGCCCAAGATCTGCGGGGCCCAGGACGGCACCAGTGCCGCGATCGTGGCCAGTTCCAGGTCCGTCACGCAGGCCTGGGCATTGAAGGTTGGCGGCGCGGCGGAAAAAGGCGCGAATACGGCGGCCACGCCGCAATACCCGTTGGATAACGGCGGCGGCTGGAGGAGCCGACCGCTCAATCCACCGCCGCCGGTCCAGGCAACCTGGTTGCTGGCCGCCGACCACTGGCCGGACATGATGACCAGGTTGGTGACCTGTCCGGCGATGCCGTTAACCAGGATCTGGACCGTGTTGGTATCGGCCAGCGAGGTGTCCAGCAGGGAGAGCAGGCTATTGGTCATGCGGATGAGATCCAACACCGCCTGCGCGGCCGGCGGGCCCGCACCAGCGGCCGGGTTGGTGTCTGTCATGGCCCCCGGGTCGTCCAGCAGCGCATTCACGTTGAACACGCCTGTAGTATCGCGAATGAGATAGATCTCGGCGCCATCCACCGCCGCCTCGCGCACGTGGAAGGGCGGGGCGTCAATGGATTCGGGGTCGTAGCTCAGCAGGCCGGCGTTCACGCGCAGGAGCGTCCCTGGCCCACGGTCTGCGGGCTGCGCCACGGCGAGGTTCAGCAGTTCCACCAGCCCGCGGTGCTGATGCCATAAACATCGGTCCAAAACCAGGATGTCGCGGCCGTCCAGGTCGTGCACGGTGGCGAGGCCCTCGTACCGGGCGCCGTTTTTGGCCAGTTGCAGGCGCCCCATGAGCGGCGCGGTCCCGGCCAATCGCGCCAGCAACGGCGGGGTGATGCGCGCCCAGGCTTCCGGCTGCAGGTTGGTGAAGGCCAGGCTGAAGCTGAAGTCCGGGATGGCGCGCCGCTGGACCAGGAATTCCGCCTGGGCCGCGACTTGCGCCTCGCCACCCGCGGCCTGCGGGAGCGTCAGGCGGAGCGCCAGGTTGGCTGGTTCCTGCTCGGCAAACTCGCCGTCCGGGTCCAAAACAATATTGGAAACGCAGGCGGTGATGTGCTGGGCCACCAGGTCCTGCCGCCCGGTGCTGCCGCCCGCGGGTTTCCATTGCCCGCAGACCTCGCCGCCCTCCATGCGGATGTAGGAGACCACCGCCGGGGTGCGCGGGGTTCCGGGAACGTAGCGCGCGGCGATCCGTTCCACGGCCACGCGGCCGGCCAACCGCTGGCGTACCGGGCGCACCACCGCGAGGCCTTCCACCAGGATCTCGTGCCGCGCCAGATCCACCCGGCCATTGGTGATCGCCAGGAGCGTGGGCCCGCTGGACCGGCTGATGCTCAAGGATCCCTGCACCAGGTCGGGCGCCCATTGGAGGACCACGGATCCGTCCCAGGCCGTGCTTTCCAGGTGGCCGCGCAGCCCCGCGGGCGCCCAGGCGGCCAAGGTCTGTGGCCGGACGCGGGTGAACCCCGCCTCCACCGTCGCCGGCCAGCCGTTGCCCGGGCCGGGCGCGGCGGACAGGGCGATGCTCAGCGCCCCGGTGGATCCATCCGGCCGCGGCAGGGTGGCGGCCAGCCGCAGGCTTGCGCCCGGAAGCAATGCCCCGGGCACCGTGGCAGCCAGGGGAATGTTGGTGGCGCTCAGGCTGACCTGTTCGAGGCGCAGCGTCGCGCCCGTGGCGCCCATGGCCTGGCGGCGCAGATCCACCATGCCCCGGGTAAGCTGCGCCTGGTGAATCACCCATTGATCATTGGTGGTGAAAAAGTCGGGGTTGAAGGATACGGCGCCGCTGTCAGCCGCCAGGTCCAGGTCGGCGGGTCCGATGTCGACCCGGTGAAATGCCGCATTCGTGAAGGCGATCCGGCCGGCCTCCCAATCCACATCGCAGAAGCCGACGGACGCCAGCGGCGCGGCCGCGGCCGTGAGCAGCGCCACCTGCCCGCTGACGCGGTGCCAGGGTTCCAGGCGCACGCGGCCGCTCACGGTCAGCGGACCGCGATGCACGTAGGCGGGCAGGTCGATGCCCGCGATCTGTTCCACGGTGGCCATGTCCAGCGCCCGCGCCAGGACCGCGCCCTCGAGGAAGGGGCCGTCTTCCTGGATGGGTCCAATCGCCGTGTCGATGGTAATCGGCGCGGCCGGCTGGCCGGGTTGCAGCCACATGGCCGATAGCGCCACCCGCCCGCGGTTGGTCACGGGCATGGCGGGATCCGTGATCCACACATCCTGCAGCCGGGCGTTGATGCCTTCCAAATGGATGGCGCGCGGCCGGATGGCCGGGGAAACCCCCTGGTAACTGAACGACCAGTTGACGATTTCCGCATCCCGGACGCGGACGGCGTACGATGCGGGCGGACCCGGTGGCTGGTTCGGCGGCCGCGGCTGGCGCGGGAACAGGATGTCGAAGTTGATCACCTCCTGATCATTGTGCAGGATGTTGAATTCCGGGTTCACGATCCGCACCCCGGACAAGGTAATCGGCCCGTGGCGCAGCGATTTCCAGTCCACCCGCGCGGAGACGGATTCGGCGGCGAACATCACGCCGCCATGGAAACCTGGCGGTTGGCGAATGACGAAGTCGTTGATGGCCACGCGCCCGCTCCACCAGCCGACATCCACCCAGCCCGCGGCGCAGGAGACGTGCAGCCAGCGCGGAAGCTGGCGGTTGAGCAGGATGGTCAGCGCCAGCGGGGACGCCAGCCGCAGCGCCACCAGCACCAGCGCCAGCCCTGCCAGGCGCCCCAGCCATCGTCCTATGATCCGCGCGGTCTTCATGACGAACGCCGGCTCATCCCCCAATGGCGGGCATCGCCCGGTTGCGGCACACGGCGCCCCGGGCCGGCTTGGCGGCGACCGCCCGCCGCAGGCTGCCGGCAAGATCCGTGAAATCCACGCGGATTTCCTCTTCCGAGCACAAGCACGGCTTGAGCCAGCCGTCCGCCGTCAGGCGCAAGCGGTTGCACACGGCGCAGGGGGGCGGGCGCTGCACGTCGTCCTGCAACGGGGCCGACTTGGGGGCCAGCAGGGAGAAGTGGGCGATCTTCTGCAGTTGCAGACCCTGGGCCGCGCAAAAATCGCTCAACGCGCATGCGTCGTCCGCGGCGGTGGATTCCATGACCACCATGTTGATCTTGATCGGCGCCAAGCCCGCGGCGCGGGCCGCCTGGACCCCGGCCAGCGCCTCGGCCAGGTCGCCCCCGCGCGTGATCCATGCGTATTTTTGCGGGTCAAGTGAGTCCAGCGAGATGTTGATGCGGCGCAGCCCCGCATCCTTCAGGGATTGCGCCAGGCCGGCCAGGCGGGTGCCGTTGGTGGTCATGGACAGATCCGTCAGGCCGGGGATGGCCGCAATGCGCGCGACCAGGTCGGTGATGTTGCGGCGCAGCAGGGGCTCGCCGCCGGTCAGGCGCACCTTGGTAATGCCCAGGCTCACGGCCGCGCGGACCACGGCCTCGATTTGCTCGAAGGTGAGGATATCGGCATGGCTTTTCAGCGCGATGCCCTGTTCCGGCATGCAGTACCGGCACCGCAGGTTGCAGCGGTCCGTAACCGAGATCCGCAGGTAGCCAATGTCACGGCCAAAGGAGTCTAACATGAACCAGGGTGTCCTTGGGGAGTTCCGTGGTGCCGCGGGGAATGCACAGCAAGGCGTTGGCCTGGGCCAGGGCGCGGAGGTGCCCTGACCCATGGTAGGGGATTAACTGCGCCGCGCCGGTGTCGTCCACCACCACGGGCTGCCACTCCGCGCGCTCGGCGTCCCGGCGCGCGAACGGCGCCGCCATCCGCGCCAGGGCCAGGCCGGGACGTTCCTTGTGCCCCATCAGCCGGGCCAGGAACGGTTTGACCAGCAGTTCCAAAATCACGAAGGTGGACACCGGATTGCCCGGCAGCCCGAAAGCGTACCGCGGACCCAGTCGGCCAAACAGCACGGGCTTTCCCGGCTTGATGGCCACGTGATGAAACAGGATCTCGAATCCGGCCTCCTGGACCGATTGCGGGACCAGGTCAAAATCACCCATGGACACGCCGCCGGAAACCAACACCACATCGTTCTCGCCGGCCGCCTGGCGGACCAGGGCATCGATATCCGGCGCGTGATCACGAGCGATGCCGTAGTACGTGGGCGTGATGGCCAGGGCCGCCAGTTGCGCCGTGGCCAGGATGGTGTTGGTGTTGCGGATTTGTTCGGCGCCGGGCGTCTTGGACGGTTCAACCACCTCGCTGCCGGTGGCGATCAGCCCGACCCGCGGCCGGCGGGCCACGCGTAGCTGGAGAGCGCCTACCGAGGCCAGCAGCGCCAGGTGCGGCGCCAGCAGGCGCGTGCCCGCACCCAGGATGACATCCCCGGCGCGCCAGTCTTCACCGCACCGGGCAATGTGGGGGCGGTCAGGCACGCGGCGGACGCGCACCTGGCGGCCATCCACTTCCTCGGCATCCTCCACCGGCACCACCAGGTCCGCGTTAGCCGGCACGGGCGCGCCGGTCATGACCCGGCGGCATTGCCCCGGGGCCAGCGGCTGGCCGGGGTCCTGGCCGGCCGCCACGGTGCCTTCGAGGGTGAGCGGCTGGGCGGTATCGGCCCGGCGACAGGCGAAGCCATCCATGGCGCTGCGGTCGAACGGCGGCATGGGTCGGTCAGCGGTCACGTCGGCAGCGAGGACGCGGAAGAGGGCGTGGGGCAGATCCACGGTTTCCGCCGGCAGCGGCGAAACCACGCCCATCATCTGGTTGTATGCGTCCTCGAAGCAGATCATACCGCCCAAGCCCTTTAGTGGCCGACACTATAGCTGAAGGGGGAACGCGACTGCAAACAGTATCGCGGCCGGGCCTGGTGAACCCAACGCCATCTTGTGCAACCCGGCCCCAACAAGCTGCGCCGCACGAGAACCCGCGCGGATGGTTATTCCGGCAGCCTGACTTCGACCTTATAGTAGCGGTTGGTGCGCAGGTTGGGATGCGGCGTGGTGGTGGAGCCGTTGTCCGTCCATTCCACGGTGCCGCCCGTGCCCTGGATGAGGGTGGGGGAGGCGTTGGACCACGCGGGCGTGAGCAGGCTGTTGTTGTCGTACCACATCTTGTAAAAGCGGGCCGCGCTGGTGGGGAACCGTACCGTCACGCCACTGGCGGGACTGGCGGCCACACGCGACACGTGGAAGTACGACTGGCCGTCCAATGGATTGGTGTCGGCCACGTACTCGTTCTCGTTGGGCACGCCGTCGGCGTCCGCGTCCTGGCTGGCCCCGCCGTTGGGGTGCGTGGACAATCCATAGCGATCAACCCAGGTGTTGGGCATGCCGTCATTGTTCCAGTCCGAGGCCATGGCCTGGAACCCGAGGGCAAAAGTAAACGTGCCGGATCCGGAAACCTCCACCTGGTGGGTTTGGGCCTGGTTGCGCATGTTCACCGTGTAGTTGGTGATGCCCTTGCCCCAGTCGTCATCGCGCGCGGTGTCATTATAGCTGGCGCTGTGGCCGTTGGCCGCGTAATCCACCCGCGCCAGCACGGTGTTGGCATAGTTGGTGTTGGCCAGGGTTACAATCCCGCCGCTGGCGGTGGCCGCGGCCAGGTACGTCTGGCCACCCACGAGCAGGCTGTACAAATCCGGCGTGAGCCCGTTGCGGATGTAGAGGGTCTGGCCGGCCATGCCGCCCGTGAGTTCGTAGCGCACCTCGAGGTTCCAGCTCTTCTCCGCCAGCGTGACCGTCTTGCGCACCGCGCCGTCGCCCGAGGTGGCGCGCCAGCCGTTGGTCCAGTCCTGGAACGTGTAGAGCTGGTTGACATACTGGTTGGCGCCGGCGCCGGTGGCGTACCAGTCCTTGAGGCAGGACGTGCGGAAGGCCACGGTTTCGCCGGCCCAGGTGCCGTTGGTGTTGAGGCTCCAGGCACCTTCCTCTTCCGTGGCCGTGCCCGGGTAGCTGGCGAGGTTGCCGGCAGCCTGGTACGTGTCGCCCTCCACGATGTCGCGCACCCAGGCGCCGATCAGGCGGCCGCCGATGCGCTCGAACAGGGCGAACAGGCGGTCGTTGTACACCATGTACTCCGCCTCGCCGTCGCGGTCCACGTCCTCGCTCGCGGTTTGGGGCGTGGTGATGCCGGAGGCGATCGCCGCCCAGTCGTCCACGCGTTCGTACACCGCGGCGAACCGCGACTGGGACTGGGCATAGGTGGCGAAGCCGGCCAGCGCGCTGGCGCTCGTGTCGGGATAGATGTATTCGCCGGTCGAGTACTTGCGCATGTCCGCGGCATTGGTCTGGGCGTGGAATGCGGTCTCGAGCACCGAGGCGTGCATCACTGCCCGGGCCAGCTTGGCCAGGTTGGTGTCGCTGATGGCCTGCACGTCAGACCAGGCTTCGGCCAAGACCGTTCCGGGCGTGTACGTCATGCCGTAGTTGGTGGTCACATTGACGCCGGGCCGGGCCTGGAAGATCTTGTCTTCCAGCCCTTCCTCGAAGCCGGAGCCCAGGTACCAGTTGTCGTAGTTGGTCTGGGTCGCGTAGTTGAGGTAGTCGTGCGCCACCTTGGGGCCGGCGGTGTCGCCGCGGTCTTCCACGTACCACGCGTCGCCGTTGCCGTCGCCGTTGAGATCCACGCGGTTGTTCAGGATGTCCTGCAGCAGCACCAGGGGCGTCCAGGGATGGTTGGCGAGCCAGCGCAGGTTGAGGTCGTAGGCATCCGCAGAGGTCTTGGTGCCGAAGGTTTCCCAGTTGCTGAACAGGGTGACCACCTGGTCCTGGTCGGAGCGTGCCTTGCGGTTGGCCAACTCGCGCAGGGTCAGGTACAGCCCGCCATCCGTGTTCTCGAACATGAACTCGCACGCCTCGTTGTTGATGGCAAAACAGTTCACGCCATGGATGCGGTTGACCTGGTACCCGCGGGTGCCGAGCGCGGCGGACCGGCCGTACCAGCGCCACAGGTGCTCCATCTGGTCCATGACGGTCGCGGCATACCCCATGGAGCGAATCTTGCCCAGCACGTCGCCGTCCAGCAGCCGTTCCGGCGTCCAGAACACGGCGTTGGTGGTGACGCTGACCCCGTAGATGGACTGCAGGAACGACGTGGCCAGTTCCACGTTATCGCGGTTAAACGCGGTGGTGAAGTAGGGCATCATGTGGTCCGAGAACGCGCTGGCCATGAACGCCAGCAGGTTGGTGCGCGCCAGGCGCGCGATCTGGTCGTTCAGCGCGGGTCCATCCAGCCACGGGCGCCCGGCGCCCGCGTCGGCCCTGGCCCACTCGATGGCCGCGGCCAGGGTGGGGGTGACATGGAAATTCAATTGCTGCTCGAACAGCTCGTGGCTGGCCATGGGCCGGTAGTAGCCGGCGCCGGCGTTGTTGTTGATCAGGTACTGGATGGCGCTGCCGGGCTGGATGGCCTGGTTGCCATGCACGATCATGGCGAACTTGGCGCGTCCGGCGCGGTTGTTGCCGGTCCACCACGAGTGCAGGATGCTGTCGATGCCGGCCTGGGCCTCCCAATAATCCTCGGCCAGGTTGTCATCGTAGATCGAGTCGCGGATATCGGTCCGGCCGCCGATGTCGCCGCAGCAGGTCAAACAGGTGTTCCCGTTATAGCTGGGGCTGTCGCAGGTGCCGTCCTTGGTGGTAAACACCTGGTAACAGAAGTTGCCGCCGTTGAGGCCGTTCCAGCCCGCATCCAGCAGGGCCTGGCGGCTGATGGCGAACTCGACCGCGTCCAACTGGGCGTTGAAATACGCATCCACAAAGCCATTGGCCGTGTTTTGGTCGCGCCGCACTACGCCCACGGAAGCGTCCAGGGCCTGGCCGAACGTGGACGTGTTGAGGCTGGGGTTGGTGTCGACGTACACCGCGCCCTGGCTGTTTTTATACACGGCCACGACAATCTGCCAGCCCATCTCGGTCAGCGTGTTCACGTCGTCCGGCAGGTTCTTCTCGCCGTTGCCGGTGTTGCCGAAGTTGATGACCACGTAGCAGTCCACGTTGCCGTCCTCGGCAAAGGTCTTGAGGTCGTAGAAGTCGATGCGGAAATAGAATTTGTCGTCCCCGCCCTGGGCGGCCGCGCCGCCGTCGCGCGCGTAAAAGGCCATCATGTCGCGGGATTCATCCCAGCCGTCCCACGCTTTGTACACGTCGCCGTTCTTATTGTTGGGGCCGGCGCCTTCGTACTCGTCAAGGACCAGGCAATCGTCCGCCGTCCAGTCCATGAACTCGGTGTAATAAGTGGTGTCGCCGAGGGCACCGATTGTCTGGCCGCGGCCGATCTCGATGCTGCCCTCGGGCGGCGGCTCGCTGCTGTCAAATATCCAGGGGTTGGTGTCGTTCTGGTATTCCAGCAGGTTGCTGTAGGCATTGGTGGCGGTGCCCTGGACGATGGTGTCGCCGTCCGGGTTGCCGCTGGCGCCGTTGAGCGTGTTGGTGACCCGTTGATTGCGAAGGTTGGTGACGCCTATGACCCCGCTGTCCAAGGGATCAAAGCCGTACTGGATTTCCCAGCCGTCAGGCAATCCGTCATTATCGGTGTCAGCGTCCAGCGGGTCCGTCTCGATCCAGGTTTCGCCCGCATTCCATGCGCGGTTGGAGTTGCTGTCACCGGCAATGGCGCCATCGGCGTTCTTGTCTTCGCCGGTGCCGTCGCTGGCGCCGTCGTCATCCGTGTCTGCATCCGTGGGGCTGGTTTCGGTCCAGGTTTCCCAGTTTTGCCACTTGCCGTCCGGCCAGTCGTTTTCCGTGGGCCGGTCGGTCCACGGGTTGCCGGTGGCGGGTTTGTAGGCCAGGCCGTCGCCCTCGACCCATCCGTTGCGGTTGCGGTCTTCGATGCCGTCGGGCAGGCCGTCGTAATCCGTGTCGGCGTTGTTGGGATCGGTCACGGAACCGGCGATCTGCAGCGTGCGCGAGGCATTAAAGTTATAATTGGGAATGCCGGAGTTGTCGGGCACGGTGTTGTAGAACGGCGGATCGTTGTCGCCGCGGAAGTTCGGGTACCCATCGCCGTTGGTGTCCATGTTGGTATCGGTCTGGGAAATGTCCACCGCGTTGCGGAAGCCGACTTCCAGGCCGTCGGGCAGGCGATCGCCATCCGTGTCCGGCAGGGTGGGGTCGGTTTTTCCGCAGAAATTGTAATAGTGCACGTCCCCGTTGTTCCACGTTTCCGGGTTGGTCGTGGGCAGGTTGGTGGGATTGGTTTCCCAAGTGTCATAGACGCCGTCATCGTCATCGTCCAGGTCGTTGGTGCTGGAATTGACTTTTTCGCGCAGGATCACGGTGGTGTTGCGCGTGGCGCTGCCTTCCACGGTCGCTGGGTTATGGTCCGTGTCCACGTTGGCGGTGAACGTGTAGTTGCCGGCGGCGATATTGGTCCAGAGGAAGGTCCAGTATTTCTTGGAGCCGGAAATATAGGGGTTGCCGTCGATGCGGTACATCTTGAGCCCGCTGGCCGTGGCGCCGGGGTAGGGGGTGGTCAGGGTCAGCAGGGTGTTGGAGGTGATGGCGTTCACCACCACGCCGTTGGTGCTGATGCGCAGGGACTGCCCCGCGGAGAGTTCGTCCGCGAAGAGCGTGCCCGTGCCCCAGACCACGTTGGACGCCTGGACCACCGCAACCGTGCCGGTCACCGCGTTGGTCGTGGCGGCCGCCGGCGTCATGTAGCCCACGCAGTTGGTGAAGGTGATCCAGCAGCTCAGCGCCGCAAGATCGGTCTCCACGCGCACCTGGTACTGCCGGTCCTCGGGCGCGGGCGCGGCAATGTCCTTGAGGGTGATGATGAACTTGTTGCCGTCGGAGTCGTATTCCGGCGGATCGGTGATCTGCACCATGATGCCCGCCGAAGGCTCGGCCTTGACGTAGCGGTCGGCGTACAGCGTGATGCCCGCGCCGCCCGCGTTGGTGTGGATCACGTTGATCTCATGGAGGTAGTTGGGGTCGTCGTTGTACATGTCGGGCAGGTTGAAGACCAGCTCGTGGTACTGGCCGCCACCATACCAGTTCAGGTCGTAGGCTTCCTTGCCCTGGGTGACGCCGTCGATCAGGATCAGGAACCGGTTGCGCACCGTGGTTTCGTCGGAGTTCCACAGCGTGCCGCTGAAATAAACCTTCATGTCGTAGGAGTCGTTGACCATGTCGCCGTCGCGCTGCGGCCAGCCGACAAACAGGATGTAGTCCGGCCCGTTGGCCTGCACGTTGCGCGTCAGCAGGGTGAAATGCCCGGCGCTTTCCGAGAGCAGCGGGTTGGTGGACGAGGTGATTTCGGCCAGCTTGACATAAATGATGGCGCCGTTGTTGCCCGGGGCCACATTGTTGTAATCGAACCGCCACTCGCACGGGTAGTCGCTGACCGCGTCGATGGCCAGGCTGGGCGTGACCTGGTAGGCCTCGACCCACGCTTCGGCGCCGGCCCCGTTGGTGCCGTTGCCGAACTGCTGCCCGGTCTGTCCGTCATCGTTGGCGGCGTAGGTGTCCACGATGTGATAAAACACCTTGGTAACCGTGGGATCCGTGCGCACCACCGCGCCGTAGCGGTTGTCGCCGAGGGTGGCGTTCTCCCCGGGGTACAGGATTTCGCCGCGCGGGGTCTCCGTGTCGAGGTAGAACGGCTGGACAAACGTGTTGTAGATCGCCGCCTTGTTGTCGCGCTTCAGGAACGTGCGGGCGCGGGCGACGTGGAACCCATCCACCAAGCCGGTGCGGTACAGGCCGAAGTCGTTGTGCGGCCGGTACACGTTGGTCTGGGCGTTGAAGCCGCTGAGCTCGAACATGGTTTCCACGCGCTTTTTGTTGCGCACGTTGTCTGCGCTGGACGGGAAGATGCTGGACGAGTCTTCGCGGTAGGCGCCGATCTTGTAGCGCAGCACCGTGCCGGCGGTCTGCGCGGGCAGGGTCCCGCGCACCCAGTCGTTGGTAACCCACACGCCGGACTCGTTGTCGAACGAGTTGCACACCCAGGACAGCTCCGCGACCTTGGTGTTGTTGGCGCCCATGCCGGCGGTGCCTTCCGGCCAGGTCGTGCCGTCGGTCGTGTAGTAAATATAGCACTTTTCCCACTGCATGGCACGGCCGATCTTGGTCCAGACCGCGATCTCCTGGCCCGCGTCCGTGGTGGAGAACTGCGGCACGCTGCCCGTGGCCGTGGCCGAGGGGTTGTGCCAGACCCACATCGGCGCCTGGTCGCTGGTGTTCCAGTTGGCGCTGCTGGCGTTGGCCTGCCAGCTGCCCGAGTTGCCGATCGTCACCTGCCAGCTCGCCGCGCCCGGCGATCCGATGATGTTGCCGGAGACGTCCTCGGCCGCGTACTTTTCGCGCGCGCGGTGCTTGAACCACATCTGCTCGTAGCCGAGGTAGACATCCGTGGACCAGGCCGGCGGGTTGTCGCGCGGGTCGCCGCCGGAATGGTTGACCCCGTTCAGGTCCATGCCGCCGTCGAGCTTGAGCATGATGTTCTCGGCGGACGCGTCCGCGCGCGCCACGAACTTGAGGTTGGTGGCGCTGGTCACGCAGGGCAGCCACCAGGTGTACGCGTAATCGCTGCCGTTGGCGTCGTAGACCCCGTAAGGGTTGAACCCCGGGTCGCCGTCCGGCCCGTCCTTGCGCTCGTACGACATCCAGCTGACCTCCTGGTCGTTCTGGTACATCGTGATCGGGTCCACGTCGGTGCCGCTCCACACGTCGGGTTCTTCCGGGCTGCGCCAGGAGAAACAGAAGTAGCCGGCCGGCGGCACGATCAGGTCGGTGCCAAACCGCCCGTTGCCGTTGCCGTTGTCGCCCACGGTGTAATAGAAGCCGCCGCCGCTGGAGGCGTACTGGTACAGGTAAGAGCCCGGCGGAAACGCGGTCTCGATGTTGCGGCTGGCGCCGGCGTTGTAGTTGTCGTTGAGCACGAAGCACAGCACCGCGCCGTCGGCGTCGGACATGCTGTAGTTCTCGCGCTTGTCCACGCGGTCGTAGGCCAGGATGTCGTTGTCGGCGTAGCGGCCGTACTGCCAGCCGCGCGCGAACTGGCCGTGGAGATAAGCCAGGTTGGGTATGCGGCCGTCGCCCCACTGGCCCAGGTAACAGGTGTTGGCGTGGCGCGGGAACGCGCCGCCGCTCTGCCCGAGGGTTTCGGCGTGCCGGTTGCCGTCGGTGTAGATGTCCGGCAATCCGCCGCGCGTCAGGTTGACGGCGTTGTGCATGTGCTCGTTGTAGGCCACGTTGTCGTCGTGGCTCTTGGCGTAGTACACGCCCAGCGATTCACCCATCTGGAACCCCTCGATGTAGTAGGCGTTCTGCAGGCCGCTCATGCTGACGTCGTTGCCCAGCTTGTCGTTCAGCGTCTGGTGGGCGCGCGCATCGAGCAGGCGCATGCCGGCCGCCCAGTAGTCGCTGTAGGGCGGCGGCTCGCCCATGTGCTCGCCGAAGATCATGGCATCGTCGCGGATTTTTTCGGTGTCGAAAACCGAGTCGCGGTGGTTGGCGTCGCTGAACCCGCGGCTGCGGTTGAACTGCACCTGGGCCTGGCCGCAGTAGCCGGAATCGCTGGAATCCTTGTCCGCGGCCCACTGCTCGCCGAAAAAGTAGCCGGGCACGTGCTTGACCGCGTCCAGGCGCAGGCCGTCCACCTTGGTGCGCTCCATGAGCCAGCGCACGGACCGCATGAGGTACCCGCCCACGTCTTCTTTGAAAAAGCTCTGGTTCTGCGAGATCACGTTGGTGGTGATGTTGGTGCTGTAAAATCCAACCAGCCCCAGCGTGGGATGGTAGTCGTAGTACTCGGGATTGTTCGGGTGGCGGACGAACGAGATTTTCTCGTGGCTGGACTTCTCGGTGGAGCCAAAGTTGCAGTTGGGGGTTTCCTGGGCAATGTCGAGCAGGCCCGACAGGTTGCGGTTTTGAATCTCCCAGGTGTCCATCCAGTTGCCTGTGTCGCCCCAGGCGCGGTAAAATCCGTCCTCGGTCACCTGGAGATGGAAGTCCTCGGGCAGCATGCCGGGATACAGGTCGATGGGCGTATTCTCGTCGTAGCCGGGCACATTGAACGCCCGGTGGTTCATGATGTTGTCAAAATACACACGCAGGCCAAACTGGTGGGCGGTATCAATCAGCCGGAGCAGTTCGTTTTCCGTGCCGTAGCGCGTGCGGCCGCCGGTGCGCTGGGAGTTGCCGCCAAGGTCGAACGGATCCCACAGGTCATAGCCGACCGACAGATCGCCGCTGGCTTTTTGCGGCGGCGGCAACCACAGCGCCCCGTACCCGGCCTCGGCAATCTCCGGAATCTTGGCGGTGATCTCGTTCCACGTGTTGTTGAAGAATTGAAGAACCACTTCTGCCTGCAGGGGTAGGGCGCCAGCCAGCAACAAGAGTAAAATAAAGCCCAGCCGTTTTGCCCGCCGTGCCATGTTCATCGTGGTCATGCCCGTCGCTCCTCGTAAAGGGATTTGCATCTTATGGTTCAAAATACCACCCCCGGCGGATTCTGTAAAGCGGGGGTAAAACGATTTAAATTAACGTTTCCGAACCGCGTAGTCCCGGAACTTTCCGCGGAACATGCACGCCCCATTGCGTTCCCGGCCGGCTTGTGGCATCATAATTCACAATATTCGGATGGCATAAATCATGTTTCGGCGATTGCTCAATTTGCAGGAGGTGAGCGAATACCTGCACCTGACGACTGACCAGGTCGAACGCCTGGTGCGCAGCGGCGAGATCCCGTTTGAGCGCAAGGGCGACCGCTGCATGTTCCGCAAAGGCGCCATCGAGGCCTGGGCCTCGCAGCGGTTGCTGGCCATGTTGGGCCCCGCCTTGCAAGATTACCACAAGAAAACCACGGTCAAACACCATGAGATCTCCGACCGCCATGCCATCATCACCGAACTGATCCAGCCAGACTATATCCAGCCCCGGCTGGTGTCCAAAACCGGACCGTCCCTGGTGCGCGACATGGTGGCCCTGGCCGTGGCCACGGGCCGGGTCAATTTCGAAAAAGAGCTTCTCGAAGGCGTGGTGGCCCGCGAAAAACTGGGCTCCACGGCCATGCCCGGCGGGTTTGCCCTGCTGCATACCAGCCACCACGATCCGTACATGTTTGAAGATTCCCTGGTCGTCCTCGGCCGCACGGTCCAGCCCCTGCCGTTTCACGCCCCGCACGGCGGCGCCACCGACATCTTTTTCCTTATTGGCGCCCAGGACAACCGCCTGCACCTGCATGTGCTTGCGCGCCTGTGCATGATGTGTCAGAATACGGACCTGATCTTCCAACTGCGGGAGCGGCGTGCCGCCGCCGACATGTGGGCCGCGCTCAGGGACAGCGAGGCGGCGGTCGTGGCCGGTCATCGGTAGCCCGATCGGGCAAGGAGTTCTGGATGAAACAATATCTGCTTGGTTTGGCAATCGCCCTGTGCGTCAGCATGGGTGCCGCGGTAGCGTACGCTGGCCCGACACCGGTGGTCAGCCGGTGGATGGACCCGTCCGGCCGCCCGCGGCCGGCCCACCCGGCACCGCCACCCGGCGGCCCGCTCAAGCTGGCGGCACCAACCCGCGCGTTGCCGCTGCCGCCCGGCACAGCAACCAACCGGGTTTGCCTCATGGTGCACTCGAACATTTACCCGGCGATCGCCCTGGAGCTGGCGCAGTACCAGGCCGACCTGGAAGCCGCCGGCTACACCGTGCTTCAGTACACGTACAACAGCGGCAGCGCCGAAAGTCTCCGCGCCTACCTGGCCGCGCTGTATAACGAGCCGGGGTCGCTCGCCGGCGCCGTGCTGGTGGGCGGGATCCCGCACATTGTTTATGAGATGCTGCAAAACTGGGGCACCGGCAACGAGTACGAAGATTTTCCCTGCGACATCTTTTACATGGATCTTAACGGCACCTGGGCGGACACCAACAGCACGCCGCCGTTTGCGGCCGGCAAGTATGATACCCGCGGCGGCGATCCCAACCTCGAAATCTGGGTCTCCCGCTTGACCGCGGGCAACCTCACCACGCTCGGCACCGAGGCAGCGTGCCTGGCCCGCTATTTCGACAAGAACCACCGGTACCGCACCCGCCAACTCGTGCCCCACCGCCGGGCGCTGGTTTATGATGATGATGATTGGTATTACCTGACCGGCGAAGACGCGGAATGGCTGGGCTGGACCTATGGCGCCACCGGCCTGCGGGCCGTGATGGACCCCGACGCCACCACGGCCGCTGATTACAAAACCTACATGACCAATAGCTACGAGCTCATGCATGTCCGCTCTCATGGCTACCCCGGCGGGCACGGCTTCTATGAAAGCGGCAAAACCGTCTTCAATTATGTTTATACCAGCGACTACCTGCAACGCACGCCGCCGGCGCTGTTTTATTCATTTTACGTGTGCTCCGGGTGCGACTACGCAACCAGCAACCACCTGGGCGGGATCGCGGTCATGAACACCAACGACTCCGGCCTCGCCTGCTGGGGCAGCACCAAGACCGGCGGCATTCTGTTTGATCTGTACCTCTATGAGCCGCTGGCCCGCGGCGCCAGCCTCGGCAGCGCGTTCAAGGCGTGGTTCAATACCGTCCAGGCCGGCTACTCCGAGATGGCGCCCCGCTGGTGGTATGGCATGGTGGTGCTGGGCGATGGCGCGTTGGCCTTGAGCCGCACGGACCCGGCGCCGACCAATTATTCCGCGGTGGGCGGCGCGCGCAACTTCCAAACCACGACCATCCCCGGCAACCGCTACGAGCTCCGGCGGACCACCTCGATGGTCCCGCTCGCATGGACCAACGCCAGCGGCACCATCACGGCCGCCGGTTACCAGCTCGCGCTTGAAGACACCAATGATTTTTCCGGGCTCGTGGCGTACCGGGTCGTCAACCTGGGCTGCGGGCCCAGCAACCTGCTGGCCAACGCCAGCTTCGAGATCCCCGGCTCCGCGGACGACCGCGCGCGCAACTGGGAAGCCGGCTATCCTGATGCGCACGGCAACGTCTGGAGCAACGTGGCGCGGGTCGGCTGGCGCAGTCATTACGGCGCCATGGAAGCGGCCGTGCGCGGCACGTGGGCCGGTGTCGACTGGGGCGGGTGGTGGCAGGAAGCCCCGGCGCGGCCCGGATCCAACTACCAGGCGTCGGCCTGGTTCTGGGCGGATCACTCGGCGAACGTCTGGACCGCGGCGGTGCAGGAGCTGAAACTGGAGTTCCTGGATAGCGGCTTCTCGGTGCTGGACTCGGCCAACGTGGGCCTGTCGGACGTGGCCGAAACCTGGACCCAGAAAACAGTGCGCGCCGTGGCGCCCATGGGGACCGCCTGGGCGCGATTCGTGGTGAATGTCAGCGGCGCATCCGCCCAGGGCGCCCTGCAGTTCGACGACGCGGAACTGATCCCGGGGCCGTAACCCCTGGGATTGGCGGCTGCTAACGGGGTGGGGGCAGCAAGCTCCTGCCGCCGCCTTCTTCAGCAAGGCGCGCGGCCAGGTGCGGCGGCGGCAGCATCAGCGTGGCGTATTTCCATTGATCTGCTTCGCGCTCGAACTGGAAGATGATGTATTGCGGCGCGGTGTTGGTCAGCCCCAGGCAACCGGCCAGGTTCCCCTTGCACATCAGGCCGGCATACGCGTCGTTCCAGCTCAGGGCCACTAACTTCAGGCTGCGCAGGTCCGGCCACCCCGCCCCCGGGGCCTGGAACGAGGCCATGTAGCCCGCGGGAAACTCCAGGCCCTGGGCGCGGCACAAGCTTTGCAGGGCTGGAATATGGTTGGTCGCGAGCGAGGCCAGCGTGGCCTGGGCATCGCCGCCCGCCACCGCGGTCACATGCGTGTTGAGCGCTGCCGCCAGTTCGTCGAATAGCGCCGCATCAAACTTGAACGCGCTCTGGCGGATCAGCCAGGGCATGAACGCCACCCCGGAAAAAAGGAGCAGGATGACGATGCCCAACAGAAACATGAACCGGCGCTTGTTCATTTCACGGCGATGATTCGGTAAGAATTGGCGTACCCAGCGCCGGATGCATGGCAACAGCTTGATGGCTGGCTACGTGCCGTTCGTTGTATCCAAGACGTTTTACATCCATGATGCATATTGAAGACGTTTTTCGGGGTGATGTCAACTGAGACGGTCACGGCGTGGGCACCACCCGGAAAGCCGCCACCTGCCCGATAGCTAAGAAGAGGAGCCACTACAAAGCCCCCTCCAGCAGCTTGATCATCTCACCGGCATCAATCTCCAGAGCACGGCAGTAAGACAGAAGCTGCAGCACGTCGAGCCGGGTCTGGCAGTTTTCCACGTGGCCAATCCACTGCCTTGACACACCAAGGGCCAGTGCCAGCTGCGCCTGACCAATCCCCCGGCTTTTCCGTGCGGCCTTCAGGCTGCCGATCAAGGTGAGATAGCGTGCGTCGTGAACAGTTTTCCTCATAAAATACCTCATTTTTCGTGGGCCATTACACTCCGCCATGCCCCACCATAGGCAAGCAGCCGCCATCCTGGTGCGGGCTGTCCGTCGATTAGCCCGACCTGCGCTATACAGTGAAATTTTGACTAGCGCCTGATCTGCAATTGGTTGGTTTCGGTTTCATCGGCGGGGTCAGCGCGGCCAGGAATTGGTGCTTGGCGTGGTCGGTTCCTGCCATAACGGCGTTTACCGCATCGTGAAGCCGTCTCCATGGCCCACCACCAGGGCGATGACCTGACCCGGCGTATCCGGTCCAAATATTGCAAGTTGATCTGCTGCCAATGGATAGGTCCTGTTTTGAGTGACGGGCTTATGAATAGGTAAAAAATCAATTCTAGTGGGCCGTTTTCCGCCATAAACGTGTTTGTGGGAAGTCGGTCCGATCACCGGCCCGACGTCAGCCATCCACCCCCCGGCCCATCACGCAGCCAATGCCCGGCCAGGAATCTCCCAGCCGGGTCTGGTTTACCATGCCCTCGCCAGCCGGCAAGCGGCACGCTCACGGCCAGCATTGATCGTGCCCGCCCATAGCGGGGAACGGGTCACGTCCCCCAGTGCGGTTTCTCCCCAACGCGTACGGATCTGCTGCCCCACGGCCCGCTTGATCTGCGTCACACGGGGGGCGCTCACGCCAAGCTGAGCGGCCAAGCGGTCCAAATGATCGCCGTTGACCGTCGCTCTCAAAACCGCCAGGTCTCTATCAGACAGGTCATCCATCAACGCCGACCAATCCACCGCACGGCCAGCCTGCTGGGCGGGATCTTCTACTGGGGCGGCTAGCATGTCATGGAACGTCAGACCTTCACCCTGTTCGTCTGGAATCTCCTCATCCATAGACGCGATGGTGGCGTTGCCGTCCAGTTGTGCTGCCGGGCACATGGCATCAGTGCGGGTGGCGCCGTATGATCGCCGGCCTGTTTTAGCGAGGCTGATGGCGTAGAAGGCGATCGAGTTTGGTATGATTGCCTTCCCCCGGGCCTCGCAGCTATCGAGGATCTGGGCGGCCATTACGACCGTATCCTGTACAAGCTCACCGACGTCTTCAGCGCCGACCGTCTTGACCGCATGGGGCACCGTGGCTGCAATTATCGGCACTACGCTATCGACCAGCAATGCCCCGACGACTGGGCTCATGTTCACCTCTAGGGTTGTTTGTGAAGGTGACCAGCAGGCGCAGGGCATTCGCCACGCCAACGGCCACCGTGTTGGTGACCGCTGGTTAGGGCGGTCTTACTAATTATTTATAACGCCTTTTCGCCCATTATTTATCCGGCCGATGCTGAAAAAGCAGGGTGTGTCTGGATCGTAGGGTATGAGCCAGCCCCAAGGCGGCCGGGTCGATTTGGAACCCCTTGGAGCCTGGGCCGTAGCGCTTCGAGTCATGGCCGCCAGTGCGCCGCAGACCATTGGCAGGTGCGGATCTCGGGCTGCCTGGGCAGGGGGCCATGCAGCGGAAATAGTCCTGCGGCGGCATTGACAATCCCTGGCGGTTCGTGCATTAATCATAAAAATACGAGGACTAACGTGAAGACGATGGCAATAATATTCTCAATAGCAATTGGTTGGGTGTGTTTCGCCATTAGTTCCGAAGCAGATACCTTTCGTCTTGTCCAAACCAACCTTACTTGGACGCAGGCTTTCAGTGATGCTGCCCACAGGGGGGGGCATTTAGTCACGATAACCAGTGAAGCCAAATGGGAATCTATAAAGACTGCCATCAACGCCACCAACATGGTCGGAAAAAACATATGGATTGGTGCAACCGATGAGGAGGTTGCAGGGACTTGGCGCTGGATTACTGGAGAAGCTTGGGGTTATACACGCTGGGAAGCAGGCGAGCCAAATTTTATTGGATCAGAGCGATACGTTCACATTCTATCCAGCAGCGGGCCCAGTTTATTGTGGAATAATAATTACAATGTCGTATTTGCATACTATCTTCTTGAACTGTCGAATGTTATTGCCATAGACCCCACATCCCGTACCTTCGCCAAAGAAGGTGGTGGCGGCTCTGTTTTCATCACAGCAACTAACGCATGGGGGGCCGGCACACCCGATTCCTTCATCTCAATCACCGCCGGCACTGAATCCGGTGTCAGTAATGGTACGCTGACGTACTTGGTTTCGGCCAATTTTAGCGCTGACACTCGGGTGGGCTATATTTATATCGGGGACAAGACCCACACGGTCAATCAAGCTGGGTATGACACACCTATTGCCCCCACCAATGCGGCGTTCACGTATCCGGCGAGCACGGGCACGATTACCGTGACCGCCTTACCGGGGATTTCCTGGACCGCAGTGAGCCAGGCGGACTGGATCACGATCTTGTCCGGAGCCAGCGGGGTAAGCACGGGTGTGGTGACCTATGCGGTAGCGACCCGTACCAACGTCCAGACTCGTACGGGCAGCATCCGGGTGGCGGGCAAGACGTTCACGGTGAGCCAGACCGGCGTGGCCACGACCATTGACCCCTATTTCGATACCGTGGCCCAGGCAGGCGGCATCAAGCTGCTGTACGTGACCGCCCTGGGTGGCACGGCATGGAGCGCACTGACGAGCAACAGCTGGCTGTACGCCATCTCCGGCGGCAGCGGTTCCGGTGACGGCATCGTGACGCTGTATGCCGACGCCAATCCCAGCTACCTGGCTCGTACCGGCCGCGTAGGCGTACTGAACTCCCAATACCGGCTATCACAGGCAGGCGTGGCCAACCCGGTCATCTCGATCAACCCGGTTACGGCGACAGCGGTGGCTGAAGGGGCGTTCGGCAACGTGGCAGTTACGGCCACGCCTGATGCCCCTTGGACGGCGCAAAGTCAAAACGGCTGGCTACAGGTCACGGCCGGCGCTAGCGGCGCTGGTACGGGCATGATCCAGTATGTGATCTCCGCCAACACGTCCATTGATCCTCGCACTGGTACGATGAAGGTGGTCATGCTGGGCCGCACTAACCTCCACACGGTCACGCAGGCCGGCCACGTGGGCAGCATAGAGCCCACGGCCGAAGACTTCACGGCCGCTGGCGGGTCCGGCGCCTCGGATTTGTCCATCCACAGCGCCTGCGCTTGGACCATCGTGAACAGCAATGCGTGGGTCTCCATCACGTCCGGGTCCAGCGGATCGGGCAATGCGCACGTGACCTATACAGTGGCGGCCAACAACACCACCTATGGCCGCACTGGCTTGGTGACCATCGCCGGCCAGAGGCTCACCATCACACAGGGGCCACGCTGGTCGCAGTTGGATTCGACCCTGCAGACCTTCGGCACGGACGGCGGGGCTGGCACGGTCAATGTGACCACGGAGAGCGGGGCCTGGTGGGAAACGCGTGAGAATCTGGACTGGGTCACCATCCACTCGGGCCGCACCAATACGGGCAACGGCGCCGTGATCTACATCGTTGCCACCTATGCCTCGCCGCTCAGCCAGCGCATGGGCGTGATCGAGATAGCCGGGAAAAACCACTACGTCAACCAGATGGGCTATACCGCCAGCATTGACCCGGACATCCGTGGGTTCTCGGCTGAGGGCGGAACTGGAGCCGTGGCGGTTAACGTGCCGATCGGGGCGGTGTGGGAGGCGATTGCGGCATCGCCATGGATATCCATCATTGGCGGGCAATCCGGCAGCAGTTCCGGCGTCGTGACCTACGTGGTGCTGGATAACAACGGCGACGAACGATCAGGCACGATCTATATTGCCGGCCAGCCGCACCAGGTTAATCAGGGACGGACCTATTCCGGAACCAACCTGCCCTACGCCTATGAGGAGCACTACTGGCCCGAGGGCAACAGCGGCGGGGCGAAGAACGACTTTGACGGCGACGGGTTTAGCAACTGGCAAGAGTGGTGGGCAGGTACGGATCCGACCAACAGCACGTCAAGGTTCGCGTTCCAGGAGCCGGAACATGCGACTGGTGGCGCCGGCACGCTGGTAAGTTGGCCTAGTGCCACGGGGCGGACATACCGGTTGCTGTGGATCACCGACCTGCTGGATGCCAGTGGGTTTAGCCTCATCCATTCCAACATCCCGGCCACGCCCATGCTGAACGTGTACACAGATACCACGCACGGCGCAGACGCTTTCGGGCTCTACAAGGTCGAGATCAACAAGTAGCGGCCCGGGTGTGATTTTATGGTGCGTAGGATGGTTGGGGTGGAGCGGAAAATAGGCACATCCCGCCAATCTCCGATTTGGGCGCCCCCCCATAGCCAGCACGGGCGATAACGGCTCCGTCATGGGATCCGGCCGCCGGTACGTATAACACCTGCGACATTCGGCGCCATCCGCACCCGAAAAATAATCGCACCCGGCCCTAAACTTTTCCGGATCGTCCGACTATATTAATGATGTAGCTGTTAACTCGGCCTGAAGCTGAGAATAAACCGGGGACGGAGTATCCCACCGACGATGTGGCAGTCGTCGGCGATTTATTACACCTAATCAATGCCCCCAGCACGGGATGTGCAACGAAAGGTGTACTATGTCGACAGCGTGTTCTGAATCTTGGCCGCCCTCCATTCCGGGGCATCTTTTACCGCCGTTTTCCAGTGATACCCAAGACCTGTTTGATACCCTATGCTTGCCGGGCGGACTGCGAGTTCTTGCCGCTAAAAGCGGCGGGTGCAAGACAATAGCCCTATGCAATCTGGCCGCATTCGCCCTCATGCGTGGCGACCGCATCGGGTTTGTCACGCCGGACATGAGCTGGCCCCGAATTAAGAACCGGCTGTGGTCAGTCCTGGCGGACGTGCCGGCGAAGATGATCTTGGACAGCTTCCAGACGATGCCCCCCTCAGCAGGGCAACAGGATCAACTGGTCCGGGCGTGGAGCCAGCTTTTGCAAGTTGTCGCCTATGATGCGTCCAAAGAAAAAACCAATCCCGACCAACTCGTTGCGGTCGTCGGGCAGCTGGCGCACGCGGGTTGCAAGGTGTTATTTGTGGATGGATTGGATGCCGTTGATCCGGACCCAGGCAAACCACGGTTCATCTCGGAGGTGCTCTCCCGTTTATCGCAGATGACCAACGCCCTGGACGTCACGATCTGGACGACCAGCCAGGTCCAGCGTGAGGCGGAAAAACTGGAGATCATCAGCGCCAACCAGGTGTCGTGCAGCATCGAGAAAGTGCACAGGCCAGCGTTCGTCATGACCCTCGGACAGCGGGAAGAGGGGCGCCTGCTGACTCTGGCCATCGTGAAAAGCAGGGAGGGTGACCGGAAGCGCCCCGACCTGTACCGACTGTACCTTACGCCATCGCTCCGTCTGGAAGTGCTGCCGGTCGCCGACTACCTCGACATCACCGACAGACGCCCCAGCCAGTTTCCCGACTTCGCCCATCTTGGCCCGCCTGAGGACCTGCCTGGCACGGACGATACGGGGCCAGTACAGCCAACGCCACCGCTCACGTCCTACCATAACGTGGGCGGTTATGTCCCGGTTCCGAGGTCGTTTTTCAACAGCCCGATGTTCCAAGAGCGGAAACAGCAGGACGTTTGTTGGATGATTGATCTATACCAGAACGCCCAGTTCGTGCCCTGCCAAAAGTTTGCGCCTGGCACCAAGTACCCCGTGGAGTTGAAACGCGGCCAGTTGCTGACCTCGGTGCGCCAGCTGAAGACGAGGTGGCTGTGCAACTCGGACAACAAAGTGCGGACCTTCCTACGTTCCGCACGCCAGCAGGGGTTGATCCAGATCCAATACGTGCATGTTGCCCCCCAGGGGGATTGTTGGTTGACCGAGCCGGATGACGCAGCAAATGACGCAGGAAATGACGCAGGAAATGACGCAGGGTCCAGGCCGCTTGCTTCTGTCGTAACCATGGTTGGGTACGCTGGTAACACAGATGGTCAATCCGGACCTAAGCGGAAAAATGACGCAGCAAATGACGCAGGATTTGACGCAACCGTGACTCAACCGTGACTCAACGATGACGCAACCTTGACTCACTACAATAAGAAGGAAAGAAGGGAAATAATGGAAAAGGAAATAAATAAAAAAGAGGACGGTTTCTATGAATTTTTTACAGAACAGAAACGAATGGGTTAGTGGGTTCGTGCCTGAGCCGTTTAGGCTGCTGGCCACGTTGGATGGTGCTGCCCTGCCTCCAGATGTGCTGCCGTTGGTTGAGGCTTACCGACAGCACCTGACGTACGGCGGCAAGCAGGCGCTCGTGCTGTACGGGCCACCTGGTGCTGGCAAGACCAGGCTGGCGTCAGTGCTGTGGAACATGTTGGCGCCGCATGTGGGTGAGCGCAGAAGCCTAGATGATGCGCTCCGTGCTGGCACCGCTGACAACGTGGCTTGGGTCACTGGCGCTGATATTCCGGCCCTGGCAAAAGGGGGGCACCATCACACACTGAACCACGTTGAATCTGCTTACCTGGCCGTGATCGACGATCTGGACAAATGCCCGACAGGCGGCTGGAGCAAGGCGCTGTTTTCTGTCATTGATCACCGCACCTGCCAGACGCGGAAGCCGTCGATCGTTACCATGAACGCCACGCCCAGAAAGTTGGTGGCGCTGTACGGTGCTGAGGGCGGGCCGATCTGGGACAGGATTCAACGGTCAGGGTCCCTGGTCATACGTATGGAGCGACAGGATCGCCAAGCTAAAGCCAGCGCCTGATCGCAGGACGATCACCACCCTATGAACGCCGTGTCATGCAATATAGATGCCCTGGTTAATCCCGGCGGCATCGACCACATCAAGCCCCCAAGGGCTATTTTCACACCATCCCCGCAGGCGAAGCCCACCTGGCGGGTCCTTTTACATCGAGGTAGGGCCGTGGAAATGTCGAAATGTATAAGGAAGTTGTTGATGATGTACGAGAACGCAATTTGGTGCCGCCGACCGGTAAGGCCGCCAATTCGGAATGCTCGGTTTTGGAGCATTGGCAGGGGTGTGATAAAAACGGGGGAGATGTTGACGCCATGCTCAAGGCACTGGCTTCCGTGGTGGTTGACGAGCTGATGCTGCTGAAGGAGCAGGGCATGAAGCCGGCGGACATCCGAAAACTCTATGCGGATATCAAACTCGAAGCGATGGAGGGAGGAGAATGAAAAAGGCCGTGATCTACGTGCGAGTCAGTTCTGACGACCAAGTTAACCCGGATATTTCACACCGTCACATTACAAGCGGGTGACGCGGCGAAAATTGA
>CAZAYP010000037.1:0-57065 GCA_964489425.1 uncultured Verrucomicrobiota bacterium | reverse complement strand
CGCGTACGCCCTGCCCACCGTGGTGCAATAGCGCCGATACACGTTGCGGCCGATCAGGATAAAGGCCCGCAGGCCGGCCCAGCCGCGGTCCGCCGGCGGCGCCAGCGCCCGCGCCAGCCTGGCCGCCAGCAGCGCGCCCAGCAGGCCCAGCAGGCCGGTCAGCCCGCGGCCCGCGGCCACCCCGCCGTGCTCAAGCAGCGGCCAGGCGAGGGCGTACACCAAAGGCATGGCCGGCGCCTGGGTGAAGGCAAAGTCAAGATAGGGCAGCTTGCCCTGGGCCACCTGGCCGGCGGCATACAAGTACCAGCCTTCGTCCTGGTTCAGGTTGCCCCAGTACAGGTTGGCGGCGATGAGCATTCCGGCCAGGAGCACGCTCACTACGCCAGTGATCAAGTAAAAGCGCGTCTGGATAATGGGTTCCTTTCGCAACGCATGGGCGTCACGATAATGAATCGCCGGTCCATTTTCAACATATCTTGCGGCCGCGAATCGCCCGGTGCCTATCGCTCGGAGAGCGGCGGTCTACTGCACCTCAATGCGGTAAAACGCGGCGCCGGCCGCATCGGTGCGATCGGTCCAGGCGTTGACCGGTGGGGTGGGGGGCAGGTCGAGGGCCGCGGGCGCATAGGGGCCACGCGCGTCCTGCGCCTTGAACACATCGTACTTGTCCCCATCACGGCTGAGCCACCGGATCACGATCCCCGCGAGGGTGGCGGTGAAGTTGTTCAGGCGCGGCGTCCAAACCGAGCTTTCAAACGGGCCATATTCCAGGACCGCGCCGGTGGTTTCATATTCCACCAGCTTGTAGCGGTAGATGCCGTCCGCCGTGGCAACGGGATCGGCCACGCAGTAGCTGGCGCCGATGCCGCCTTGGGGCCAGCCCTGGGCCGGGACCATGGCGCTGGTGACTTTGATCCATGCGCCGGAATCTTCGCGGTACAGATCAAACCCGAGCGTGTCGGTTTCTGACGCGGTCTGCCAGCAGACCATGACCGGGCCGCTCTCAACGTGCAGCGAGAAGTCAAAGAGCACCACCGCGCTGGGCGTTTCATAGGTGAATGCATTGGATTTCACGGTTTCACCGAAGCTGACCGAGCAGACGCGTACATCGCCGGTCAGGGCCGCGCCCGCCACTCCGGCCGTGACTACGATCTGCGTGGCTGTTTGGCTGCCAAGGCTGGACACGCTAACGCCGCAGATCGTCACGTTCGTCACGTCGGCCCCGTTGCCCAGGTTGGCGCCGGCAATCACCACCGGGTACCCGCCGGTACTGGACCCGCTGGCCGGGGCGACGCCCAGGACCGCAAAGCCCTCGTCATACCGGAATACATTGGAGAAAATGGTCGTTGCGTGATCCTCCCCACCGCAGTCATAGAGCGCGCCATGGAGCGTGCCGCATGTAAAAAATATCCGTTCCGCCGGCAGGCCCGCCACCTCCGCCCAGTTTGTCCCGTCATACCGGTAGACGTTGGTCATAAATATGCTACCGGCATCCAACCCGCCGACGGCATAGACCGCGCCGTTGAGGGTGCTCCCTCCCAAATACCACCGCGCTGCCGGCAGGCCCGCCACTTCCGTCCAGTTGGTTCCGTCGTACCGGTAGACGTTGGTTTGTGCCGCACCCAGGTAATCAGCGCCGCCGACGGCATAGAGCGCGCCGTTGAGCGCATCGCCCATCAATTCCGACCGCTCCGCCGGCAGGCCCGCCACTTCCGTCCAATTCGTCCCGTTGTACCGGTAAACGTTGGTTTGCGCGATATCCTCGAAATCCACGCCGCCGGCGGCATATAGTGCGCCGTTGAGCGTGCCGCACACCAACCCGCGCCGCGCTTCTGGAAGGCCCGCAGCTTCCGTCCAGTTCGTGCCGTCATACCGATAGACGTTGGTTGTAACGTAATTATTTTCATCCCAGCCGCCGATGGCATACAACGCGCTGTGCAGCACCCCGCCCGCCTCCCGCCACATCGCCTGCGGCAGGCCCGCCACTTCCGCCCAGTTCGTCCCGTCGTACCGGTAAACATTGGTTTGCGGATCGGCGCCATCACCACCACCGACGGCATACAGGGCGCCATGGAGCGTGCCGCACGCCACAAATTCCCGCGGGGCCGGCAGGCCCGCCACCTCGGTCCAGGCATCGGCGGCCATCCAGCCGATGGTCCCCGCCGGGTTGTAGATGTAGGCATTGGTATAGCGCGTTTCGCCGCGCGTCTCCGAAAAAATCACCACATCACCATTCGTTCCTGCGCTCGGCCCGGCCCCGGCAGTCACCTGCACCTGGGTGGCCGACAAACAAGCAATGAACGTGACGTTCACCCCGCCCAGGGTCACGTTGGTCACATCGCCGGCCGTGCACAAATTGGTGCCCCAGAGCCGCACGGTGTTGCCGCCTGACCATGGGCCCGACGATGGATCCGCGGTGAGCCACAAACGCAGCGTGCTTTCCGCGCCAATGCCATAGTCGCCCAGCATCAGCCCATCCGCCAGCCGGACGCCTCCATAATACAGCCATTGCACGATCGGCCGATAACCTTCCCGGTCCTGGATTTGAGACTTCACATTTTCGATGGCATCCGTGGGCTCCACTTCAAGCGTGACGGTCTTGCCATACGGCGTCTTGATAAAAATCTGCATTCCCAGGGCCACCCCCGCCGCCGCCAACCAGCAGGCGAAAACCGCCAGAGCCGTTTTTCCAAACATTGGAAACTCTGGATGCCATTTTTCCAAACATTGGAAAAATCCAGCCCTGGTTTTCCAAACATTGGAAAAAATACCACCGGTTTTTCCAAACATTGGAAAAATCCGTTTTGATGGCATTTTTGCGCTCCAGGGTGTCGCTGACATGAAGCCCTCCTTTCAAAAAGTTGATCGGGATGTTATCGCCGAAACGGCCCGGGTCAACGCCAATCAGGCCAGGCGGGCCATTCTCACATGAGCCAGCCGGGATGAAGAACACGCCTGACGGCGTTGACTACGAACGCATTATCGGCCGATCGCGGGCCGCTTGTAGTGAGCGCCGTAAGGCGCGTTCGCCATAAAAATTGTCGCACGTCAATTACGGCAATCGGGCCGGGCGGGCCACCGACCCCGATCGCTGCCGCCGCCGTGACCGTAGCCGCCGCCGTGAGGCGGTGGCATTTCAGACCACGGGCTTACGCCCGCAGGCTACCTGGCCTCGATCCGGTAAAACCCGCTGGCGGCTTCGACCGGATCAGTCCAGGCATTGACCGGCGGGGTGGCGGGCAGGTCCGTGGCCGCTGGCAGGTACATGCCGCGCGGGTCCAGGGCCTTGAGCACATCGTAGGCGGCGCCTTCTTGGTGCGCCCGCGCTGGCAGACTGGATCGCCAGGTCCTTGGCGCCCGCCGACCCCACCGCCGGGGCGACAAAGGTCACCCAGTTGGCCCCCTGGCCGGTGATGTTGGTGGTGCCCACCCCGCCCAGCACAATGTTGGTGATGTCGCTGCCGTTGCCCAGCGCCGGCACGGCATTGGTCACCAGCACCAGGTTCCCGCCCGCGTACGGGCCGTCGGCTGGCGTCACGGTCGGGGGCGGCTCGAAGCCATTCATGCGGAACACCACGCCCACATTGCTTGCGCCGCCCAACATCGTCATGCCGTAGAACGTTAACGCGTCGCCGGATACCGTCAGCTGACCAGCATTAGGATTATCGCCATCGTTGTCGCCATCCGCGAAATCATGCAGTTTGGTATAGCCCAGGCCATTGGTGTCCATGCGGAACACCACGCCCTTGTTACTGGATCCGCCGGAATAGGTCATGCCATAGAGGGTGGTGCCGGACAGCGTGAGGGAACCCCACGGTTCGTATCCGTCGTCGGGACTGCCCAGGAAGTCGTGCAACCGGGTGTACCCCGACCCATCGGTGTTGATCTTGAAGATCGCACCATCTTCACCGCCCTCACGGGCGGGCTACGAACAAATCCACGTCGCCGCCCTCACGGGCGGGCTACGAACGTATCCACTTCACCGCCCTCACGGGCGGGCTACGAACGTGCCCACTTCACCGCCCTCACGGGCGGGCTACGAACGTGCCTACGTCACCGCCCTCACGGGCGGGCTACAAACTGTGCCTGCGGTAATCCTGCTGGGCCGGTTAGTAGCCCGCCCGTAAGGGCGGTGAACCTGCTCCATTCAGTTCCAGCCTACCGCGTCTCGATCCGGTAAAATCCGCTGGCGGATTCGGCCTGGTCGGTCCAAGCATTCACCGGCGGGGTGGCCGGCAGGTCGAGGGCCGCGGGCGCGTAGGGGCCACGCGCGTCCAGGGCCTTGAGCACATCGTAAGCGACGCCTTCGCGGCTCAGCCACTGGATCACCATGCCTGCGGACGTGGCCGTGAAGTTGCTCAGGCGCGGCGTCCAAACCGAGCGCTCAAAGGGACCATATTCCACGACCGCGCCAGTGGTTTCGTATTCGACCAGCTTGTAGCGATAGGTCTTGTCGACGCTGGCGCCGGGATCCGCCACGCAGTAACTGGCACCGATGCCGCCGTTGGGCCAACCCTGGGCCGGGATCATCGAGGCGTTGACCCTGACCCAGGCGCCGGCTTCTTCGCGGTAAAGGTCGAATCCCAGGATGTCGGTCTCGGACGCTGTCTGCCAGCAAGCCTGCAGGAAGCCGTTTTCAACGCGCAGATAGAAATCGTACAGCACCACCGCGGATACAGGCGCCAACCCGCCCGACATGACCAGGCCATAACGCACGGGCGGGTAGGGGACGTTGACGGCGCTGATTTCCACCTGGTAGGTGCCCAGGGCCGGGTTGGTAATAATAATGCCTTCGACATTGTTGACGTGGTCGTTCGAGGGCGCCACGCCCATGGGGTGAATCCAGAAGTCGCCGTTGAGGGCGCGGCCCTCGGCCCAGTTGCCCGTGTCAAACGTGGTATAGGCTCGCGGCGAATAGGTGCCAGGATCGAAGGGCATGCATATATTGGTGCAGCCCTGCTTGCAGCCGACAAAGAAATAGCGGCTGGTAATGATGATCGCTGGAGTCGCGGCGTTCGTCACGGGCACCTCGTAGTAGAGAAGCCCCAAGGGTCCGCCAATAACCACGTTGGTGTTGGCAAGTACCGCGCCTGGCGGGTCGTTGGACGAGTTGCCGCCCTCCCAGATGTAAAAAGTCATGTTTGACGCATTGCCGGCTATATCCTGAATCATGTAGAAGATACGGTATATGCTGAGCGGCAGTTCCGGCGCCATGCACTGCTGGGCCATGTAGCGGTTGAGCCCGTTTGTCCCGGAATAAATGCCCGACACGTCATTGGACCGATAATAGTAGAGGTCCACTTTCGTGTCGGCGGCGCGGGGCAGGTACACCTCGCTGCCAGGTCCGATCACGCGCAGGTCCAGATCGTTGACAATGCCGCCGCCGACAATCTGGGTCCAGGTCCAGTTGACGGTGTGCCGGGACGACTCGATATCCAGCCACGTCAGGTGCACTTTGACCGGGAAGTTCGTGTCCACGACCTGGAACGTCAAGCTCGTGGTGCTCATCCCCATGACCGGGTTGGTCGCGCCGTCGTTGAAATAGACCTGGTACCCGGCCGGCCCGAACAGGTAGCCGTCCAGGCGCGCGCGGCCCCAGCCTTCCACGTTGTTCGGCGCCACGCCCATCTCGCGCCAATCGCCGGTGCCGTATTGGCCGGGATACATGTCCACGGCGCCATTGATCAGCAGCGCCTTGAGCAGGGGGGCCGAGGGATTGGTCAGCCCGTACTGCTTGCGGAGGTGTTCGCGCAGCAGCGCCGCAGCGCCCGACACCAGCGGCGTGGCCGCGCTGGCGCCGCCGCTGTAACAATAGTTGGTGTTGCCCGGCAGCACGCCCCAGAGGGTGTTGGTCCGGCGGATTTCGTGCGAGTGGGGGGAAATGATCCACGTGCCCGGCGCCACCAGGTCGGGCTTGATCCGCCCGTCCGCGCACCGGCCCCGGCTGGACATGGCGGCCATGCCGGTCGGCGCGTTGGCCATCAGGTCGGTGAGGATCGGGTTGGAGGGGAAGTAGCTGGTCGAATACCATTTGTACTCGTTGGTGATTTCCATCCGCAAGCTCTCCGCGGCGCCTACGGTTAACACGTTCTTGCACGTGGCCGGGCGCTCCATCGAGTTCGTATCCACGATGCCGTTGCGCGGACTGTTATCCCGCCCCCTGTTGCCCGCCGAGAAGACGATCAGCATGCCGGGGTTTTCGTTGTTCCATTGATCGATGTCGCGGCAGCGGAAGTCGTATTTGCCGGACACGGCCGATCCCCAACTGTTCTGGTGAATCCGCGCGCCGTTGGTGTAGGCCCCGCTCATGAGCTCCGCCGTATTATTGGTCGGCAGGTAAACGCTCGTGCCGCCGGTGTCGTTGCTGCGGCCCAAGGCCTGGAAGATCAGGCCGGCCTTGGGCGCCGCGCCGGCATAGCAGGTGTCGGGAAAATCGTTGTTGGTCGGATTAGAGCCGGACATATATCCATTACCCAGCACGCAGCCGGCCACGAAGGTGCCATGGCCGGAGCCGTTGTCCTGTACGCCGTCGTCGGAATAATCCTGCGTCCACAGCAGGCGCGAGTTGCCGGCGCCGTCCTGGAAGTCGGCGTGGATAATCTTGTCCGCATTGGTGCCGATGTCGATCCCGCTGTCGGCCACGGCCACGATCTCGTTGGAGCCCATCAGCATCCGGTTGGTCCAGAGGGTCCGGACCTCGAGGATGCCGGTGGCGATGTTGTTGTGGAAGGTGTCGAGCGGCGCGTTTTCAATGACCACCACCCACGGCAGGGACGCCAGCGCATCCAGCCGCGCGACCGGCAGGGTCACCTCGACCACGTGCTCGGAAAGGGTGGTCTCCGTGGACCGCACCGTGCCCAGCGCGGCCACGCCCTGGACGCAGTCCGCAAGGGTGGCGTCGAGCAGGAACGCCGCCTTGACGTTGATGTCGGCCTGCGGATCGCCCAAGCTGCGCACCTCGTCCTGCAGCTCGTCCGAGAGCCGGTAGGCCGGATCATAATCGCCCACCCAGCGCGCCGCCGGCAGCGCCCGCAGGGATTTCAACTTGGCGGCCGGCGCGGCGACAATATACGTGTTGTGTTGGATGTACCCGACAATCCGCGCTCCCGACTTGCCTAGCGCGGCCGCCGTGGCTCCGTCCAGGCCGCCTGGGAGCTGCATCAGGCGCAGGGGGTCGGCCGGGGTGGCGGCGCGCCGTGGCAACGCCATGGTGGTGCCGTCCGGACGCTGCATCGTCTTCGGGTCCAACAACTCGCTCTGCACCTTGATGGAGGTCAGGGAGGGACTTTCGCCCAAACGAAAAAACCGGCGTGAATTGATAAACGAGCGGGTGCCCAGGTCCACCTGCGAAATCTGTTGCGCCTGGAGGCCGCTCGCCAGGGATCCCAAAACTAAAACGATCAACAATGACAATCGCGCTCTGCTCATACGCCCCTCCTAATTTAGATAAAGTTTAGAGATATTTACAAGCGTGTTCAAGCATTCATTGCCGCGCCCAGCGTGGAAGCCGCCCATCCCACCGGGCCACGCGCCGGGCCGGTCGCTGCTGACGTAAAACCAGTTGCTGCTCAGGAGGGGCACCGCAGCGGCTGCGGCCGCGGTCAGGGCCCGCAGCTGGGCCGGCCAGGCGATTTTCCAAACATTGGAAAAAACAGGGGGTTGGTTTTCCAAACATTGGAAACCCAGGCTGACCAGAGAGTTTTTTGCGCGTGTTGTATATTCACACGGTCTTCTCCTTCACTCCGGAAACAGCAACGTCACGCTGAACCGGATCGTCCATTCCGGGCTTAATCCTTCATCGTAGAGGTTGTATTCGGGTTCCAGCGCGATGTTCGCGGGAATGGAACCGAGCTGGACGACCTTGCCGACACTGACCACCAGGGGAATGGACGTGAACTTGCCCTGGTTCCAGTCCATGTTGAAGATCATGTTGCCCGTGCCCACGTGCCATGAATCCGGCAGGCTGTAATTGACGATCGGCTGGATCATCGACTGGGACACATAGGTCCGCTCGCTTTCGCCCGCATAGGAAAACAGGTTCTGGACAAACAACCCCAGTTGCAGCTTGCCCAACTGCGACACCTGGCCGAACGCCGGGCCGGCCGAATACTTGCCGCTGCCCAGCAGGTCCGGGTCCGCGGTCGGGAAGGACAGGACCGGCCCAACCCCGAAGCGGCCCTTCAACGCCGGCGTGTCGAACACTGCCAGGTCAAACAGGATGATGTCGGCCAGGCCGGTCTTCTTGAGCGGGCTGGCGGCGACATAAGGCACGGTCAGGCGCGCGATCTGGCTGAACGGCGTGAGTTTCATCGGGGGAACCGGGATCACGGCCCGCGCCATGGCCGTGTTCAACTGATCGCCATCGTTGTTGTTGTAGAGCGCGGGGGTGTACCAGTCAGCCAGGTAAAACGCCATCAAGGGCGCGGTCGGATCCGTGGCCTTCTCCGACAACGACTGCCCGCCGGCCGCGGGCGGCGGCGCGTCCGCCCGGGCGGACATACCCCATCCGGCTAGAACTGCGCTGACGGTCACCATAATTACGATTTTGTTGGCTTTCATATCGTCATGCTCCTTGGGTTTGGTTGTTTCTGGACATCCTTGATGCGACGGTTGTTGACATTGATCGGCTATTCTCATAAGTTGAACATAATGTTTAACTATGGAGCAAAGCATGACCGCCGTTTCCCTCGTGCAATTTCGTAAAGACGCCGATGGCGTGCTGCGCCGGGTGCGCCGGGGCCAGTCGCTATTGTTGACCATCCGTGGCAAACCCGTGGCGCGGCTGGAGCCCGTGTCCCATAAGCCGCCGGCGGACGATCCGCTCTATCGCCTGGCGGACATGGCGTTGAGCGACGGCACCAACCTTGCCAACGCGGACATGGACCGGTTAATCTATGGCGCATGAAGTCTTTCTCGATACCAGCGCCTTTTACGCCCTGCTGGCCCGGAACGATGACGCCCACGCGCCCATGGGGCGGCATATGGCGCGGGCGGCCCGCTTGCGGCATCAGTTCGTTACCACCGACTACGTGCTTGACGAGACCGCTACCCTGCTGAAAGCTCGCGGATATGCCCATTTGGCGGCTGCTTTTCTCGCAAATATATTGGCGTCGCAATCCTGCCGGATCGTGTGGATGGATTCCGACCTCTTTTCCACCGCAGCGGCGTTCTTCTCCAAACACGCCGACCAGGCCTGGTCCTTTACCGATTGCGTCAGCTTTGTTGTCATGAGACAGCTTAAACTGCACGCTGTGCTGACCAAGGACCAGCATTTCCGCGCGGCCGGCTTCGACACGCCGCTGATCCCATAGCGGGTAGCACTTGATGGTGGGCCGGGAGTACATCAGCTATACTGCGCCCGTCAGGCTGTGACCGCGCGGGTCCGAATGGTGCTCGTGTTCATGGTGATGGCCATGGTCATGTGCATGCTCAGATACCGCTGACTCCTCACAAACCGAAGAACCTTTCACGCGGGGCCGCGAACCCGGCCGCGGCTGCCACGCCAGCTTTTCAGCCATGGCACGCACGGCCGCCACGGCCGCGTTGTCCGACGGCAGTTGCCAGAGCGGGCGGCCTTCGCGGTCGAACCGGCGCAACTCCTCATCCTCGGGAATCCTGCCCAGCAGGGTCACCCCCGGCGGCAATGGCAATTCTCCGGCGGCCGGCATGCGGTTGGCCACCACGGCGACGCGCAAGGTGCCGAGCATCTCCACGATCATGCGCAGTGTTTCCAGGCTCCGTTGCGATCCATCCACGACCACGACCACCTGTGTGACCCGCCGGGTCACATCGCGGTTGATCTGTTCGATGCCCGCTTCCGCATCAATCAGCACACCCGCGAAAGCCGGAACCAGGGCGTCAATCGCGGACCGCAGGAGTTCGTTCGCGGGACAAAAGCAACCCTTCTCCCGATTGCGGCCCATGGCCAACAGGGCAAAATCCTTGCGCTCCACCAGGGCCTGCAGCACGAAATAATCCAGTTGCCCGGCGGCGTGGGCCAGCTCGGTTTTCACGCCTTGGCGCGCGGTCTGGATGAAACGGTCGCGCACGCTGGCCAGGGTATGCTCGGTCTTCTCGCCCAGGGCCTGGGTCAGGCCGCCCACGGGGTCAGCGTCAATCAGCAGCAAAGGCGCCATCCCGTGCTCGATCAGGGCGCGCGCCAGCAGCGTGGTAAATACGGTTTTGCCCACGCCCCCCTTGCCGCACGCCGCCAGGATCGGCAAGGCGTTGTCGCCATGCCCATGCATTCCGCAGTCTTCACACATGGTCGAATTCCTTCTTAACGGCTAGCGTATCCTTGATGTCGTCGCAAACCACTTTGTCCGGACACCGGCTGCAATCGGAGACACAATCGATGTCATACCCCTTGATTTTCCAGTTTTCCCTGACGATCTCCCGCGCGATCTTTTCTACCTGCGCGGCCAGTGCCAGCAGGGGTTGGAGCGCCGCCCGGCTCGCGGTCACAAATAGAGCCTCCATAGCCATGACGCGCGGTTCGCCGGCCCGGTAGATGGCCATCAACGCCTGGCCGAGTGTTGCAAAGGAAAAACCGCGGGATGCGGCATCCCGCCCGACCCGCGCCCAGGCGCTCTGCGGCAGGCTGCGTAGCATGTAGCCCTCAACCTGGTCGCCGATGATGCCCATCTGCAGCAACGCCTCGTGCATTCGGACGTCCAAGCCCGATCCGCCCACGATCAGCACCTGGCCGAACGGCAGGCTGCGGCCGCCAGACTCCGCAATATCCGGCCCCACCACGGTGATGCGTCCGTCACAAACCAGTTCCGGCTGATCAGTCAGCAATAGGAAGGAGCAGGACCCGACCTCCGGATTGCCGAGTTCCATGTGCATGTCATCCCGCAGAATGATGCCGGGGTTGGCGCCCGGCCCAACGCGGACAATCAGCGCGCGCTTCAATTCGGCGACCGCCGATGGGGCCTCCATGACCCGGATGTGGTCGCCGGCGCTGGCCCGCGCGGCGACGTACTCGGCCACGCGTTCAATATAGACATCGAATATGCTCACAGGCCTTCTGCGTTACCGCATTTAGATGAGCCCCACGGACTCGAAGAATGTTTTGATCCGGTCAAACACCACGTCCGGCGTCATGTAGCGCTTGTCCCAGATGTCCATGCCCAGGACCAGGCATGGGATGCCTTTCTCGCGGCACAGATCCCGGACAACCTTCATCCGGGAGTTGGTATCGCGATGGCCGATGTGGGCGGGCAGAATGACGGCATCGCACTTGAAGTCCTTCACGATCCGCAGAATGTCTTCACAAAACAGGTCGGTTGTGTGCAAGGCCTGCCGCGACATGGCGGCTTCCAGCAGGAAGCGTTTGGCAAACGAGGCGAACATGGCGTCCTCGTTCGACAGTTCGACCGGCGTCCATGTCGCGTAGGACACATAATCCATGATCGCGACCGCGCCCAGCTCTTTTTGCAGCCGGGCCAGCACCGTCCCGGTAGCCCAGCTACCGGCCAGGTCCTGCCACAGGAACCGGACTTTTTCCGTGACGCCATCAATGCCCTTGCCATCCTTGACGCGCTGTTCCGTCGTGCGCACCAGTTGTTCCAGCCACTGGGACACGGCAGGCGACACCCGTTGAATGATCCACTTGGACAGTTCACCGCCCTGCCTCGCCAAATCCGGGTCGGCGGGGCAGGGCACCGCCTTTTTCAATTCCTGGAATTCGAGCAGCAACTGGCACTGTTTATTGGATTCAACGCAGACCTCCCGCAGGCGGGCCCAGTCTATTTTGCGGCCCAGCACATTTTCGATAAAAGTCACGCCCTGCCGTAACTGCCCGCCAAAATAGGCGTAGCTGTCATCGTTCAGGGTGTGCGGCGCGTCCATGATGAATCGGGGGACATCGGCCCAGGGCTTGTAACTATTCATCAGGTTGGCCAGCGTGTCCATGGCATCGCAACAGGAGTTGGTGGTCATGATCATCTCGGGCTTCCTCAGCTTGCCCGATTCCAGGTAGTAGATGGCGGCCTTGATGGCGTTGCACATCCGGCTTTCCACGCCAATCTGGATGGCGTTATCAATCAGCTCGGCCGCATTCGGCAGGGCCGTGCCCATGGCGCCGGTCAGGGTCAGGTCGGAAAAGGCGCATCCGAAGGCCACGGGTATTTCCACCAGGAAATCGCCATTGCCCATGATGACCGGCCCGGCACAGGCGTTCTGCGGGTCAAGGGTCAGGCCGTAGAGCCCCTTCTGCGACTGCATCATCAACTGGGTGAGTACGTCCATCATAGCACGCCTCCGGTGATGGTTTCGATAAACGCTTGGACTCTGGTGCGCAGCTGGCCGGTGGCATCGGCCAGGTATTCCCGCTCAATCCGGAGCATGGGAACGCCAGCCGCCTTCAGCTCCTTGTTGAGCACGTAGAGCGCGCCGCCCCACATGTCGCAGCACAGGTAGTTCTGGCCGATGACGCCATCCACCCGGAAGTCTTTGATCGCGCCCAGCACGGCTTTGTTGATATGCGGTTGCGCGCCCAGGTTTTTGGGGCACAACGGGCGACCCAGGACCTGGTAATCGGCAATCGCTTGCAGCGGGTCAGGTCCGCTTTCCTTAACGCTGCCCACGATCATCTTCCCGCCAAAGCAGGTCAGGTCAGCCACCACCAGGGCGTCGAGGCTTTCCACCACGTCGCACATGGACGGTTCCTCATGGCCGGGCCCGACGATCATCAGGCGGGCCTTACAGGTCCGGGCAGGAACTTGCCGGCCGCGCAGTTCCGCAAGCAGTTGCTTGAGGTCGGCATTGTACTGGGCCTTGGGCATTGAACTGCCCGCCACCATCACGGCGATGGTCTCGGCGCCGGTTATCGGGGGCTGGTCGGACTTCCGGAGAGCATAAAGCGCTTGTTGCAGCGCCCGGGTCTCGTTGCACAGCTTGATGGCGTCCCACAGTTGTGGATCGGTGATGGTGACGCCGAAATGCGCTTCCATTCTGGCCTTCACGGCGGCGAGTTCATCACGGAAATATATAGCCATGGGCGCGCCGCTGGCGTGCGGGAAGAAGATCGTGTCAAGGAACGGCTTCCTGGCATCGCACCGCTTCCAGTTGTCCAGGATATGCCGGTTACCGTCGCAGCCGCCGCCAATGATGGCGCCGTCGAGGAAGTCATAGGCGCCGGACAGGACCAGGCCAAAGGTATGTCGAATCTGGCTGCAGATGTTGGCCGCGTTGAAATAATCGTCCCCCAAGCCCCCGCTGAGGCTGCCGGTCGCCCGGATCCGGAACGGCAGCATGCCGGCGGCGATGATCAACTCTTCGGGCACGAACGAGCAGGTGTAGCCCATGACGCGCCCGCCCGCCTTTTTCCAAGTCTCGACTTCCGGGCTGCGGATGCCGCCCGCAATCCTGGCGAACTTGTCATACACCTGCGATTGGATGCCGCTTTGCATAATTATGATCCTTCCTCGCCCGGCGGGTTCCGGCCCCGGCGCCCTAGTGGCGCCGGGGCCGGCTTCCACGCCGCAAGTGATTTATTTCTTCACACCGCTGGGCGGGCTGGCATTGACGCCGCCCTGCGGAATGTGTTCGAGCCAGCAGTAGCCGCTTGTCAGCGGCTTGCCATCCAGGGAGCCGGTCACCGTGCCCCAATGCTCATACAACGGCGGGTCCCAACCCCACATATTGAACGTCAGGCTCAAATCTCCAGCCGAGGTTTTAGCATCGATGATGAAACTTGTGTTGGCCACGATGGGGGTGACGTGGAATTCCGACGGAATAATATATTGGCCGTTAATGTGCAGGCCAGCGTCTTTGTAGTTGCCGGTCATCACGAAGATGCCTTCCGCTTCCGCCGTCCAGAAGGGCACCCACCACTCGTTACCGTACTTGATGAGCGCCGACCGGTAATCCGCTCCTTTGGGCCCGCCGCAGAACAGGTTTTCGGACTCGCCAAACCCAGTCGCGTTGATGGTTTGGCCATCCAGCACGAAGGTGGCAGTGGCCGCGCCTGTTTCCTCGAAGCCGGCCATGGGCGCGCCGGGCAATATCAAGGCATAATCCGTGCCCTTGTTGTACCAGAAGGAATATTTCGTGATGACGGATGATTCGATTGACTTGTTCGCATCCTTGTATTGGATGGATATCTTGCCGTCGGTCAGTGTATAGCTGAGGGATTGGTCCCCTTGCTGCACGGCGTAAACCAACTGGTCGGCGGTCTGGGTAAATGTCGGAGTATTCGTGAAATTGACCTTGGTTATGGTCGCCGGATCCTTGCTGCACGACATGGCAAATACGGTGGGCGGCACAATCTTGCCAGTGCCATGATGATTAACGTAGGCATACGCCATGTATAGATTGCCATCGTCGCCTTTGCCGACGAAGTTATACCAGTAGTTCCACCGCGGCACATCGAACTGCACCATGCTGGCCAAGTCTTCCATCGTGGCCTTGCGCACCTTGCCGAGATCCGCAGGAGCGGCCATGGGCGCGGGCGCGGTATAGTCCGGGATGCTCGCCGCCGTATATTGGCTGAGCAACTGGCTGGCGCTGTCCAGCAATGTGTCGGCCTGCTGCTTGTCGCCGGTGGCCAAAACCTGCAGGGCCTGCTGGATTTGTTTGCCGGCTTCGGGGGCGTTGGCCACCATTCCTTTTTCGTAGATGTCATACCACTGGGTGGTGATGATATCCAACTGGGCCTGGAGTGCCTGGCCCTTCTGGATCAGGGCCGCGACTTCCGGGTCCTGGGCGATTTTGCCGACCGCCCAGACCGTGCCATTGGCCAAACCGAACATCAGAGACATAGACAATCCCACTACTAACAACTTACTTCCATTCATATTCTTCTCCTTGTTTTTCTACCCTGCGAATACGCCACGGCCTAGAGTTGCGCCACGATGATGTCGTGCGCTTCCGGACCGCTGAGCGTGACCACGTATTCGCTAATGCCGCTCAAGTTCGGTTGTGCCTGGCCATCCACTACCAGCGAGTAGGTTTGCGCCGGATCAAGCCGGATGACCTTGAATGAACCGCCCGTGCCGGCCTTGGCCGGCAGGGTCGAAACGACCAGGGCCTTGGCCGCGGGGTCGTAGATCGCCCGCTTTAACGGCGTGGCCGTCAGATCAACCCCGGTAATAGCCGGGCCGGCGAACTGCGCTGCGCCAAACGGGTTGTTGTACATCTTCAGCAGTCCATTCTTCGGCAGGGCCCGGGCCATGGCGAACAGCCGGTCGGAGAGATCGGAATGCTGCGGCCAGGTGGCCATTTGCGGGGCGGCATTGGTCATTTGTACCGGCGGCTTGATGGGCGAGGGCTTGGCGGCGCTGGAATCGTCCGCGGCCGCCAGGTTGGGGCCGCCGGCTATCACCTTGTAGGGGTAATGGAACGTGCCGTCGTCGCCCCAGACAGGGTTGAAATGCTCGTCCACAGTTTTCAGCAGGCCGGCCAGCAAGGAATCATCCCCCATTTCCGCGGCCAGGACCGAGAAGAACCCGTAGTACGAATACGGCGTCAGCACATCTTTTTGCAGGGTGATGGTGCCGTCCGCGTTTTCCTGCACATGGAGCTTCTTGAAGTCGGGGTAAAGTTTTTCCACGTAATCGGGGTCAAAGACGTGCACACCGGCCATAATCCAGCCTTCGTTGCCCGATGACCCGAAGCTCACGCCCTGCTTGATCATCTGCTGGATCGCGGGGTCCATCTGGTTGCCATAGCGAGGATTGCTCGCGGAGAACACCCAACCCTGCTTAATCAGGTAAAACGCGCCCAGTTCGCCGGTCGTGGGATCAACGAAGTTGTTCTTGAAGAAGTCCAGGAACAACGGCATCGTAGCCCCATAATAGCGCGTCCCATGCGCCTGGTCGTACAGTTTCCAGCCCAGGATCGGATGCGTGTTGCAGGCCGGGAACACCGCGTTGGGCTCGCATTCGATCGCCGGCACTGGGTTCTTGATGAGCTGCATGAACATCGCGTCCTGCAAGCTCTGGTTGTTGTAGATGAAGCGGGTCTTGTCGTCCCAATTCAGGACAATCGAGCTGGGCGCGTCCCATTTACGATCGTTGTAGAGCATCTGGTACAGATTGATCATCTGGCTGAGATGCCCGGAATACATGATGTTGCGGTAGGCAATCGGATCCGAGAAGGGCGCGTAGGGCTGGTTCATCAGCGGCTCGAATTTCGTCACGCCCGCGCTGTCGTGCGACCAGTATTCCCAGACCGGCCGCTGGAGCATCTTTTGGATCAGCCGGTCGATTCCCGGCTGGATGGCGTCGCTCCACGCGGACAGCTTATGATACTGCTCGGCGGCCAGGAAATACACGCTGAACGCAATGGTATAGCGGCTGGCGGTGATCCCAACCTGGTCGAGGGACTGCATGTCGCTGAAATCCCCGATCGGCTCGTTGGCCAGCTTGAGCACCCAGCGCATCTGGCCCAGTTCCTCGTCCCCGATGGCCGGATAGGCGTTCGGATCGATTCCACCCGCGCCGGCATAGCCTGAGCATGCCAAGCCCAGCATGGCGCCACAGATGAACATTATTCCAGCTAACTTCTTCATGTTGCTCCTTCCTTGTCTTTGACTGTTACTTGCCTCGCTCCTGCATGATACATCGCGGTCACGATGGGGTTGCCGCGGGTTTCGCCAACTGGGCTTTCCATTTGTCCCGGGCGATGACCGCCGCGCCAATAGCGCCCATGGACTGCGGATCCAGGGGCAGTTTCTTGATGGACGCGCCCAACTCTTTCTCCAAGGCTTTGACCAGCCCCTCGTTCTTGGAGCAGCCGCCGGTCAGGGTTACCTCGGCGTTGACGCCCACTCTGCGCACCAAGGCGCTCACGCGTTTGGCCACGGATTGGTTGATGCCGGTAATGATGTCGGGCAACGGTTTCTCATCGTTGATCAGGGTTATGATTTCGGATTCCGCAAACACGCTGCACTGGTTGGAGATGCTGACTGGCGTGGCGCTGATATTGGCGGCGGATCCGATGCCGTCCATCCCACAGGTGAGGATCTTGGCCATTACCTGGAAAAATCGGCCGGTGCCGGCGGCGCAGCGCTCGTTCATTTCAAATCCGACCACGCCCCCCTTGGCGTTGATGCCGATCGCCTTGCAGTCCTGCCCGCCGATATCAATGATGGTGCGCACGGTAGCACAGGCATAAAAGGCGCCGCGGCCGTGGCAGGAGATTTCCGAGACATTGTCATTGGCAAACGGCACCTTGAGCCGTCCGTACCCTGTGCCAATGATGAATTCCACGTCCGCGATGGACTTTAGCCCGGCTTTTTTGACGGCACTGTCCATGGCCATGGTGGCTGTTACCGCCGGCTTGGGGGTCGCCGTGATGATGTCGCCCAGGAACAAAGCGTCGTCCACCAGAATGGCCGCCTTGCCGGTCGTCGACCCCAAATCGCAACCGCCGACAATCATGACGCGCTCTTTTCGTTGAGTGTTTCGCCCTGCCGCGCCAACTGACGCAAAAGCAGCTTGTACCAGACCATGGCAGTCAGAAAGCTCACGATGATGTAGGCCAGCAGCGTCCCGAGGATGTGCACCTGGGGATACGAAACGTGGGCAATGACGATCAGGGCCGTTAAGTTGCATTCGGTGGCCGCGAGCGCGATGGCGATACGTTCCGGCCGGGTTTCCCCGCCGGAATAATAGCCGGCCACCAACGACAAGGTCATCACCGCCACAATCGCCACCCAACTCACCATGTCAAAGGTGAACAGCGTTTTCAAGCCTGGCCAAATGAACAGCACCAGGATAATGAGGATGGCGACCTTGGAATAGATGTTCAGCACCCGCTGCAGGATGTCCGCCACCTTGGGCAACAGCGCGTTCACGGCCACGCCAATGGCCAGGGGTAGAATCGTAAGGTAAGCCACTGTGGCGAATACCTTGACCGGGCTGATGGCCAGGTGATGCAAGGCAAACCAGTGGTTGAAGACCCATAGCCAGCAGGGCACGGTGACGGGCATGACCACGATTAAAAAACCCATGATCGTGGAAGCCAGCGGCAAGCTGCCTTTCTTGCTCTTGGTGCCCATGAGGGCAAATGGACTGCCCGGCGTCACCGCGCCGATCAACATCACGCCGCCCAGCAGCATCGGCACATGCAACAGCTTGACGATCCCGGCCGTGAGCAACGGGACCACGATGCTCGTGATGACAAACGTCTTGAGCAGCAGGAGCGGCTTGCGCAACTCCTGCGCCAGTGCCGCCGGCGTGATCCGCGAGGCAATGACGAACACGATGGAGAAAAAGGCGGAATGCGCCAGAAATCCAATCGTCTGGATAAACCAGGCCTCGTGCATCAAATCGGCCATACATCACCCCTGTGGTTTTTCGTTGAAACACTTGATCAGTTTGTCGATCGCCAGCAACAGCGGCAGGCCGATGGTAAAGCAACCCACCAGGAAGACGCCGGAAGGCGCCGGTATACCGTACAGAATCAAGGCCAGAAAATAGGCCACCAACGGGAAGGCCGCGACGTATCCATTGACAGGCCCCAGCGGCTTGGCGCCAAGTTTCCGTTCGACCAACCCATAAATGAAGAAGAACGGGGTCATGACAATCAAGTAGCCAAGGTAGTTTATGTAGGGGATGCCGTAGAACCCGGTATAGTCGTTCTTGGTCCACACCCATTCGTGCAGCTTGGTGGCGTCCATGGGGTCCAACACCATATCCATTGCGGAAATCAGCACGCTGCCAATAAACGCCGTAAACAGCAGCTTTCCGGTGCCGCCGGCGGGCTTCAGGAAGGTTCCTTGCGTGATTAGATTGGCAACGAAATAGGTCGGGAATATGAGCAGCCAGAAATAGTTAAGCCCGACGAGGATCGGCACCACGTCCAGTTTCTTGCCCAGCATGTCGGAATAGTAATAATGGCCAAACGGGAAACCCGTGTGAACGCTGCATTCTTCACCCATCCAGCAGTAGACCCAGGCAAAGGCGGCGCAGAAGCATGCGCTCTTCCATCCCCGGGCGTAGGCCATGTACAGAAAGGCGAACCCCACCAGCGGAATGAGCTTCCCGTACGCCCCGCCGGGAACCGGCGGCAACGCCACGATAGGCGCCAGCAAGGTCCGGGCCACCATATAGATGTATATCAGCAGAAACAAAACCGCTGTACCCAGGACCGCTTTTTGCGTACCGGTCATGCCCGCGGGAACCATGCAGCAGCAGCATTTTTTGTCCGGCGTTTTGATCGTGTTGTCCATACTTTGCCTTCCTTTCTTGGGTTTGTCCTGGCGTTTCTCAGAATAGTTGCGCCACATACAGCATGAGCGAACGGGTGTTGGAAGCATCCGATGGCTTGGACAGCGTATCCTTGTAGCTCAGCAGGATGCGGCCATGATGCCACGGCGTAAAGTTGGCGGAAACGCCACCGCTCAGGGTCCGGTCGCGGTTGTCCTGCCATGACCCATTGACCGCGGTTTCTCCGCCCCAGTTGTAGTACAGGTCAAGCGCCAGCCAGAGGCGTTTCCAGACGGTCTGGCTCGCGTGCCCTTCCAAGTCCACGGACGGGTCCTGGCTCAAGGTCTTGTCGCCATCATACTCGCAGTTGTCCGTATAGAAGGTCGGCTTGAGATAGGCTTCCAGCCAGGTCTTGCCCTTGTTGGGCGTGTAGCTGTAGTTGACCTCCGGCGTGAACGTCCAGCGGTCGCTGCCGATGTTGGCCGGATTATCGCGGTTGTACTGCCCCAGCGGCGCGGTGATGCCGAGGTGAAAGCTGGAATACGTTTGCACTACGTAATTGCTGAAATCCGCCTTGCTGTACGCCGGCGCACCGAAGAGGTTGACATCCAGCACCAGCTTGGGATCGCCCATGCCGCCCTGCCGGCTGGTGTCCCGGCCGTCCGCCGATATATCCAGGTTTTCGTACGGCACGATCACGTTCCAGCCGCCGCACCGGCCGAACACGTTAACCGTCTGCGTAAGGCGGAACAGGTTCACCGCCGAATCAATCCGGGTTCCGCCGGTCGCGGCCTTGGAATCTGTATAGTTTAGATAGTAGGCCGGGTACCAGGAGCCGACGGGCACGGCCGAGTAATCGCGCGCCAGGTCGGCGCGCACGGTCAGCGGGAGGGAAACCGCCGCCACCGCCATGACTGAACTGAACCAAACCCGTCGATTCATTTGCATATCGCCTTCATTATAGAATTAATTTACGGACCATAATACCAGCCGTGTCAACCACGGACCCGCCATTCTCATTCTGACCAACGCGCCTTACGGCGCTCACTACAAACTGCCCGCGGTTGGCCGAACACCCGTTCGTACGAGGCGGGGCAGAATGAGGAATGGCTGAACACGGACGAACCTTCCAAGACGGCTCCGACGGAGCGGCGCCCTCCAAAAATATTCCCAAGGCCATTTTATTTATCACCGTACCGTTAGTCGAAAGACGTGTGGCGCGTTGGTCATTTCCAAGTAGAGCTTGAAATAGGCGCCGCAGCCAACAAGGGTTGAGTTGTTGATCGGGCCGGTTTCGGTTGTGGCGAAAGGGCAGGGTTGCCAATCGTAACACCGGTTATTAATCAGGGTTGTGGGGGCGGAATAGAGCCGATACGTTTTGCCGGGCACGCCCAGGGATGTAATCACCAGGCGCTTGTTGGCCGTGGCCTGCAGTTGTTCCGCATAGAAAAAGTCAAACGCCCAGGTCGGGTCGGTGCCGGACCAATATTCCTCGATGTTTTTCGCGGTGTCGCCGTCGAAATCGTCGCCGGGGTGTACGTCCCAGATGGATCGAATGTTCGCATTCGTGGAATGATCGACAATCCACTGTTCCCAAGGATCCGGCAGGCCGTCATGATCGATGTCCAGGCCGGCGGTGACATTCCATTGCAGCACGTCGCCGGGCAGGCCGGCGGTGTTGGTGACTGCGCCCGGCAGCGGCTGCTCGACCCCATAGGCGCGCACGGCCAGGGTGATGGCTGCGCCGCTGGGAATGGCATTGGTGGCATAAGCGCCGCCCACGCCGTTGTCCAGGGGGACGTAGAAACGGAAGTTCATGTCCGGCGCCAGCAGGCCGGTGATGGGCTGCCGCTGGATTTCCAGGCCCTGGGCGCGCAGGATGATTTCGGCGTTATTCAGGTAAGGCCAACCATACTCGTCCAACGCCAGGCCATAGATCACGAAGGCCGGCCGCGGCAACAAAGCCTGGACGTCCGCCAACGGGAACAAGCCCAACCCCAGGAGGAGCAGCAGTTTTTGGGTAGTCATGTGCGATTCTCCGAATTAATGCTCAGTTCCATCTTCAATTTCCGGCGTAACTGTAGGCGTTGATGTACAGGTAAATATCGGTAATCGACCCGATCAGGGTCTGCAGCGCCTGGTTGCGATTGGCGCCGAGCGAGCCGGCGGGGATGATCAGGACCCATTGCGTGTTCCAGGCAGACCGGCCAATCAATCGCTGGTTGGAGCAGATTTCATCGGGGGTAAAAGCCGCCAGGTCGTGATACGCGCGGAACGAGGGATGTTTGCGGATCTGCATGAGCCCGCCGGAAAGCGAATCCACCAGCGGCAACCAGTCCGGTTCGTTCATATCGCCGCTGCTCAACGCATAAGGCACCGGCAGTGCCTGGTCCACCACCATCCAGGGTTCCGGCACGCCATCGGCCGCCGCGGGCGAGCGCAGCGCATCCACGCCCAGCGGCACCAGGTAAGCGGTCGGCGCATCCGCCAGACTGGGATTATAGCCGATGAACTGCAAGCCGACGGATTGGATTTTCGTGGCAAACCGCGTGGCGTCATAGGCGTTATCGCCGCCCGCCAGCGGCCAGCCGAAAAAGTTGCGCCCGAAATCGATGGTGGTGGCAAAGGGGATCACGATGCCCGGTTCGGCGCCGTTGGTGGAGAAGAACGACAAGCAGTAGCGTTGAAACTCGGGGACCGCCGGCAGATCGTCCACCACGCAATTCCAGAGCGCATTCTGCCACAGTGCCTGGCTGGCGGCGCTTTCCGTGGTCCCGGTGGGCGAACCGATCCGGAACCATTCGTTGCGCAGCGAAAACACGTTGAGGTGTTGCTCCGGATTGTTGATGCCGAGCCGGCCTTTGAGCACGTCCCAGTTGGCGTTCATCCGCGCCAGGACCCCCGCCAGGCCTGCATCCCCCAAGCTGCCGGCCACCGGCACGCCCTGCTCGACCCGCCCCAGGGCGGCACATTGCATGATGTCGGCGAGAAAATCCGCCGCGGAATACGACAGGGCATTGGGCGCATCCAGGCCGGTTTCATAACCGTACGCCCGGGCCGCGAGGTACGTATAGCGGGCGGCCTGGGCAAAGGCGGCGGCGTATTGGGCCAGGGCTTCGTTGCGGAACAGCCGATACGCCATGTCCTGGTACCGGTCGCGCTGGATGCGCGCGGCGGAACGCTGGCGGAATGTGGTCCGGCTTTGCAGCAGGCGCTGGCCCTCGGCCAGGGTTGCCAGGTAACGCTGCTCGGCCTGCGCCAGGGACTCCAGCTTGATTTGCACGTCGTACATCAGGAATTCCTGCTCCCGCCACATGGACAGGACCGGGGCCTGGGCGGCGCGCAGTTCTTTCTGTTCCTCGGACAAGGTGCGGTAGTCGGCCAGCGAGTCGCGGGCTTCCTGGAAGTCGTTTTCCCAACTGTAGGCCAGCTCATCGATGTGGATCAGATCCTTGCGAATTTCGTAGGCGCCGACCGCGCCGGCCATCTCCAGGGCGCTACGGCCCACGGAGGTGACGTCGTCGGCCATGCCCACGCACACCGGCAGGGCTTCGGAGGCGGCCTTCTTGATGTCGTTGACAAATTCAGACTTGGCGCTTTTCCGCCGGTCCGACATGCGCCGCTCAAACTCCAGCTTGCGTGCCACGCGTTCCAGCAGGCGGTTTTCGGCCGTCTGCTGGCTGATGGCGTTCGCGACCTGGTGTTGGGCCACATAATTGTCGAACGCCAGCTGCAAATCGGCCAGGTGCGCATCGTTGACCGCCAGCGCGCGCTGCAACTCGTAATACTGGCGGATAAAGTCGCCGTAACCCTGCTGCAACCGCCCCACGGCGCGGCGGCTGCCGGTCCAGGTGGCCGGCTTGACCTGGAACCCGTCGCCGGACATGTAGAATTCCACATTCAGCACCGTGGGTGCCAACGCGTCGGTGAATTCGCCGAACGCCGGCGTATAGTTGGTGATCGTGATGGAAACGACCACGCCGGTGGGCTTGGCGCCGGTCAGAGCATACAAATCCACGTAATTGAAATGGATCAGGTCCGGACCTTCGTAACCTTGCGGATAGGTGCGGCCGGGTCCGATATCGTCGGCGTAAGGGTAGCCAAAAATCTCGATCAATTGGGCGGTGTAACTTTCCTCCTCGCCGTCGAGGGCGTTCTGGAACTCCACGGCGCTATCCTCCTGGCGGCGCAACAACTGCGTGCAGTTCTTGGCATCGTTGAACACCAGCACCGCGTTATTGAGCGCCTGGACCGCCCGGGCATAAATCTGCTCGAAATGCGTGGCGCCGCCCGATTGCGTGACCTGGGCCGGGTCAATATCGAACGGCAAGGCGTTTGCGGACAAGCCCAGGGGGTTCAAGCCGGCATCGGCCGCGTCCAGCATGGTTTGCAGCCCGCGATACGCCAGCGCCAGCTCCGCCAGTTCCGGCACGTGCTCCCGGTCCACCACCTGCACGCCGACATGGTTGGTGTCCGTGTCTCGCGCCGGGATCAAGGCGTTGACCGCCAGCCAGTCAAAATAGGCGCCCTGTCCCACCCGCGCGCCCCACTGGCCCAGACCCCAGGCGCGCGCGGCATTCGCGTCGCAGTATTTTTCCAGGAGGAATTGGCGGGAATCCGCGGCATAATCATGGGACCAGGTTTTTTGGGCGATATCCGAACCCGCGCGGGCTTTGGCCGCGGCGCCCGCGGCAAATTGGCGTTCATGGTAGTAGTTGACGGTGACATCCGCTTCGCCCACCTGGGTCATTTCCGCTACCGGTTGCCAGGCAAAGCTGGGCTGATGCAGCAGCCCGTAGAACGGCGCCAGAGCGGTCAGGTAATGGCCCCAGGCATCGCCATGCCCCTGGGGATAAAGGGCGGCGGCGTCATCCGCCGAGATGGTGCCACTGACGTTGCCGGCCTGGCTGCGGATGTTATAATTGAGCGCGTAGGCCAGTTCGCCACCAGTGATCTGGCCGGAATAGTTCCACAGCAGGCGATTGTAGTACGGCGCGTTAAAGACGGTTGGCTGCACGGTATTGTCGCGGCCGCGCAACAGGGCCAGTTCCTCGTCCAGCAGGCTGGGCGTCTGGTTCATGAAACAGAACAGGCTCGTGGCCTGGTCGCCATACACCTGGTCATCCGTGCCGAACGCAATGGTCGGGTCCACGGCATCGGCATACGCCTCGTTGCCCAGCACCGTGTAAAGCTCGTAGATTCGGCCCGCGGCCAGCCGCAGGGCGTTGTTGGCGTCGGGATCGCAGATGCCGGCGTTGATGCTCATCATGGAAGCCTGGTTGAAGACCGTCTGGTAAAACTCGATCAAGCCCAGGCTGTTTAATTGCGCCGAATTCATGGGCACGTTGCCCTCCCAGCGCCGGCCGGCCTGGCTGACCATGCTGACCACGGGATTGACGGCATTGTTCAGCAAATCCGTGAGGCGCTGCTCAAACGGCGTGACCCGCGCCATGACGCGTTTGACCCAGCCTTCGGCCAGCGCCGCGGAGGTCCAGGGGCTCCAGTTGGTGCCCATGGGGCCGGCGGGATCGTTGGCCCGGTAGCGCACGGCAAACACGTGATCCTGCAGGGTGAACACGCCCTGGCCGCTGACGGTCAGATATAAGCCGGCGCCCGCGTACACCGGCCAGGCATCCGGCGGCGTGGGCGGCGGCTGGCCGTCCACGGGGGTGTTGTAGCGCCAGTCAAAGGTGAAATCGGTTTGGTCGCGGCCGGCGAAATCGCCGCTGTGGCGCATGCTGATGCGCTCGTCGATCGGGTTCTGCGAATTCAGCACTTCCACCTCGCCCTGGTAATACGGCCCCATGACCATGAACGTGTTGAGGCTGATGGGGTCGCCCGGATCGCACAGGTTGGTGCTGGTGTTGAACGCCACCGTGACCCAGCCGGTGCCGCGCGCCCAGCCGGCTGAAAGCGCCAGCGAATCGAAAGGCGTGGCGTCATCAGAGATTTCGACGGCCGCGGTAGGCAGTTGCGGCACCGCCAGCCGCCAGGCCGGGTCCTGGCTCATGGCATAGACCCAGCCCAGGTCGGTGTTGGTCTGGAGAATAGAACCTTCGAGGAAGTTCAACTGGTAATAGTTTTCCCCGCCCGTGGCGGACTGGTCCACATAACGGCCCATCAGTTGCAGGCGTTCGGTGGGCGCCGCGCTGGGGTTGTAGTACAGCAAGCCCTGCAGATGCGGCGGCAGGTTCAAAAAGTAGAAGTTGCCATCCGCGCCCATGCTGACCTGGTCGGCCGTGTTCAGGTCGCCCGGAATGCCCGACAAGGGCGCGCCCCGCGCCACCGTCGGGTCCAACAACTTGACGCTGGGCCGCTGCGGATCCGCCGTGGTGGACTGCTGGTAGAGCACCCGCACGCTGGCCTGGCCGCGGATCGCCGGGAGACCGTGCGCGGCGTTGCCCAAGGTTTCGCCCAGCGCCAACACCGGCGCATTGGTGGGCCAGTTGAGCTGGTACACCACCGCCTGGGGCGGGTCGAACAGGGAATACATCACGCCGCCGGCGCTGGTGCGCCAGGGGATATGGTCGCCGGCTTGCGGGGCAAACAGATGGTCAGGGAACGCAAACCCGGGCTGGATCTGGTACCAGAACCGCAGGGTAACGTTCATGGGGCTGACCCCGTCATTGCCCGCCTGATACCCCCAGAAATCGAGGTTGCGATCCTTGTAGGCCGACCCCGCGGAAACATAGCTTTCGGCGCATAGCGGCATTTCCGCCAGCGGCATGGGCGGCTGCAGCAGGATCGGCACGGTCAACTGGCTAAACGGAGCAAACCCGTACGCGGCGTTGGTCGCCACCACCGACCACAGCGCCATTTGCGGCAGGGCATTGGTGTCGAAGTATTCCAGCAGCACAAACGGCTGGGAACTGTCCGCCTGATTCAAGTCATCGCGCAAGGCGAACACCGTGGCGCCGATCATCAGGGCATGTTCCTCGTTGGGGTTGTATCCGGGCTTCAAAAAGTCGTTCTGATAATAAATCGCCGGGGCGGCCCAGTCGTCCGGCAATTCGCCGGTACCCTGGCCGGAGGCGATGACGATCTGCTGATCCGGCGCCGCCACCGGCCACTGGTTGCTGTAAATCTGCGCCACGGCCGGCCAATATACCGGCGCAGCCAACACCGGGTTGAACGCGCTGGCCGCGGCCCACCAGACCTCCAGCAACCCGCTGTTGACCGGGAAAATGTGGGAATTGATGTTGGTATCGGCGGTACTCGGGTAATCGTAGAAATCCGGGTTATACCGGTTACCGGTATCGGCGTAGATAAACCCGGGGAAATCCGGCGCGGTTTGCCCGGCATGGAACGGCGGCACGGCGAGGTAATAAGCGTCGCCAACCAGGATGCCGTTCTGGCTGGCGCTGTTGGGCGTGAGGTTGATGGCGGCGGCCGGATTGCTGTCATCCTCGAAGTTAAAGAAGGCGGTCAAACCCGGCTCGCTGCCCGCCAGCTTCTGGAACATGGCGGCACGAATCTGGGCCGGAGACCGGGCAACGTTCCAAAGGCGGACATCGTTGACATAACCCGCGAAATACATGTAGCCCGAGGCGGGGCCGGCTAATTCAAACTGGTTGCCCTGATTCCAGAGCGTGCCGATGCTGACCGGGGCGCCGTCGGCCAGGCCGTTCACATACAACTGCGCCAGGCCGTTGTTGGAAATCGAGAGCGCGACATGATACCACTGCCCGGCCTGGGCCACGGTGGCGCCGTTGATCCACTGGCCCACGCCATTGGTATCGGCGACATAAGCCTCGAACGTGCCGATGCCGCTCAGGCACAGCATGGGCATACCCGGGCCCGGGGAACTTGAGGATTGATTGCGCTGCCAGATCGTGGAGGGCCTGACCACCTGGGGTTGGACCCACAGTTCCACGGTCAGGTTCAGCGGTTGGGCGGCGCCGACGGCATCCGGGATCAACATCATCCCGGACGCGCCCTGGAATCCCAACGCGGCTTCAAAGGCGCGCGGCGCAATAAGCTCGTGCGCCGGCGCGCCCTGGAACTGGCCGTTCACATGGTGGGGGCTGCCATCGCGCGCGTACCAGGAATCGTTCTGGAAATTGTAGTAATTGCGCAGGCCGGTTTCGGTGCCCGCCAAGGACACGCGCATGGTTTCCGCGATCTGCCCTTGCGAGCGCGCCACGGTCCAGATGCGCACCTCGTCCACCTGGCCCGCGAAACTGCCCAGGTTGAACGCCACGCTGCCGGTTTCCGGGGCCCAGGCCCAGAAATTGGCGTTGATGCCCAAACCATAGGCATCGTTGGCGGCGAGGGTCCCGACATTAATGGTGCCGCCTTCCGGCTGGCCATTCACATACAGTTGCATTAGGCCGCTGCCGGCGGCGGAGATGGCCACATGGTACCATTGGCCGGTCTGGAGCAGCGTGGAACTATACTGCACATGATAATTGCCATCGTTGTTTACATGCACGATCCGGCCGTTTTGTATGCCCAGCAGGCGGAGCGGGCTGGCGGCGGATTGGCCGGTGCCATCCCGCACCAGGACGGCGTCGTTCAGCGTGGCGGGGTTCAGCCAAAGTTCCCAGGTGTAGGCATAGCAGGGCGCGGACCGGTCCGTGAAGGTCATCCCGTCCTGCTGGCCGTTCAGCGCCAGCACGATGTCCTGTTCGCTGTCCACCATGGCAATTTCCGTGCCAATGGTCCAGGGATGCGTCATCCGGTTGACGAATTGCGGGTTTGTGTGGTCCACGGCCTGGATGGTTTCAAACGCCACGCCGCCATCCGGCAGGGAGTATTTCAAGAGGGTGTAGCCCGGTCCGTCCGTATAAAACTCGCCGCCATGCAGGCGCGCATGCCAGAACGGATCCGCTTTCATGATTTCCGCATGGTTTTCCACCGGCATCAGCACCGCGGCGTTCTTTTCCGATCCGCCGCGGAGGTAAAGTTGCGGATTCTCGCCCCAGTCCGCGGCGTACCAGTCGGACTCGTAAGGCCAGAGAATGTCCAGCAGGCCGGGTTGTTGCCAGTAAATCTCGATCTTGGACGGATCGTCGGTCGTGGTGTCGATGGGGAACACCCACCCGGCCTGGGATCCGGAAGCATGGGCGTACACGCGGTCATGTCCGCGCCGGACATTGGGATACATGGCATCCGCGGCATAGTAAGTTTCCATGGGCAACAGGCGGTCGCCCAGGTCCACGGTCTGGATGTTGATTTGCGGCGGCATGACCTGGACGATTTCCACGCCACACTGGCGGGTCATGCCGGGGTCCATGAAATATTCCAGCAGGAACAAGCCGGAGCACCCTGCGGAGTGCAGTTGCTTGACGTGGTTGGTCTTGTCGTCGCTGATCGTGTCCCACCAGACGCCCGTGAAATCGAAGTTGTTCTGGAAATAGGGAATCCAGTCCAGGATGCCATGGCCCACGGGCTTGAAGATGGAACTGTTGTAGTGAATGACGGGATAGGTGGGTTCCGGCACCGCGTCCTGGGAGATCAACGTGACCGGCGGCGCCTGCCAGGGATGCGCGGTCCAGAACAGCCGCTTGGGTGTGCGCACGGGCACGGCGGAAATGAGGTAGGTGAGGGTTTCCTGCGCCCCGTTGGTCAAGGCCCACGTGATGGTCACGTAGCCGTAATCCGCGGCATACACGGCATCGGCCGCGGCCGTGTAAAAGGCGGAATTGGACGGGCTGATGTTCAAGGGCCCCTGATTGGTGTCGGCGCCGAACGGCCAGGCGATGATGTCGCCAAAATAGTAATCCGGCTGCTGTTCCGGCACGGGCGCGCCCATGGATGACGCCACGAGCTGGAAGGCGCCATCGCTCGGGATGCTGCCCGCGACGCCGGCCACGCCCGAGGTCGGGACCGGATACGCGCCGGCATGGCCACCCAGCATGTGCAGGGACTGGCCGACATAGTTGGTCCAGGCATTCGTCGTCCAGGCCGTCACATCATAAAATGGAATATACCAGCGGTTGTCAAAGCTGCCGGCCAACATCAAACCGGATTGGGCCTGGGCCTGCACGACCAGCCAGCCCCAGCCCACTGCCGCCAGGACGGTCCGGGCCACGCGCCGGCGCGCGGCAGTGGCGTCCGGGATATGGCGCGCATCATCCAACAACCATGGCCGTTTCATAAGCGCTCCTTCGTCGAAGAAAACCCATCGGTACAAGGCAAACAGGTCGGCATCATGTTCAGCGGCTCCAGGGAATCCAGTACACCAGGTTACCGGCGGTGGTTCCGGCCACCTGCCACGACAAACCGGCCGGAATAGGGAACATGAACCAGCCGGCATAGTTGGCCGTGTAGACAGCGTAGCTCCATTGCAGGATGTACGGCGGCGCCTGGGCATGGCTGAGCACCAGGGAGCCGTTATGGCTGGGATCAGAGTAAGGGATCAGGATAAAGCCATCGCAGGGGGCCAGGTTCCAGGCATTGAGCGGATACGTGGTGGTATTCATGGCGCCCAGCCACTGCACGGTTTGTACCGCGGGGTTATTCAAGCCCGCGGCGCACTGAATGTTGCCGTTGAGCACGACCGGCCCGGCGGGATTGGAGAGCGAGAGGGTATTGGCCGCGCTGCCGGCCTGGAAGGCGAACGGCGCGCTCAACAGGGGTTGCAGCGGCAGGATATCGGCCACGTTGGTGACCGCCCTGCCATTCTGATCCGTCATCGGCGCCAGCCCCAGGTTGCGCGGCGTGGCCTGAAACGCCTGCAGGAAATCCGTGTTCTGCGAGAGCGGGTCCCAGGCCCCGACGCCATTGCCCATGGCCACGTTGAACGAGCCGTCCGGCCGGACGTGGACCACGTTGCTGGACCCCCAGACCACCCGGTTGTTCTGGTCGTAAATCCGCAGGCGCGTCAGGTAATCGCCGGCGGCCGCGCTGTTGGTGGGGGCCAACAACTGGCCCTGGTAGTCCATTTGCGCCGGCACGTTGGCGCTGGCGCCAGGCGCCCCGGTCCGATCCAGCGGCAGCCACCAGACTTGCAACCAGGCCGGATGGCCCTGGACCTGCCAGGTGGCGCCGGCATTCAGCGGCAGCACCATCCAACCCTGGTTGCGCGGGGTCACGGAAGAACTGCAACAAGAATTACTGAACGCGACGCACGTATACCCATTGACCAGGATGGTCCCGAAATCCGAACTGCTCTCGTACTGAATCATCAGGAAGCCATCGGTGGCGGCGGTGCCGCTGCCCGTACAGTTATTGCCGAACAGGTCGCATTTGTTGGTCACGATAATGTACGGCGTGCCCATGCATTGCATGGACCCATGCAAGGTCAAGTTGGATGCGGCCAGTGTGGGCGCGCCGCCCGCCGTGGCGTTGAGCGCGGCCGCGGACTGGGCGGTTTGGGCCGCGATGGCATAGGGTACGCTCAACAGGGCCTGGCGCGGGCTCATTTCCCGCGACGCCGCGAGCGGATGGCCGTTGACGTCGCTCATGACCGTCAGGCCGATGGTACACGGCGCATTGCTGAGCGCGGTGACCAGCGTGGCGCCGGCAGGCGCGTCCGGCAGCGCGATGCCCCCCGGCGCGCCCAGTAGCAAGCCGAAGCGGCCGGTATCGTCCACGTGCACGCTGTACAGGGCGCCCCATTGGACCACGCTGTTCTGATCGTAGATCCGCATGGCGATGCGGTAATCGCCACTGGCCACCGGCTGCCCGGCATTGTTCCAGAGCACCCCGCTGTATTGCATGACCGTGGGGACCACCGGTGCGGCCGCGCCGGCCATGGCCCCGATCATCGCGAGCCCCGCGGCCAGCCGCAGCGCCCGGCCGGCGGCCGGTTTCCAAGAGCTTGTCGTAAACTTGTGTAATGGTTTCATCTGCTCAACTCCATGCCGTGGATCCTGGTTCAACCATTGCCCAGGAAAACCGCGAATATTTGAATGGGTGTCTCAGAGGGTTCATCGCTATTAACCTGCCACCAATGACCGGCCGCCACCGGGACCGTCAAGAACCCGCCGTCGCCATTAGAGCCGGCCAGGATGGGCCAACTGGCATCCAGCGTGGGCTGGGCGGCGGTGGCCTTGACTTGAAACTCGGCCTCGCCTTGATAGAACGCCCCGGAAAATTGCAGGATGACCAACATGTCCGTGGGTGCCTGGAACCACTGGCCCAGAGCGTACGGGCTGTAAAACGCGGGTTGGAACAGGTTGAGGAAGGCGCCGTTCAGGACCACGCTGCCATTGAACGTCAGGTTGCCGCCGCTCATGGCCGGCACTTGCCCGGCCTGGCCGGCGGTGATGACGTAGGGCGCGGAGAGAATCTGTTGGCGCGGCACAATCTCCTGGGGGCTGGGCAACAAATTGCCGTTTTGATCGGTCAGCACCGTCACGCCCAGGAACCGGGTGGGCCCGTTGAACGCCGCGACCAGGTTGGTGGTCTGGGCGCCGGGCAGGGCCTGGCCACCCGCCGCGCCCAGCAGGATGTTATAGGCGCCATTGGTCAGCACCTGCGCATAATAGCTGGCGCCCCACACCAGGCTGTTGTTGGCGTCATACAGTTTACAGGCCAACTGGTAATTGCCCGGGGGATACGCGTTGCCGTTCTGATCCAGCAAGACTCCCTGGTAATTGACCTGCGCGGGCACGATGCCATCCGCCCTGGCCGTTGCCGCCAGGCCCGTGGCGGCCAACCCCGCCGCCAGCATCCAGCCCCGCCACCCTAACCGTCGCATTTTTTGCATGGTGTTTCCTCTTGTCGCGCGCCGATCGCGGATCACGGATCAATGTCGCCGGCTGTGGATATCCGCTCCAAATGGAACGATCCCGCCGCATAGATCGGTTGTCCGCCGTTAAACAAGCCGTTGATCGTCTCGGCATAGTTCCCGCCGATTTCGTTGACGCCCCAGAAGGGCGAGGTCATCACCGCATTGTTGGTAAACTGCAGGTTCACGCTGCGGGTGACCGTGTAGGATTCCACCCCCTCAGGCAGCACGGTGCTGAAATCCGCGGCGAGATTGTCGTGGTCCGGGTGATAGACATGCTTGAACGGATTGACCGGATCATTGTAATCCACACCGACCGCGCAGGTCAGCCCATTCGAAAAACTGCCCGTGAACTGGGCCAGGGCGCCGCCGCCGGGGTACGCCGGGAAAGCCGCGGAACTGACACGATACACGTCGCCGGCATTGGCCGGCACATCCGCTTCCGTGCTGTATAGCTGGTAGTCCACCCGCACCACCACGCTGGTGCTCCAATCCCCGTAGCTATTCTGCTGAATATTCGTGACCGTGGTTTCCAGCCCGGCCAACAGCACGCGCTGATACAAGGCCGCGTTGCCGGTATCGTCCACGAAAACGATCAGGCGAAACGCAAACGCGGCCGCGGTGTTGACGTCCGCCACCAGGGGATAGTTCGTGCCCACCCAGTTCAGGATGCCTTCTCCCACCCACAGGCCCTGGTACGGATGAGCCGGGTCCAGCGTATCCGTCGCCTGGGCGCCGGCCAGGCGCGGATGCACGGTCTCGCTGGCGGCCTGGACCGGGATGCGGTAAAGCAGGCTCTGGCCGCTATCGCTGGCCTGCAAAATGCCTTGGTACGCCGCGCCCTGGGCGCCGATCGGCGTATAGGGATTCAGTTCGCTGCGCCGCAATCCCAGGCGCAGGGTCCACGTGGCCGCGGGCGCGATAGTCTGCGTCAGGCCGGCGGCGGGAAAGTTGCTCCAGCCCCACTGGTTGGCGGCCAGATTGCTGTAATAGTACGAAAGCGGCACTGGGCCCGCCAGTTCAGGTTGGCCGGCCGGCGGCGTTTCCGAGGCGATCTGGGTGAGCGTGACGGTGATGGCCTGGTTGGTGCTCCGGTTGCGCAGGCTGATTTCCTGTTCCACCAGGGTCCGGCCAAAATCCACGTTGCCGGCCACGTCCAGCGCGCCGCTGTATTCCGTGATGTTGCCGCATTTCACCCAGTAAGCCTGCCCGGCCTGGAGGGTTTCGCGCGCCGTGTTGCGCACCGCGAATTCCTGGCCCTGGTTGTTGATGGTATAAATCTGGTTCGCGCCCATGCCGGCATTCACCTGGGGGCAGGCCGCAAAATACGCCGTGAACGTTGGCGGGTGCGCCGGGTTCACCGGCATGCCCACCAGGTTGAACGCATTGGGCAGCCACTCGGTCCGCGGCACAGCCGGCCGGCCCTTGACCGCCCAGGTAAAGGCCGCGGCATTGGTCGCCACGTGGATCAGGTAGGCCCGCGAGCTTTGCAGCGCCAGCAACGTCCGCGCCGCATAGCCGGGCTGGTTGGTGGCCAGCCAGGCCGCCCAGTGGTCCGGTTCCGCAAACACCAGCGCGGGGTCCACATCAAACTCCACCGGGTTGAACTGGCGGTCCCAGCGCCAGACACTGGTGACTTCCGGGTGGTCGCGGAACACGGTGTCGCAATCCGCCGGTTCCGGCTTGACGGCCAGGTAAACCGGGTTCCAGCCAGGCGCCAGGTTAAACGTCTGGGTGATCCATTGCGCCGCGCAAGGCAGCGCGGGCAGGACGAGCGTCCACGCCACGGCGAGCAGGGCGCAGAGCCCCACCTTGCGCCTGCGGAACATAAAGCCGGCCTTTGCTCCGGCTCCCCTCCTTGGCCAGGAGGGGGAAGAAAAGGATGAAGGATGAAGGATGAAGGATAATGTTCCAGAACGATCGGGGCTGGCTTTTGATCCGGCTCCCCGCCTTGGCAAGGAGGGGTGGCCAACGGCCGGGGTGGTTTGGGTTTTAGACGGCTTTTGCGAGGTTTTCCAAACATTGGAAAATTTCCGGACGGATTTTCCAAACATTGGAAAAATGGCGGCCCGGTTTTCCAAACATTGGAAAAAAGGCGGACTCCTTTTCCAAACATTGGAAAACCATCCTGGCTGCCTCGTTCCGGTTGAACGAACGTTATGCATAACCGTCCCTTTCCCTGCTCGATTCACCGTGCTTCAATCCGATAAAACCCGCGTGCCGACTCGACCGGGTCGGTCCAGACATTCACCGGCGGGGTGGCGGGCAGGCCCTGGGCCGCGGGCTGGTACGCGCCGCGCGCGTCCAGGGCCTTGAGCACATCGTAGGCGTCGCCTGCGCGGCTCAGCCACTGGATCACCACGCCCGCGGGCGTGGCCGAGAAGTTGTTCAGGCGCGGCGTCCAGGCCGAGCGTTCAAATGGCCCGTATTCCAGGACCGCGCCGGTGGTTTCGTATTCCACCAGCTTGTAGCGGTATGTTCCATCAACGCGCGCGCCATGGTCGTCCACGCAGTAACTGGCGCCGATGCCGCCCTGCGGCCAGCCCTGGGCCGCGATCACCGCGGCGTTGACCTTGACCCAGGCGCCGTTTTCTTCGCGATACACGTCAAATCCCAGCGTGTCGAGTTCCGACGCGGTCTGCCAGCACACCTGGACTTGGCCGTTGTCGTCCGCAAGCATGGAAAAGTCGAAGAGCACCACTGCGCTGGACGTTTCATACGTGAACGCGTTGGATTTCACCGTCTCGCCGAAGCTGATGGAGCAAACCCGCACGTCGCCGGTGATCGGGCCGCCCGCGGCGCCGGCGGTGATCACGATCTGCGTGGCCGATTGGCTGACAATGGTCGCGCTCACCCCGGCCAGGGTGACGTTGGTCGCGTCGCCGCCGTTGCAGAGATTCGTGCCCAGGATGGTCACGGTAAAGCTGCCGGCAATGTTCCCGTGGTCCGGCGATATTGGATAGTAGCTGTAGAATGCCCGCCCATACACCAGGTACGTTTCGCCCGCAAAACTGCGCCCGGCCGGAGAGGCTTGCATCGCGCCGACCAGCAGATCGGCGAACCCATCCCCGTTCACATCCCCGGCCGAACTCACCGCATAGCCGCTATAATCCATCGTCTTGCCGCCCGCCAGGATCACCCCGTTGGAGCCGTTCATCCAGGTGCTGTTCAGCGCGATCAGCGCCGGCAGGCCCGTGGGCCGGCCGTACACCAGGTAGGTTTCGCCCGCCATGCTGCGGCCCGACGGATCGGCCTGGTAAGCGCCGACCAGCAGATCGGCGAAACCATCGCCGTTCACATCCCCCGCGGCGCTCACTGAAAAGCCGCTGTAATCCGAAGCCGCGGCGCCCGCCAGGACCAGGCCGTTGGTGCCGTCGACCCAAGTATTCGTCAGCGTGATCAGCGCCGGCAGGTTGAAGTTCGTCTGCCCGTACACCAGGTACGTTTCGCCGGCCTGCGTGCGGCCCGACGGAGTGGCTTGAAAGGCGCCCACGAGCAGATCGGCGAGACCATCGCCGTTCACATCCCCGGCCGAACTCACGGCATACCCGCTTCTGTCGCTTGCCTTCGATCCGGCCATGGTCATGCCGTTGGTGCCATCCAGCCAGGTGTTCGTCAGGGTGATCAGCGCCGGCCAGTCGTTCGACCGCCCGTACACCAGGTAGGTTTCGCCCGCCTGCGCGCGTCCCGCCGGGGCGGCAAAATACGCGCCCACAAGAAAATCGGTTAAGCCATCGCCGTTCACATCCCCCGCCGAACTCACCGCATAGCCGCTATAATCCGACGTCTTGGCTCCTGCCAGGATCACGCCATTCGTGCCGTCCAGCCAGGTGTTCGTCAACGTAATGAACGCCGGAAATCCATTCGACCGCCCGAACACCAAATACGTTTCGCCCGCCATGCTGCGTCCTGATGGATCGGCCAGGTATGCGCCCACCAGTATGTCGGCGAATCCGTCGCCATTCACATCCCCGGCTGAACTCACCGCGCGACCGCTGCCATCAGAGGCCCTGGCGCCGGCCAGGATCACGCCGTTGGTGCCGTCCAGCCAGGTGTTGGTCAGCGTCACCGTCGCCGGCAACCCGTTCGAGCGCCCGTACACCAGGTACGTTTCGCCCGCCAGATTGCGTCCCGACGGATCGGCCTGATCAGCGCCCACCAGCAGATCGGCGAATCCATCGCCGTTCACATCGCCCGCCGAAGCAACTGCATGGCCGCTGTAATCATCCGCCTTTGCACCCGCCAGGATCACGCCGTTGGTGCCGTCCAGCCAGGTGTTGGTCAGGGTCGTCATCGCCGGAAGACCATTTGATTGGCCGTACACCAGATAGGTTTCGCCCGCGGCACTGCGTCCCGACGGATCGGCTTGATAAGCGCCCACGAGCAGATCGGCGAGACCATCGCCGTTCACATCCCCCGCCGAACTCACCGCATAGCCGCTATAATCCGACGCCCGCGCACCGGCCAGCAGCGTCCCGTTGGTGCTGTCCAGCCAGGTGTTGGTCGTCATCGTGGGCATGGCCGGGATGCCGCCCACGAACCAGTCCGGAATCGCCCCGGACGGGTTGACCGTGTAGGCGCCGGCCAGGGTGGTATTGCCGTTGTCCGAGGTCTGCACCACGATGTCTTTCACGCCGGCCGAAGTGGCGGACGGCAGGGTAATGGTGAACCAATTTTCGCCGGCGGCCTGGATCGTGGCCACGCGGCCGCCAACCAGCACGTTGGTGATCGTGCCGAAATACCCGTTGGTGATGGTGACCGTGTTGCCGCCCGCGTAGGGCCCGATGTTGGTGGTGAGCAGGTAGGCCCCGCCGGCCAGGTTGAGCGTATAGGGCGCAATCGGGGAATCGTTGCTGATCACCAGCGTGGCCGTGTGTTCGCCAACGGCCGACGCGTTGAACTGCACGGTGATGTTGGACGCCGTGCCCGCGGAAATCGTGGCCGGCAGGCCGTTGACCACAAACTGGTCGTCCGGATCCGTCTCCTCGGAACCCGGGATGGTCAGGGCATCGACGCCGTTGTTGGTGAGCGCCAGCGTATGCGTCACCGCCACGCCCAGCAATTGCGGCCCCAGCCGGGTGCCCTTGGCCGGGCTGGCGGCTTCCCCGCTGGCCACCACCGCAACGTTGGTGCCGAGGATTTGCAGTCGGGGTCCCTGGTAGGTGAACGCATTCAGCTTCAACGTCTCGCCGTACGTTGTCGAGAACACCTGCACGTCGCCCAGGCCGGCGACCTGGGTGGCGGCGGCCGTCACCACGACTTGCGTTGCCGACTGGCCGGCCTGGATGGTGGCGGCCACCCCGCTCAGCAACACGTTGGTGATGTCCGTGCCGTTGCCCAGGCGCATGCCATTAATCACCACCTCATAGCCGCCGGCCCAGGAACCGCCGGCGGGGGTGACCGTGGTGATGTAATGAACGTACAAGCCGGCGCAATAGCTGTAGGCCTGGCCGCCGGCCTTCGAGAAATTACCGCCAACGAACAGCCGCGCGTCGCTGGCGTAGGCCAGCTTCGAGGCATAGTCGTCAAACCCGGATGCGCAAGCCGACCAGGAATAGCCGTCCCACCTGGCCACGCGATTTACCGCCATGGCGCCCGAATTGGTGAACGAACCCGTGGCGTACAGGTTGCCCCCGCCATCCATTGCCAAATCGTTCACGCCGCCACCCAATCCCGCGCCCAGCGCCGACCAGGAACTCCCGTCCCATTTCGCGACCCGGTTCGCCGCCACCGCGCCCGCGTTGGTGAAGGAACCGCACACGTACAGGTTGCTCGTGGCGGCATCCCAGAGCGCCCCCACGGCCCCCCCCGCGCCCAACCCGCTGCCCAGCGCCGACCAGGAACTCCCGTTCCATTTCGCGACGTAATTCAACCCCACGCTGCCCGAGTTGGTAAAGGAACCGGCGGCGTACAAATTGCTTTTTACGCCGTCCCACGCCAGGCCGTACACGATGTTGTTCATGCCGCTGCCCAAGTTGGTCCAGGTCGAGCCCGTCCATTTCGCGATGTTCGTATAGGGTTTGCCCTGACCTCCCCAGCCGCCCGCCTCGGTAAAACTCCCCCCCACATACACATGGCCGTTCACCGGATCCACCGCCATGGAAAACACGGTGCCATTGACGCCATTGCTGGCCCCGGCGTTGCCCACGCGGGACCAGCCCGAAACCGGATTCCAGCGCGCCAGCCGGCCGGCTTCGTTGGTGCCGCCCGCATACTGACCGTCGTAGCCCACGTACAGGTTGCTGCGGACGCCATCCCACGCCAGCGCGTTCACAATCGCGTTCACGCCATTGGTCGCCCCGTTGCCAATGCCCTCCAGCGCCGTCCAGCCGCTCCCATCCCACCGGGCCACGTAATTCATGCCCGTGGCATTAAGCCATTTGAAATAGCCGCCCGCATACAAATGGTGGTTCGCATCGTCCCACGCCAGCGCCTTCACCCTGGCGTTCATCCCCCGGCCGACCGGGTACCAGTTGCTGCCCGCGCATTGGGCGATTCGATGAGCGTAAGGCGCGCCCACCGTCCCCTGGAACGTGCCGCCCCCAAACACATTCGTGCCCGCCATGCTCAACGTGTTAATATCTGCGGGCAGGGCCCCCATGGCAGGCGCCGACCACGCCGAACCATTCCACTTGGCGAAGTTCGTCGTTCCCGAAACCCCGCCCGCGCGGTCAAACGCGCCGCCCGCATACAGATTGCCGTTGGTGTCCAGCGCCAGGGCCCTCACATATTTGGAGGCGCCCGTGGTCATGCCCGAGCCCATGGCCCGCCAGGCATTGTTGCTCCAGCGCGCGATATACGCCGTCGAAATGTCGCCCGCGTTGGTGAAATATCCGCCCGCATACAGGATGCTGCGCGTCGGGTCCCACGCCAGCGCATACACCGAGTTGCTCATCCCGCGCCCCAGGCCCGTCCAATCGGTTCCGTCCCACTTGGCGATATAATTGACATTCGAGCCGGTGCCGGACGAATGGTATAGGCGCATAAAGTCGCCGCCGGCATACAGGTTGCCGGAGGAGTCCATGGCCAACGCCCTGACGGTGCTCACAAAACCAGTGCCCACATTGGCCCAGGTCGCTCCATTCCATTGGGCAATATCCCGGGTGGTAACCCCGCCGGCCGTGCTGAAGGAACCGCCGACATACAGCACGCCATTGGTCCACAGCAGTGAATAAGCGGCCGTGTTCAACCCCGACCCCAGCGCCGACCAGTTGGTGCCGTCCCATTTCGCGACGTAATTCACTCCCACCGTGCCCGAATTCGTGAATTGTCCGCCCGCATAGAGATTGCCGGTGTCATCCATCGCGAGCGCATATACGACGGGAGATTGACCGCTCAACCCCTCACCCAGCGGCCACCAGTTGGTGCCGTCCCATTTCGCGACCCGGTTGGCGAGTTGATTGCCCGCAATCGAGAAGGATCCGCCGACATACAACACGCCAGCGCGATAAACCGACGCATAGGCCGCGTTGTTGAGTCCGGGGAGCCCGCCGCTGACGTCGAACCAGTTGCTGTCAGGCTCCGTCGCCCCCTGCGCGGCGGCCGCCAGGGCCAGCAACAGGGCCGGCAGGGCGGTTTTCCAAACATTGGAAAAAACGGCGGGCCGTTTTCCAAACATTGGAAAATTCCAGCCCGGTTTTTCCAAACATTGGAAAAATCCAGGGCCGGTTTTCCAAACATTGGAAAACCGTGCTGGCGGCGTTGTCCTGGCTGAGCGGTATGTTTGCATGCTGGACCTTCGCTTTCTTTGAATTTTCCTCGAAAATCTGCTCACAACGTCACCCACGTGATGCCGTCCAGCATCAGCGGCGCGGCGAAATCCACCACCAGTCCCAGGGCATGACCCTGGGCGCGCAGCATTTGCCGCACCCGCTCCTGGCAGGCGGCGGGATCCATGCCGCTGGCCAGGATGCAGACAGGCATCTGCCTGTTGACCATGAATTCCGGTTCGCGCCCGTCAATGCAGAACCCGCTTTCCTCGAGCGCCCGGCGAAACCGCGCAATCATCTCCGCGGTCTTACCGGGGCCGTGGTTGTTACCCTTGGCCTTGAGCGCCGCGGCGAACACGGCGCCGGCAATGGCGTCGGTGGCATCCAGGACACGCGCGGATTTGGCGGGCTGGATTTGATCGTTCATGGCGTTGGAATGTAACGGCCTGGCACCGCTATGTCTGTCCGTCCAACGGCTGAATGTTTTGTCAGTATTACTTACAAGAAGCGGGAGTTGTAAGGCGCGGCTGCGGCGCCGATCTGTAGTGGCGCCACTTCAGAGGCGCTACGCCAGGTCCGGGCTCCCCTCCTTTTTAAGGAGGGGTGGCCGCAGGCCGGGGTGGTTGGATCGGGCGCAGATCCAGACGCCGAATTGGAATTCGGCGCCACGGCAGAACCAGACGCCCGCGCTTGGCAAGCCCGGTGCCGGCGGGTATGCTGGCGCCATGATTTTCTACGTGGTCATGCTTTTCCTGACTGCCGGGATGGCGCTGGTCCTGGCCGCGCTGGCCTGGCGCCGGCGGCCCGAGCGCGGGGCGGTGCTGATGGCCCTCCTGATGCTCAGCATCGCCATTACCTGCGCCGCGTACGGAATGAACCTGCATGCAACCACGTTGCCCGCCAAGTGCCTGTGGAACCACGCCGAATACCTGGGGGGCGTCTGGATCGGGTTTGCCATGTTCCTGCTGACCCTCTTGTTCACCGGCCATGAGCGCTGGTTGCGGCCGGGGATCATCCTGGCGCTGGCCATCATCCCGGCGGCAACGCTGCTGCTTAACTGGACCACCCACTGGCACCATCTCTACTACGCCCGGGTCTGGATTGACGCCAGCGGGCCCGTGTCCATCCTGGCCAAGGATCGCGGCCCGCTGTATTACCCGCTTTTCATCTACGTTTACATACTGATCTTCTGGATGCTGTTCATGCTGCTCCGGCACTTCCGCCGCGCCACCGGCATCTACCGGGTGCAGACGGTCGTGCTCATCATCAGTGTCCTGTCGCTCATTTTGTTTAACGTGCTTTACACCCTGCGTCTCATGCCGGTGATGAAACATCTCAATCTCACCCATTTCAGCTTTTTCATCATCGGCCTGACCATGATGTGGGGCCTGTTGCACCGCCAGTTCCTGGACCTGGTACCCGTGGCGCACGACCAACTGTTCGAGCATTTCCCCTCCGCCGTGCTGGTTTTCGACGCCCAGGACCGGCTGGTGGACATCAACCCGGCGGCAGCGCGCCTGCTGGCCGTGCCCTCGGTGGCCCGCATCGTCGGCCAGCCCGCGGCCGAACTGCTGCGCCACCAGCCGGCCGAACTGGGCCAGGTTTTTTCCGGCGCGCGGCGCGAGGCTGAATTCCAGGCCGGCGACCAGACCTGCCGGGCCCGCCGGGCCCCGCTCCGCGCGGGCGCCCGGTCCGGCGCACCCGCGGGCTGCATGCTGATCGTGGACGACGTGACCGAGAAGGCGGTCATGGACCGCCAGTTGCGGGATACTTACGAGAAACTGAGGTCCGTGCTCCAAACCCGCGAGACGGAACTGGTCGAGGCCACCCGCAAGGCCATGCACGCCGCCGGCGAGGAGGCCCGCCGCATCGGCCAGGACATCCACGACGGCCTGTGCCAGGAACTGGTCGGCCTGGCCCGCCAGGCCGAAACCCTCGCCCGCGAACACCCGCACGCGGACGAAACGCTCCGCCAGGCCCTGGCCGGCATCCAGGCCCAGGCCGGGCATTTGGCCCGCATGGCCCGCGAATATTCCCACGAGCTGACCCTGCACATCCTCAACGTCCAGACCCTGCCCGAAGCCCTCGACGTCCTGGCCGAGCGCATGGCGCAACTTTTCCGGGTAATGGTCGAAATCAACATCAGCTCGGGGCTGGACTTTCTCAACAGTGAACAGGCCGGCAACCTGTACCGGATCATCCGCGAGGGCATCGCCAACGCCATCCGCCACGCCAACGCGCGGCGCATCTGGGTGGACATCACGCAGCAGGACGGCAGCCTCGTGGTGTCGGTCAGCAGCGACGGCCAGCCCCCGCCGCCGGCGGACCAGATTCAACGCGGGTTGGGCTTGGAGCAGATCCAGATGCGCGCGCGCCTGCTGGGCGCGGCTGTCCAGCTCCTGCCCGGCGCTGACCAGGGCGGCTTGCTGAAAATCGTCATGCCGCTGCCACCCGGAGCATGAGAAAACACGTGCGTCGCGCGCTGCAAATCACTACTCTGACTGCATGACCGCCGCAAAAAAAATCAGCGTTTTGGTTGTGGACGATCATCCCGCCACGCGCAAAGGGCTCTGCGCAGCCATTGCTGCGGAGCTGGATTTCTGCATTGCAGGCGAGGCCGACAGCTGGCGCGATACCCTGCAGCGGATCCGCGCGCAGCCGCCCGACCTGCTGGTGTTGGACCTCAACCTCAAGGACGGCAACGGCTGGACCCTGCTGCAGGAGCTGCGCGCGCAAGGCATCCTGCCGCCCACGCTGGTGCTGTCGGTGTGCGACGAGGAGGTCTATGCCCAACGCATGCTCCAGGCGGGCGCGCGCGGGTATCTCATGAAAGAGGAGCCGCTGGCAACCACCCTGCAAGCCTTGCGGAAAATCGCCGCCGGGCACATCGTGGTCAGCGACAAAATGGCCTCGCGGATTATCCTGGAAGCCAGCGGGGTGGGCACGCCGGAAGCGCGCCTGTCCAGCGAGCTGGCCGACCTCAGCGACCGCGAGCTGCAGGTGTTCCAGATGATCGGGCGGGGCCTGGGCAACAAGGAAATTGCCGCGGCCATGGGCATCAGTGCCAAGACCATCGGCACCTACAAGGCGCGGCTCATGGAAAAGCTGAACCTGTCTTCCACGCCGGAGCTGACCGTGAGGGCCCGCCAATGGTCAGTTCCGGCGATCTGAAAGGACTGTCAAGACTCACCTGCGCTGCTCAGCCATCATCTGCAACTATGCCCGGACCCCTTCCCGACGCTTCCCATTTTATGATTCACCCAGAAACCTCCTCATCACCGCGCCATCAGCGCGCACACCCCCCAGCCCAAGTACTCACGCGTGTACGCGGCGTGGCGGCCGGGCTCCGAGGTCAGTTTGGCTCGAACAGCTTTCGCGAACTCGTCGTCGGGATTGGCTTCAAGCCATCGGCGCATGGTGAGCCATTTGGCCGCCTCGTATCTGTCCCAGCCGTTTTGGTCTGCAAGAACCATTTCCACGACGTCGTAGTTGAGTTTGACGAAAGACGCGAGCAATTCTGGAAGCATGAGAAAGTCGGAGATTGAGTTGGCAAGACACCCTTTGGCAACATCTTCCGTCGGCGGTAACTGCCGCCAGTAGGGCTCGCCGATGAGGATGATCCCTCCGGTGCGCAGGCTCCGCGCCAGAAGCTCGATAGTGCCGACGACTCCCCCGCCGATCCACGTGGCGCCGAGACAGGCTGCCACACCGACCTTTTCGGCGGCTACGTAGCCGGCAGCGTCGCCGTGGATGAACTCGACTTGGCCGGCAACACTGAGTTCTTCAGCGCGGCGCTTCGCTTGATCGGAGAACAATTGGCTCATGTCGATACCAGTGCCAATGATTCCGTAATCGCGTGCCCAGGTGCACAGCATCTCCCCCGACCCGCTGCCGAGGTCGAGCATTCGGGTCCCCGTTTCCAGACGCAACGCCGCGCCGAGAGTGGCGAGCTTTTCGGGTGTGAACGGGTTATGGATGCGGTGAGCACTTTCGGTGATGTTGAAGATCCGTGGAATATCCATTGCAGAAAATCTCCTTACGGAGTCAGGGGACCCGACACCTTGTGGCGGGTACCCTGGACCCGATGGTTTGGATTTATTTATCTCAAATTCAATAGAAAGCCACTCAATGAGGGCGAGGTGCCCATTCAGTTCGCTATCCTTTGCGTCCTTGATTTCGACCATAACATACTTGAAATCAATCGGTTCGAGTTCGCCGAAATCAAAGAATTGTCTGAAAATGAGGGTGCAATCATCAGGGTAAAGTACCCTTGTTGGGTGGTCCCATGATGTACTTAAATTTGATGTATTTCGGTTGATACAGGCGGTAGTGGCGAGGCCTTTGATTCTCAGCGTGATGCTTGGATTAGGAAGGCCTTGTTCTATGGGTTGTAAGCCGTGTGGGTATATAACCATCCAGAAATAGAGTTGCAGATCAGCAGCTTGCCACCCTTCAATTAAAGTCAACGCATCACCACAGTCATCTTCCGGCTGAAAGTATGCGTTTCTGATGTGGCGGGTACATTCCCTATATTTAGCAACGGCCTGGTGAAAATTATTCATATTCTCTCAATCCCAATGTGGCGCTCACCAACTTGGGCTGGATGGTAGCAGGCGCAGCCTGCGCACAGCCAGCCCAATGTTGGGCACCGCGTCGCCAGCATGGGCTGGTTCGGTGCCGTCATCTTGTGAAAGGGATGCCGAGATCCTTGCAGATCTTGCGAGCAAGGTTGTCGTTAACCTCAGTGTGGCGCGGCACAGAGGATCGGCGGTTCTGGGCCGGATTCCCCCACCATGAATGGCTCCCGCCTTCGCGAATGAAAACGCATCCATGCTCACGCAAATGCCTGAGCAGTTCTGTGCGTTTCATACCGTGACGAGTTCCTCGGTGTAGTCCGGGGCAGCCGCGCGGATGGCTTCCTCGCGGTTGAACGCGAGGGCCTCCGCCAACGTGGTGCGCAGACTGGCAAGCAAAGCGTCGCGAGTGCGCTCTTGGCAGTTCACGCCGGGCACTTCCTCAATCCATCCAATCCACCACCCGCCGGCCTGCTTGGTCACTGCCGTGTAGCTATTGGCCATGTTCGTTCACCTCCGGATACACAATATCATCTCTCTGTCTGGTTTGTCCATGCACTGAACGTCACGGGTCAGCGGACCCGACACCTTGTGGCGGGTACGCTGGACCCGATTGTTCGGGGCCTATTTTTGTCTTCCATCGGTATAGAATGGTAACCCATGCCCATACTCCCGCGCTCTGCTCGAAATCGCCGCTCATCTCAGTACAGAAATAGATAATATCCCCCTGAGGTGCGACGAACATGGCCGTCCCATTTGAAACGGCCCCAGCATACTCGCCGTAGGGGGCGTCCTTAACCGTGGATATTTGCCAGTAGCGATCGCGGACTTCTGTAATCGGTTCGGTGTTTGTGTCCGGATATGTCGCTTGGTCTGGTATGCCGAGATAGCCGCTGGCCGTCACATAGTCTGATGCCAGGCACTCGCCTGCTAATGACAGCATCAGTATCAATATCCATTTCATATTGTTATCCCCGAATCGCGGCGCTCACCAACTTTGGCTGGATGGTAGCAGGCGTAGCCTGCGGACAGCCAGCCCAATGTTGGTGAAGCGGCTTGGATCCGAAGGGCGCGCTGGGCGCGCCCGAGGAGCAAGCCGCTGAACGCAATGAGCGCCACAATCCGGCGCGCGCAGCGCGCCGGATCAAGTGATTCTATAGTTTTCTCGTTTTCTACGGTTATTGGATCATAAAATCCAGATAAATCGTGTTGATTGGCCTATTTTCTTTCTTGTGTTCCTTACCAGGGTGTGGCAAACGGTAAACTTCTTTTTGTCCGCTGAAAAAACATAGCACAAGTATTGCAGAAGGCGTTTGGGCAGCAGTTGCAGGCCGGGCAGGTGCCGGCGGCGGGAGCGGACGGACTACCTGAAATGGCTGCGATACTATCTCGATTCCTGTCATACCACTTTTGCATGAGGATCGGTATTTATCTGGGCTCCCCGCCTTTGCAAGGCGGGGGGGACCCGAAGGGTGGGGCGGTTGAAGCGGATACCTACCACCGCGGACTCGGGGCGCGGACCATCCACAACCACCCCGGCCTGCGGCCACCCCTCCTTGCCAAGGAGGGGAGCTCGCATGCTTATTCTCCATTCCATAACCAGATGCCTGGCGCCAAGTCCGTCGTGGATTATATACCCATTTTCACACGGGAATGGTATCAGAAGTATCGGCATCCGCCGCGGGATCAAGAGCGCCTGCAGCCTTTCTGCAAAAGCTGGCTGCCAAGAACCAAACCCGGACCTCCAGCGGCAGGTGGCCATCTCTTCAAGGTGGCTGGTTTTCATTCGCCCATCACGGGCTGGTTTTGACTGCCCGCTGACACGGAGCACCGCGGCCTACCGGGCGCGCCCCAGCTTCGCGGCCAGGCCTTCGTAGGCCTTCTTGAACGGCTCCATGGGCGCGCTCAGCACGCCGGCGCCCACCTGGCCCACGCCCGGCTCCTTGTGCGCCACGCCGGTGTCGATGAATGGCGTGACGCCCGTCTGCACCACCTTGATCACGTCGATGCCCACGGGCGCGCCGCGGAAGTTGAGGGACGGGATCTGGTACACGTTGTTCTCGCCGGCGGTGATCTCGTACATCTGTCGGGTGTAGCGCAGCGCGTCGTCCGCCGTGCCGCCGACGAACTGGACGATCGCCGGGGCCGCGGCAATGGCGAACCCGCCGAGGCCGTTGGTCTCGGTGATGGCGCTGTCGCCGATGTCGGGGTTGGCGTCGGCCTTGGTGAACCCCGGGAAAAAGAGCGCGTCCGGGACCGGGGCCGGGCCGGTGAACCAGGTGTCGCCGGTGCCGGCGAGCTGCACGCCGAAATCCGTGCCGTTGCGCGCCATGACCACCGCGACGCTGCTGCCCGGGATGTCGCGCGCGGCGTCCAGCGTGGCCTTGCTGGCGGGCATGGACAGGTTCAGGAAAAAGTGGTCGTTGCGGTTGATGAACTCCAGGACCTCGGCCATGACCGCGGGCTGATCCGTGGTGCTGGCCAGCGCCGGGGCGATGGCGCGGTACAGCAGCGACGTGCCGGCGCGGTTGCGGTTGTGGACCTCGTCGCCCATGTGCAGGGCCTGGGCGATCATGTTTTTCAGGTCAATGCGGCCGAGTTTGCGGATGGCTTTTTGCAGGGCCGGGTAGAGGACGTCCTGCATCCATTTCAGGCGCTGGATCACCTCGGGGCCGTAGGCGCCGTAGCGCAGCACCTTGCCCAGGCCCTCGTTCATGGTGCAAAAGGCGCGGTTGCCAAACGCGGCATTTTTCAGGATGAACACCGGCATGGAAAACGACACGATCCCGGCCATGGGGCCCACGGCGCTGTGCTCGTGGCACGGCTCGTAGCGGATATCGCCCGAGGCGGCCAATTCCGCGGCCGCGGCCGGCGACTGGGCCAGGCCTTCGTACATCAGCGCGCCCATCACCGCGCCGCGCATGGGGCCGCACATGCGCGCCCACGTGATCGGCGGGCCGGCGTGCAGGATCAGCTTGCGCGCCATGCCGGGCACGACCTCGCCGGCCACGCCCATGTCCACCAGTTCCGGGGCGCCAGCCAGGATGCGCTGCAGCGCCTTGGCGTTGGCTTTTTCGATGACCGCCCGCTTCCGCTCGATGATCCGGCGCGCGGCCGGGTCCACGTCCACGGGCGGCTTCCAGTCCACCTGGACCACGGGGGTATGGTTGTGTTCCAGGGCCTGGCGGAAAGAATCCAGGCCGATGTTGATGACGTTCAAATCCTGCGCGAACAAATCCTGAATGGCCACGATGACAGCTCCTTGAATTGACGGTTAACGGCCGTTTGCCAGGTGCCCGACCAGGGCGCCGGCCAGCTTGCAGGCCGCGGCGTTGGTGGGCATGACCAGGGCCCCGGTCTTCTTGAGCGCCGCCACCACCTTGCCGCGGTGCTGCGGGTCGCCGTCCGTACCGGTCACGGAACAGACCACGGCCACCTGGCGGCACGCGCGGCGCAGCACGGGCGCCAGCTCGGACACGGGGTCGGGATGCGCGCCAAAGCCCAGCACCACGTCCAGCAGGATCACGGCCACCTCGGGGTTCGCCGCCTCCTGCTCAATCTGCCGGTTGCGCAGGCTGAAATCGATCATCGGGTGCGGCCGGCCCACGGTGAACTCGTCCTCGCCCAGGTCGATGATCGTGTTTTCGCGGCTCTGCAGGGAGTCCTTGAGGCGCTGGGTGCGGCCCAGCGGCACGTTGGAGTGCAGGCCGCTGACCACGGGGTCCAGCAGCACCTGCGCCTCGGCGCAGAAGGTGCCGCCGCTGAACAGCCCGCGCAAATAGCGCTGGCCCTTGTGGCGCCGGCCGGCGGCTGTGGCCGCCAGCTTGTTGATCTGCGCCTCCTCCGCGGCCAGGCGCGATTCCACCTCGCTGGGCGACTTGCCCGTGGCGAACGCCACGGCGGTCAACGCGGCTTCTTCGAGGGTCAACGGCCCGTCGCCGGCCGCGCCCAGGAACATGGCGACCACGGGCTTGGAAATTTTCCGCACCACCTGGTTGATGCGCGCCAGCACGCTGGCTTCCGGCGGCTTGGATACCAGCAGGATCACCTGCGTGGCCGGGTCGTTGGCCAGGGCTTGCAGGGCGGCGATAAACATCATGCCGCCGACATCTTTCTTCACGTCGCGGCCGCCGGTGCCGATGGCCTGGGACACGCCCGAGCCCTCGTTGGCAATGATCGTGCTGACCTCCTGCAAGCCGGTGCCGGCCGCGGCCACGATGCCGATCGGGCCGCGCGGGACCACGTTGGCAAAGGCCAGGGGCACGCCGTTGATGATCGCCGTGCCGCAGTCCGGGCCCATGACCAGCAGGCCTTTTTTGAGGGCGCTTTTCTTGAGCTCGACCTCGTCTTCGAGGGTCACGTTGTCCGAAAACAGCATCACGTGCATGCCCAGGTCGAGGGCCTGGCGGGCCTCGGCCGCGGCGTAGCGGCCGGCCACGGAGATCATGGCCAGGTTGGCGTCCGGCATCCGCTCCTTGGCGCCGGCCAGGCTGGACACGGCCACGGCGCCGCCGCCCGCGGCGGACGGCGCGGGCCGCGCCTGGCGCAGCAGTGTGTCGAGCTGCGCGATCGCGGCGTCCGCCGCCTTGCGGTCCCGGGCCTTGACGGCCACCAGCAAGTCCGTGTCCGTGGCGCGGTTGAACTCCGCGACCAACAGGCCGGAGTTCTGGAGGATGGACCGGTTGGCGGCGGTGCCCATGACCACGGCCGCATCCACCACGCCCTTGAGCTTGGTCAAGGACTGACCCACGCGCATCAGGGTCACGGAATCGTAATAGGCGCCTGTCTTGATCTGTCCGGTGGTCACCATGGTGCTGTGTCCTTATCTATGATTAATCACGTCGATACGCACTATCTACTATATCGCATGCAAGCGAAACGTCACGGTTTAAGACCGCGCCGGACGAGCGTTGCCCGCCGGCTGGCAATCAAAGCACCGGCGGGGTGGATGCCGCCGGCCGCACCGGCACGATCAGTACCGGGCAAGCGGCCTTTTTCAGCACGCCGGCCGCGACACTGCCGGTCAGCAGGTGGTGCAGGGCGCCGTGGCCATGGGAGCCCAGGACAATGCAGTCGGCCTGCAGCCGTTCCTGCTCCTGGATGATCTTGTCGGCGGTCACTCCCTGGATGAGCAGCGTGGAAATCCGATCCGGCGCGCCCGGCCAGCGGCCCTTGAGCTCCTGCAACTTGACGTGCTCGTCGTGGAACTGGGCGGCCACGGAATGGCGGACCGAGGCCGGCCCGGCGCGGTAGCCCACGAAATCCGGGTCCGGTGCCGCCACGTGCAGCAGGCACAGGCGCGCATCAAAAGCGCGGGCCAGGGCGATGGCGGACCGCACCACCGGTTCGGTGGCCGTTGAAAAATCCACAGGTACAAGGATGTTTTGCATGGTGGGCCTCACTTGCTCACGGGTTGGTTGTAATCATCCGAATCAATAAGCCGGTTGGCATCCACGCGCATGGGGATGGCCTTCCGGGTGGGCGTGGCGGTGGGCGTAGCCTGGGGCTGGGGCTGTACCGCAACTGCCGTGGGCGTGGGCGCCGCGGCGGTGGGCATGGGCTTGGGGTTGGGATCTACCCACGGTTCGGGCGCGGGGCTGGAGCCGGCGGGCGATTCCTGGCGGGGCGCCCCAAGGTTCACATCCACCTCCCGGGCTTCCAGATTGAGCACGGTTTCAATGGCGCTGACCTGGCCGTCCCGGAACTCGATGCGCTTTCTTTCATATTCATGGTAACGGTCGACATCGACCCGGATCTTGTCGGTTACCGTGTGGCTGCCCTTGAGCGAATCGCGGATGCGGAAGGTGCCTTCCACCAGTTGGCTATCGGGGCTGGTGTAGTAATCCGTGTACGACCAGACCCGGGTTTGCCCGCTGAGGGTCTGGCGGACGTACTCCCGGTTGGGCTTGCCCAGGGCCAGGTAAACCATGGGCATGGTGAAGCCCGGCTCGACCTGCCCCTGGCGCACCTGGGCCTGGGCTGCGGGCGGGAAACTATCGAAGAGCGCCTGGTGCTGCTCGATGCGGGTGCCGGGCGTGGCGCAACCCGCCAGGCCAGCCATGGCCACGGCCAACAATCCGCCTCGTATCCAAGACCCATTCATAGTGAACCTCCAAGCTGAATCTGACGATAGCGCAACCGCGGCTGGGCGGCAATCCCAAACCCGGCAATCAGGGCCATTTCATGAATCCTGGCGATTCGGACGACTCGCAATGACGAATGACGAAATACCCAAATCCATATGAAATGATCCTGCCCGGCAATGGCCGGTCAGGTTCCCGGGTAGGGCGGCGGGGCGGCGAAAGCGGAGGGGCGAGGGGACCCGGCGTACCAGCGGGCCGCCGCCCGGCAGAGGCCCCGGCCCGCGGCGATCAAACGCCCGGGGTGCAACGCCAGGGCACGCTGCAGGCGCCGGATGGTTTCCTGGTACTGGCCCACGCCCGCGGCGCCATGCCACAAGGGCACCGGCCGTTCCAGCACCCAGGGCGCGCGGGACCAGCGCAACCAGTCGTCCAGGTGCGGCAGCGCGGCCGTGCGAGAGATTTCCTCGTACAGCGGCGAGTCGATTTCAAAAGGAAACGGCGCCATCACGAAGTGGTAGTGGCCCAACCCCCGGACCAACCGGCTCATGGCCAGATGGTCATGGCTGCGCGCCCCTGGCCCGCCGATCCAGAACACCAGGTCCGGCTGGATGGCGCAGGCTTTCAGGGTTTCGAGGGTGCGCTTGAACCTGGGGGGATCCAGGGTGCAATCATAGCCGGCAAGGTCCTCGGCCGTCCAGGCTGGGACAAGAAACTCCACCCGCCGGCACACGCTGGCGGCGAGGTCCGCGGCCAGGTCGGCCGGGATGTCCTGCGGCAGCAGGCGGAACGCCCAGGGCTGGATGTTCATCCGCCGACGCAGCGCGGCACACCACGAGCGAAGGCGCTGATCGGTCCAGAGCCCGGGCGGATCCGCGAGCAGGATTTCGGCGATGTTGCGGTGGGACAGGCTGTCAAAGGCGGCGGCCAGCTTGTCGTCCGGCCACAGCCGCAGGGGTTCGCGGCAACGGCCCGCGGCGCGATCCGCGGGCCGATGGGTGTGGCCGCGGGACAGGCGGGCGCTGACGCGGCGGGCATGGCCCGGCGTGGCGGCCTGGTAGGGCGGCCAGAAAAAATCTTCCCACTCGGGCAGGACCAGGCTGTTCAACTGCGGCAGCCAGGCGGATTCAGGCGCGACCGTGGCGCGGGTCACCAACCCGGCGATATGCGCGAGGCGCGGGGGCAGATCGATGTTGTCGAGCAACTGGCGCAGGATGGGTTCGGGATCGCCGGCGAGGCCGAAATCCACCTGCGGCATGGCGGCCACCTGGCCGGGGAACTGGGAGGGAAACGGACCGATCATGGCGGCGCGCAGATCCGGAAAATAGCTTTTGGCCATGACGACGATGCCCGTCGCCTCGCCGATCCCGGCGGGGGCCGCGTGCACCACCAGCAGGCGCGGCGCCGGCACGCTCTGAATGGCCGCCACCAGATCCTGTTCCACGCGGCCAAACAGGCGGGCATCCACCACCTTGCAGAGGTGGCGGCTGTGGCGGTGGAGGTACGTCCGCAGGCAGAGCAGATCCCACGGGGGAACGAGGGACCGGGCCTGGGTCCACGGCCCGGCCGACTCCGGAATGGGCGCCGGCGCATCCGGCGGCTGTACCAGAATGACATGCATGTTTAAAAGCCGGACATACCGCGGGCCATGTCACGGCGTGAGTTGATTGACGCGACGCTAGCACGGCATCCGGCAGCCCTGTCAATAGTCGCGGCCCGGCCACAGGCCTTTTTTGCGCGCGCGCTGCATAAGGGCTCATATATTGTGGCGCGACGGCCGACCCGCCGCAATCTTTGGTAGCCCGCGGACGGCCGGATGGGCGGCCGAATTAGTCATTTTCTGCGCTGGGTTCCGGGCCGGACCTGGGGTACGATGGCGCGAAACCCTAAAGCCGGGGCAAATCATGCGAACCATTGACTGTGACGTGTTGATCATTGGGTGCGGGCTGAGCGGGCTGATGGCCGCCTGGCACCTGCGCGATCATGGCCAGGTTATTGTCACCTCCAAGCGCGGCCTGTTTGACAGCAACAGCGACTACGCCCAGGGCGGCATTGCCTGCGCGTACGATTCCGACGACAGCGTGGAGGCGCACGTGCAGGACACGCTGGGCACGGGCGCGGGCCTGTGCCACGAGCCCGCGGTGCGCGCGATCCTGCAGGCCGGGTGCGCGCGGGTGATGGAGCTGGAATCCATCGGCGTGGCGTTCAGCCGGCGGGCCAAGCCGGCCGGCGCGTACGACCTGGGCCAGGAAGGCGGCCACTCGCACCGGCGCGTGTTCCACGCCGGGGACATCACCGGCCACGAGGTCATGAAAGTGATGATCGACCGGGTGGGCGCGCTGCCGAACGTGAAGCTCTGGCAGAACCTGATGGCCATTGACCTGGTGCCCACGGGGTGGCTGAAGTACCCGGGGCCGAACCGCTGCATTGGCGCGTACTTCCAGGAGCGGGCCACGGGCGAAATCCTGGCCATCCGCGCCGGCCACACCATCCTGGCCACGGGCGGCGCGGGCAAGGTGTACCTCTACACGAGCAACCCGGACGTGGCCACGGGCGACGGCGTGGCCATGGCGTGGCGCGCGGGCCTGCCGATCCGCAACATGGAAATGATCCAGTTTCATCCCACCTGCCTGTACCATCCGGAGGCCAAGTCGTTCCTGATCAGCGAGGCGGTGCGCGGCGAAGGCGCGGTGCTGGTGGACGCGGCCGGGCAGTCGTTCATGGAGAAATACGATCCGCGCGGGTCGCTGGCGCCGCGCGACATCGTGGCGCGCGCGATTGACTACGAGATGAAGCAGTCGGGCGCCCCCTGCGTGTACCTGGACTGCACCCGGCGCGACAAGGAGTTCCTGCGGCGGCGGTTTCCCAACATTTACCGGGCCTGCCGCAAGTACGGCTACGACATGGCCGCCGCGCCGGTGCCCGTGGTGCCGGCGGCGCACTACGCCTGCGGCGGGGTGGCCGCCGACGAGCGCGGGGTCACCGCCCTGCCCCACCTGTACGCCATCGGCGAGGTGGCCAACACCGGCCTGCACGGCGCCAACCGCCTGGCCAGCAACTCGCTCCTGGAAAACCTGGTCTGCGCGTACAACGCGGCCGAGGCGATCCGCCAGGCGCCGCGCGCCGGCGCCGCGATCCGCGGCATGGCCATCCCCGACTGGCAGTACGGCGACGCCGTGCCCAGCGACGAAGCCGTGGTGGTGGAACATAACTGGAACGAGGTCCGCACCTGCATGTGGGACTACGTGGGGATCGTGCGCACGGACAAGCGCCTCGAACGCGCCGCGCGCCGGATCAAGAATATGCGCCGCGAAATCCGCCAGTATTACCTGGCCTACCTCGTCACCCCGGACGTGCTGGAACTGCGCAACATCGCGGTGGTGGCGGAACTCATCATCCGCTCGGCCCAGGCGCGCCACGAAAGCCGCGGCCTGCACTACACCCTGGATTACCCCGGCCTGGACGCCGCCCACCCGGTGCAGGACACGGTGATCCAAGACCCGCCCGGCGACCCCATGCCGGCGGCGTAACCCAGAGGATCGCCGCGGCGCGGGCGGTTACTTGCCCGGCGGATGCAGCGTGGACTCGCGGCGCACCAGGGTCACGGGCAGCTTCTGGAAGCAGCTTGAAATTTCCTTGCGGAAGATGCCCAGCGCCCGGTCGACCGCCACCTCGCCAAGCTGCGCCAGGTTGTGGCGGATCGTGGACAGGCTGGGCGTGGTGAACGCCGATCCGGGAATGTCATCCACCCCCATGACGGAGACGTCCCGGGGCACGTTCCGGCCGGCGGTCTGGACGTAGCGCAGCGCGCCCATGGCCAGGCGGTCGTTGGCGCCCATGATGGCCGTGATGTCCGGCCGCTGCTTGAGCAGCGCGCGGGCCGCCTCAAAGCCGCCCTCGAGGCTCCACTCGGGGCCGCCATCCACCCAGATGACGTCGTCCTTGCCCAGGCCGCGCGCCAGGCACTGCTTGATGAACCCATCGCGAAAATCCAGGCCGGTGTAGGTGTTGGTGCCGGCAATCAGCCCGATTACCCGGTGGCCAAGATCGGCCAGGTAATGGGCGGCCTGGGTGGCGGAGTCGTCGTAGTCCAAGGCCACGTAATTCAGGTTGGCGCCGGGGATGTAATGGTTGACCAGGAGGAACGGGTACGGCTGGCTGCTGAAGTCCAGGGGAAACTTGTCCTGGATTGCGGAGCCGATGTAGAGCATGGCGTCCACGCGGCGCGACAGCAGCAGGTTCAAGTGCTCTTTCTGGGAGACAAAGGTATCGTTGGCCAGGTCCAGCAGCACCTTGTACCCGCGGCTAATCGCCCGCTCGTAGATGCCGGACACGATCTGGCCGAAATACACGTCGGCGAACACGTGGTTCAACGCCGGCACCACCACGCTGATCAGGCGACTGGACCGCGATGCAAGGCCACGCGCGCTCATGTTGGGCCGGTAGCCGTACTTGTTGATGATCTCCATCACCTTCGAGCGCGTGGCCTCGCTGATCCGCGGATGGTCGTTGAGGATCAACGACACCGTGCTCAGCGACACGCCGGCCTCGCTCGCGATATCCTTGATGGTGATTCGCTTGCTGGCGCCTTTCCTAGTCATATCCACCGCTTTCTTCATGCCCGCATGGGATTGGCCGGCAATATAATGTTCCGCCCGCGGTATTTCAAGCGTTTTACCGAATATTTTACCACCCGCGCATTGCCACATACTTAATGACACCGAAATGGAACAGCGGCTGATTCTCCTTCTGCAACTTCATCCATCATCCTTCAGGATTTATCCTTTTCTTCCGGTCGGCTGGTACTGGACGCCACCGGCGCCGGCGACGCAACCATAGCGTGGCACCCGGTCCCCGTCATCCGTAGTTGTAGCCACGTCGCTGTGCCGACGTGTCTGGCAGCCAGAACGCCCTGGCACAGCAGGGCGGCTACAGCCAGAGCACCATGCGCCTATTCATTGACAATAAGCATGGCTGGCTGGCCGCCTTGAGCGGCTCGGTGAGACACATCTCTCTACCGACAGATCTGCGGCCGGGTAGGGCGAACGGTCCCCGCGAGCCGTCTGGTGTTTTCGAGCATTCATTTCCAGAGCCAGATTCTCCCGCAGGGTCGCTGAGCCGCAGAGATCCAGATCCTGCCCTGCGGCTGCGGGAAAATATTCCGGTCCCGATTCCTGCTGGCGTTCAAGGTCACAAAATGTGCCCTTGAAGCGCGGCCAAAACATAAAATATTTGCCGTTCGACTTCACCGCGCACGGCGCGATCATGACCGCAACGGTGCTGAACCGTCCGCAAGCAGTACAGATAATCGTATTTGTCGTCCGGGCGGTCATCAGGATGCGCGAGCATCTGCTGATCCATGCCGAGATCTGGCGGAACGACGACTCTGCCTGGCTTATCCTTCATCCTTCATAATTGATCCTTTTCTTCATATCGTGGTGGACGAGGCCGCCAGCAACATCAGAATTGGATCAACCACGAAGCGCACGAAGGCCACGAAGGGGAGATCCAAAATGGAACATCGGCTGATGCTCCTTTTGCAACTTTATCCTTCAGCCCTTATCCTTGCTCTTCACGCCCCGGCCGGGTTCCACAACGACTGCGTGGTCGCCCTGGCGCTGGCCAACCACGGGCGGTGGGAGTATGGGGCGACGGGGGGGGGGGGGCCGATCATCTCAAAACCAGAAAAACGCCAAGGCTCGGTGTTCAGAGTCAGCTGACGCTATCATGATCGCCTTATCGTTGGCGAACCATCTGTGGGCAAGTTCGGGGATAAGGGTGAGTTTGTGTTCGGATGGCCCTCACCGTCTCTTCATCCACTCAAAGTAGAAGTGTCTTTCTTCTTCACGGATACGGCCCCGAGCAATATCAAGTGTTTGTATCTCGGCAGCCGTTACCGGTTCGGGTAAGTTTCGTTTGCATATTCGGCATTCGTTAGGATAAAGCCGCAGCCGTCGATCGTCATTTTCATTATCTATGCATGCGATCAGATAGGCTTCTCCATGAAGAGCGTTTTTCTCTATGCCATCAAATTCAATCTTCCCGCGATAACGGAACTTCCCGTACGCGATTGATGTGGTTAGCGAGAAAGCTGATTCGAAGACGTCTCTATGTAATGAACTCAGAACATCCAGCAGGGAGCCAAGCGCATCCAGCTCGGTCTCTTGCCTTCTTCTTGCAAAGAGAATCCCACAATCAGAGATGAATATTCCTTCAACAATTGGATGTCGATTGTTGTCGGCAAGGTTGCTATATCCAGACGAATAGAGCGAATCCATCGCTCTCATTAGTCGCGCCTCATCAGACATCATTGACTTGAAGCCGACGATATCGGTGAAGGCCACAAATGTTTGGCCATCGTATTCCTCTATTATTGCCACTTCCCCCCCCTTAGTCGTGATTTCACTACTAGATGGCTTGACGGCTATAAGTCTTGGGTCCAAAGCACCACAAAGAATATTGGATTCAAAATATCCCGGCGAACAGCCCAAGTTCCCATAATTACTCATCCAACAGCAGCAACATCAGAGGAGCCATGCCGCCAATACGCTGGTAGGTATAGGTTACCGTTTGGTCTGGCAGCACCGTAACGGTTCGCTCGCCGGCCGGCCAACTGCCCGACGCGCTGAATTCAACTACGCGGTTGCCTTCTACCAACGAAACGGTTTCACCGCTCGCTCTCCAAGCCGTTTCGCCTTGCACTCGCCATTGCACCCCGGCCTCAATCGCGTCCGCAGGCAACACCACGGTCAGATTGCCATTTTTCAGCGGAACCAGGACAATAGTTCGGTTGGTGTGGCCGCCCGACATATCTGCCGTGACCGTCTGTGCCTTGTAGCCAGGCGCACTGACCAATACCGGCCGGCTGC
>CAZAYP010000036.1:0-57110 GCA_964489425.1 uncultured Verrucomicrobiota bacterium | reverse complement strand
CAACGTAACAAAGGAGCGGAAACGTGTCCAGTGATTGTTATGGGAAAAGATCAGCCTATAAGGGGGGCGTCATAACAATACAGGCTGTTTTGACTGTCGTGACAGGCGTCGAGACAAGACAGTCGAGACTGGGCGGGGTTGCTGATGGAGTTGATCCTGGGAATCGAGCCCAAGGCCTATAACGACAGAAGTTTGGCGTTTCGGTGGTGGTGGGTTGATATGGATTCTGACTCCCACCTCGCCACGGGCCTGGAAATGGCCTTGCCGGGCCTTGTAGAGGGGAAAGAGCGCATAAACCGTGTTACAGGCCACTGGCGCGACGCGGCGCCGGGCCGGCGGTGCGGTGCCGGGCCAGCGGCCGGGGCGGTGATGCCAACGCCGGGGCTGGCCGATGACGGAAGGCGCCGCAAAACACCCCGTTTCGACTGTGTGTAGAATGTGTGTTTTCTAACCCGCTTTTTAGAGAATCACAAAGCCGCACGGAACTGCACGAAAGAACGCCGACCCAAACGGGCACATTCATTTGGCCCTTGATATCATTGGTCGAAATGCACTTTCGCCATGCATAGCAAGGGGATATGAGCGGATCGTCGGAACAGGTCGAAATGGCGCTGTACACTCTACGTCACAGTTCAGAACTGCATGGACAACACCGAGCGCATCCTGGCCAAGCTCGATTCCATTGACCAGCGCCTGTTCCGGGACAACGGCACGCTTTCCATCCAGACCCGGCTGGACCGGCACGAACAGGTCATCCGCGTGCTGCTCTGGGCGCTCTCCGTAATCGGAGGGGCATTCCTGTTATCGGCCGTGTCGCTGGTCGTCATGCTCATTCGCCACGTCTTGAACACAGGAGGTACGCCATGAAGAATCTGTTGATCTGCCTTTGCCTTGCCGTGCTCGCCGCCGGCTGCGCCAGCAACAAGCCGCTCGACATGAACAAGGTCGCCAAGCTGTTCTACGAGCAGCAACGGAGCACCAAGTTGCTTGAGCTGGGCAACGTGTCCGAGTTCACGCTCCGCGGCACCAACATGACCATCGCGGTCAGCACCGAGTTGCAGCCGCTCTCCATCCTGCCGCGTGACCCGTCAACGGTGCAGAGCATTGCCGAGACGGCAGGCCGGGTGGCCGTTGCCGGCGTGGGCATCTACACCGCGGGCGCGGTGATGAGCAAGCTGGCCGACCAGCCTCAGGTCATCTCCCAGCAGGTCGTGTCGCCCGAGATCGTGCGGCCGGAGATTGTCCGGGTGCCCGAATCTTCAACCGAGCCGACCGACCCGGTTGACCCGGTCACCCCCACCACGCCATGATCGCGCTGTACAAGGGCACAAGCTGGATGTCGCGAGCCATCCGCTGGCGGACGTGGAGCGACTACAGCCACGCCGCCTGGGTGCGCGAGGACGGCTCGGTCATCGAGGCCTGGACCAACGGCGTGCGCTGCGTCTCCAGCCCTCTGGACGACCACACACCCGGCACGCCCATCGACTTCTTTGACGTGGCAATCACGCCGGACCAGCGCCGGCAGACCGAGGCGTTCCTCATGTGGCAGCTGGGCAAGCCATACGACCACACCGCCATCCTCGGTTTCCTCACCCGCGCCAAGTCGGAGAACCCCGACCGCTGGTTTTGCAGCGAGTTGGTATTCGCCGCCTGCAACTCCGCCGGCGTCGAACTGCTCAAGCGGATTCCGGCATGGAAAGTTTGCCCTGGGACGCTGGCGCTTTCGCCGATCCTGACAGAGCGAAAATAATTCGCGTTCTGGGCTTCTTGCAAACACTCGCTGGTTTGCAAATGGGGCGCGCTTGGGATCGGCCACCTCGCCACTGTCCCTAAATTGTCCCTAATGTAACCGCGTTTATGTAAAAACACGCAGCCGCACAAAAACGCCAGAAAGCGCACTTTGCAAAAAGGGCGATACGCAACTAACCCTTGATATTATTGGTTGCAATGCGATTTTGGCCGCGTGGAACAAGGGGGAAAAGGTGGTGGATGCTCAGGGACTCGAACCCTGGACCCGCTGATTAAGAGTCAGCTGCTCTACCAACTGAGCTAAGCATCCTTTGGTGTATTGGTGGGGCTAGATAGCGCATCGCCGCACGGGTGTCAAGGGGCAAAGACGCCCCCTAATCCTCGCCTAATAATTTCCCAAGTCTCGTTATAGTGCACAGGGACTGAATATTTCTTAAAAACGTCTTGCCAAGAGCTATAGAATTTATATAGCTTATTGACCATGTCGGCCCGACTGCCCATCTTAGAGAAGACGCCGTTTGTGCTGGACCCGCGCCCGCTGACGGAGGCCACCAGCGCCCACGCGGGCGCGCTGGCGATCTCGCGCGCGTTCCGCGCGCTGGGCTATCCGGCCCTGATTAGCGCTAATCTGAACGTGCGCCAACGCAAACGAGGATCCTCCGAAGGCCAGATGATCGAGCAACTGATGCTCTTACAAGCCATCGGCGGGGATTGTCCCGAAGACATGCGCCTGCTGGCGAATGACCCGTGCCTGGAGCGTGGGCTGGGATATCGCCCGTCCAAGGTGACCACGGTGCGTGAATTTTTGGCATTGTTTCATGATGCAAAGCTGGAGGAACTGCGCCCGCCGCGGGTGGAGCAAAAGAGTTTTATTTTACCCGGCAGCCAGCCGGTGGAGGCCCTCCAGTTGGTCCAAGCCGGCGGGGTCCGGCGGATTGCGGGGCTGTACGCAGAGCAGGGGCAGGCGCAAACGATCGCCACCGTGGATCAGGACGCCACGATCATCGAGAGCCACAAAAAAGCGGCCTTGCCCCATTATGAAGGCGGACGGGGCTATCAACCGATGTTGGCGGTCTGGGCGGAAGCCGACTTGGTGTTGGCCGACGAGTTTCGGGATGGGAATGTGCCGGCGCGGCAAGCGCCGTTGACGTGTGCCAAAATGGCGTTTGCGGCTTTGCCCCGGGATGTGCGGCGCCGGTATTTCCGCGGGGATTCAGCGTGTCATGAGGAAGACCTCTTGACGTGGCTGCAGCATCCGGAGCGGGCGCAGGAATCCGGCGGCGCCATCGAATTTGCGATCAGCGCGGTGGTGAGCAAGGATCTGGGCGCGGCCTTACGGACCATCGCGGACAAGGCATGGAGAACGTTTGGGAACGAACCGGACGGCACGTTGCGCCAATGGGCCGAGGTGGATTTTGTTCCCGCCAACGGATATGAACGCAAAGATAGCCGGCCGCTGCGGTATGTCGGCTTGCGGTTGCTCAAGCCCCAAGGCGTGTTGTTCGCGGACGAAAGCGATCGCAAGTTCTATGCGGTCATCACCAATCGGGACTTGGACGGGGGCCGGTTGCTGGACTGGCATCGGGAAAAAGCCGGCACGATTGAGCATGTGCACGATGATGTGAAGAACGCGCTGGCCGGTGGCCATATGCCCAGCCAGCATTTTGCCGTCAATGCCACCTGGTTGAAACTGGCGCTGTTGACCTATAATCTGGTCAGTGCGATTCGCGGGTTGTGCTTCACGCCCGAAGAACGCACCGCGCGCTTGAAGAAGTTTCGCCTGCTGTTGATTCACGTGGCTGGGCGTATGAACCGTAACAACTGTGTGATGGGCCTGCGGTTGTGCGCTTCCCGCGAAACGCTGGCGCGCCTGCAGAAAGTTTGGGCGGTTTTCGCGTTGCCCACCCATGCCACCGCATCGCAACCGCTGAAAACCGGCGGACCATAGCCCAGGTCCGCCGGATCGCCGCCCCCCACTCTATAGGACGTAGCGGGGTGGGGCGGTCTGCCCGCAGCTGGCTTTCTGGTCGTTGCGCGCTATAGACCCCCTGTTTTCCCAGCATTATGGGCCATTTCTAAGCTGGAGCTTGAGGACTGATTCCGCTATGTGGCGCTGATAGTTGTTAGGCTCCGTGTAACGAGTAATCTGGGCCGCGGTTTTGCCTTCACCAAAAACGCATTGGTGCCGGGCGATTTGACCGAGATTGGTCAGGACTTCGGCGAAACTGCTCATTAAAATGAAACTGGTGGCCGATCGCCTGGCCCGTTACCGCTGGACCAAGCCCAATCTCATGATTAAATACCACCTGCAGGAGCTGATCCGTATGTTTAGACTCCGCTTCATCGCCTGGTTCACGTAGTTTGTCCGGTGTTCGCGGTCCATCGACCAGATGCCTTCGTTGGCAGTATCTACAAACAAGCGGTATTTTTCCTCGCTTGACCGCAGCGCCGCCTCGGCCCGCTTGCCGGTGGTGATGTCGAGCATGGCCCCGACCATCCGCACCGCCCGGCCCTGGTCATCGCGCAGGACATAGCTGCGATCCAGGACATCCGCGTAGGTGCCGTCGGCTTTCAGGAAACGGTACTCGTCGTGCCAGACATCTTGTTGCGGGTTGTTCACCACGGCAAAGAATGTTTCATGTACCCTTTGCCGGTCACCCGGATGCACCCGGTCGACCCACCACTGGGCGTTGCCCGGGCGCTCGACAATCTCCGTCCAGCCGAAGACGCTGGTCCCGGCCATGTTCCATTGCTGCATATCCCGGACGATATCCCAGTCCCAGACCACGTCGTTGGTGGCCTTGAGGGCCAGCTGCAAGCGCTGGGCAATCGCGCGCAATTCATCCGCGGTTCGCTTGATCTCGCTGAGGTCGCGGTGGATCGCGACGATCTGCTGCTCCTGGCCAACCGCGATCAGCTTGGCGGTCACGGCCAGCGGGAAAACGTGCCCATCCTTGTGATAGTGCTCCACGTTGAAAGACAAGGTTTCGCCGGCCATGATCCGGCGGATCCGGTCCGGAACCGGGGCCATGCCCTCCACGTCCAGCCCCGCCAGCCCCAGGCGCAGCATTTCCGCCACGGGGTAGCCGTGCATGCGCGCGAACGCCTCGTTGACTGAGATGATCCGGCCCTGGGTATCGAGCACGAAGACGCCGTCGCTGGCTTGTTCGAACAGGGCCAGGTAACGATCGCGGCTCTGGCTTTTTTAGTCATGCCTTACCTTCCGGTCGTTAATGCCTTAACCCGCCGGCACGCGTTCTCCCGAATGCTCTCGTAGAACAGCACGTAGTCGTAGTCATGGAAATCGCCGAAGTCCGCGTTGAGCAGGGGCATGTCCGGGCCTGAGCCTGCAAAGCCGGGCCCGGCCGGCGGCGTGATGATCAACACCGGCCCGGACGCATCCGCGCCCGTGACCCCCGGCACCAGGTCCGCCAGGGGGCCGGCCGGATCAACACAAGGCAGCGACCCGGGATTCTGGGCGGCCGGCACGGCCGCGCCGCGCAGCGCCCACGAGAGCGGATTCACCTGCACGAGCGCAAGACCCGCGCATTTCCGATACTTCCCGCCGTGCCAGATCGCCATGTCGCGGGTGAGAAACTGCGGGTCGCCGTTAGTCGTAAAAGTGGTCCAGCTAATCACGCCGCCCGTGTCCTCCGGGGCGGCGGCCGGCCGGATGCCCGGGATAGCTTCCGGGATGGCCATGCCCACCAGGTAGGCGGCGACCAGCTGTTTCTGCAGCGGCGTGCCGACGATTTTTTCCTGGAGCAGGCGCAGCCCGTGGTTGCTGCCCTGGCTGTGGCCGGCCAGGATGAAAGGCCGGCCCTGGTTGAAATGCCGGAGGTAGTGCGCGAACGCCCGCTCCACGTCCGCATACGCCAACTCAAGGGCCTGGATACCGGAATCCGTCTCGAAGTCGAGGAACGCGTACAGGGTGGCCTGCCGGTAGCGCGGGGCATACACCCGCGCCGCGGCGTTGAAGGCGCCGGCCAGGTATTCCATCACCAGCGCCACGGCCCGGACTGCGGCGGGGTCATCGATCGGGCCGTTCCAGGCCGCCGCCTTGGCGTAGCCGGTGGGGTGGATGAAAAAAACGTCCGCCGCCGCCGCCGGCTGCGCCTCGGGGTAGCGGGTGTTGGGCGGCGCCAGGTCCGCCTCGTCCGGCCGGGTTGGCAGCGCGGCCCAGGCGTCGTCGCGGCCATAATCCGGCCGGGGCGGCGGCGGTTGCTCCTTGAACAGCCATGGCGGGCGGAACGATTGTTTCAAGCCTTCCTGGAGTTCCGCGGGCAGGGTGGCGCCGGTGACGATCCCGGCGTTCGCGACCCCCGGTTCCGGCGCGCTGGACCGCGGAGCGTCCAGCGCCGCGGCGTACGCGGAGGACACCAGCACACCTTGCCACGTCACAAGGGACGCCACCATCTGGAACATCTTCATTGAAATCTCCCTTAGCCGTTTGCAAGGCTGCGAAACTGGCGGTCTATTTCCATCTTTCGCAGCGCGCTGCACTGCGGTGATAGTAGCGTTTGCCCGCGAATATGGAAGGCATTTGTTGAGTCGCCGGCAACCATCGGCGGGCCTGAACGTTGCGGTTGGCTGGGCGTTCCCGCTTGGGTTGTGCCGGCCGGCTGCTGGTTCCGGTGCCCCGGGCCGTCAGCGGATATTGCGGATGCGCATGGCCACGTGGCCGAACTGCTGGAAGCGGTTGTTTTTGACCTTGATGTCGCACGGGTGGCACTGGCCGAAGTCCGCGCAGGGCAGGTGGGCGTCGCCAAGGCGCAGGTCCGGGTCCGCGATGTGCGCCAGCGGATCCCGGTGGCCGTAGAGGTGGCCGTGGCAGCGGTGGATGCTGCCGTCGGGTGCGACCAGCAGCTCGGACGGGGCACACTCGCACTGGCGCGGCGGACCGCCGGCGCAAGCCTCGGGGTACTGGTAGTCGCCGTACAGCCGGTCTGCGTGCCAGCCGAGGAACGGCTTGGTGCGGAAGTCCAGGCCCAGCCGGCTGCAGGTTTGCCGCGCCTCTTCGATCAGGTCCAGCTGGGCCGGGTGCGTCACTCCGTAGAGCCCCACGCGGAACCCGGCGCTGGCCAGGGTCTGCATGCGGCTGATGATGTGCGCCAGGGAAAACTGCTCGGGGTGATAGCTCACGCGGATGGGGGCGTAGGGCGCGTCGCGGTTGATCCGGCCGGGATCGATCTCGCGGATGAACCGGTCAAGGTCGAACGCCAGGTTGGTAAGCAGGTCCACGTGATGCCAGCGGCTGGTTTCCTTGACAATGGCGATGAAGTCCGGGTGCGCGCCCGGCTCGCCGCCCTGCAGGGTGATGGGCACGTCGCCCGGCGCCAGGCGCTCGAAAAACGCCAGCCAGTCCCGGCCCGCCAGTTCGCGGTACTGCCGCACCCGGCTGGCGCTGAAATGGTTGATGCAATACGAGCAGCGGTACGGGCAACGGAACGTGAGAAACGCGCCGATGTAGTTATACGCGGTCGGCAGCGGGACGCGCGCCGGGCTCTGGACTCGGGGGCTTGGGGCCAACGCGGTGTGCATGGGGCAACTCCGGGGATCACACGGCGGCCAGGGACAGCTTCTTGCCCGCGGCGGCCTTGGCGGCGGGGCGCGGCAGCACCGGCGCGGTTTCCTGGCGCGCCTGGGTCCACAGGTTCATGACCCCGCGGAACACCATGTCCGGCTGGATATCGGCCATGCAGGAGGTGCCTTGGCCCGGGCATTCGGGCTTCATGCAGGGCGCGCTGAGGCAGGCCCAGTTGGCGCGCAGGATGATGCCCCGGCCGTACATGTAAATGTTGTCCGAAGGCGTGGGCCCGAACAGGGCGATCACTTTTTTCTTCAGCGCCAGGCCCAGGTGCATGCCCAGGCTGTCGCACGTGACGACGACGCGGCTGGCGTTGATCCAGTCCATGTAATGCTCCATGTCGCTTTCGCCTTCCTGCCAGCCCACGCTCAGCCCCTCGCGCAGGCACAAGGTTTCCAGGGTTTCCCAGTGCCGCATGGGCCAGGCCTTGGTGGGCCACTTGGATCCGACGCGGAAGTTGAGGCCCACGTCAAAGGCCGGCCGCGGCTTGGGCTGGTAGCCCAGGACGTAATCTTCGCCTTGCCAGTAATCGCGCACCATCTGGTACAGCAGGGCCTGAATGGGCAAAAAATGGTCTTTGCCGTTGGCGATGGCCAGGGTGGACTGGGCCAGGGGATGGGCGCCGACTTGCTTGCCGTTCCAGAAAAACCCAAACCGCTTCTTGGCGCGGATGGTCTTGGCCAGGTTGCAGATGGTGGGGGCTTTCTCGAAACACAGCAACTCGTCGAACTCGCGGCCGATCAAATCAACAATGGTATCTGGTTTATAACTAAGGAGTTCCGCAATCTGGGGGTTGCCCTGCAGCAAGGGGATGGCCGACTCGCTGGTCAGCCACGTTACGTGATCGCGCTCGTATCGATGCAGGAGCACCGTGTGGCGAAAAACATCGCCCAGGCTCGGCACAAATCCCTGCTCATTTACCAGCGTTTCGCAATAGCCCAGCTTGATAATGAGTACTTTCTTAGTCATAAGCACTCCCTTGTTGAGCCCTTGGTTAGCAGGCGGTATGCCACGGCCGCGGCGCAGAAATATGGGCGAAACAGGCGGTATTTGCCGCTGCGCGGCTGGTCCTGGGGTTGATTTCTCGCGCGGTGACCGTGGTCGCCGCAGCGCTGCCGGCATCCGGGCTATCGGAAGGCTTTGAGGAAGCCCTGGACTTGCTCGGCGGCTTTCTGGACATCTTTCTTGTCCAAGCCAAGCTGCTCCATATCTTCCTGGTGGTCGTCGGCCCAGTCGGAAATCCGCTGCGCCGCCTGGCGGGAAACGATCCTGCTCAGGATATCGGCGGCCAGCCGTTCGGGACTGGTGACGTCGCGGTACGTTTCGTTCACGTTGATGTCCAGGGTCTGGATGTCGGGCTGGGTTTCGCCGGCCTTGTGCCGCACGTACATCACCTGGCCCAGCTTGACGTTCAGGCAGTCAATGCGGAACGGCGGGGCCGGCGGCGGCGCGGGGGGGCCGGCGGGGGGCGGTGGCGGTTGGTCGGGCTGCGGCGCTTCCGGCGCCGGCGTGGTTGGGGCCGGCGCGGGTTGGCCGCGTTCCTGACCGCCCGCTCCCTGCTTCTGCAGGTTGGCCACCAGTTCGCCGAAGTTCGTGTCGCCATCCTCGTTTTGAATCAGGGCCAGCTCGGGAATATCCAGGGTCAGCTCGTAAAAATGCGGGGTTTTACCCAGCAGCGACCACAGGTTATATTTTACCAGCAACTGCCGCACTTCCATGGCGCGGGGCGGGTCATAGCCCGGCGGGTTCATGAGTTGCAGGTCGACGATCTCAAACTCGGAGGCGATCAGCTTCACGTCAAAAGATTCAAACTTGACCCCGAACCCGGTGGTGCGCGCGATGGCGCCGGCGACCATTTTTTCCAGCAGCAGGCTCTTGCCCACGAAGAAGACGATCAGCAGCAATACCAGCACCGGCGCCAGCCATTTCCAGACTTTCATGAGGGTCGTGCTCCTAACATTTTGGATAGTATAGGCGGGCGCGCGGCGGCTGTCGCGCAAATTCGCTTTGATCCCCGGGCGGCGGCTGTGATTAACTGAGCCCAGGAGGCGCACGTATGAAGCAACAACGAATCTGTCCCGGCCAACTGCGCGATACCACGATGTGCGACTGCGTGGCGCGACTGCTGCCGCTCTACACGGCCGCGCCGGCGGACCAGCCGGACAGCGTACTCAGCGACTACCCCAACCCCCACGGCATTATTGCCGCGCTGAAAATCATGGTGGACGTCATGTTTCCAGGCAAGATGGCGCCCAGCGCCATCACCGCGGATGAGCTGGGCGTGTTCCTGACCCTGCAGCTGAGCCAGGGCTGGCGGAACCTGCGGCCGGAGATTGCCCGGGCGTTGCCGTTCCGCTGGCGGGGCGAGGCGGCGCGGATTGCGCGGCCCGGCCGGCGCCGGCCGCCGCCGGCCGCCGAGCTGGCCCGTGAGGCCACCCGCATCATGCGCGAGTTTTACGACCGCATGCCGGACGTCCGGCGCCTGCTGGTCGAGGACGTGCAGGCGGCCTACAACGGCGACCCGGCCGCCCTGTCGTACGCCGAGGTGCAGCTGGCGTATCCCGGCCTGCTGGCGATCACGTCGCACCGCCTGGCCCACGAGCTGTACCGGCTGGACGTGCCCATCGTGCCCCGCATCATGAGCGAGTGGACGCACGCCCAGACCGGCGTGGATATCCATCCCGGCGCGCAGATCGGCCGCGGATTTTTTGTCGACCACGCCACCGGCGTGGTGATTGGCGAGACCACGCGCATCGGCAACAACGTGAAGATTTACCAGGGCGTCACGCTCGGCGCGCGCAGCTTCCCGCTGGACAAGCACGGCCGGCCCATCAAGCACATCCAGCGCCACCCCACCGTGGAAGACGACGTGGTGATCTACGCCAACGCCACCATTCTGGGCGGCGACACGATCATCGGCCGCGGCTCGACCGTGGGCGGCAACGTGTTTCTCATGGAAAGCGTGCCCCCCAACAGCTTCGTGGGCCACGAACACCCCAAGCTGCGCATCAAGCCGCGCGGGTAATTCTCCCACCAAGGCGCGGAGACGCCAGGCATGCCACGACTTTTCGTGGCGCCTGGCGTCACGGCGCCGGGATGGTCAGGTGTTCGCCCCAGAACATCCATTCCGACGGACAGGGCAGGATGCGCTTGAGTTGCGCGGCAATGGCATAGGATGCCGGCATGCCGTCGTAGACGTGACCCAGCTCCGCGTAGTGGCCGTACAGCAGGAACCGCGGCTGGATGCGCTCAAGCGCGATGCGCACCGCGTCCTCGCGTGGATGGAGCTGCTCCCGGGCCCCGGTCTCGTACAGCAGGCTTGGGCTGCGCCAGGGGATGACGAGCAGGTCGACGGCCAGGCCCGGCGTCTTCTCGAACTCCCGGGTATAGTCCAGGTCGCCGCAGAATATCAGGGTGCGGCCGGTAGGGAACGTCAGCTCGTAATAGATTAGCGGCTCGTCAGCCCGCGTGGCGTGCCAGCCGTGGATGCCGCGCCGGGCCGTGACCTGCAACCCCGCCAGGCGGCCGGTCCAGTGGTCGCCCACGGCCACGAGGTTGCTGTGACCCGCCCAGGCGCCGGCCGACTCGGCGGGCAGGCACACCGGCCGGCCGGCGTCCAGGCACGCCTGGACCAGCGACCGCGAGTAGTGGTCCACGTGGCCGTGCGTGATGAAGAGGACGTGGATGCCCGCCGCCAGATCCCGGACAAAATCCGCCGACTCCTGCCAGCCGCATCCTGGCAGCACGGGAATGATATCAAAGCCGGCCACGCCGCCGCCGGAGACGGCCAGCAGGCCCATGTTGTACATTTGCCAGGCGCGCAACGCGCTGTCGCTGGGTGCGGCCGTTGTCTCGGCCAACGCTTTGCGCAACCGCCCGTCGAGGAGCTCCCACATCCGGTTTGAGCTGGCAGCCAGGTCAAACGCCTGCCCCCGCCGGATGCCGGTCTCAAAGAACGTGTCGAGCTCCAGGAACGCCTGTTCCCGCAGGGCGTTGGACGCGAACCCCGGCGGGTTGGCGTTCAGCATGGCGATGGCGCGTTCCAGGTCCTCGAAGTGCGCCGGAATGCAGCGGGTCCAGTCAAAAGAATAATCAACATTGAAAAAATCCGGGCCGATCGTCTGTGCCCGCTGGCGCCAATAATTGGTGTTCGGTCCACCTTGCCATCCCGCGCCGGTGTTGGCCGTCCGGATCAGGTATTGCGTGGTGGGCGGCATTCCGGCCTCGGCCGGCATGATGATCCGGGGCGCGTAAAAAACCCGGCCCGCAAAGCCCGGCGGCGGTTGCCACTCGGCCCGCCACAAATCCACGGTTACGGCGCCGGCCGCCGGCGTCTCGTGGAAGGTTGGGCCGCCGGCCGAAAGCACGAAGCTCGTGACCCAGTTCCCCGCCAGAACATATTCCTTGTTGGCCCAAAGCCGTACGCCACCGGACTCCGCGCCAGGAACCGCGGCCGACGCCGGGGCGGCAAGGTAATAAAAAGTAACGTTCGTGCGGGCCTCATCCACCTCAAGAAAATGATTGGTAACCCCGGGCGCGAGCTTAACGGGCAAGGCTTCTTCCGTGGCTGCGACCAAGGGGTTGTTGTGGTAGCAGCCGCCCCAGGCGCCGGCGGCGCGGGCGCTGCCACCGGCACCCCCGATGAACCCCATGGCCGCCGCTGCCAGCAAAGCGCGCCATGCGAACGATGCCGCAACGTTCGCCGGATTTCCCCTTTGCTTCATGTTTTTCCTGTCCTCGTGTACTACTGAATGAAAGTGCAGACCACTCGAGCTGCATCACCGGGTGACCAGCTGTCCCCGGTCCGCAACGCTCCTCAAGCCCGGTCCCGCACCAGCGCGGCGAGTGACCGGTCCCACGTGCGCTCGCCGGCGCGCGAAAACAAGCAGCCGGGAATCTCGCCCAGGCGCCGGTGGTAGGCCACACATTCGCAGCACAGGCCGTGCTTGTCGCAGGAATAGGTGCAGGTGCACCCGGCGGTGTTTTTCTCCTGGTTGGGGCAGTTGTTCATCAGCAAGGCTTCCGACCGCCGCCTCTCACGCCCCGGCCGCAGGCGTTTGCAACAGGGCCATCGCCCGGTCCGGATCGTCCACGCGGATGACCACGAGGCCTTCGTGCACCTCGGGGCCGCCCGCGCAGTAGGCGTATTCCAGGTTGATCCCGGCCTGCGCCCATTGCCGGGTCACGCGGCCGAGCGTGCCGGGCTGGTTGGGCAGGTCCAGCAGCAGGACGTCGCGCTCGTAGATCAGGTGGCCGGCCTCACGCAGGCAGGCCGCCGCCGCGTCCGGCTGGTCGGCGACGATGCGGACATCGCTGTGGTCCAGCCCGCCGGTCAGGGTGATGGCGTAGATGTTGATGCCCCGGCGGCCCAGCAGCTCGGCAAGCGCGGCCAGCGCGCCCAGCTCATTTTCGAGGAACACGGAGAGCTGCTTGCCCTTGCGGATCCGGACAGGAGAACAGGTGGTCATGGTATCCCTCAGAATTTTAATTGGGCAGCCTGCAGGCGGCGTTGCAGCTCGGCGATGACCCGCGCGTCGTCCTGCGGGCCTGCCGACTCGAACGTGGCGGAAAACCGCAAATACGCGCCGACATCGTCCCACGGCACCGTGGAGATGGAGTGCTCCCGGATCAGGTACTGCGATGCTTCTTCCGCGGTGGCGAAGGTTTGGTCGCCGGCACCGCGCGGCGCGCGCACGTACAGGTAAAACGTGCCGCCGGGCATGCGCGCCGCAAAACCCGCCGCGCGCAGCACGCCCACCAGCGCGCGCAGGCGCTGCTCGTAGTGCGTGTTGATCGTTTCCGCGAGCTGCCGGTCGGCAATCCCGGCGCAGGCCGCTTTCTGAATGGCCTTGAACTGGCCGGAATCAATGTTGTCCTTGACCGTGGCCACGGCCTGCACCGCCCGCGCCGCGCCGGCCACAAACCCCAGCCGCCACCCGGTCATGTTGTAGCTCTTGCTCATGGAGTGCAGCTCCAGCGCCACCTCCTTGCCGCCGGGCCGGCCGAGGATCGACAGCCGCGGCTGGCCGTAGATCAGCGTGGCGTAGGCCGCGTCCTGCACCACCAGGATGTTGTGCTGCCGGGCGAACGCGATCAAGTCGTCAAAAAACCGCGCCGTGGGCGCCGCGCCCGTGGGGTTGTTGGGGTAATTGACGTACAACAGCTTGGCGCTTTGCGCCACGGCCGGATCAATGGCCGCCAGGTCCGGGAAAAAGCCGTTTTCTTCGCGCAACGGCAGCTTGACGACCGCGCCGCCCAGGTAGGCCGTGTGCGTGGCCATGACCGGGTACCCCGGCACGGTCGTCAGCGCCACGTCGCCGGGATTGATGAACGCCAGCGGGAGCATGGCCAACGCCGGCTTGGACCCGATGCTGTGCACGATCTCCGTGGCCGGATCCATGTCCACCACCCCGAAGAAATCGCGCAGGTAGCAGGCCGCCGCGTCCTGGAACTCGCGGATGCCGTTATCCGCGTAGCCGCGGTTGGCGGGGTCATCGACCTCGCGCTTCAGGGCCGCGCGGATCGGTTCGGGCGCCAGTTGGTCCGGCTCGCCCACGCCAAAGTCGAGCATCTCCACGTCCGGCCGCGCCTTGCGCGCGGCGGCCTTGGCCCGCTTGATCTTCTCGAACTTGTAGATCTCGTGCTTGACCCCGAATTCCGCCCCGCCGATGCGCGCGGCAAACAGTTTTTGTAAGTCCATATCGCACCCGCCTCTTGCCTTGTCCGGTTAACTGACCCGCAGCACCATAAGGAACCCGCCCCGTCGTATGCAACCCTTATTTGCCGGCACTCGTCCCGCTGGCGGCCGCCCGGATTTCTAACTCCGCGATGGTCCAGCAGAAGCGCGGGTTGGGCTCCGTAATGGCCAGGCGAATTCCCGCGGCTTCTGTCGCCGCGAACCGCAGCGACTGCCGCGCAGCGCCGTATACCGGGTGCCGGTTCCGCATGCGGAACGGGTCCCAGGCGGCCCGCGGGTCGCCCGGCGTCGCCTGCCACCCGTTGGTGGTCAGGAGCTGCAACGCCACGGCCGGCGCCGCATCATGGCCCAAGCGGCCGTAGTCCAGCGTGACCCGGTCAATCCGGCGCGGTTCCGTCCAGGTTGCCTGCACCCACATGCTGGTGGACTGCCACGCTTTGGTGTTCCACGCCGTGGTCGGATCGCCATCCGCCATGCGCGCGTCTTCCGGCGTGTTGTGGCTGGCCACAACCTCGGCCCGGCCGGCGCCCAGAGGAAGATCGGCGCCCCCGGCATCGCGGAACCCCTGGTACACCACGAAATTTCCACAAGGTGTGCGGTCCGCGGTCACGTCCATGGTCCGCAGGTGGCGCTCGAACACCGAGGGCTTGAGGAACCGGATCCGTTCCGTGAGCACGTACGCCACGTCGGTGGCCGCGTCCACCTCGTCCTTGAACGGCAGCGGCCAGCCCGGGAACCGCTCGTTGACCGGCTGGCTGCACACAACCGATCCGTCTGTCAGGAAGTTGATGCGGTACGCGGCCCAGTACGAGGCCACGCAGTTGGAGATGCCCTGCTGCCGCAGGAAATACAGCGCCGGCTGCAGATCCTCGGCGCCCACCTCGCGCGCGGCAAAGTCTGGCGCCCGCCAGTCCGCGGTCAGCTTGAAGGTCGTGGTGATGTTGAATCCGGCCAGCAGGACCGCGGCGGCGCCGGCGCCCAGCACCCAGCGCCGGGACAACCCGGTCACCAGCACGGCCACGACAAACGGAAACGCCCAAATCACCGGCAGCAGGTAGCGGAACGACTGCGCGTCCGCCCGCCGGCCGGCCGCGAACAGCGCGAGCCCCAGCCAGGACGCGGCCGCGAAAATGTCGCCCGGCAGGAGTTCCGGCATGGTTCGGTTGCGCGCGGCCTGAATCATCCTCCAGGCGATTCGCGCCGTGGCGGCCGCCAAAATCAACAGGTAAATAAAGGCCGCGGGCCGTGCCAGCGCCATGCCCCATGGCAGCAGGTTGCCGTCCGGGTAGAGCGGCGGAGCCACGCCGAGGGCGTGCGGCAGGGTGTAGGCCAGCGTCGGGTTCCACAGCCGCCGCAGGGCATCCTTCCACGGGTACAGGCCGGCAATGCCCGCGTGGGCGCCCGGGAAAAACCACGCGCCAAGCAGCAGTGGCACCAGCCCCAAAACGAACGCCGGCGCGAACACGAGCAGGCGGCGCAGCACTCGCGGCCATCGCGCGGCGCCACCCGTCACGATGACCAGCGCGGCCGGCGCAACCACGGCCAGTGACATCATGTAGTTGGCCACGGCCAACCCGCACAAGCCGCCGGCCAGCAGCATGCGCACATCATCCAGCCACGGCCGGCGCGCCGGCCATGGAAACGCCAGCGCCACGACCAGCAGCCACAGCAGCGGCGGCGATGCGTAGTGCGGCGGGATATAACCCGCCTGCAGCACGAGGTGGTAGGCCCCGGGGAACAGCAGCAGCAACGCTGCCGGCCACGTTTGCCGCAGTGGGCCCAGCCGCCGCACGAGCCATAGCCCGAGGCCGAGTCCAACGAGTCCCAGCGCGTATGGCAGAAACCGGGCGCGCAGCACGCTGCCGGCGGGGAACAGCTTGATCCACGGCGCCATGAGGTACGGCTCCAGCGGGAACTGGTACGGCTGCGCGGTCATGAGCAGCGGGGTGTGGCCGGCGCGGATATCCCGGGCCTGGAGCACGTTGATCGCCTCGTCGCTGGTGACCGGGATGGCGCAGCTGGCTGCATGCATCATGTACAGCCGCAGCCCCAGCGCGGCCGCGATCAAGAGCATCCCGATCAGCATATAGTCCCGCCAAGGCGCCAAGGCGCCAAGCCCGCCGCGTGGTCGGCAAAGAACTGCTTTGCGACTTTGCGCCTTGGCGGGCGATATCTGCTGCTCCGTTGCTAACGGCAACGTATTGTTGGCGGGCAAGGGGGGGGGGTGTTTCATGGCTTTATTTCCGGGCCTTGCCCCCGCGCGACATGCCGCATGCTCCCTAGCCACAGGGCCGCCACCCCCAGCGCGCAGCACCAGATCAGCGGTTCCACCGGGAACTTGAAGCGGCAGTTTTCGCCGTACTCGAGAAACGATCCGATCAACGCCACGTAGGCCAGCAGGCTTGCGCAGAACACCAGCACCGCGTTTTCCCGGAGATACCCAACCCACGCCGCGGGCCGCAGGCGGCAGCGCGCGATTGCGTGCAGCGCCAGGCCGATCAAGCTGAGCGGGATCAGGAAAAAGTAGAGGCTGTAAGCTTGCAGGCCCCAGGCCTGGCTGAGCCGGGCCATGAGCGGCGTGCCATAAAAAAACTCCGCCACGCGGAGGTGGCTGGCCGGCATGCGGCGGTAGTTGAACAGCACGAACTTGGTTTCGTAGGACGGGCTGCAGAACCGCTGGTACGCCTCCCAGGCGTTGCCAAGGTAATGCGCGGGATCGCGCCGGATCATCACCATGGCGTTGCGCTGGTGCATGCGGGCAATGGCCACCATGTTGATGTTGTGGTAGTCGTTGCGCGCCAGCACCGGCACGCTGGAGGTGGCGTTGAACCCGTACTTCTGGAACGCGGCCGGCGGATCAAAGTAGCGCAGTTCCACGGCCGCCGGGTCCAGCACCCCGGCCGCGGCCAGCGCCTGCAAATGCGGCGGATCGTAGTTGGGCGTCACGATGCGCCAGAGGTTGGACCCCATCCAGCTGCTGGCGCCGAAAAAACCGAACTTGGCATAGTTCTTTCCGTACCAAGCGGCCGCCGGCAAGCTCATGACCACGGCCAGCGCCAGCATCCGCGGCCAGCGCGGGCCGGCCAATACCAGGGCGAACAGCGTCACCGGCACCAGCAGCGCCAGGTTGTACACGCTGCGGAACAGGACCAGCACGTTCATCACCAGCATCAGCGCGGCCAGCGCCGCGACCGACCCGGTGCGGCGGTGCCAGAGCACCGTGAGCACGGCCAGCACTACCAGGAACGCTTCGGGCAGCGTGTACAGGATGAACGCCTCGTACAGGAACAGCGGCGGGTTCAGCGCCAGCAGCAGCGCCACGACCAGTGCCAGCCAGCGGCAACGCGTGAGGTGGGCCAGCACGGGATAGCACGCGCCGCTCAGCAGCGCGCCCAGCACAATATAAATGTACTGCATGGCCTGCAGGAAGTGCGCGCCGAACACCGCGTGCAGCAGGAACCCGAACACGTTGAACAGCGGCGGTTGGGCGTGCAGGTTCCAGAGGCTGCTCCAGAACCCGGTGACCATGGCGTCCATGGGCAGCGCCTGCCAGAAGAAATCCCAGGAGTTGCGCGCCGGGTCGGCGCAGATGTCCAGCCCCAGGGCCAGCTTGTACCCCAGCGCGACAACCAGGTGGAACCCGGCCACGCCCAGGAACCCGGCCTGCCACGGGTGCCGGGCCATCCCGTGCGCCGCGCGGCGCAGGGCGTCGATCGCGGGGCGGGTTGTGCCCATCCGGGTCACCGCGCGCCGGCCAGCACGTCCTTGGCAGCCGCCACCACGTCCTGCACGTCCGCGTCGGTCATGTCCGGAAACAGCGGCAGGGACAGGATGCGGTCGGAGTTCCACTCGGTGTGGGGCAGGGCGCCGGGCGGCAGCGCGAGCGTGTCGCGGTAATACTTCTGCATGTGCGCGGCCCGGAAATGCAGGCCGGTGCCGATGTTGCGTTGCTTGAGCTGCTGCATGAAGTCGTCGCGGGTCATGCGCACGCGGTCGATGTCCAGCCGCACGATGAACAGGTGCCAGGCATGGGTATGCGGGTACGCGGGCGGCTTGAGCGGCAGCAGTTCCGGCACGTCGGCCAGCAGCTCGTGGTAACGCCGCGCCAGCTCCGCGCGCCGGGCGTTGAACTCCGCGATCCGCGCCAGCTGGCGCCGGCCCAGCACCGCGGCGATGTCGGTGAGGTTGTACTTGTAGCCCGGCTCCAGCACCTGGGCCTGTGGCGACCGGCCGTGGGTCTGGCGGTCGTAGGCATCCACGCCCAGGCCGTGGAACTTGAGCCGCCGGATGCGTTCCTGCAGCGCCGGGTCGTCGCTGCAGAACATGCCGCCCTCGCCGGTGGTGATGTTCTTGATCGGGTGGAACGAAAAAATGGAAGTGCCGGTGCGGCCCGCGTGCACGCCGCGGTAAAACGTGCCCACCGCGTGGGCGGCATCTTCCACCAGCCGCGCGCCCGCCTGCTGGGCGATCGCCCGCAGCGGGTCCAGGTCCACCGGCGCGCCGGCGAAATGGACGGGAATGATCAGCCGCGTGCGCGGGGTGAGCGCGGCGCGCACGGAGTCGGGCGTGACCATGAGCGTGTCGCGGTCCACGTCCGCGAACACCGGCCGCGCGCCGGCCAGGGTGATGAGGTTGACCGTGGACACCCAGGTCATGGACGGCGTGACCACGTCGTCGCCCGGCCCGATGCCGAGGGCCTTGAGCAGGATGTGCATGCCCGCCGTGGCCGAGGCCAGGGCCACCGAGTGCGGGCAGCCGACGTAGGCGCAGAACTCTTCCTCGAACTTGGCGTTGTGCGGCCCGGTGGTGATCCAGCCCGAGCGCAGCACGTCGGCCACGGCGGCGATGTCCGCCTCGGTGATCGACGGCTTGGAAAACGGCAGAAACTTTTCTCTCATGGCAGCTCCTTCAGTGTTGCAGCCGGCGGATCAAATCCGCGCGGCAGTGGGGCAGGGCGAGAAAGTTGGGGGTGAGAAAGTTTTCGTCGGTGAACTTGTAAGGCCGGAAATCCACGTAGTTGGGGTAGATGGCGCCCACGCTGAAGTCCAGCTTGCGGAAGAATTCGCACAGGTCGTACAGCAGGACCTTGGACAAAATGCTCGCCATGCCATATTCGAATTGCACGGCGCGGATCTTTTTCTGCTCCAGCGCGGAGCGGAACCCGGACAGCACCGGCATCTCGGCGCCTTCCACGTCCAGCTTCAGGAAGTCCACCCGGTCCAGCCCGCGTTCCTGCATGAACTGGTCGCCGGTGGTCATGGGGCAGGTCACCACCTCGTAGTCCAGGGCATGCACGCTGGGGTTGTTCACGGCCGAGAGCGTGTCGTGGCCGGGGAAGTAGCGGAACTGAACCTCGCCCACCCGGTCGCCCAAGGCCAGGTGCCAGGGCGTGATCGCCGGCTGGGGTTTGACCGTCGCTTCCAGCAGCCGGTACGTGGCGGGCACGGGCTCGAAACAGAAGATCCGCGCTCCAGGGCACAGGGCGATGGCGCGTTGCGCCCAGTGGCCGCGGTTGGCGCCCACGTCGAACACCACCCCCAGCCCCGCGCCCTCCGTGTCCGCGGCGGCCAGCGACCGCAGCACGAACTCCTCGCCGTTGAGGCGGGTGTTGGTGCTGCAGTTGTGGTAGCTCCACAGGACCTCGCGCGCGGCCCGGGCCATGGCGCGCACCGGCCAACTGCGGCGGTTGCGCGCGAAGGCGTACCGGAAATACTGCGCCAGGCGCTTGGCTATGATCTTCTGGCCCACGATCCTTGTTCTTTCCTGCGCCGGGCCGCCCGCCGGCGGGTCACGCGACGGTGACGTCCTTGCAGAGGTACACGTCCTGGATCTGGTTGAGCAGTTTGGCGCCCTCGGCCATGGGCCGCTGGAACGCCTTGCGGCCGCTGATCAGGCCCATGCCGCCGGCGCGCTTGTTGATCACCGCGGTGCGCACCGCGGCCGCGAAGTCGCCCGCGCCCTTGGACTCGCCGCCGGAGTTGATCAGGCCAATCCGGCCGGCATAGCCGTTGATGACCTGGTAGCGGCACAGGTCGATCGGGTGGTCGGAGCACAGCTCGGTGTACATCTTGTCGCTGAACTTGCCGTACTTGACGCCGTCCTTGTTCAGGGCCACGTAGCCGCCGGTCTGCTCGGGCAGCTTCTGCTTGAGGATGTCGGCCTCGATCGTGGCGCCGAGGTGGTTGGCCTGGCCGGTGAGGTCGGCGCTGACCGAGTGGTCGGTGCTGCCGATCTTGAACGCGTTGTTGCGCAGGTAACACCACAGCACCGTGGCCAGGCCCACCTCGTGGGCGGCCTGGAACATGCGGCTCACCTCCACGATCTGCCGGTCGCTCTCGTCCGACCCGAAATAGATCGTGGCGCCCACCGCCACCGCGCCCATGTCGAACGCCTGCTGGATGCGCGCGAAGATGATCTGGTCAAACTTGTTGGGGTAGGTCAGCAGTTCGTTGTGGTTGAACTTGAGCAGGAACGGGATCTTGTGCGCGTACTTGCGGGACACCAGGCCCAGCACGCCCAGGGTCGAAGCCACGGCGTTGCACCCGCCCTCGATCGCGAGCTGGATGATGTTTTCCGGGTCGAAATAGGCCGGGTTGGGCGCGAACGACGCGCCGGCCGAGTGCTCGATGCCCTGGTCCACGGGCAGGATGGAAACGTAGCCGGTGCCGGCCAGCCGCCCGGTGTTCAGCAGCAAGGCGAGGTTGCGCAGCACGGTGTTGGAGCGGTCCGAGGCCGCGAAAATCCGGTCCACCCAGTCCGGCCCGGGCACATGGATTTGCGCCTTGGGGATCTTGGGCGCGGAAAATCCCAGCAGCTTGTCGGCATCTGCGCCCAGGTGTTGCACGATCGCATCGATTTTTTTCATGTTTCTGCTCCTTGTCGGGTTGTGCCGCGGCGGGCGGCGGCGGGTTGGTGCCGGAGGAGGGACTTGAACCCACACGATGTTTCCACCACTGGATTTTGAGTCCAGCGCGTCTGCCATTCCGCCACTCCGGCCTTTTCAGCGGCGCCCGTCTTAAACAAGCGCTGTATAGCAGGGGCCCGCCCCCGGCGCAAGCGGTTTCCTTGGAAACCCCATTCCGCATCCCGGGCCGCAGGACTCCGCCAGAACGGCCCCGCGCCCGCGCATGCGCATTTTTCGCATTTTGTGTTGACCTCCTGCATGGCATGGATTAAACAAGGCCCAATGATACCCAAGACCACGGGTCCAGCATGGGGTGACTCGGGTGGCGGGTACAGGTGACGCCATGGAAAAGGGCGAAATCATACTTAAAAAGATTGAGTCGATCAACAACCTGCCGACGTTGCCGGTGGTTATCGACAAGCTCAAGGAAGCGATTCGCAACCCGAACGCCGACGCGCGCCAGATCGCGTCGATCATCGAGGATGACCCCTCGATGATGGCGCGCATCCTCAAGGTCGTCAACTCCGCCCTGTACCGGGGCCGCGAAGAGGTCACCTCGCTGCAGATGGCCGTGGCGCGCATGGGGTTCAACGCCATCAGCAACATCGCCATGTCCACCTCGCTGTTCTCCGTGTTCAAGGATTCCAAGGGCGGGGCGTTCAATCCCGAGGAGTTCTGGCGCCACTGCATTTCCACCGGCATTGCCGCCGACGTGCTTTACGAGCGCTGCCGCAGCCACCTGAAAAAGCGCTACACGTCGGACGTGCTGCAACTCGCCGGCCTGCTGCACGATGTGGGCAAGATCGTGCTGGAACAATTTTTTCACATTGATTTCCGCAAGTCCATTGCCGCCGCCGAAGAGCGCGCCATGGAACTGCCCAAGATCGAGCGCGAGGTGCTGGGGGTGAGCCACGCGGAAGTGGGCGCGGTGCTGGGCATGCGCTGGCACCTGGGCCGGGATTTCCTGCAGGTCATCCGCTGGCACCATGAGCCGCGCTCGGTTTCGATCAGCCCGGAGTGCAGCGAGCTGGTCATGCTCTGCCACACGGCCAACTACATCTGCAACCTGGAACGCATCGGCAACGGCGGCGACCTGCCGGCGCCCTCGTTCGACCAGAAGGTCTGGAGCGCCCTCGGCCTGACGGTCAGCGACATTTCCGACATCGTGGACACCATCAAGGAAGAGTCCAAGAAGTCGGAAATTTTGATGTCCTTCATCTAGGGCTGGTTCATCCGCCCGCGCGTCTTGTTCCGGCGCATCTGACAAGTTCCTGTCCGGATGACCTGACGATAACCGCGTCCACCACGGGCTGGTTCCCTGATTCTACGGAGCGGATCGATCACCACGAAGGACACGAAGGTCACAGAGGCCGAAGCAAAAAGCAGGACCGGATGAGCAGGAAGTTCAAGAAACAGAGCCGGTTGGCGGCATGAAGGATTCTGGCTCGTATCCCAGTCTTCTTCGTGGTCTTCGTGACCTTCGTGGTGCAATGATTCGGAAATGATTTCGAAGGTTTAGTGACCGGGAGAGATTGCCCATCCTGTTCATCTGGTTATCCTATCAAGCAATTTGCGCTGGGTTGCGCTGAACGGTGGTGATCACGCGGCAGACGGGAACTTTCCGGATGAATCCTTTTTCCTGCTGCGTCCGCGCGATCCCTCTGTCTGACCTTGGCGTTGCGGCCGGTTTCAGGCCACGGCCATGGCCGGCGCCCGCGCCGCCACGGTGCCGCCGCGCCGCGCCTTGAGCTGCAGGCGATCCTTGGAAGAAGCCACGCCCAGCTCTTCGCGGTACTTGGCCACCGTGCGCCGCGCCACGTTCAGCCCGCGCTCCTTGAGCTGCTTGGAAATGTCGTCGTCGGTGACCGGCTGCGCGGGGCTTTCCTCGGTAATCATCCGCGAGATCAGGTCCTTGACCTTGTCGGGGGTCAGGGACGAGCCGTCGGCGCAGCGATAGCCGGTTTTGAAGAAGGTCTTCATGGCCATGACGCCGCGGGGCGTGGCCACGTATTTGTTGGCGATGGCGCGGCTGACCGTGGTCTCGTGCACGCCGATGATCGCCGCCACCTTGTTCATGGTCAGGGGCACCAGCTCGCCTTCCTTCTCGGCCAGGAACTCGCGCTGCACGCGCACGATCTGTTCGGTCACGCGCAGCAGGGTCTCGCGGCGCTGCTGCAGGCCGCTGATCAGGAACTGGCCGTTGCGGATTTTCTGGCGCAGGTAGCTCAGGTCCTGGGAAGACATGCTTTTCTGCTCCAGGAGCTGGCGGCAGGAGGGGCTGATGGAAACCCGGCTGGCGTAGTCGTCGTGGATGTCGATCACCAGGTCGTCGCCCTGCCGGCGGATGGCCGCGTCCGGCGTGATCACCGCCACGGGCTCCGGGTTCAGCGTCAGGCCCGGCGCCGGGTCCAGCGCGCGGATCTCGGCCAGGCCGTCGCGGACCTCGTCCTCGGTCACGCCCAGGCGGCGCGCCAGCTCGCCCAGCTTGCGGTCGGCGAGCAGGTCAAACCCGTCGCGCACCATGGCGCAGGCCAGCGTGTCCGCGCCCTGTTCCTCCAGCTGCAGGAGCAGGCATTCGCGCAGGTCGCGGGCCGCCACGCCCGCGGGGTGCAGCTGCTGCACGCGGCGCAGCGCCAGCTGCATCTCGTCCAGCTTGGCCCCGGCGGCCTCGGCCAGCGCCACCAGCGACTCGGCCAGGTAGCCCCGGCGGTCGAGCGAGCCGATGATGACTTCCGCCAGCCGCGCTTCCTGCGCCGTGAACCCGGCCGGCCCGAGCTGCTTCACGAGGTGGTTGTACAGGGTGTCGTCCTGGGTGATGGAATCCATGAGGTACTGGTGCTTCTCGTCTTCCTCGGCCCGGTCGTTGCCGGACTTGCGGGAGGCCTGGTAATCGTCGCGCCACTCCTGGTCGATTTCCTGGAGGGATTCGAGGCGGGCGTTGAGGGTGCTGTCGTCCAGCTTCATGCCGTCATCGCTGCCCAGGCCGTCGCCCGCATCGGCCGCGGTCTCGGGCAGGTCGCCGGCTTCGCGCCCGGCTTCGGAGTCCAGCTCCATTTCCAGGGCGGGATTGGTTTCCAGCTCGTGGCGGACCATGGCGTTGAGCTCCATGACCGGCGCCTGGAGCAACTGCAGCCAGTTAAGGAGTTGGGGGGCGAGGTTGAGCTGCTGGCTGGCTTTCGGTCCCTGGTACAGTGTCTGTCCGATATTCATGGTCTGGTCTCCATTTCCTTTTTTTTCGCTCGCCACACCATAATGCTATAAGTGTGCCAACTTTTGGAAAAACGGTCGGGACCCGGGCCGGGCGGACGGCCAGGCTGGCCAATAACCCCAGTAAAACGCGGGTTTTACAAGCATGGCATGCACCCTGCTTTTTTCATGGCCTGCGGCCGCCCGCCCGGCCGAACGCTCTCCCTGTTGTCGCAACCTGCGACGCTGCCCCACGCCTGGTCGCAAATCCCGACATGGCCTGGCGCGGCGCCGGGGCTCCAGCCGCGGCCGCAAAGAAAACCCCGGCCGGCGCTTGACCGCCGGGCGGGGCTCTCATACACTAACCCGCCTAAGAAACAGTACCAACAGGGAGTGGAGCGATTTATGGCAGCAGGGAAAACAGCAGCAGCACAGGCCAAGGCCGCCGCGGCGGCCCCCCAGGATGAGCCCGCGTCCATCGGAACGTTCGCGTTGTTCCTGGAACTGGAAAACGTGGCGCTTAACGCCCGCGAAGCCGCGTACGACATTGCGCGCGCCCGGTTCCGGGAACAGGGACTGGAACTAACCAAGCCGCTTTTTGCACGCTTTGTCGTGCAGGCGGATCCGGACATTTACCTCCCGCGCATCGCCGAGGCGCTCACCGGCAAGAAAACCACCCCCAAGTGGGTGGACCAGGCCGTGACCGCGGTCAAGGGCCTGTACGCCGCCGGCGAGGCCCAGGTGCGGCCCGGGATGGACGACTTGGTGCAGGCGGCCCGCCAACGCGGCCTGCCCGTGGCGGTCATCAGCGTGCTGCCGACGCCCGCCGCGCAGGCGGCGATGGATAAATACGGCCTCAAGGAGCGCGGCCTAGAATTGTTCGCGTTCCACGAGGAGAAAAAGCACGAGACGTTCCCCGGCGCGGACACGTGGATGAAAATGGCCCGCGCCCTGAACAAGGTCCCGCGGCGCTGCGTGGCCGTGGTCAGCAACGCGCCCGCGTGCAAGTCCGCCCTGTCGGCCGGCATGCGCTGCGTGGCGCTGCCCGACGAGTTTACCGCCCACCAGGACTACAGCGGCGCCGAGGTGTTCTTGAAGGCGCTGGCCAAGTGGCGCGAGGAAAAGCTCCTCGACCAGCTGTTCCCCGCCCCATGAGCGCCCCCAAGCCGACCGCGGCCCAGGCCCTCGACCAGCTGCTGGACATCATGGCCCGATTGCGCGCGCCCAACGGCTGCCCGTGGGACCGCGAGCAGACCCTGGCCAGCCTCAAGCCCTTCCTCATCGAGGAGTCTTACGAGGTGCTCGACGCGATTGACAGCGGCGACCGCGCCAGCCTGAAGGACGAGCTGGGGGATGTCCTGCTGCAGCTCGTGTTCCAATCCCAGATCTGCCGCGAGGAAGGCTCGTTCGAGTTCGCGGACTGCATCGCCAACATCAACGCCAAGCTGATCCGGCGCCACCCGCATGTGTTCGGCGACACCGTGGTCGCGGATTCCGACGAGGTGCTGCGCAACTGGGAAAGCATCAAGAAAAAGGAGCGGTCCGAAGACAAGCGCTCCGTGCTGGGCTCGGTGCCCCGATCCATGCCGGCCCTGCAAAAGGCCCAGCACGTCCAGAAAAAAGCCGCCCGCGTGGGGTTCGACTGGCGCGAGCCCGCCGAAGTCATCGCCAAGATCGAGGAAGAGATCGAGGAGATCCGCGAGGCGCTGGCCGGGAAGCCGCCCGAGGCGCTGCGCGAGGAGGTGGGCGACCTGCTCTTTGCCATCGTCAACCTCTGCCGGTTCCTCGGGTTCGGCGCCGAGGAAGAGCTCAACCGCGCCGTGACCAAGTTTACCCGGCGGTTCCAGTCCATGGAGCAGCGCATCCGCGAGCAGCAGCAGGAGATTACCGCGTGCCCCATCGAGGAGCTCGAGGCCCACTGGACCGCGGTGAAAAAGGACGAACAAGGCCCGCCCGGGTGACGCGCCCGGCGGCCCCGGATCGCCATGCGGCTCGAAGAAGCGACCGTCAGCGCCCATGAGCCGGCGGGTTCCGTGTACCGCCGGCTGGAGTTCACGGCGCCGGCCATCGCCCCCGCCGTGCAACCCGGCCAATTTATCCATCTGCGCATCCCCGGCCGCGCCGATCTTGTGTTGCGCCGGCCTTTCAGCGTGTTCCAGGTGGCCGGCCCGCGCCTGGCCATCCTTTACAAGATCGTCGGCGCCGGAACCCGCGCCCTGGCCGCGTTGATCCCGGGCGCCACCGCCAGCCTGCTGGGCCCGCTCGGCCGGGGGTTCCCTGCGCCGGCGCCGGACCGGGTGCCGGTGCTGGCGGCCGGCGGCTACGGGGTGGCCGCCTTGTACTTGCTCGCCCAGCGCGCCCCCCGGCCCGGCCTGGCGTTCGTCGGCGCGGCCACGGCCGCGGACCTGCTGGCCGTGGCCGATCTGCAGGCCCTCGGGTGGGACGTGCGCACCGCCACGATGGACGGGTCCGCCGGCGTCACCGGGCCGGTCACCGTGGCCCTGGACGCGTGGTTGGCCGGGGCCGGCCGGACGCCGGCGCTGCAATTCTTTGCCTGCGGCCCGCACGGGCTGCTGCGCGCCGTGGCTGACCGGGCGCGCGCCGGCGGGTGGCCTGCCTGGGTCTCCATGGATCGGCGCATGGGCTGCGGCGTGGGTGTGTGCCTGGCCTGCGTCCAGAAAACAAGGACGCCCGGCGGCGACACCCCCTGGCGCCGGGCCTGCTGCGACGGCCCGGTGTTCGCCGCCGCGGACATCGCCTGGGACGAGGAGCCGGCATGAGCGTGGCCCCTGACCTGGCCGTGCATCTCGGCCGCCTGCGCCTGAAAAACCCGGTCATGACCGCGTCCGGCACGTTTGGCTACGGCCGGGAATACGCGGACGTGGTGGACCTGGCCCGCCTTGGCGCCGTGGTGGTCAAGGGCATCTCGCTGCAGCCCGCGCCCGGCAACCCGCCGCCGCGCCTGGTCGAGGTGCCCGGCGGGCTGATCAACTCCATCGGCCTGCAGAACCCGGGCGTGGCGGTTTTTATCAGCGAATATTTGCCGTTTTTGCGCACCGTGGACACCGCGGTGATCGTCAATATCTGGGGCCGGACCGTGGCCGAGTATGCGGAAGTGGCGGCGCGGCTCAGCGATGCGGAAGGCGTCCACGCCCTGGAACTCAACGTCTCCTGCCCGAACATCGATGCCGGCGGGCACCTGTTCGGCACGGACCTGCGGCGATTCCGCGAGGTGGTGGCCGCCGTGCGCGCCCGCACCGGCCTGCCGATCATCCCCAAGCTGGCGCCGCACGCGCCCGACCTGCGCGCGTTCGCGCGGGCCGCCGAGGAGGCGGGCGCCGACGCCGTCGCGCTGGTCAACTCGATCCCGGCCATGGCCATTGACGTGGAGACCCGGCGGCCGCGCCTGGGGCATGTCACCGGCGGCCTGAGCGGGCCGGCGATCCACGCGATCGCCGTCAAGCTCGTTTGGGAAGCGGCGCAGGCCGTGCGCATCCCGGTGGTGGGCATGGGCGGCATCACGACCGCCGCGGACGCGCTGGAGTTCATCCTGGCCGGGGCCACGGCCGTGGCCGTGGGCACGGCCACGTTCGCCAACCCGCGCGCCGCGCTGGAGGTGGTCGACGGGGTGGCCGACTACCTGCGCCGGCACCGACTGGCCGACCTGCGGCCGCTGATCGGGGCCGTGCAATGCTGAGGCGCATCACCCCCCGGCGCCTGGTGTTTGGCGCGCTGCTGGCGGGCTTCGCGGCGGGCCTGGCCTGGTGGACGTGCACCACGCCCTACGCGCCGCAGCGGCTCTACGCCGTCATCCCGCCCAACGCCACGTTCGTGACGCTGCACTACAACCTGGCCGGCCGCGCCGACGTGTTCCTGCGCAATCCGCTCACCCGCAGCCTGCTGCTGGCGCTCGGCCTGGAAGAGGACGCGCTGGCCGCGCTGGTCCGCGACCCGGAATCCCGCCGCTGGCTGCAACGCCTGCTGGCGCGCGACCTCATCATCACCTACACGCCCGACCTGGCCTGGACCGGCCGGCCGGCCTGGATTTTCGGCGGCTGGGTGGGCGGCGCCGGCCAGCGCCTGCGGCTGACCTTGCCGCTGGCCGGCGACCCGGCCTTGCGCGCGGCCGGCCAGCATGGGGGCCGCACGATCTACGAGCTCAAGGCCCGGGACCTCCAGGTCAGCGGCCGGATCTGGTTCGCGTTGGCCGAGGGGGCGCTGATCGGCTGCATCTCCTCCGATCCCCGCGACCTGGCCGTGATCCTGGACATGTACGACCGGCGCAAGCCGGCCGAGGCGCGGCGCTACCTCGACGAGCTGGGCAAGATGACCTGCGGCCATCCCGAGGCCTTGGACAAGGGATGGTTCCGGGTCGGGTCCGGCCGCGACGCGCGGGTGTGGGCGTACTCCCTCTCGCGCCTCGAACCCCTGGCCATGGCCGGGGTCTGCTGCGTGAACCTGCCGCTGCGCGGGCCGGACTCCGCCGCCCGGCCCGCGGACGATGCGGCCCTGGGCCGCCTGCTGGGCAACCTGCCGCTGGCGCTGCTGGAACTGCCGGCCGCCACGGCCCAGGATTTGCTGCGCCATGTCCCGCCGGCCTGGGCCGTGCCGATCATGGAAACCCTCGGCAACGTGGGCGGCGACCGCCTGTTCCTGGCCGTGCTGGGCGACGAGTACAGCGGCCGTTTCCGCGGCCTCAAGGTCCCGGGCCTGGTGGCCGGCGTGCCGGGGGCGGACGAGTTGGTGTCTCGCCAGGCGCTGGCGGCCCTGCTGGACAAGTTCAACCGCCAGTACCGCTGGGGGCTGATCGCGCAGGAAGAGCCCGCGGGCGAGCGGCGCCTCGCGGTGGTCGAGAGCACCTCGGGGACGGCGTACGCGCAACTGGGGCCGCGCGAACGCCTGGCCTATGCCTTTTGCCCGCCCTGGCTGCTGGCCGGGAGCAACGCCGAGACCCTGGCGGCGCTGCTGGCCCGCCACGACCGGTCCGAGGCCCAGGCCGAGGCGCGCGCCGGCCCCTGGCGGGCGGCCCTGGCCGCCGAACCCAACGCCGGGTTCTGCTGGCTGGACCTGGATCGCGGCGGCAAAACCCTGCGCCTGGTCCTGACCGCTTATGCCATGAAGCTCCTCTTCGAGGATCCGGATCGCAGCCAGGACCTGCGGGGGCAACTCAATGAAGCCAAGGCCTGGATCGACGCGCTGGCCCCCCTGCGCACCCTCAGCCTGTGGCTCAAGCCCGACCCGCGGCAAATGCAGGTGGTGTTCGCGGCGGGCGCGCCGGAGTGACCGGCCGCGTCAGATGCCCAGGTTGCTCAGCGCCGTCATCACTTCATTGATGACGCCGGTGAGCCGGGGATGGATCACCTCGAAGTGCTCGGCCGAGTCTTGCAGGGTTGCCATCAGGCTTTGGTGATGGCTGCCGACGGGGGTGGGCGGCTGGTCCAGGGCGGTCTTGACCTGGGCCCGCAGCTCATCGATTTTTTCCTGGGCGGCGGGGGTGGCGGGCTGGGTTTGGTCGAGGGCCTGGTCCAGCTTTTCCAGGGACTGCAGAAATTTTTTTTCCGGCATGACGCGCTCCCGTGGTTCATGGTCAACAACTCATTTATATTAAAGGGATTAGGCTGGCCGGTAAAATACATTTTTTAACGCGCAGGGTTAAAGTTTGTCACTCAAGTGGACGATAGTATGGGTATGAACATACAGGCGTTCCAAAATCATAAGGAATTCCGTGAGTTCGTCGGCTCCCTGCAACAGCGGTACGCTGACGCCTGCTACGGAAGCGATTCGAACGCCATGATCGAGGCTAGCGCCGGGTTGTGCATCGCTTATTCGGCCATCGGCAACACCGGGCTGGCCAGCAAGTGGGCGGAGGCGTATCTATCCCATTTGGCCTCGTACCAGACGTCGTAGCCGGTGACCCCGCCGGTGGAACAGACAGGCGCCCCGTAGGGCGCTCTTTTTATGCCCGCGTCCTGGGGGCGCGGCCGGGGGCAGTTGCCGAGCAGACGCTCGGCGTTCCCGAGAACGCCCATCGAAGGATCTGCAACGCCTTACGGCCGGGCCGCCTGGACCCGGTAATACCAGGTGCCCGGCATGGCCGGCGGGGCGTCGGTGTAGGCGTTCAGCGGGGGCGTGGCGGGCAACCCCGACGCCAGGCACTGCTCCAGCAGGCCATTATTGAAGTTGGTGCCCCGCCAGATCGCGTACACCCGCCCGCCCTGGCTGGGCCAGGTAATGACCGGGCGCGGTGCAGCGGCCGGCAGCGTGCGCGAGCTCATCCACCACTGCGACGCGGCGTTGGTCGGATCCGTGCCGGCCAACTCCTCCTGCCAGTTGGCGCGGCCGTCGCCATCCTCGTCCGGCAGCGGCAAGGCGCTGGTGGGGTTGCCGTAATAGGTGAATTCCCACCAGTCGGCGAGCCGGTCGCCGTCGCGATCGCAGTTTTCATTGCCGCTGAGGCTGCGGGCGCAGCGCAGGCCGAGCAGGGGGTCGGCGGCGGACGGTGCGGCCGGGTCGCGCGCGGAGCAGCGCACTTCCCAGGCGGTGTCGCCCCAGGATCCGCCGCGGATGACGCGGCCGCCGTGGGTGGCCGGCGCGGCCGGGCCGCGCGGATCCGCCGGCCAGCCATTGGTGGCATAGTCCTGATAATACGCCGCGTCGTACCAGTCCCAGCACCATTCCGCCTGGTTGCCGGCCATGTCGTGCAGCTCGTAATCGTTATCGGTATAGGCGCCCACGGCCACGGGGCTGTCCGTGGCATACCGGGCATGGGTGGCGTCGATGAGTTCCAGGTAGTAGCCGAGTTGAAGGGTCCAGGGATAAATCCGGCCGGCGCGGCCGCTTTTGGCGGCGCGTTCCCACTCCGCCTCCGTGGGCAGGCGGTAGCCGCTGGCGGCCCAATCCACCTGCGCCGCGGACAGGTCCAGGCTCCCGGCGCGGTACACGGCGCCGGACGGCGCATCCGTGTAATACACGGGCACCAGGGCCTCCCGCTCCGAGCGGGCATTGCACCAGGCCACGCTGTCGTACCAGGTCACGCCGCCCGCCGGCAGGTCGGCGGCATTGGTGCAGGCGGGCAAGCCGGTGTAGCCGTGGGTCAGGCCCCAGGCGCGCACCTCGTTCCACAGCCCCGCGGTCACCTCCAAATTCTCCAGGTAAAAGCCCGTCAGCCAGGGTTGGTGCCGGGGTTGCTCGTCTTCGTATCCTTCGGGCGCCGGGGCGAACGATTCATCGCCCATGGTGAACAACCCGCCCGGGATGTAGACCAGCAAGCGGTCGGTCGCCGCGGCCGTCGACATGGCGCAGGCGGCAACCAGGCAACACCCGGGTATGAGGAGGTGGCGCATCATGATGTTCATAGTACATATACCATGCTGTGGGCAATCTGTTAATAACCCGCCCGCAACCCGCAACCAGCGTGGCGCCCGCGCGCCGGGGCGGCATGGGCGCAGTTGCTGGTCCGAACGGCATGGCGTCGGGGCGGCGTCAAGCCCCGGTCATCGGGGGGCGGTCGGGCGGCGGGCTACGGCGGGCGCCTTGGGCACGTGCAGGCGGAATGCCGTGCCCTCGGCCTCCGTGGTGGTGAAGCTCACGCGGCCGCCCAGCACCTGCTCGCCGAACTGCTTCATGGCGTAGGTGCCGAGGCCGCGCCCCATGTTGGCCTTGGTGCTGAAGTTGCGGGAAAAGATGCGCGGCGCTAACGCGGGGGGAATCATCTGGGCGTTCCAGACGCAGAAGGCCAGTTGGCCGTCCCGTTCTTCGCACCAAGCGCGCACCCGGCCTCCGGGCGGCGTGGCCTCGAGGGCGTTGATCAGCATGTTGGTCAGCACCCGCAGGAGCACCGTAAGATCGGAATACAGCCGGCAGGCCGTGTCCACCGCGGAAAAATCCAATGTTTTCAGCTCGGTCGCGGGATGATTTTTAAATACCGACTGCAGGTGCCCGAACAGATCCGTGACCGCGATTTCCTTGAACACGGTCGGGTAGCGGCTCAGGTCAGACTGCAGCAGCGCCTGCTGGCCGGCGATTTCGCGGGCCATGTGGCAGGCCAGCTCGGCGATCTTCCCGGCCAGGTCGTCCTCGCCGCGGGGCGGTTCCATGGCCAGCAGCTGGGCGTTGCCCAGCAGGGCCGTGAGCTGGTTGTTAAGATCGTGGTAGAACACGCGCTGCATCAGGGCCCACTCCTGCTGCTGGGTGATGTCCTGCAGGAACAACAGCAGCAGCTTGTGGCCCTCGATTTCAACGGGCACGGCGCGCACCCCGAAATACAGGTCGGCCACCCGGCCATGCTGCCGGACCTGCATGGCGCAGGTGCGCTCCACGGGCTGGGTGCCGGCCAGGGCGGTCACGATGGCGATCGCCGCGCCGCAGGAGGCGCACATCTCCGCGGTGCCGCAGCCGCCAGGCATCTCGTGGGCATGCACGCAGTCCAGGACCTCGCCGGGCCGCAGGCCCAGCAGGGCCTCGGCGTTGGTGATGCCGAGCAGGCCGAGGATGGAATCATTGACCACCAGGATCTGGCGCTGCGCGTTCAGCACCGCCAGCAGGGCGCCGGTGGTTTTGAGCACCGTGTCGATCACCGCGTTGCGGCTGGCCAGCTCCACCGTGGAGCGCAGCCACTCCAGGGCGGCCCGTTCCGGCGGCGCAAAATGTGTGGGCACGCTGTTGTCGGCCATGATGCGCACCTTAGCGCAATAGAAATCATCTGTCGGGGCCGGAACAAAACTAGACAGAGACGGAACAAAACTAGACAGCGAGACGGAGCAAAACTGGATTTTTGCATAGGAGGCCCGATTTTAGTGGCTTACGATGGCGAGGATGCCAAGATAAGCCATCGTCTACAGGATACGGCTCTGCCGGAGGGCAACCGGAGCGGTAGGCGGGACAAGCGGGGCCTCGGCCTCCAGGTCGTACCGTAGCGCGGGTTGCGGTCCGGCCTGTTATATTTTCTGGAGGCTCCAGCCTGGCTTGGTCCAAGGCGATAAACTCCGGGGGTTTGGGGGCAGGGTCCCCAAGAGCAGCGCGACAGCCGGCTGGGATTTTGCCATGATAGCGGGATGAAAAAAACAGCTCTGCCATCGGTTGCCGCCGGTCTTCATCAGGGACGTGTTAAAGTCCTTCAACGCGGGCGAACGTGACGCGGTAACCGCTGCGCACGACTTGGGGGTGAGTCGCGCCCGGCTTTATCAACTCCGGACGGACTATCTGCGAGCGCAGGATGGCTACGCGCCCTGCGTCAGCGGAGGGGGGCATCGGCCGGCCTGGCCCGCAGCGGTCCTGGCGTTCTTGGAGGAGTTTCTTCCCCTGCAAAAGCCGCCGAACTACCAGTTGGTGACCGATGAACTGGCCCGGTTGCACGGCTTCAAGCGAGCGCGGTCAACCGTTGAGGTTTACGTCAAGTCGCACCTGGCGCATTGGATCCCAACCCCCGAAGCACCGAAGCGGGTTTATCGGCGCTTTCGCCGGGCCGCCATTGGGGAACTGTGGCAACATGACAGCAGCCTCCATCAATGGTGGCCCGCCGGCGTAAAACAAGTGTTATTACTGACGGTAGACGACCATTCCGGGCTGATCGTGGGTGGCCATTTTGTCGCGGGGGATACAACGTGGAATCATTTTATGCATTTCCGGACTATCTTCGAAACGTGGGGTATTCCGCAATGTATCTATACCGATGGGTTGAGTTTGTTTGGCGCCAGTTCGGCCGATGACCAGCGGGACCCGCACAGTGAGTTCCAACGGGCCTTGCGTGGGTTGCAGATCGCGCATTTGGTCGCGCCTACGCCCCAGGCTAAAGGTAAGGTGGAGCGCCGGTTCGGAACCTTTCAACGCCGCCTGGTTACCCTGCTGGCCCATGCCAAGGCCGTCGACTATCCGGCGGCGGATGTCGTGCTGCAAATGGAGATCCGCCGCCAGAACCAAACCATCAATCGTTCCACAGGCAAGGTCCCCCTTGAGGTATGGGAACAGCAACGGACAAGTTCCCTGCACAAGATGCGTTCATGTCCTTCCCCCGTTTTGCTCGATTTACACCTTGCGCTGCGTGCCAGACGAAGAGTTAACAACGACTCCACCATCGATTTTGAAGGGCAAAACTTCGAGATCGCAGCTACCCACAAGAAGGTGGTCAGCATCGTGCATCATCCCCAACGCATGTTCTGGGTGGTGGAAAGCATCCCCAAAGACGTTTGGCCCGCGGTTTTAGGGGCTTTTACACTCTAATCCTCTGTCTAGTTTTGTTCCGGCAAAAAGTCTAGTTTTGAACCGTCGCCGACACGCAATAGAAATCATCTTGCAATATGCCAATGCGTTTTCTTTAATGATGAGCCTTAACAGCAAAAAGGAGCACAACATGGCAAAGATTAATTTCGGCGGCGTGGTGGAGACGGTGGTGACCCGCAAGGAGTTCCCGCTGGCCCGGGCGCGCAAGGTGCTGAAAAACGAAGTGGTGGCGGTGATCGGCTACGGGGTGCAGGGACCGGCCCAGGCCCTGAACATGAAGGATAACGGCATCCAGGTGATCATTGGCCAGGCCAAGTCGTTCAAGCGCGATTGGGAGCGGGCGGTCAAGGACGGATGGAAGCCCGGCAAGGATCTTTTCGATCTCGAGGAGGCCGCCCAGCGGGGCACGGTCATCCAGATGCTGGTGTCCGACGCGGCCCAGCGCGTGATCTGGCCGCGGATCAAGGAATGCCTGAACCCCGGCGACGCGCTGTATTTCTCGCACGGCTTTTCGATCACGTACCAGAAACAGACCGGCGTGGTGCCGCCCCGGGACGTGGACGTGCTCATGGTCGCCCCCAAGGGTTCCGGCACCTCCGTGCGCCGCAACTTCCTGTCCGGCGCCGGCATCAACTCCAGCTTTGCCGTGTACCAGGACGCCACCGGCCGCGCCGCGGAGCGCTGCATCGCCCTGGGCATCGCCATCGGGTCCGGCTACCTGTTCCCGACCACGTTCCCGCACGAGACCAACAGCGACCTGACCGGCGAGCGCGGCGTGCTCATGGGCGCGCTGGCCGGCATCATGGAAGCCCAGTACGAGGTGCTGCGCCGCAACGGGCACTCGCCCAGCGAGGCCTTCAACGAGACCGTCGAGGAACTCACCCAGAGCCTGATTCGCCTCGTGGACGAGCGCGGCATGGACTGGATGTACTCGAACTGCTCGGCCACGGCCCAGCGCGGCGCGCTGGACTGGAAGCCCCGTTTCAAGAAGGCGGTGCTGCCGGTGTTCAAACAGCTCTACCAGCGGGTGAAATCCGGCCAGGAAGCCGCCCGGGTGATCAAAATTTGCGGCGCCCCCAACTACGCGGACCAGGTGCGCAAAGAGCTCAACGCCCTCGGCCAGTCTGAAATGTGGCGCGCCGGAACGGCGGTGCGCGCCCTGCGGCCGCCTACGGCGGCGCGGGCGATCGACAAGCACACCAAGGGCGTGGGCGGCCGTTCGGCCTGACCGGCGTGGCAGCATGAAATACGGTGAAGCCCGCGCCGGGCGGATCTTCGTCCTGCGCTTGGAAGACGGCGAAATCCTCCACGAGGTGGTGGAGCAGTTTGCCCGCGACCACGCCATCCGCGCGGCCACGGTGATCGCCGTCGGCGGCGCGGACGAGGGGTCGCGCCTCGTGGTGGGGCCGGCCGTGAGCCGTTGCGCCCCGCCCATCGCCCCGCTGATCGGCACGCTGGCCGGGGTCCACGAGCTCGCCGGCGTGGGCACCCTGTTTCCCGACGACCAGGACGCGCCCATCCTGCACATGCACCTGGCCGCGGGCCGCGCGGATCGCACGGTGACCGGCTGCGTGCGCGAGGGCGTGAAGGTCTGGCACGTCTGCGAGGTCGTGATCCAGGAACTGGACGGACCCGGCCGCCGGGTCCCGGACCCCAAGACAGGGTTCAAGCTCCTGGACCCCACGGGCTGAGCGGCTTAAACGAGTACCCACGACAAAACCCAACCGCGAGAGGTGCGACCATGGCGTTGAAAGTGCACGTGAACAAGCGCAAAGACGGTCATTTCCTGGTCAAGCTGGAAGGCCGCCTCGACTCGGTCACGGCGCCGGCCGGCGCGGAACAGCTGGCCTGCCTCGCGGATCCGGCCACCCGCGCGGTGGTCTTTGACCTGCACCAGCTCGAGTATGTCAGCAGCGCCGGCCTGCGGGTGATCCTGAAGATCAAGAAGGCCGTGGCCCAGCACCACGGCCAGGTCGTGTTTGCCGGGATGCAGCCCCAGATCAACAAGGTGCTGGAGATCTCGGAGATCATCTCCAAGATGGACCTGTTCAAGAGCGTGGAATCCGCCGACGTGTACCTGGATGCGGTCCAGCGGCGCGAGTCCGTGCAGAGGCTGGACCTCCCCGAGTGATGCCCGTGGACGCGCGCCTGCTGGGCCGGACCCGGGCCGAACTCGAGGACATCGCCGCCGGCCGCGGGTGGCCGCGGTACCGCGGCCGGCAGCTCGCGGAGTGGATCTACGGCCGGCACTGCGCCGAGTTCCGGGGCATGACCAACCTTGCGCTGGCCGACCGCGAGGCGCTCGCGCAGGAATGGCAGGTGGGCCGCGCGCCGCCCCAGGCCGAGGCCGTGTCCGCCGACGGCACGAAAAAATATCTCTTTGCCACGCCCGGCGGCCTGGCGATCGAAACCGTGGCCATTCCGGACGAGGACCGTGTCACCCTGTGCCTGTCTTCCCAGGCCGGCTGCCGCTACGGCTGCCGGTTCTGCCGTACGGGGCGCCAGGGCTGGCACGGCAACCTCGAGGCGGCCGACATTCTCAACCAGTACGCCGCCTGCCCGGAACGCGACCATGTCACGAACATTGTCTTCATGGGCATGGGCGAACCGCTCGACAACCTGGACCCCGTGTTGCGCAGCCTGGAGGCGTTTACCGCGGACTGGGGCTATGCCATGAGCCCCACCCGGCTCACGGTCTCCACGGTCGGCCTGTTGCCGCAACTGCAAACGTACCTGGACAAGTGCCACTGCCACCTCGCCCTGAGCCTCCACTCGCCGTTCCCGGACGAGCGCCGCCAGTTCATGCCCGTGGAAGCCCTGCATCCCCTGGAGGAAATCCTGCGGGTGCTGCGCGCGGCGGATTTCAGCGGCCAGCGCCGCCTGACGTTTGAGTACGCCATGCTCGCGGGCGTCAACGACACCCTGCGGCATGCCGCGGCGCTGGCCAAACTGCTGGCCGGCCTGGCGTGCCGGGTCAACCTGATCGCGCTCAACCCGTTCCCGGGGTCGGAGTTTCAGCCCGCCTCCCGGGAGGTGATGGAAGCGTTCCAGCAGGAACTCAAGCGCCACGGCCTGATGACCACGATCCGCAAGTCCAAGGGCCAGGACATCGCGGCCGCGTGCGGCCTGCTGGCCGCGCCGGCGTGACGCCGGCCGCGGGCACTGCCTGCGCTTCGCTGTTGCCTTGGCCCCGGCGATTCTTATACTTTGGCGGCAGGACAACCCGCCGGGCGGGATGAACCAGGAGGCTTGAACATGGAAACAAAACTGTGCGACGGGATCGACTGGGTCGGGTACGTGGATTGGAACGTGCGTGATTTCCACGGCTACGAAACCGACCAGGGCTCAACCTACAACGCCTACCTGATCCGCGACCAGAAAACCGCGCTGATCGACACGGTCAAGGAGCCCTATGCCCCAGCCTTGCTGGCGCGTGTCGCGGCGCTCGTGGGCTTGGAAAAGATCGATTATATCGTCTGCAACCATGCGGAACCGGACCATTCCGGGTCGTTGCCCGTGGTCATGGCCGCCTGCCCGCAGGCGGAGCTGGTCTGCGATGCCAAGTGCCGCGCGGCCCTGGCACAGTACTATGCCATCCAGGCGTGGAAAATCCGGCTGGTGAAGGACGGCGACACCCTGGCGCTGGGCCGGCGCACGCTCAAGTTTTTTGAGACCCCCATGTCGCACTGGCCCGAGTCCATGGCCACCTACGTGCCGGAAGAGCAGTTGCTGTTCTCGATGGACGCCTTTGGCCAGCACCTGGCCACGGCGGCCCGGTTCGACGACCAGGTGGCGCTGGACCTGGTGCTGCGCGAGGCCAAGACCTATTACGCCAACATCCTGATGCTGTACGCCCAGCCCAACCGCAAGCTGGTCGAGCGCCTGGCGCCCGTGCCGATCAAGATGATTGCGCCCAGCCACGGCGTGATCTGGCGCAAGAATATCCCGGCCATCGTGGACCGCTACCGCGCCTGGGCCGCGGGCGTGGTAGCGCCCAGGGCGCTGATCGTGTATGACACCATGTGGAAGAGCACCGAGATCATGGCCGCCGCCATCCAGGCCGGCGTGGAGCCCACGGGCGCGGATTTCAGCCTGCACGCCATCCGCGCCAGCAACCCGACCGTGCTGGCCACGGAGCTGCTGGACGCCGCCGCCGTGGCCTTTGGATCGCCGACCCTCAACCAGACGCTCATGCCCCAGGCCGCCGCGGTCCTGGCTTACTGGCGTGGCCTGAAACCACTGAACAAGACCGGGTTCGCCTTCGGCTCCTACGGCTGGGGCAAGGGCGGCGCCGACGATGTGCACCAGGCGCTGGTGGACATGAAGTTCGAGATCCTGCGGCCGGCGCTGAAGTGTCAGTACCGTCCCACGGCCGCCGTGTTGGACGAGTGCCGCGCGGCCGGCCGCCAGCTGGGCGCGGCGGCCCTGGCGCGCGCCAAGGCTGCGGCCGGCATGCCAGGCTAACGGCATGAACCGGCAAGCAATCCTTGGGCTGGTCCTGTGGCTGGGGCTGGCGGCCAGCAGCGTGGCCGATCCGGCCCGGCCGGCCTGGCTGGAGCAAGCCAAGAGCGACGACAGCCTGTTCATGTACAAGGTGGGCGTGGCGCGCGGCCAGCCCAGCGCGGAGCAGGCGCTGCAGGCGGCCGCGGACAACGCCCGCGCCGCCATCCTGGCCGACCTGGTGGCCGCCGTGGCGCCGGGGCGGCTGGACGTGTTCCGCCATCTTCCCCTTAAACAGGCCGCGGTGATGCCCAACGGCACCTACGCGGAGACGCGCGGCACCCGCCACGACGGCTGGGTGCTGCTGGGGTGGCCGCTGGCGGAGAAAGAACGCCTCCAGGCGGAAATCGAACGGGTCATGCAATGGATCGACCTGCCGGCCGGCGGGGACGATCAGTTTTTTTACCGGGTGGGCACGGCCCGCGGGCAGGCCACGGCCGAGGCGGCGCAGGCCGTCGCCCTGGCCCTGGCCACGGACGGGTTCCGACGCCAGATCCAGGATGCCATCAAGGGCGCGGGCGCGCCGAACGCCTGGCTGGACCAGGTCGCGCCCGCGGCCGTGGACATCGTGCCGGGCCGGGTACACCTGGCGCCGGCCGGCGCTGCGTGGTCCGCGTGGGTACAGGCGCGGTGCCCGCGCACGGAGCAGGATCGCTGGCTGGAACGTGCGGCCGCCGCGCGCCAGGCGCGGGCCGCGTGGCAGGCGGCGGAGGCGGCCATGGCCGCCGGCGACCTGGCTGCGGCCCAGGGCCACCTGGAGGCCGTGTTGTCCGCGCCCGGCGCCGGGGACGCCGTGGACTTGGACGCCACGCGGCTCAAGCTGGCCGGGGTGTACGAAGCGCGGCGGGTGATCGGCGGCGCCCGCAAAATGTACACGTTGGCCGGCAGCAGCAGCACCAACCCGGCCCTGCGCGCCGCGGCCAGTGACCGCCTGGCCGCCCTGCCGCCCCCGGCGCGCCTGGAGCCGCTGGCCGCCCGGATGGAATGGCGGCCCATGGCCATCCTGGCCGTGACCCGCGAAAAAGGCCGGCCCGCCGCGATGTTCCCCGAGCTGACCGGGCTGTTGCGCCAGGAGGCGCAGGCGGCGCAGTGGGAAACTTCCGATCCCGCCACCAACACCGGGCCCGACTCCGTGGCCGCGGCCTTTGACACCCAGGACTGGCGCGGCGTTACGGCCGCTGCCGGCCAGGCCTTGCTGCTGGCCGTGCTGTGCGAGATCGATTCGTCCAAGAGCGGCCAGACACAAAACGTCATGGGCATGGACCTGCCGGTCAAGGACGCCGCGGTCCTGTTCGCGGTGGTGTCCGCGGCGGGGCCGCGCGTGGTGTACGCCGGCCGGTTCAGCGAGCTGGCCGGCCAGGCGCCGCGCGAGCGGCTGGCCGAGCGGGTGGCCGCCATCCTGATCAAGAATTACCTTGCGCCTTATTGCCCCGCGGCGGCGCCCTGATCCGGCGCCACGAAGCGCCCAAACACCAGGCCCGGCACGCGGCTTTCTTCGCGGAACACCAGCGGCGCCGCCATGTCCGCCTCGCGCTGGTGCTGCTCGTTGCCGGGCACGCGCGGCCACGGGCTGTGGACTAGGTGGGCGGCCGGCGCGCCGCTTTCCAGCAGCGGATACCAGGCGGGCCGCGTGTTGGCGCAGCGGTCCGTGAGCCCGCACATCCGGTCCGGACGCCCCTGCTCGTACGCGCTCCAGTTGTAATGGAAAACCGCCGGCCAGACGTCCCGGAAATCCCCGTACACCACGCGGACCGCGTGCTCGCGCAGCGCGATCGTGAATCGGCCGAACCGCTGGTTGAGGAACGCCCGGCCGGCGGCCGGGCTGCGGGGCGGGTAAGCGCGCAGCACCACCCCGGCCAGCAGCAGCGCGCCCATGGCCATGGCGAGCCAGCGCCAGGCCGCGTGCCGCCGCGCCAGCCCGCCGGCCAGCGCCGCCGTTGCCAGGGCGGCGCACAGGCCGGCGACCGCGGGCGCGGCGTAACGCGGATGCGACTGGTTCAGCGCGATCCATTGCGACGACGCCAGCATGGCCAGAAAGACCACGATCCCGGCGCCCAGCGCCGCCAGCCGCCGGCAGGACAGCGCGCGCCGCCGCTGAAACGCGCTGAACCCGATGCCCCCGAGCAACAGCACCCCCGCGCCCGCTTGAACCCACGGCCAGGGCCGGCGCCCGCGGACAACGTTGCCCAGGATAGCGCCCAGATTGCGCCAGAAATCGTCTGTGGAAAAATCCAGCGAGCGCGGGCTGCGCAGCGGGTAGCAGCGCGCCGCCAGGTAATTCGCGCACACGACCGCGGCCAGCACCCCGGCCACTACCAGCCCGGCGCGCCACGCCCGCAGGGGATGCGGCCGCAGCAGCCATGCGCCCATGACCATGGTCGCCAGCAGGGGCCAGAGGGCCAGGTTGCCCCAGCAGGCCAGCAGCAACAGGCTGAACCCCGCCGTTATCCGCAGCGCCGCCTGGCGGCCGCCCTCGGCGGGGTCCAGCAGGAGGACCGCGCCCGCGCCCAGCGCCAGGGCCAGCGCGTAGGGCTGGCCGAGCGACAGAAAATCCGTGGTCTGCCGATCGTTCAGCAGCATCAGGAACAAGGCCATGCCCCAGAGCCCGCCGGCCACCATGCCGCGCGGGCCGCCCAGCCAGCGCGCCAGCAGGAAGAACCAGGCCGCGGCCGCGGCCGCGTTGAGGAATGACTGCACGTACAGGTTGTGGAGCGGGTTGGCCACGGGCGCAGCCAGCAGGGGCAGCAGCGTGCCGAACCGGTTCTGCCCCCAGTAGAACAAGGACCAATGCTGGGTGCTGATGAGCACCGGGACCAGGGAGTCCGCGTGGTGGTGAAACTGCAGGGTGCTGCAGGTCAGCAGCAGCCCCAGCGCACCCACCAGGATTCCGGCGGCGCCCCAACGGCGCAGGTTGCGCTTCACGGCCATGCTCCCATGCCTCGAACCGGCCACGGCGGCCGGCCTTTCAGGTCCCCGCCGGCGGGGCCTGCCCCGCGGGCGCGGGCGGCGCCTTGGACTGGGAGATCCGGACCATGCTGATGGTCACGATGACCAACCCGATGAACAGCAGCGACCCCGCGAAAATCAGGGGCAGCGGCAGGTTTTCCGGCGTGAACCGCGGCCGGCCGTGGACCGTCCCTTCCGGAACCGTTGAGGGCGGCGGCGGGATGGCGGGCCGGCCCGCGCGCACCCACGCGGTGTACCAGAGCGAGGCCAGGTCGTCGGCGGAGTGGGTCACCTGCTCCAGCAGCATGGCGCCGGTCCGGGTCCAGAGGATTTCGTTGTAGCGATCGTTTTCATAATCATAGTTCACGGCGGCCCGGGCTTCGATGTCGGCGGCCAGGATCCGCTCGCCGAGCAGGTTGGCGCGGTTGAGGGATCCCAGCAGGCGCTGCCAGGGATCGTCCACCAGCGTGGCCGGCACGACCGCGGCGTGGACGAGGTCGTCATGCTGATCCACCATGCCGTCTTCCCAGCGGATATGGAGGCCATACTGGCCGGTGAGCTGGCCGTTGAAGTTGAGCACCACGTGCAGGGGCATGTTGAGGTCGCCGACGTAGTGGCCCAGGGTGCCGGCCAGGCGCGTGGCCTCCACCCAGTCGTTGCTGCGCATGGCCACGACGAGGCGGTCGAACACCGCCATGGTGATCCAGGGGATGCTGCCGTTTTCCGCCGCCCAATCCGCGGGCATGGCGGGCGGGAGCGCCACCGGCCCGGCATTGGTCACGTTGCCGCGGATGGCGTCGAGGTAAATGTAGTGGCGCGGGCCCTCGTCCGGGTCGCCGCCTTTCCAGATGTCCGGGTAAATGGAAAGCCGGATCATGGGCATGGCGTACATGCGCCAGGCCTTCATTTCTTCGGGCACGTTGTGGCAGGCGCGCGCGCTGATTTTCTGGTGGGTGCGCCCGTTCCAGGCCCAGCCGGCCGGCGCCCCGCCCAGGACGAGGGTCGCGGCCGCGATCCCGGCCCAGGCTGCAAGGCTTGTCTTCATCACGCGGGATGGTATAGAAGCGATCCCGGCAACACAAGGAGTTCACGCATGAAATTCGTCCTGCTGTATGTCACGGCGCCTGACCGCGAGGTGGCGGCGCGCGTCGGCCGCGCGCTGGTGGAGGAACGGCTGGCAGCCTGCGCCAACATCGTGGACGGGGTGCGGTCGATTTACCGCTGGGAAGGCCGCCTGCAGGACGAGCCCGAAACCCTGCTGCTGGCCAAGACCCGCGCGGACCTGGCCGAGGCCGCCATCGCGCGGGTCAAGGCGCTGCACCCGTACACCTGCCCCTGCATCGTGGCCCTGCCGCTGGCTGCCGGGCACGCGCCATTCCTGGAATGGATCGCCGCGGAAACCAGCGGCGGCGGGTAAGCCGGGCGGATCACATCAGGTGTTTCATTTCCCGGTACGCGCGCTTGGCGTGGTCGCGGCCGATGGTGCGGATGCGGCCCACGTAGGCGGCCAGCATGGCCTGGTCGCACAGGCGGTTGATGAGCCGCGGGATGCCCTTGGACCGCTTGAAGATCAGGGCCACGGCCGCTTCGTCGAAGAACACGTCCGGCGGCGCGCCGGCCACCGCCAGGCGGTGCTTGATGTAGTTGTGCACGTCGCGGTTGCTGAGCGGATGCAGCTCGCAGTGGAGCATGATCCGCTGGCGCAACTGGCGCCATTCCGGCCGGCCCACGCGTTGCTTGAGCTCCGGCTGGCCCGCGAGCACGATCTGCATCAGCTTGTGCTGGTCGGTCTCCAGGTTCGAGAGCAGGCGGATGTGCTCCATGACGTCGGCCGCGAGATCCTGCGACTCGTCGATGATGATGGTCACGTTTTCGTCGCGGGCGAGCGTCTGCAGCAGGAACTGGTTGAGCTGTTCGATCAGGGCCAGGATGTCCGTGCCGCAGGGGGTCAGCCCCAGGTCGGAGAGGATGGCGCGGATTAGCTGGGCCTCGGACAGCGAGGGGTTCAGCACCAGGGCGGTATGCACGGTCTGGGGCAGGCTGGTGAGCACGGAGCGGCAGATGGTGGTCTTGCCGCAGCCCACCTCGCCGGTGAGCATGATGAATCCCTTGCGGCTCTGGATGCCGTAGATCAGCGAGTCGAACGCATCGCGGTGCTGGTCGGAGAAGTACAGGAAGCGCGGGTCGGGCGTGACATTGAAGGGCGGCTCGCGAAGGTTGAAGAATTCCAGGTACATGGCGATCTCAGGCCCGGGGGCTTGTCAAACCACTTTGGCATGAGGATCGGTACCGATCTGGGCTCCCCGCCTTTTTAAGGCGGGGGGGACCCGCAGGGTGGGGCGGTTGATCCGGGTTCCACCCACCGCGAGATCGGGGCGCAGACCATCCACAACCACCCCGGCCTGCGGCCACCCCTCCTTGCAAAGGAGGGGAGCTCGTAGGCTTGTTCTCATACGGAAATAGTATCATGGAGCCAGAGATCCGGGCTCGTTCCCGTGATCATCATCGTGATCGTTGTCGTTGTCGTTTTCGTTGTCGTTGTCGAGCTCTTCGTTGTCGTCATCGTTGTCGTTTTCGTGATCGTGCTCGTCCCCGTCCGCGTGCTCGCGGGTGCACAGCTGGCCCAGCGGATCGTCGTCCTGGGCCGCCATCATGACGGCCAGTTGGCGGGCCGCCACTTCGCGCGGCCGCTGGCCGTTGGCCAGGGCCATGAGCGTGGCGCCCAGGCTGGTGCGGTCGGGGAACAACGCCAACACCGCGCGATACGCCTCGATCGCGGCGTCGCGGTTGCCTGCGGCTTCGTACAGCAGCCCGCGCAGGTCCAGCATGCGGGCGCGGTCGAGAGTGGCCTCCTCGGGGTCGATGTCCTTGCCGCGGGGCCAGGTGGCCAGGGCGCTGTCGAGCAGGCGCGCGGCGGCGTCCCGGTCCCCGCCGCGCAGGAGCAGGCCGGCCTTGGCCTCGTAGATCCGGTAGTCTTCCGGCGCGTGGCGCTGGGCCGCGGTCAGCACTTGCAGCGCGGCCGCGGACTGCCCGCGGGTGCGCAGCAGGTAGGCGGCAATCAGGTAGGGTTCGACATAGTACGGATCCATCTGGATCGCGAACTGCAGCCAGGGGAAGATCTCGTCGATAGAGTCGCCCTTGGCGTGGGTGTGGCGCTCGGGGGTGATGGCCTGGGCCCATTTCACGTACACGCCGTCCAGGGCGCGTTTCTGGATGTGGCCGACGCCCCCGTGGAAGTAGCGGTCCGCCTGGGCGTAGAAGTGGCGGCTGAAGGCCGAGCGGCTGGCGCCGAGCATCCGGTCCACCAGGGATCCGCCGCCGCCCGCGGTTTCCGGCGCCACCACGGACAGCCAGCACCCCAGGCCGAAGATCAGGCCCAGCAGCGCGGCCAGGGCGGCCAGCGGGACCGGCCAGCCCTCGGCCATGGCGCGCAGGGGCATGGGCGCCGCCCGGCTCATGCCTGCCCGCGCTTGAATTTTTTCCCGCGGTACCCGAGCCAGGCCAGCAGCAGGAACACCGCCGACCACAGCAACCCGTAGACCAGCGTGGCCAGCACCACCAGCCACGGCGCCGCGCCCCAGTCGTGCACCAGGCGCAGCCGCAGGTCAAACAGGTCCAGGTGCGGCAGCAGGTAATAGAGCGCCAGCAGGATCCCGTGGGACAGGCCCTGGGTGGTGACCAGCAGCTCCGGCACGTTGGGGGCCAGCACGAACGCCGCCAACGTCAGGATGAACGCGAGCGTGGCGGTCGCGTCCGCGGCCATGCGGGTGGACAGCATCAAGGTCAGCGCCGTGAAGATACCGAGCATCACCGCGTGCAGCAGCAGCGCCTGGACCAGGGTGGCCGGCCCCACCCGCCCGCCCCACACCAGGACCACCGCGATCACCGCGAGGTAAAAGCAGGCCATGGCCAGGCTCACCGCCAGCCAGGCGCCGAGCCACTTGCCCAGCAGCAGGGTGGCGCGCGCGATGGGCTTGGCCAGCAGGGGGTAAATCGTGCCCGTGGCCTCTTCCTGGGGCAGCAACCGCGCGGTCATCGGGATCGTGAGGATCCACGTGAACAGCCAGACCAGCATCAGGCCCAGGTCCTTGATGTAGCCCACCGACGCGCTCATCCCGAACACGTCCAGCGACATCAGGTACGCCAGCATCGCGACCAGCAGGATCAGCAGCACGTAAAAATTCTTGCGCCGGAGCATCTCCAGCCACACGGTCTGGGCAATCGCCCACGCCTGCCTGATCATGACCCTGCGCTCCTTTCCCCGCCGGCGCCGATCACCCGCAGAAAATAGCTCTCCAGGCTTTCCTGCGGCGGCTTCAGGTCGCCCACGGCGCCCTGGGCCTGCACCTGGCCCGCGGCCAGGATGGTGACGTGATCGCAGATCAGCTCCACCTCGGACAGCTCGTGCGAGGAGAAGAAGATCGTTTTGCCGCGGCGGTGCAGATCCCCGATGATCGCGCGGATTTCCATGCGGCCGAGCGGGTCCAGCCCGCCGGTCGGCTCGTCCAGGATCAGCAGGTCCGGATCGTTGATCAGCGCCTGGGCCAGGCCGATGCGCTGCTTCATCCCCCGCGAATAGGTGCCGATGCGCCGGTCCGCCGCCGCTGCCATGTTGACCCGCGCCAGCAGCTCGTCCGCGCGCCGGCGGATGACCGGGGTCGGCAGCCGGAACAGCCGGCCGGCCATGGTCAGCAGCTCGCGGCCGGTCAGGAAATTGTAGGTGTCCGGGTTCTCGGGCAGGTAGCCGATGCGCGCGCGCGCGATGTCGTGGCGCACGTCCTCGCCGAAGATCTGCGCCCGGCCCGCGGTCGGCGCGAGGAACCCGAGCAGGATATGGATGGTCGTGGTTTTCCCCGCCCCGTTGGGGCCCAGGAATCCGGACACCGCGCCTTCGGCCACCGCGAGGTTCAAGCCGCGCAGGGCCTGGAATGGCGGGCCGCGGCCGCCGGGGAATTCCATGATCAGATCGTTGACTGCTATTGCATGGGCCATGATGTTGTTCCTAAGTGAATGCAACCTAGCATAGGCGCGGCGCGCTGTAAATTCAAGGCCGCGCGCGCCGGTTTTTTATTCCGCTGCGCAGCGCGAAAAGGGCTTGCCCAGCCCGGCCAAATGGCTTACCTTGCGAACCCGGCAGAATGGATGGCCGCCGGGCCGGCGGATGCGCCGCGGCGCCGCGAACCAAGGGATAGCCATGGAACAGAAAAAAATCGAGATCAGCCCGGAAGTAGAGAAATACTTCAAGGAAAAGAAGGTGGCCGTGTACATCCCCGCCTACAACGGCGCGCGGAAAATCACGGAGGTGTTCGAACGCCTGCCGCCGTTCGTGCGCGAACACGCCGCCGAAATCTACGTGGTGGACGACGGCAGCCAGGACAACACCCAGCAGGTGGTGCTGGACTACAAGAAGGCCCACAACTGGGACAACCTGAGCGTCATCCGCCGCGACCAGAACCGCGGCTACGGCGCCAGCCAGAAGCTGGCCTACCGCCACGCCATCGACAAGGGCTACGACGTGGTCATCATGATGCACTGCGATGCGCAGTACGCGCCCGAAGACATCCCCCGCCTGATGAAGCTGCTGATCAGTTCCGGCGCCGGCATGGTGTTCGGGTCGCGGTTCACGGGCAACCCGCTGGCCGGCAACATGCCCAAGATCCGGTACTATGGCGTGCGCTTCCTCAACGTGGTCCAGAACACCGTGCTGGACTGGAACCTGTCCGAGTACACCTCCGGCTATCGCATCTTTGCCACGGCCGCGCTCAAGCAGGTGCCGTTCGAACTGTGCAGCGACTACTACCATTTCGACACCGAGATCCTCGTGCAGTTCAAGATGCGCGGCATCCTGATCGCCGAGGACACGATTGTCACGTACTACGGGGACGAGGACAACTACGTCAACATCTACAAGAACGGCTGCCTGATCGTCGGCGTCATGGGCGAATACCTGATGCACAAGTGGGGCCTGCGGCGCAGCAAGAAGTTCAACGTGGCCCCCGCGGCCGCCCCGCCGAAGTAAGCCGGCGCCATGCGGAACCCGCGCACTCCCCGGACCCCGGGCTGGCGTCACCAGCGCCTGATCGTTGTGCCCTGCCTGCTGGGCTGGCTCCTGGCCGGCCTTGTGACGCCGCCGGCGCCGGCCCGCGAGCCGGCCAAGCCGCGGGGCGACAGCCCCTACGAAAACATGGCGCTGTTCACCAAGGTCCTGGAACAGATCCGCGAATACTACGTGGAAACCAACAAGACCGCGTACAAGGAGCTGGTCTACGGCGCGCTCAAGGGCCTGCTGCCGACGCTGGACGACCACAGCCAGTTCATGGAGCCCACCGAGTACACCACCATGCAGGACGACACCTCCGGCCACTTCGGCGGCCTGGGCGTGGTAATCAGCATGAAGGACGGGTACCTGACCATCGTGGCGCCCATGGAAGATACCCCGGGCTTCCGCGCCGGGCTCCTGGCCGGCGACCGGATGATTGAAATCGACGGCCAGTCCACCGAGGGCCTGGGCTTGAGCGACGCGGTGAAAAAGCTCAAGGGCAAGCCCGGCACCAAGGTGAAGATCAAGATCATGCGGCCCGGCACCCAGGAAGTGAAGGAGATGGAAATCGTCCGCGCCGACATCAAGGTGGCCAGCGTCAAGGACGCCCGCCTGCTCACGGACGGGATCGGCTACCTGCGCATCACCCAGTTCAACGAACCCACCGCCGCCGCGCTGGACAGCACCATGCAGCAGTTCCTCACCAACGGGCTGACGGCCCTGGTGATCGACCTGCGCAACAATCCCGGCGGCCTGCTGACCTCGGCCATCGAGGTGAGCAGCCGGTTCCTGCGGCGGGGCAAGGAGATCGTCTCCACCCGCGGCCGCTACGAGCAGCAGAAGCAGGTGTTCCGCTCCGGGGGCCGCCACCACTACCTGGACTTTCCCATGGCCCTGCTGGTCAACGAGGGCAGCGCCAGCGCGGCCGAAATATTCAGCGGCGCCATGCAGGACCACCACCGCGCTGTCCTGGTCGGCGAAAAAACGTTCGGCAAGGGCTCGGTCCAGAGCGTGCTGCCGCTGGAAGACGGCTCCGCGGTCCGCCTGACCACGGCCAAGTATTATACCCCCGCCAACCGCCTGATCCACGGCAAGGGCATCGAGCCGGACGTTGTGGTGCCCATGGCGCCCGAGGAGTGGGCCGACCTGCAGCTGAACACCAACAAGGTGGGCAGCGCCGCCTGGGACGAGCGCGACCGGCAATTGTCCCGCGCGGTCGACGTGCTCAAAGGGGTCATGATTTTCCAGGCCCGGTAGCGGGCCGGCGCCATGATCGTCCTGGGCATTGAAACCTCGTGCGACGAAACCGCGGTCGCGCTCGTCGCCGACGGCCGCCGGATCCTGTCCAGCCTCGTTTACAGCCAGGTGGCGCGCCACCAGCCGCACGGCGGCGTGGTCCCGGAGATTGCCGCCCGCTGCCACGTCGAAGCCCTCCCCCGGATGCTGCAGGATGCCGTCACCCAGGCGGGCGTAGCGTGGGGCCAGGTGGACCTCGTGGCCGCCACGCACGGCCCGGGCCTGGCCAGCTCGCTGCTGGTGGGGTTGGCCGCGGCGCGGGCCCTGGCCCTGCGCCTGGATCGGCCGGTGTGCGGCGTCAACCACATGCAGGCCCACCTGTTCGCCAACTTCCTCGGCGCGGACGCCCCGGACCCGGGCGCCGCCTGCCCCCTGCTGGCCCTGCTGGTGTCGGGCGGCCACACCAGCCTGGTGCGCATGGCGCGCCTGGGGAGTTACCAGTTGCTCGGCCGGACGCTCGACGACGCCGCCGGTGAGGCGCTGGACAAGGGCGCGCAGCTGCTGCGCCTCGGCTACCCCGGCGGCCCGGCCATTGAGCGCGCGGCCGCGGGCGCGGACCCGGCGTTCGTCGCCTTCCCCCGCGGCCTGCAGACGCCGCCCGGCCGCGGTGGCCGCGCGGCCGCCGACCACGCCCTGGACTTCAGCTTCAGCGGGCTCAAGACCGCCCTGCGCTACCACGTCGCGCGCCACCCGGAAATATTTGCGGACGACACCTGGCGCCATGTGGCCGCCAGCTACCAGGAAGCGGTGTTCGACACGCTGCTGGCGCGGCTGGAAACGGCCATCCGCCGCGAGCGGGCCACCCGCGTCGCCTGCGGCGGGGGGGTGGCCATGAACCAGGTGCTGCGCCGCAAGCTGGCGGACCTGGCCGGGCGCCTGGGCGTGGAACTGCGCGTCGCCCCGCCGGCGTTGTGCACGGACAACGCCGCCATGGTCGCCGCGCTGGCCGGCGCGATGTGGCGCGCCGGGCTGCCCATGCCGTCGGGCGCCGTGGACGCCGTGCCCAACCTGGCGGTGGACGCCGCCTGACCGGCGCGCACTCCGGGCTTGCGCAACGGAGACCCTTGCGCGATGCTGGCGGCCATCAGAGGAGCTTGTCATGGACCAGGGCTTGGTAAAACTGCTGGAACAGATGATCAGCCTGCCCAGCGTGAATAACGCCTGGAGCGTTGATCCGGCCATTGCCGGCGAAGCGCGGATGGCGGATTTTTGCGCGGAATACCTTGGCCGGCTGGGGTTCGCCATCGCGCGGGACGAGGTGGAGCCGGGCCGCCCCAACATCACCGCCGCGTTCGGCCCCACGGATGCGCGCCACACCATCGTCTGGACCGCGCACCTGGACACGGTGGGCGTCCAGGGCATGGAATTCGACCCGTTCACGCCGTTCGTCAAGGACGGTCGCCTGTTTGGCCGCGGCGCCTGCGACGACAAGGGCCCCCTGGCCGCCGCGCTGTGGGCGCTGCACCAGGAGCCGGCCGCCCTGCAACAGCTGGCCGCGGCCGGCGTGCGCCTGCTGGTGATCGGCGTCATGGGCGAGGAAACCGGCAACACGGGCGCGCTGCGCCTGGTGGAGCAGGGGATCCGCGCGGACGAGTGCCTGGTGCTGGAACCTACGGACAACGCGATCGTCCACGCCCACAAGGGCGCGCTGTGGCTGGAGGTCACCGTGCAGGGCCGCGCCGCCCATGGATCGACCCCGCACCTGGGCGTCAGCGCCATCCGCGGCATGGCGCAGGTGATGGACCGGCTGTGGCAGTGGCAGGCCGCGGACGAAGCCACGGTCAGCCATCCGCTCCTCGGCCGGCCGACCCTGAACCTCGGGACCATCCACGGCGGCGACGGCATCAATACCGTGCCCGCGGAATGCACCCTCGGCGTGGATCGCCGGCTCGTGCCCGGGGAAGACCCGCAGCGGCTGGCCGGGCGCCTGGAAGAGTTTCTCGGCCAGTTGCAGGCCGCGGGCACCATCGTGGGATCCCGCGTGCGGATCGGCACCCGCGCCCCGGCGTTCATCAACGCTCCGGACAGCCCCATGGCACGCTGCATCCTGGCCGCGTGCCGGGCCTGCGGCGCGCCGGGGCGTACCACCACCGCGGGCTGGTTCAGCGACGCCGGCCCCCTGGCCCGGCAGTGCCCGGACACCCTGGTGTTCGGGCCGGGCAGCATCAAGGACGCCCACACGCGCAACGAGTCCATCGACCTGGCCGAAATGGAACTTTGCGGCCGGATCTTGCGTGATTCCTTGCGCCGGTGGACAAAAGCAGCCGCCCATCAAGAATGCACAAAGTAATGTAATATGGCTTGCGCTGCTGCCAGCGTGGGAGACCTGAACATGAACGCACAAACCCGGAATGCAAAGCCGCCGGCCAGGCAAATCCTGGCGGGGGTCACCGGCAACATCCTGGAATGGTACGATTTCGCGGTGTTCGGCTACCTGGCGCCGGTGATCAGCAAGCTGTTTTTCCCGGCCGAGGATCCCATGGCGGGCCTGGTGAACACCTTCGGCGTGTTCGCGGTCGGCTACCTGGTGCGGCCGCTGGGCGGGATGCTGTTTGGCGTCATCGGCGACCGCCTGGGCCGCAAGCGGGCGCTGGTGTGTTCGATCATCATGATGGCGGTGCCCACGGCGCTGGTGGGGTGCTTGCCCACGCACGCCAGCATCGGCCTGGCTGCGCCGCTGCTGCTGACGCTGCTGCGCCTGTTCCAGGGGATCTCGGTGGGCGGCGAGATGATCGGATCGATGTCCTACCTCGTGGAAGTCGCGCCGCGGGAGAAGCGCGGCTTGTACGGCAGCTGGTCGCTGTTCAGCGCCATCGCCGGCATGCTGCTGGGCTCGGGAATGCAGGTGCTGCTCACCGCGCTGCTGTCTCCGGAATCCATGGCCACGTGGGGCTGGCGGCTGGCGTTCTGGCTGGGCTTGCTGATCGCCGCGGCGGGCGCCTGGATGCGCCTGGGCATGCCCGAGACGCCCGACTTTGCGCGCGCGGCCCAAAGCGGCGGGGTCCGGGAGCGTCCGGTGCGCGACGCCTTGCGCGAGGCCCCCGGCCGCATCCTGCAGGTGGCGGCCATGAACATGACCATGGGCACGGGCATGTACATGCTCTTCCTGTGGATGCCCACGTACCTCACCAGCATCCTCAAGCCCGCCGTGCCGCATGCCTATGCGTTGAACACCGCGGCCATGTTTTTCCTGATCTGGATGATGCCGCTGGCCGGCTGGCTCTCGGACCGCGTGGGCGCCCGCCGCGTCATGCTGGGGGCGGTGATTGGCCTGGCGGCCACGCTGATGCCGTTGTTCGGCGTGATCCATACCGGCCACCCGGCGTTCGTGTTCATGGCGCAGATCGTGCTCGCGATCTGGGTGGGCGCGCTTTACGGCGTGATGCCGGCGGCCATGGGCCGATTGTTCCCGGTGAGCATCCGCTACAGCGCCACGGGGCTGGGTTACAACACGGCGTTTGCCCTGTTCTGCGGCACGGCGCCAATGGTGAGCACCTGGCTCATTCACCGCACCGGCCTCACCAGCGCGCCGGCCATTTACCTGACGGTGCTCGCCGTGATCAGCCTCCCGGCCTATTGGAAGTACCCCGCCCAACCTCCGGACTGATACCATGGATCCGGTCCACATGCCGCGCCGTGAGGCGGAACAGCGAATCGCGGACTTGCGCGGTGAGCTGGAGACCCACAACCACCTGTACTACGTGCTGGCCCAGCCCCGGATCTCCGACCGCGAGTACGACGCCCTGTACCGTGAACTCGAGGACCTGGAACAGCGGTTCCCGGACCTCGTCACGCCGCAGTCGCCCACGCAGCGGGTGGGCGGCACGCCGCTGGCGGAGTTCGGCAGCGTGCGCCACAGCCAGCCCATGATGAGCCTGGCCAACACCTACGACCCGGCCGAGCTGGCGGAGTTCGACCAGCGCCTGCGCCGCCTGCTGCCCGCGGGCGGGTTCACCTACGTGCTCGAGCCCAAGATCGACGGCCTGGCCGTGGCGCTGCGCTATGAAAACGGCGTGCTGGCGCTGGGCAGCACCCGCGGCGACGGCCGCGTGGGCGATGATATCACCGCCAACCTGAAAACCATCCGCTCCATTCCGCTGCGCCTGCGCGGCGACCGGCCGCCGGCCGTGCTGGAAGTGCGCGGCGAAGTGTTCATGCCCCGGGCCGGGTTCGCCCGCCTGAACCGCGAGCGGGAGGCGGCGGGCGCGGAGCCGTTTGCCAACCCGCGCAACGCCGCCGCCGGGTCGCTCAAGCTGCTGGACCCGCGCCTGGTCGCCGCCCGGCCGCTGGACGCCCTGTTCTACGCGGTGGGCGACACCGCCGGCTGGGAGCCCGCCACCCACCTGGACCTGCTGGACGGCCTGGCGGCGTTCGGGTTGCCGCCGCCGCCGCGCCGCTGGGCCTGCCCGGACCTCGCGGCGGTGCTGCGCGGCCTGGATGAACTCAAGAACCTGCGGCGCGGCTTCCCCTTTGACACGGACGGCGGCGTGATCAAGGTCAACGAGCGCGGCCTGTACGCGCGCCTCGGCGCCACGGCCAAGAGCCCGCGCTGGGCCGTGGCTTACAAGTACGAGCCCGAGCGCGCGGAAACGCGCCTGCTGGCGATCACCGTGCAGGTCGGCCGCACCGGCGTGCTGACCCCGGTGGCGGAACTGGAACCCGTCGCGCTGGCCGGATCGACCATCAGCCGCGCCACGCTGCACAACGCGGACGAGGTGCAGCGCAAAGACATTCGCGTCGGCGACCACGTGTTCGTGGAAAAGGCCGGCGACGTGATCCCGGCGGTGACCGGCGTGAACCTGGCGCGGCGCACCGGCGCCGAGCAGGAGTTCCGCATGCCTGCACAATGCCCGGTGTGCCAGGGCCCGGTCAAGCGCCGCCGGCCGGACGAAGCGGCCTGGCGCTGCGAAAACCTCCAGTGCCCCGCCCAGCTCAAGTGCTGGCTGTGCCATTTTGCCGCGCGCAGCGCCATGGACATCGAGGGCCTGGGCGAAGCGCTGGTGGAGCAGTTGGTCGACCGGGGGCTGGTCAAGTCGCCGGTGGACCTGTACACCCTGGCCCGCGACCCGCTGGCCGGGCTGGACCGCATGGGCGACAAATCCGCGGACAATCTGCTCGCCGGCATCGCGGCCAGCAAGCAGCGCGATCTGGGCCGGCTCCTGAACGCGCTGGGGATCCCGCACGTCGGCGTACGCAGCGCCCAGGTGCTGGCGGATCATTTTGGATCCATGGCCGCGCTCCTGGCCGCCGGTCCCGCAGACTTGGAGCGCGTGCCGGACGTGGGCGAGATCGTGGCGCATAGCATCCACGCCTTTTTCCAGCGGCCCGCGATGCGTGAGTTGGTGGCAGCCCTGGAAGTCGCCGGAGTCGCCATGACCCAACCGCCGCCGGACCGGCCGGCCACTGGCGGGCCCCTGGCCGGCAAAACCCTGGTGCTTACCGGCGCGCTCGCCGGGTTCACGCGCGAGCAGGCCGCGGCCGCCATTGCCGCGCGCGGCGGGCGGGTCACCGCGAGTGTTTCCAAGAAAACCAGCTACGTGGTGGCCGGCGCCGACCCCGGCTCAAAACTCAAAAATGCGCGCGACCTGGGCGTCACGATATTGGACGAGGCGCAGTTTGCGGCGTTGCTCAACAGCCCGGGAGGCATGCCATGAAAATCAAGATCGAGTTCACGTCCCTGTTGTACATCCGCGGCATTAAGAGCGGCGACTGGTTGGACCTGCCCGACCAGGCCACGGCCCGGGACGCCCTGAACCTGTGCAAGATCCGCGAGGAGCACCAGCGCTACATCATCCCGTTCATCAACGGCCAGGAAGGCCATATCGATGACCCGCTGCGCGACCAGGACACGCTGAAGCTGTTCCTGCCCGTGGGCGGCGGATAGGGTGGGTGCCGGCGGGCCGGCTACTCGGCCGGCTTCGCAGCGGTTACCGGCTTGGTGTGCAGTTCGGCGACTTTTTCCTTCACCTTGTCGATAATCACCTGCACCATGGCCGGGTCGGTCTTGAGCACCTCGATCGCGGCCTCCCGGCCTTGACCGAGCTGTTTGCCCTCGAAGTTCAGCCATGACCCGCGTTTTTCGATCAGGTTGTACTGGGTGGCCGCGTCCAGCACGCTGCCCACGGCGGAGATGCCTTCTGAGTAGAGGATGTCGAACTCCGCCTCGGTAAAGGGCGGTGCCACCTTGTTCTTGACCACCTTCACCCGGGTCCGGTTGCCGTACACGCGGCCGCTCGGTTCCTTGAGGCTGGCGATGCGGCGGATGTCGAGGCGCACCGACGCGTAGAACTTGAGCGCGCGGCCGCCGGGCGTGGTCTCGGGGTTGCCGAACATCACGCCGATTTTTTCGCGGATCTGGTTGGTGAAGATGCAGCAGGTATGGGACTTGTTGATCACGGCGGTCAGCTTGCGCAACGCCTGCGACATGAGGCGCGCTTGCAGGCCGACGTGCGAGTCGCCCATGGCGCCCTCCAGCTCCGCGCGCGGCGCCAGCGCCGCCACCGAGTCCACCACCACCACGTCCAGCGACTTGCTGCGCACCAGGTGTTCGGCGATGTCCAGCGCCTCTTCGCCGGAGTCCGGCTGGGACACCAGCAACTGCTCCAGGTCCACGCCGATCCGGCGCGCGTACGCGGGGTCCAGGGCGTGCTCGGCGTCGATGAACGCGGCCAATCCGCCGGCTTTCTGGGCGTTGGCGATAATGTGCAGCACCAGCGTGGTCTTGCCCGACGACTCGGGCCCGAAAATTTCGATCACCCGGCCGCGGGGCACGCCGCCGATGCCCAGCGCCATGTCCAGCGTGAAGGCCCCCGTGGAAATCGCCGGCACTTTCTTGGTTTCCTCGCTGCCGAGCAGCATGATCGCGCCGTCGCCGTACTCCTTCTGGATTTGCGCCAGCACCGTGCTGAGCGCCGCCGGCAGCTTGCTTTTGCCCTGGGTATCGTCCGTTTCCGCCGCTTTGCTGGCCGTCTTCGTTGCCATGGTGTCATTCTCCTTTTAGGGTTGCTGCGTGCAAAATCGTGTAGCGCGCGCCCTGGGGCGCCAGCCGGCTTCTCATCAGCAGGATCCGCGTCACCGGGGTGGCCCCGTATGACCTATTGTTATCGGACTGGATCAGGCCTGTCAATGCCGCGGCCCGGTCGCCGCTCTTGACCCGGCCCAGGGTCAGGTGCGGATGAAACGGACGGTCTTCGAGGCGCAGGTCCAGCTCCGCCAGCACGGCGCGCAACCGCGCGTACAGGGCGGGCAGCGCAGCGTCCGCGGCCTGCGCCCCGGCCCAGAGCACCCGCGGCCGGCCGGGCGCGCCAAAAGCCCCGAGGCCGACGGTGTCCAGCGTGAACGGCCGGGTGGCCCGGGCCACGCCATCCAGCCCCTGCGCCAGGCCGGCGAGCGCCGCGCCGAACAGGTCGCCCAGGAAGGCCAGCGACAGGTGCAGGTTTTCCGGCGCCACCCAGCCCACCCGGGCCCCGGCGGTCCGCAGCCGATCCTGCTCGGTCGCCAGGGCTGCGCGCACCGGATCGCCGATCTCCGCGGCGACAAAAGTGCGCAGCACGGTATCCGCCTTGATCGCGGCCTGGTTTTCATGATCCCAACTCATCCGATCCCAATCTCCTTGAACATCCCGCATCCTACCTGCGCGCGCGAAAAAAAGCAATCAAGCTTGCCTGGGATTCGCAATCCCGGCAAAGATACGCCGGACCAACACCGTGGAATAAAAAGCGAATGATTTCATGCACGATCCCGGGCTGACCGTAGACTTCAATCCCTGGCTGGCGTTCGCGCTGCAGTGGGCCGCGCGGATGTGGCTGCCCGGGGCGGCATGGGCGTGGGCGTGGCCGCTGGACCCGGCGGCGGGCGGCTGGCCGCGGGTGCGCCGGGCCCTGGCCGCCGGCAGCGTGGCGCTGGTGATCGGCCTGCTGCTCAACCTTGGCGCGGGCCAGGCGCCGGCGACCACCGAGATCTACACGCCGGCCCGCGGATTGGCGCT
>CAZAYP010000035.1:0-57603 GCA_964489425.1 uncultured Verrucomicrobiota bacterium | reverse complement strand
GAAGCCGAATTGCCCCCCAATCACTTTTTGACACAAAATTTTTGACAACGATCCGTATCCGTAAAGGTAAGGGTGTAGGCAAAGCTTCCTTCCATGGAACCCCCACAATGGGCCACCGTATCGGTTTCAAACCACCCGAGGCCGCGGCCTTCCCAGCGTTCGCTCCGCACAGGAATCTGGCGTTTCATCGCCGCGATCGGCCCGCCATGCCCACGCCACAACGATGTCCGCACCCGATGCCCGCGCAGCAGCCGGTCCATCGTGGAAGGACTCATCCTTAGTAAAAGAGCCCGCACGCCTTGATCTTGCAACCCGACCTGCTTTTCATAACTGGCCAGGTAGCTTTCCAGCACCGGATACAGCAATTTGGAACAGGGTTGGTCGAACATCATCCAAATCTTCGCCAACGCGGCTTCGGCGCCAGCATAGACCGCGGTCCGGCCCGCTGGCCGCAACAGTTCCTGGCGGCTCCTCATCACCTTGATTGCGTGCTTCCGCTCTAGCCCGGTCGTCTCACAAAAATCGTCCAATATCCGTCCCTTGGCTTTCTTGGTCAGCATCGCTTGGTACCGTTCGCGCATCTTCTCCGTGTATTCCTTGGTCGCCTGTTTACTCATATTCATGCCTCCATTGTCTCGGTGTCATGATTCTGACGCAACGGCTCGTTTCCATCCCACCTGCATTCCAAGCTTTCGGTGTCATTAATTGTGACGCAACGCGCTTCTGGCGCCATAATCTGCTTTGCTTCCCGCATAGCCCCCTGCTATACTTTAATCAGGGAAGTGAGGCATTTATGAACATGAGAACTGCGCCCGGGTTGGTTATGGTTTGTCTGGCATTGGTCTGGGCCGGCATCGGTTGCGACAAAGCGGATCCTGATGCGCTCTCAGGCCAACTGCCCCCATCGGAGGCGCGTATTTCGGCGACGCCTGAATACACCCCATTTACCAATACCCAGCAAATTCTGGCCCGCGAGGATATTTTATCCACCAACAACATGGACATCGTGGAGGTGGATTTCAACAACGATGGTCAATTGGATTTGGTGGTCAGCGACAAGCCGGTGCCGGTGCCAAAGGATGAAAAACCGCCCCTTGTTTCGCCCAAAGTTTCGATCTTCATCCAGCAGAGCGTAGGACAGTATTATCTCGGCGCCATCATCCGGGAGGCGATCCGGGGCCAGGTCGTGGGGTTGGCCCACAAAGAGGGCGAACAAAACCAGGACTTGTTTGTTTTCTACCGATACGAGAATGGCAGTACCGAAATGGTGCGCTATTTGAATAACGGCCAGGGATTCACGCGCATCAAGGATGGGGTATCCGTCAAAACCACCCCATCCGGCACCGGCAAGCCATGAAGTCGCCTTCGAGTCCGTCGCTTGCGAGCCACGCCAACGGACTCTGGTGGGGACCGATGGATCGGGAACGTGTTCCCCGGCGCCACCTTCACCCCGGCTGGCCCAGTAACGGTTTCCACTAAGGATTCCCGGCAACCCATGCCAGGCATCGGGCAAGGAACCAGTCCATGAACAGCGACGATGCGCTCAAGGGCAAGCGCGTGATGGTGACCGGCGCCGCCGGATTCATCGGTGAGCACGCATGCCGCCGACTGCTGGGGCTGGGCGCCGAGACGTACGGGACCTACCGGAACAGCCGCCCGGCGGGCAGTTTGCCGGCCGCATGGCGCCAGTTGGATCTGGGCGATATCGAGGCTGTGCGCGCACTGTTCGACGCCATCCGGCCAGAGATCGTTTTCCACCTTGCCAGCCGCGTCGAGGCCAGCCGCGATCCGGCCGCGGTGCTGCCGCAGCTGCGGGACACGCTGGCCGCCACGGTGCACCTGCTCTGCGCAGCGCGCGAGACCGGCTGCGGGAAAGTCATCCTGGCCAACTCGGCGGACGAGCCGCGCCCCGGTCAGGAGCACGTCGCGCCGCCATCGCCGTATGCCGCGGCCAAGGTCGCGGCCGGCGCCTACGGCCGCATGTTTCAATCGCTGTACGACCTGCCGGTTGTCATCGCGCGGTTCTTCATGGTCTACGGGCCAGCCCAGAAAGACCTGAAGAAACTGGTTCCCTATGTCATCTTGAGCCTGTTGCAGGGCCAGGCTCCACACCTGAGCAGCGGGCTTCGCGCGGTGGATTGGATCTACATCGACGATTTGGTGGACGGGCTCTTGCGACTCGCCGTGGCGCCAGGCATTGACGGCGATACCATCGATCTCGGCACCGGCGCGGTGCACACCGTGCGTGATCTTGTCGAGGATCTCGGCCGCATCATCAATCCAACGATCCCATTGGATTTCGGGGCGCGCGAGGACCGCGTCCGGGAACACCACCACGTCCACGCACAGGTGGAGGAGACGGAGCGGAAGATCGGTTGGCGCGCGCGGACGGCGCTGCCCGCTGGCTTGGCGCAAACCGTGGCCTGGTATCGCGAGCAATGGGAGACAGGGGCCCTGCGCCCCGGCCCCAGCGCTTCATGACGCCGCCACCGCGCGGCGACACAGAGCCGCGGCTACAGCACGCCGCTACAGCGCGGCGGCACAGCGCCGCGGCTACAGCCTTCCAGGTAGCGTCTGGCGGGCGGTCGAGAGGGTGGTCGCAGCTGCAATTAAAATTAGCCGGATCTAGCCGCGGCGGGTTTTCCTGCGCAACCGGGCGAGAAGGAGCCCGCCCCCGATGAGCAGGGCGGAGGTCGCGGGCTCGGGTGTTGAGGCCGTTTCGCCGGAGCGGTTGCTGATGTCATCCTGTGTCCACGCAAGCCAGGCCGGTCCGACCTGGGTGCTTGGCGCAATATTGTTGACCCCGCTGGCTCCACCGGAATTCAGGCTCATAAAGCCATTCCCAAAGGGAAAATCAAAGTAGGAGTCAAAAGCCAGCAGGGTGCCGCCCATGACAAAGGCGTGGAGGTCGGCGGGCGAGAACATGGTTTCGCTGTGCGCACCGGTGACCACATCAAGGTAAACGCCCGTGCCATCGGCGGGGATATTGATGTCCACTGGGGCGCTCACCAACTTGGGCTGGATGGAAGCAGGCACAGCCTGCGCACAGCCAGACCAATGTTGGTGAAGCGGCGTTGATCCGACGGGCGCGCCGCGCGCCCGAGGACAACGACGCTGAACGCAGTGAGCGCCCCAATCCGGCGCGCACAGCGCGCCAGATCAAGCCGCTCCAGATGATATCGGCATGGGCGGCCGCACAGAGGCCGTCCGTCCGGGTGACAAACTGCGTTTCCCCCGGCAGGTAGTTGTCGTCTTCGTAGCGAATCTGGTAGGTGTTCAGCCCCAATAACCGACGGCGGCCAATTGGGCTTGCAACTTGGCCGACGACACTTTCAGCAGGAAACACTGAATCGCAGTTGCATCAAACTGATATTACCCGGCCTCATGGCCGATGACCAGATTTCAGCTCGATCACACGTTGGGGGCGGTTGGTTTCAAAATATACCAGCAAGGTTGCAATGGCCTGCTCAATCGGACTTTTGACCAATAACGTATGGGTCACTTCAGGCGCCGCGTTCCAATCGGCGTCGCCGGCCTGCCGCGCGATCACGCCCACGCGCCCGATGGTGGTAAAGCTCAGGTTGGTCGCATCCGTGATGACCCCCGGCCCGCTGCCCACCGCGAAGCTGACCGGCAGCCCTGAACTGGCCGTGGCGCTCACGCGCAGCACGGCGGTGCGCATAACCTCCGTCCCATTCGCGGGAAGGAAATGGGAGATGACCTGGTCGGCCTTGGCGGCGATCACCGTGCCGGTAGCGGCGGCCTCGAAATACTGATCGTCCTGGGCCTTGACCGCAATCACCGTGATGGTCCCGCTGGCCGCGGTGACGGCCAGGCGGGTGTCGTCCACGATGCTGCCTGGCCCGCTCAACACGGCATAGCTCACCGCGCCGGTGCCTGAGCCGCCCGTTGTTGAAAGGGCGTTGGTGGTCAGCCAGGCCTGCGGGCTGGCCGGGGTGAAGACCAGCGCCGCCTGGTTGGCGCGCAAGTATTCAAACCCGTTCGCCCTTACCGTTTCGCCCACGCTGGCAGAGAAGACCCGCACGTCACCAGGGCCGACCGGCCCTGCGCCGGCCAGCACCACGATCTGCGTAGCCGACTGAGTGGTGATGGACTGCGCGTTCACCCCGCACAGGGTCACGTTGGTGGCGTCCGTCCCATCGCACAGGTTTGAGCCAACAAGGACCACCGTATACCCGCCCAGGCTGCCCCCGCTGGCCGGAGTCACCGAATCCAAGACACCAGCCGGGTTGTAGGTATAGGCCGCGGGCAGGGTGGTGTCGCCGTTGTCGGAGGCCTGGACCGTAACGTCCGCCGGCCCGGCATTCGTTGCCGCCGGCATGATGATCGTGAACCAGTTGGCGCCGAACGATGTGGGCACGACGCCCGCGCTCCCGACCACCACGTTCGTGATGTTGCCAAAAAGCCCGTTGGTCACCAGCACCGTGTTACCGCCCGCGAGCGGGCCGTTGTTGGGTATCACCGCGATTACATTCGTCGTCCAATGCCAGGTCAGGGTGGCGTTGGTGTGTACGGTCACGACGGCTTGCGTGCCCGAACCGCTGGTGGGCGACAGGCCGGCCGTGCCTGTCCAGCCCGTGCAGACGTACTGCATCAGGCCTTGCTGAGACGGAGAAACCGCGTAGGCCGTCACGACCGCGCCCGTGGCGACCTGGTGCGTGCCCACGGAGGGGACGACCGTCCCGTGCGCGGACGCGATGGTCAGGTCGTAGGTTCCGCCGCCGATGCCCACGAGCAGGAGCGCGGCGGCCGTGAGGTTGGCCTCGTTGGTGACAGCCTGCGCGCAGGTCATGGTCACCCGGTTGGTCGTGTAATGCGGAATGGGAATCTGGTCGAAGAGGTACACCTCCCCGTACGTATTGGTCTGCGCCGTGCCGGCCTGTGCCGACGCGACCGCCGCCCGTCCCGAACCGACCCCCGCCACGGCGGTGGCCGCCACGTTGGAGGGTGTGTGCACCACCGCAATCAAATCGCCGCCGGCATCGAAGAGACAGGGGCTGGTGGCGTGCAGGCTGCTGGAAACGATGAACCGGTTCGTGTCCACGGCGGCCACGCGGGCGCCAAACGCACCGCTCTTTTTCTGCACGGGATCCTCGATTGTCGCCAGCAGGACGCCATTGGTGTCGAAGACATAGACCTTGCCGGGGTACTGTTCCCCTAAATAGATATCACTCCAAGGCGCGCCGATCACTACCCGGTCCGTGCCCAGCGCGGCCACGGAAGAACCGAACCGATCGGCAACCCTTGGCGCGGGATTGGTGATGGTCACCCGCAACTGGCCATCCCGGTCATAAATATAGGCCTCTCCCACCGAGTACATACCCCCGACAGTCCGCCCGGGGGCGCCGATGAGTACCCGGTCGTCGCCCAGGGGGGCCAAGACGGTACTGAATTCCTCATTGGCCGTCGGGAACAGATTGGTGACGGTCGCCAGCAACGCGCCGCCGGTATCGTAGATGTAGGCGGTCCCTGCGAAAGATGGCCCGCCGCCCTGGTTCCTTGAACCGACGATGAAGCGATCTGATCCGATTCCCGCCACGGCGTAACCGAACCAGGTGCCACTGCTTCCTAAAGGATTGGTCACGGTCACAAGGCAGGTTCCGTTCGTGTCGAAAAGATAGGCCCGGCCACCGCTTGTGTCCTGCCAGGCGCCCACCAGCGCCTTGTCCTCGCCGACCGCCGCCACGGCGGCGCCGAAGTAGGCTGACATTTTCCGCACGGGGCTGACGAATTTAGCCAGTACGCCGCCGTCGAGTGTGAGGAGATAGGCACAGCCGCGATTGGTGTCGCCCTGTGACGTTCCCACGATCATCCGGTCGGCGCCGAGGGGCGCCACGGCACAGCCGAAGAAATCATTCATGGCCACCGGCTGCGGATTGGTGATGGTCAGGCTGTGCGGCCACGATTCGAGCACCTTGGTTTGCACCGTCATCTCGGTGCTCTCGCCGGCCGCCAGGGTGCCAAGCAACCAGCGGTCGGTGGCCGTTTGATACCAGCCGCGGCCCGGCGCGGCCGAAAGGAGCCAAAGGTCGTTGGGCAGGTTGTCCATGACCCGGATGTTGGTCGCGGCAGTCGCGCCGCGATTGGTCACGGTGATCGTGTAGGTGTTGGTCGTCTTGGGAAGGCGGGCGTTGTGGGCGCCGACCTTGCTGATGGAGAGGTTTGCCCCGACGCCGACGGCAAACACCACCGTGCCGGTGTTGTTCAGCGGATTGGTGTCCGCCGGATCGGACGCCGTCAGCGCCGCCGTATTGCGAACGAACGCGCCGCCCGCGGCCGGCTCGAAAAGAAGGACCATCCCGGCGTCATCCGCGCCTATATCGTTCCACTGGGATCCCACGGCGATCCTGTTTGCACCCACCGCCGCCACCACCGAGCCGTATTGCTCGTTATACACCGGATCGGGGGAGTCCAGCCTGGCCAGCAGCGTTCCGTTGGTATCCACCACATAGGCGCTTCCGGCGGCGTGTCTGCCGGCCACCTGGGCGAACGGAACGCCCGCGATGAACTTGTCCGCGCCCCAGGCCGCCAGCGACCAGCCGAATCTTTCACCGGCAGCCTGCGTGGGATTGGGGATGGTTTTTTGCAGCGCACCAGCGGAGTTGCAAAGGTACACATGACCGGTACTCGTCCCGCCGGGCGAGCCAATCGCGAAGGTATCTGCGTCCAGCACCGCCACCGCACGGCCAAAATTGGCCTGGAACGCCGGCGTGGGGTTGTCGATCGTGGCCAGCACAGCGCCATTTGTGTCGAAAACATAAGCGCTCCCGGCGCCAGAGGAAGAACTCACCGTTTGTCCGTAGGCGCCGACCACGATCTTGTCCGCGCCCAACCCCGCCACCGCCGCGCCAAAAGAGGCATAGTTGGCGGGCGCGGGATGACTCAAGGTCGCCAGCCGTTCTCCCGCGGTATTGAAGAGATAGGCCCGCCCATAGAAATTACCGCCCAAGCCGTAGTTCGGTGCGCCCACGATCACCTTGTCGTCTCCCAGGGCCGCCACCGCAGCGCCAAACTGGGCGTAGGACTGCGTCACCGGGTTCGTGATCGTCGCCAGCAACGTGCCGTCCGTTTGGAAAATGTACGCGCGCCCGTTCTGGTTCGCGCCTTGCGCGTCATACGGCGCGCCCACGATCACCTTGTCCGCACCCAACCCCGCCACCGCAAAGCCGAACCAGTTGGTCGCGCCCGGAACCGGATTGGTGAAGGTCGTCAGCAACGCGCCATTCTCGTCGAACAGATAGGCGCCGCCGGCGTTCGTCCCGTAAGCGCCCGCCACGAACTTGTCCGCGCCCACGCGCGCCACCGAGCAGCCGAAGAAGTTGTTGGACGCGGGATTGGCGACCGAAGCGAAGAGCCCCGGCGGCAGCAGCACCCGCGCCTGGATCGCCAGCGACAGGCTCGCGCCCACGTCCAGCGCGCCGACGTTCCAAGCGCCGTTGGTGGCCGCATACGTCCCGTTGCTGTGGTTGAGATAGAAAAGACCCGACGGCAGCACGTCCGTGACGGTCGCCGAGTTGCCCGTCTCCGAGCCGACATTTTGCGCCGTGATCGTATAGGTCACCACGACGCCCGCAACCGGCGCGGGATTGTCCGCCGTCTTGGTCACCGCGATGTCGAAACCCGGCGAAGTGTATCGGTAGGCGTTCGTCAGCGTCGTGTCGCCCACGCTCGCGGACCGGATCGCGATGTCCTTCATACCCACGCTGGCGGCGGCCGGCGCGATAAAGGTCAGCCAATGGGCGCCCTGCCCCGTGATGTTGGTCGTGCTCGACGTCCCGATGCTCACATTCGTGATGTCGGACCCGTTGCCGATGGCGGTTGGCGTGTTCGATACCACCAGCGCAGTGCCGCCGGCGTACGGGCCGGAATCGGGATAGGTGAAGCCCAGAACCAAGCGCAACGTGGAATTGTTTCGGATATTATAATCGGCCAGCGTCCGGCCATCCTGCAGCCAGGTGCCGTTAAAAATGAGGGTCTGCTGATTCGGATCGATCCCTTCCACATCCCTGATTTTGTCTTTCACGCTCTCTATGGTATCGGTGGACTCGACTTGTAAAGTGACAGTCTTGCCGGCCGGCGTCCTCACCAATATCTGAATCTCGCCCGCCAATTCCGTCGCCCGCGCGGGCGCCGCCGCCCAACACAGCGCCAGCATCCCAAAAACAAAGACTGTCGATGATTTTCTCATGAATATTTCTCCACTCAAAAGTGAATATTCCATGCCCTCGGATCAACCAAGCGAAGCGGAAGAGTTAATACAGATATATTCACAATAGAAAGAACAAATTCGGAAGAAATCGCAACGGCGTCGGGCGGGAGTGCGCGGCCATCCAGGACCATGACATGAAAAACCAAAGGACTTGCAGTTCAACTGGCAGATTTCAATCTGGAACTCAGGACCTCAGGCACAAGCTGCTGTATCTCCTATTGGATAGTGCCCCGCCGGCCAGGCAACACCCTTGCCGCAAGGGGCCTGCATCCGGGGGCGCGCCAAGCACGCCTTCCTGGATCGGCGACCGGGACAGAAGCCAACCATCCGGCGAAGACGGCTTGTCCCTCAATACCCGTCTTCGCGGTAGTTTACCGTGCCGTCAGTATTGGTGGCCGGGATCTGCGTGGTCAGGTCGATCTGGGCGTAGGGGTCCCCACCACCATGGCCATCGTGATACTTAGGCGGGTAAGTGCCGCCATCCAGTTGGACGGGGGGATTAAAGCAGTAATCCGAGACAACGGCCCTGCACTGTTCAATCCGGTCCGGGAACACCCGGAGCACCAGGAGATCAAAAGACCAGATGAGGTCTTGCCCCCAGACGACATTGGTATGCGCCTGGACACTTTGCAAGGCCGATGCCACCGTGTCGTCGGCCACCGGGAAATGGGTGGCGACCGTGAGCCGCGGCTTCGGCTTGAGCAGGCTGAGGAGGTAGCCGAAGGCCCCTTGCGGGGTGTGCGAGCTGTTTTGAACGGTCGTCGCGATTTGGACGGCCTCAAGATAGTTCGGGTAGAGCGGATCATTCGGGGCGGGCGGGGCCTTGAGGCCCATTTGCTTGTAGGCCCACACGGAGGCCGGCACGACCATCTCGTGGACAAACACGTCCACGCCCCGGCCGCCATTGATGGCCTGGTTGACACAGTTGGTCTCGGGCTTGGTATCGCTCGTGTAGATCATGGTCAGGTTGGTGCCGCCCGGAAGTTGCCACTCGAGCTTGTAGCCCATGGAGCCTTGCCTGGCATGGATCACCGGGAAGTGGGTGATCTTCACGCCCGTGGCCTGGTTGCTGTAGGCGATTCCGATTTGTGTCCAGTCCAGTTCAATGGGTACCAGGGCATAGGCATCGTTGGGCGGATCGTCTTCAACCGGGACAGGATCACATGGCAGTCCCCAGCTTTCCCTGGTGGGGGCCACGAAATTCGTGTAACAGGTCGACTGGAAGCTGAAGCTTTCGGTGTGCCAACGCATGGCGCGCCGCAGGTTCGCGCAGAAGTTGCTGGTCCCGTCGTCGTAATAGATGCCCGAGTTGGTGGGGCTTTCCACGTTGGATCGCGACGATCCCCAGACGTAGAGGGGCGACTTGCGGTCCCCGGAAGGACCAAAGGTGTAGATGTGGGTCAGGTCGTTCATGTGGTCACCGTGCAAATGGTTGATAAACACCTTGTCCATTCGACGAAACCCAACTACCGCGGCGGCGTAGTTGGCCGACACCCCGGCACCGCAGTCGAACATGAACTGGTCCTTGGCCCGGCCGCCGTAAACGCGGTCGCTTGGGTTGTTGCTCCAACCCACCTCGACGAAGATGCTCATCTCCGCCTGGGCCTTGCGTACCGGCAAGGGGATCATCGACCCCATGAACGTGATGCGCAGTTCATTGCTCTCGAGGGGGGTGAGCGGATCAAAGGCCGGCAACTTCTCAAAATAGGTGTAGTGCTGCGTTTCGTCGTACGTCGGATCCGGCGTCACTACGCGGTAGAACATCGGCACGGCCACGGTCCCCGTGGGACCCAGCCCCGCGAGGGTTGCCTCGGCATCTCGCCAGGAAAACCAGTTGGTCAGCCCCGCGGCGGCCCATTCCACCGCATGATGCGTCCCGGTCCCGGCCGGGTCATTCCAGCTCAGCTCTCCGTTGGAATCGAAAGATGTGATCACTGTCTGCCCGTGCGCCGGGAACGGGAGCAACGCCGCCACAATCGCCACGGCAACGAGTACTGGCAACCAGGTTAAGCACCGGTTCTTCATCTCTTGCTGCATGGGAGCCGACCATTTCGCATTATTCACCCGCCGTCTCCTTGTTAGGCCACGGAACGTATGCGTTCGTGGTTGTTCCACAGACTTTCTCAGACAGACTTTCTCTTGCTGCAAGCGCTCAACGTATAGGTTACCATCCTGCAGGAAACAACCCATAACGTGTCGCAGCTTGCTCCCGAATCCCACCGCTACGAATGGCCACCGTGGCGGGCACCCCATACGTTGCCGCCCTCAAGCCTCGGCCCGCCGCGCGTGATCCCAGAACCGTTCCCCGCCAGTGCGGCGCGCATACAGCCACACCAACTGCTCCATGCGCGCGCGATCGCCAAAGAGCGGGGTAATCTGCGAGGCGTACGCCGCGATGGCGTTTACCTTGGCCGCCATCGCCCGCGAGTCCAGCGCCAGCACCTGCGCTTGCCAGGCCCGGGCCGGACGGACGCAGCGGCGAACGGCCAACAGCTTCCAAGCGTACGGGAAATCCTCGTAATAGCGAACACGCAGGCCGAAGCAGCGCTCCGCCGCCACGCGCACAAGCCCGTGGTCCACGTGGCCACCGACGCCGAGCGGCGCGTAGATCGCGCGACCCGCCGGCAGGTCCCGGAACCGCTTGACCAGTTCGTCGACCACCCCGCTCTCCTCCGGCGCTGGCGGGCCAAATAGCTGTACCTGCGTCGGGTACAATGGGTCGCCCGTGACCGGATGGGTACGGTACAGCGCATCGAGAATCTCAACATGCCGGTGTTCAACGCCAAGCACCCGACAGGCCGCGATATCTTCCGCCCGCCGCTGCGCCCCGCCGTCCTGAGCGAGGCCGCAGAGATCGTGAAAATGGCGCGCAAAGGGCGAGATCGGCGCGGACGCCGCAGGGCCGGCCGCAAACGCGGTGACGGCCAGGACGCGGGCGCCCGACGCGGCCTGCGCAAACAGGCTTCCGCCGCAGGACAACACCGCATCGTCCGGGTGCGGCGACAGGCAGATGATGTCGTACTCGGTTCCCATGAAAATCCAGCCGGCTATGCCTGACACACCTGCGCCAGGGCGGAGACGTCGCGCGAAACAAAGCCCAGGCGCCGCCGATAGCGGAGAACACCGGTTCGCCGAAAGCCCAGCCGGTCCGCGGCCGCGGACACGGCGGGGTGGGCGGTCAGCAGGAACGCGCCGCTGACGCCGCCGGCCCGTGCCGTCTCCACCAGCAGTTGCCGCAACAGCCCCCCTAACACGCCCTTGCGCCTGTATCCCGGAGCAACGTAGCCACCATAAATGTAAAGCAGGCTGGGCGCGGGCCGGATCGGGAATTGGAAAGGCGGGATTCCTTCCTTTTCGCGGGGCGACTGCGTGCCCCAGGCATATCCGGCGAAGCGGTCGGCCACGACGGCCATAACTCCCCGGGATTGGCCGAGGCGCGCGGCCAGATCTTCGTTCCCGGCTCCCGCCTCCAGTTGCTGCGCCAGCCAGTCCACATCCTCGGGCCGGATCTCGCGGAACACCACCCGGTTTGGCGAAGCGGCGTTTCCGGTGGTCGGCGAGGAAGATGGAAGCGGCAGGGTCACCGTGTACAGGGCCAGATCAATGCGGGTGTAGATGAACCGCTTCATCGCCCGCGCCAACGGGTAGGGCCAGATCATTCCTTCCCTGCCGTGGAACCGGGCCGATTCTGGTTCATGCGCTCACGCCACGGCGCGTCCGGCGCCAGACCAGCCAGCGTGAGCCGAAATGGACGCAGGTTGTCCTCTTCCCGCGCGGCGGGCAGCGGGCCGACCGCACCGACGCGCCGCAGGTAACCCGATGGCGAGTGGGTTAAAAGAAACCGGGTTCGATAGGAATCGACTTGGAAATCGGGTGATTCCGCAAGAAACCGGCGGATGGCGCGCAGGGGGCCGCGCCGCCGCCAGAGCGCGGGATACACGTGATCGATAATCCCGTCCTCCACCACCAGGTACTGCCCTTCTGTAACCAGCGTGGAGAAGAGCTTCATCTCCGGGTATACGTGCGCCGGCGTGTGATCCGCATCCAGCACGACCATCACGCGCTCGCCAGGGCGGATCATCGACCGCACCTGTTCGAGCACCTGGGGGTCACGGCTGCTGCCTTGGATCAGCTTCACGTTCGGTAGAGCAAGCACCTCCGGATCCACATGCTCAATAGCGGACTCCACGGCGATCACGCGGCCGCGGCCGAACAACTCGCAGAGCTTGGCAAAGTAGAAGGTGCTGCCGCCAAGAAATACGCCGGTCTCGACGATCACGTCCGGCTTGCACTCGTAGATGATCTCCTGGTACGTCCAGAGATCCGTGGGGAACTTGATCACGTGCTTGCCCATGAAGTACGTACGGTCAAACGTGTTCCTGCTGAGCATGAAGTAGAGCTTGTTGAAGCGCCGGACCAGCGGAGCGCGAAAGCAGCGGACGTAGGCATCGCTCCGCTCCAGCCGGTTGACGACCGCGAGGCGGAAGCTGGCCACGGCGCCGACCCCCATCAGCAGCATCCCCTTGACCATGTCGGCCGGCGGATATTTACGCACGAGCCCCCGGAGCCCGTCCTGGGCCAGTTCGCGTTTCAGCCGCTGGACGAAGTAGTTGATCATGTTATCGTTTTACACTACAGGCAGTTGTGTTAGTGTCAAGAACAAGGCAGCAACATGGAGCAGACACTGGAACCCCTGCGGACTCCGTGCCAAGTCAATTTGGAATTGACCAGCGCCTGCAATCACCATTGCCCGTACTGCTACAATTACTGGCGGCACGACGCCCGTAACAAACCTGTCACAATGTCCAAGGCGACCTGTGACCTGGTGATGGCCGACCTGACCAGTAACAAGGTCTTGAACGTCATCCTTTCGGGCGGCGAGCCATTCCTTAACTACGACGTTCTGCTGCATGCGGTGCGCGAGTTGACGCGGGCCGGGATCATGACCACGTGCAATACGAACCTGACCCTGGCCACGAACGACCAGCTCAAGGCGTTGAAAGATGCCGGGCTGCCGCACATTCTGACCTCGCTGGCGTCGTACGATCCGGTAACCAACGATCGCGTGTTTAACGACCAGGGCTCGTTCGAGAAGATCGTCCGGAACATTACCCTGGCCGTACAGATCGGCATCAAGATCAGCATCAACAACATCATCACGATCCACAACAAGGATTGCGTATATCAGACCGGCCGGCTTGCCGCGGCGCTCGGGGCCAGCAACTACTTCGTCACCCGGGCGGTGGTTTCAAGGACCGCGAACAACACGGTTGCGAACGAGGCGCTCCTCGCGTCCGAGGACTACATCCAGGTGCTGGACGCGGCCGTGCGCGTGCGCGACGAAACCGGCATCGCGATCTACTCGCTGTACCAGTACCCGCTGTGCATGATCAAGGACGTCGAAAAGTACCGTGAGTTTGTCGGCCGCGGCTGCCCCGCCGGCAAGAAAATGGTCTGCATCAACGCCAACGGCGACATCCACGCGTGTAACCATGAAACTGAATCCTATGGCAACGTGCTGACCACCGGCATCGCGCCGGCGTGGGCCAGGATGAAGAAATGGCGGGATGGAAGCCTGGTCCCGGAGGACTGCAAAACCTGCAAATGGTATCCGTGGTGCGAGGGCGGCTGCCGGATGGCCGCCGCCGCCATCAACCAGCCGGATTACCTCTGCCAGGGGTCCGCGGCGACGAAGTCCATGCCGGACCCGGTGGCGGACTACGTAGTATCCCTGCCGCGCGTCACGGATTCCGCGCTGTTTCGCGTCAAGCACGGGCTGCGCTATCGCGAGGAAACGGGCTTCTGGCTCGTTCACCTGCTGGGCTCGTGGATCACGCGGATCAGCCCGCAGACCGCGGCGTTCCTGATGCATCGAGACGAGACGCAACCGGAATTCCGCCTGCAGGATTTTCCCGGCAGCCGGGAGGCGCTGGCGCGGCTCGTTACAAAACACATCGTGGAGATCGTCGCCTGAACTTCCGCGAGGCTTACTGCACCGGCCGCAGTGAACTAGCCGACGCCCTGTTCGACCACATCGGCCGCGACGCCCTCGCCCAGGAGGCCGTGTGGATGACGCTGTGGAGTCCGGCGCATGTCGGGGCCGACGGTCGACCCGCGCCGTTCTACGCGTACGACAAATGGAAGTACCGGCAGGAGGTCGTGGGCTTCGATTGCCAGCCGCTCCGCATGGAGCGGATTGGCAGATCTTTTCTGCGGCTTCAAATCAACACCGGGTTCTATCTTCCCGTGACCGAGCACCCGGATTTCCGCCAGTACCACAACGGGCTTTCCAGCAAGCTGCGGCGCAAACTGCGCGGGCTGGACGACTTTTACCGCGAGGCAAAGGTCCAGTTAGTTCCGGCCAGAACAGCCGCTGATTTCGAAGACTTCGCGGCCATCTTCAACACGCAATGGCCCAAGGACGCCTGGGTGAACCAACTCCAGCCGTACCTGCCAAAGATCTACCTGCGGCTGGAGAAACTCGGCCGCAACCGTAGCCTTATGCTCCGCGACCAGCATGGCGTGGCCATTGCGGGCCTGTTGATGTACCGCACCGACCACGCGGTAAACTGGCACCTGCTCAGCCGCCGCATCGGGATGCTGGACAAGCACGCGCCGGGGACGTACCTCGTCCACCGCGCGCTACAGCACTTCTTCGACGAAGGCAAGGAAACCCTGCTCATGTTTGGCCCGGGCGACTATGAGTGGAAGCGCCGGTTCCTGGGCCGGCCGTACCCGGTGTACCGGTACGAGGCACTCGACCTGCGCAACCTCGTGGGGCTGGCGGGCCTGTGGAAGCGTCTGTACGAGGAACGGTATAACGCCGCCGCCGCGGCCGAACCACAAGACTAAACTACCGAAGATTCCCGCGGTGCGCCGCGATCTGTTCTTCGACAAACCGGCGGTAGGCCGCAGCGAAATGGGCGCGGCTGTGCTGCGACCGCGCAAAAGCCCAGGCATTGCGGGCCATGGCCCGCAATGATTCAGGCGACCGGCGCGCGAAAGCCTGCACTTGATGCCGGATCGACTCCAGGCTGCCATCGGGCAGCAACATGCCATGGGCATCGTTCAGATCGACACTCGCTTCGCGGCTGGCGATTGGGATCACGCCGGCATGCATGCAGTTGATCACGCTGCCGCCGCCGCCTTCCGAACACGAGGGATAGATCAGCCCGGCGCAGCGATTGGCGATCTGGAGGAACCGCGGCGTGCCGATATCCACCCAACCTTCGGTGTGGATATTCGGGGTTTGGTACAGCTCGCGGTAGTATGCCGCCTTGAACTTCAGTTCGTTCTCCAGCGGGCCGCAGACCACGAGGTGGAGGTCCGGCAGACCGGCGAAGACCTCCAACACGCGGTCCAGCCCCTTGTGCACGAATCCGTCGTTGCCGAACCACAGGAACCATTGGCCGGCGGCGGCGAAGTCCTTCCGGTCCGGGAACGGGAACTGGAACGGCGCGGAAATGGGGATCCGGTGCAGCGGTTTATCGGCGAAACGGTACGTGCCCATGGTGAATTCATTGCCGAGGATGGTCGCGCAGTCGGCGTGCTCGATCGCGCGGTTCACCTCGATCAGCTTGTACGGCGGGAGCTCGATGCCGCGGCGCCGCGCCAGTTCCTCGAGACGCCGCCGCTGGGCGGCATTGTGGAAGCCGCAGTGCGCCGTGTCGATGTGCAGGATTTTCCGGCACGAACCCGGGAGCTGAACAGCGATCCGCTCAAAGTTCCGGCGGAGATCCACGTAGAAGTCATAGTCGTACCTGGGCGTAAACTGGTTGCGAGCCCAATGGATCACATCCACCGTATAGCCGAGTTCCTGGAACGTGCGCGCCATCCGGAGGCTTTCCCACAAAATCGTGTGGTCGTAGGAGACCGACTGCTCATCCGGCACCTGGAACGGATCGATCCGGTAGTAGAAGGAGAGCACGCGGCCGCGGGACGGTCCCTGCGGGCTCAGCGTGACGCCACGGTTCTTCCATCCCATGGCCGCGCGCCACGCCCGGTGGGCGACGTGGGCCGCCAGCGCCCGCAGGCGGGCAGGTCGCAATTCATCGCGATAACACCTCAGCTCATTGACGAGGAACCGGTTCATTGTTCCTTACATGTTTTCAGCCATGGTCTGCGTGCAGGAGGTGTTGCCACGCCGCCCGGTCTCCGGCGGTTCCTATGCTCCCGCGCGGTGCGCGGGGCCAAGCCCCCCGGGCGCCACGGGCACAACGGCATCGGGCCGGATGGTTTCGGGGCTGAAGATAAAATCCTTGTCGCACAGGCTGATGGCGGAAGCCGGCATGGGCATGTATTTCCCCTGGGCGTCCAGCAGCACCGTGCCCGCCGCGTCCAGGATGTGCCCAACCGTGCGGCAGAGGCGGGACCCGGCTTGCGCGACCCAGCCCTCGACCCGGACCGGTTGGCCCACGCGCATGGGCTGCTTCAGGCGCGTGGTCATCTCGGCAGCCACGCATAGCCGGCCGGTGGCCAGGATCGCGGCCCAGGTCATCACCTCGTCCACGAGGGTCATGCCGATCCCGCCATGCACGATGTGGCGGTAGCCGACATCCTCGGGGCGCGGGGTATACTCGAGAAATACGCGGCCGGCAGCCACCTGGGACCGCAGGCGCAGCCCGTGCGGATTCTCCGCGCCGCACACGAAGCACGAGCGCGTCCACGGTAAAACGCCATGCAGCGCTGGCGCGGCGGGCACAGGCGCGGGATCGGGCGGGTCCATGCCGGGTCAGCTCTCCGTAATCTGAATGCGGGTGGTGGCCCGCTTGGCGGCCTGGTCATCGCGCATCTCCAAGGCGGACACGGCCGGCCGGCGGATGCGCTGGGCGAGTTCCAGCAAGGCCGCCTGGATCGGCGCCGGGTCGGTGGGGCACACCCGGGCCACCGGCACCGCGTCCGGCAGGCGCAGCTGGGACCGCACATATTCGGTCTGGGCCATGAGGCGAAAGGCTTCCTTGCAATAAGGACAGCGGCCCGTCTTGTTGACGTCGCTGTCGCGCACCAGCAGTTTCTGGCCACACGCCAGGCAGCTGACCTTGAACTCCAGCTCGCCCGGCTCGCGCACCACGAAGACGGCCAGCGGCCCATACGCATCGCGAAGCAGATGGCTGTATATGGCCTGCACCTTGTCCATGGAAATGTGGTCCAGGTGCCGCAGCAGCAGGAGGTAGCCATCGCCCTTCTTCAGCAGGTCCGGCCAGGCCGGGTTGAGGCGGGGGTCGCCCGCCAGGACCTCCAGGTCCAACGTTTCCCCGCCCGCCACGAGGCGCCGGCCGCCGGCGCCGCAGGTGGCCGTGACCGCGGACAGGAACTGCGCCCCGAAATCCTGGCTGATGCACAGCAACAGCACGTTGCGGGGCCGGGGCGTGTCCGCGGGGCTGGTCATGTTGTCATCTCACTTTTTTCTGTTCCCGGCGCTTGCGCACCAACTCTTCGGCCAGCGCAAACGGCACGGCCTCGTAGTGCTCGAAGTGCATGGTAAAATTAGCGCGCCCCTGCGTCAAGGTCCGGAGTGTGCCGGCGTAACCGAACATTTCGCCCAAGGGCACCATGCCGCGGATGACCCGGCCGCCGGCCTGCTCATCCATGGACTCGATGCGGCCGCGGCGCTGGCAGATCGATCCGGACACGGGGCCGACAAAGTCCTCGGGGGTGACGACCTCCAGGGACATGACCGGCTCGAGCAACTCGGGGTCGGCCTTCAGGAACGCGTCGCGGAACCCGGAGCGGCCGGCTTCCTGGAAAGCCATGTCGCTCGAGTCGACGTCATGGTGGCTGCCGTCCATCAGGGTCACGCGCAGATCCACCACGGGGTAGCCCGCAAACGGCCCCTTGACCAGGGCCTTGACAATACCTTTTTCCACGGAAGGAATATATTCAGCGGGGATGCGCCCCCCCTTGATATCATCCACGAACTCGAAACCCTGGCCCGGGCTGAGGGGCTCCAGGCGCAGGACCACGTGGGCGTACTGGCCATGGCCGCCGCTCTGCTTGATGTGCTTGTAGACCACGTCGGCCGCGGTCGTCGCCGTCTCGCGATACGCCACCTCGGGCCGGCCCACGCGGGCAACGACCCCATACTCGCGGCGCAACCGCTCCACGATCACGTCCAGGTGCAGTTCCCCCATGCCGGACAAAATGATCTCGGAAGTCTCGCTGTCGTACGTGACCACGAACGTGGGGTCCTCATCCGCGAGGCGATGCAGGGCCGCGCCCAGCTTTTCGTTGTCTGCGGTGGATTCGGGGGCCACGCTGATCGACATCACCGGCGCCGGGAACTCGATCGCGTCCAGGTAGATCGGATCGTCCTCGGTGCACAACGTGTCGCCGGTCTTGGTCTGGGACAGGCCGACCACGGCCACGATATCGCCGGCCAAGGCGGCGTCGAGGTTGACCTGGCGGTTGGCGTGCATGCGCATGATGCGGCCGACGCGCTGGGTCACGCCGCGGGTGCTGTTGAACACGATGGCGCCGCTGGGCACCGTCCCGGAATACACGCGAATATAGGTGAGCTTGCCCATGTGCTTGTCGGCCATCACCTTGAAGGCCAGCGCGGAAAACTTCTCGGCCGGGTCCGGGGTGCGCGAGTTACCGTTGCGCTCGCAAATCACCGGCGGCAAATCCGCCGGGGACGGCAGGCAGTTCACGATCCCATCCAGCAACCGCTGGATTCCCTTGTTCTTGAAGGCCGACCCGCAGTACACCGGGACCACGCGCTGCTGGATCGTAGCCCGCCGCAGGATGCTCCAGATCTCAGGTTCGCTCAGGTCGCCATGGTCGACAAATTTCTGCAGCAGGACATCATCCTGTTCGGCGCATTTTTCCACCAGGTTGGCCCGCCAGGTGCGGGCTTTTTCCTGCTTGTCCTCCGGGATGGGCTCCTCGTGGTAGCGCATGCCCTGGGTATCCTCATCGTAATAGACCGCCTTCATGGCGATGAGATCGATGATGCCCCGGAACTCCTCGGCCTTGCCGATGGGCACGACCACGGGCACGGCATTGGCGCCCAACTCTTCCTGGATTTGTTCCAACACCGCGAAAAAGTCCGCGCCGGCCCGGTCCATTTTATTGATGAACGCGATCTTGGGCACGTTGTATTTCTCGCTCTGGCGCCAGACCTTTTCCGACTGCGGCTGCACGCCGCCCACCGCGCAGAACAGGGCGACGACCCCATCCAGCACGCGCAGGCTGCGCTCCACTTCGACGGTGAAATCCACGTGCCCCGGGGTGTCGATCAGATTGATCTGGTGGTCGCGCCACTCGGTGGACGTCGCGGCCGAGGTGATGGTGATGCCGCGCTCGCGCTCCTGGTCCATCCAGTCCAGGATGGCCGTACCGTCGTGCACCTCGCCCAGCTTGTGCGTCTTGCCAGTGTAGAACAGGATCCGCTCGCTGAGCGTGGTCTTGCCGGCATCGATGTGCGCCATGATGCCCATGTTGCGCAAATGTTGGATACGGTCGTCGGTGTTCATGCAGTAGTGCCTTGGCTTGGTGACGCAACCGCGCATGCGGTGCGCCAGGGATTGGTCGGCTACGGAAGGCAACCCGCAAGGCGGGTCACCCTAAGGCTCAGCTATCCGGGCGGTCCCGCTCAGGTGGGACACATGGCGGCGATATCGTCCACCAGCTCCTCCATGGCCTCGACCGCCATGTTTTTCCGGGCCTCGGAATCGCAGTTGAACAGCGGGTTCTGGCCATCGGCCCAGACCACGCGGATATTTTCGATCTTAATGAAACTGAACAGCGCCCGGATCTGGGAGGACAACGCGTCGCGGGGATCACCTTCCTTGTACACACCGCCGGAGGCCGCCAGCAGGATCACCTGGCGGATGCGATGCAGGGGCTGGGTGCCGGCGGCATCGATCGTGAACGTGATGCCGGGCGACACCACCTGATCCATCCACGCCTTGACAATGGCGGGCACGGTGAAATTCCACATCGGGGTGGTGAGAACGAGGATATCGGCCTTGTTGAAATAGTCGCCCTGTTCCCGCGCGTACGCCATGGCGGCCTTCTCGGCATCCGTGGCGGCGTACCCCTTGATGAAGATGGGGAACCAGAACCCGCGGAACTCCTCGTATGACAGGAACGGTGGCGGCGTCTGGTACAAGTCCACGTTGACCAGCTCGTAATCCACGTTCTTTTCCGCCAGCAGCGTGAAAAAGGATGCGGCCAGCTGCTTGGTGACCGATTCCTCCGTCGGCTTCGGATTCCCGCAAACATGCAATATGTTCATTCCATCTCCTCGTGATTCACATCATTCCTGCTGCGCTTCCGGCGCGGTTGTACTGCGCCCAGGCAGCAGAATGGTCCGGTACTATACCTTGGCCCCCAGCGCTTGAACACCATAAACTTCACAATTCTCCGCCGCTTTCGCCGCGGATGCAGCGCAGGTAGGTTTCCAACTCCCGGCCGTACTCCGCATCCTTGCCCGCGGTGGTCAGCTGCTTGTGCAAAACGCGCAGCCCCTGCTCGCCGCTCTCGGCATCGGCGCAGCGGTGAAACCGGCGGCCCGGATCCGGATCGATGAACCGGCGCAGCAGCGCCACGAACGTGGCGTTTTGCAGCACGTGCGGCGGCAGCAACCGCGGCAGTTCCTCGGGGAGCCGCATCTTATACGCCAGCAAGTCCGCCTCGCTCATGTTGGAGGTGTCGACCAGCGGGGTGCCGCGCAGCATCTCCAGGCCGACCAGGCCCACGCTGTAGATGTCCGATTCCACGGACCCGGACTCGCGGCGGTGGATCTCCGGCGCCATGTACAAGGGGCTGCCGAGCAGGATCGACATCTTCTCCTGCTTGCGCACCGCCCGGCCGAAGTCGACGATCTTCACGTTGCCGAGGCCGTCGATCATGATGTTGGCCGGCTTGATGTCGCTGTGGATGAAATCCTTGTCGTGCAGGACTTCCAGGCCGCGCAAGGTCTGGCGCATGATATACAGCGCCACGCCAGGCTGGATGCTGGTGACGCCCCGTTCGCAGCGGAAGATCACGTCGGTGAAGTGGGCCCACTCGCGCGCCGACACCCGCGGCCGGGCACGCTCCAGGTGGCGGCCGTCCAGGAAATAGCCCAGGTCCACCCCGTCAATGGCCTCCATCTGCACGTAGCCGATGCCGTTGGTTTCCTCGTACACGTCGCGGTCCACCAGGTTGGGGCTGCGCACGGCCTGCAGGCGCGAGATCTGGTCGGCGATGCGCCCCATGTCGTTCCAGTATTTCTGGGTGTTGGGATAGATGACCGGGTCGAACAGCTTGATCGCATGGTAGGTGATGCAGCCGCGCGCACCCTGGCGCAACCCCAGGAACACGATGCCCTGCCGGCCGCGGCCAAGCGTTTTTTCAAGGCGATACGCCACCGGGTAGTAAATGGCGCGATCGCGGATGATCGCCGCATAATTCTCGCGGAGCCGCCGGATATCCGGCGGTTCCGGCATCGCCTGCCCGGCGGCCGGATCCGTCTGGGTTTCCTGGCTGAGCAGGTCGACCATCGTGGTTTTATTCAATTGTTCTTCGTTCAACATGGGCGCACAGTGTAGGCGGCCGGCCGGATTTGGCAATCCCGTTTATTGAAGGGGACGGAACGTCGCAACCTTACAAGGATCCGAGGTAGCGGCCGGACCGGGCATCGTACCGCTTGAGCTTGCCATCCGCATAGGTGACGATGATCTGGCCGGAGGTTACCTGGACCGTGGCGGCCTTGCCGCTGCCCACGGATCCCTGGTAACGGCCCTTGGTGTCATAGCGTTTGACGTTGCCGGCGGCTTCCACGATGGCGATGGTTTCCCCGTCGGACGCCGCGGCCAGCGCGCCCGCAGAGCCCACGCTCCCCAGGTAATGGCCGTTTTCATCGCGCCGCTCGACGCGCCCGTTTTTCAGCACCACGATCAGGCCCGCTTCCGTTGCCACGGCCAGAACGCCTGCCAGCACCGCCAGCCCGATAATTTTGACCGTCATCATGTGCCCATCCTTGATTTAAACCATGGATCACGCGATCAGGATAGCAAATCAGACCCCGGGGACAAGCCCCGTTGCCCCGTTGCACCCGGGTCCATGGGTTTAGCCAAGCGGCTTGGCGTATTTTTTTATTGGCGCAATCGGCCGCATCGGCTATAAGATGTCCCAGTAATGATCAACTAGGGACCAATCAGGCAAAAGGTGAGCTATGAAATTACTTTCAACGCAGGACAGCGGATTCACGGTGGTTGAGGTGGCCGGGCGGCTGGATGCGGGTTGCGCCGCGGATTTTGAGAAGCAGGTGAACGACTTCGTGGCCAAGGGCACGAAAAAGGTGGTCATGAACCTGGCGGAGCTGGAATACATCAGCAGCGCCGGCCTGCGCAGCCTGCTGGCCCTGGTCAAACGCCTCAAGGCCGACAATGGCGCCCTCTCCCTGTGCAAGCTCAGCGGCATGGTCAAGGAAATCATCACCATGTCCGGCTTCGACAGCTTCATCCCGATCTACGACGACCTGGCCGCGGCCAAGGCGGCGATGAAGTAAACCGCGATCGGCTGTTGGGATTTGGATCGCACACCCCGCGCCACCGCGCGGGGTGTTCTATTTGAGTTCGGCGCCCGCGCCGGTCAGTCGCGTTCCGGCCGCGCCTCGCGGCCCAGGAGCGCCTTGACCGCGGCGCGGGCGGCGCGGCCCTCGTGGAGCACGGCGTGCACCTGCGCGATGATCGGCGCCTCCACCCCGGCGCGGCGCGCCAGGTCCAGCGCCGGCCGGCAATTCCACACGCCCTCGGCCACCTGTTCCATGCTCGCCAGGATGGCCTCGATGGTCTCGCCGCGGCCCAACCGTTCACCCACGGCCCGGTTGCGGCTGTGGCGGCTCATGCAGGTGACCACGAGATCGCCCATGCCGCTCAGGCCGGCGAACGTGGCCGGCTGCGCGCCCAGGGCGCACCCCAGGCGCGTCATCTCCGCCAAGCCGCGGGTGATCAGCGCGGCCTTGGTGTTGTCGCCAAAGCCCAGGCCATCGCAGGCGCCCACAGCCAGGGCGACGATGTTCTTGAGCGCGCCGCCAAGTTCTACGCCCGTGGCATCGTCAGAGGTATACACGCGGAACAGGCCGTCCATGAACAGGCCCTGCAAGTACCGCACGGCTGCGGCATCGGCGCCTGCCACCACCACGGCCGTGGGGATCTGCCGCGCCACTTCTTCCGCGTGGCTGGGGCCGGACAACGCGGCAATGTCGGCGCGGCCCAGGATGCGGCCGGCCACCTGGGTCATGCGTTCGCCGGTCTGCTGATCCAACCCCTTGGTCACACTCACTACGAGGCTTTGCGCCGGGATGACATCGCGGAAGGCTGCCACCACGTCGACGAAAAACCGCGAGGGCACGGCCAGCACCACCACCTCGGCCTCCGCAGCCACGTCGGCCCGGTTGGCCGACCAGACCATTTCGGATGGCAACGGCACGCCGGGCAGAAACTTGGTGTTTTCGTGCGTACGGGCCACCTGCTCCAGATATTCAGGAAACGGACCCCACACGCGGACCTGGTGCTCCTTGCGATGCAACAGCAGCGCCAGGGCCGTACCCCACCCGCCATCCCCGATGATTGCCACGCGCGTCATGTTTTGGTCTCCGGAGTTGTGGTGCCGGCAACTGGCCGGCGCCGTGAAAACGAAAACCGGTGTTCCTCGCCGCGAAACAGCCGGCGCAGATTGGCCCGGTGGCGGAGAACGACCAATAGCGCCAGGCCGGTCAGCACCAGCGGCAGCAGCCACCCGGCGCGCGGCGGGATCCAGGCCCACGCCACGATGATCAAGGCCGCACCCATGGATGCTACAGAAACATAGCGCGTGATCAGCAGCAGCCCCAGCCAGCCGGCCAGGCCCACGGCCACGGCCACGGGCGCCACGCCCAGCAGCACGCCCGCGCTGGTGGCCACGCCCTTGCCGCCCTTGAACCTTAAATATACAGGCCAGTTGTGGCCCGCGATGGCCGCGCACCCGAATACCAGGCCAGCCGCAACGCGCGTGTCCGGCGCCAGCGACCCCCAGCGCACCAGGACCAAGGGCACCACGAATGCAGGCACAAACCCCTTGATGAAATCGCCAATGAACGTGGCAATGCCCCACCCCTTGCCCACGGAACGGAACACGTTGGTCGCGCCGATGTTGTTGCTGCCCACGCGCCGGATGTCGATCCCCTTGCACCGGGCCAGGATCAGCCCGATGGGGATCGCGCCCAGCAAGTACGAGGCACCGGTCAGCGCCACTGCCCCCCAGACCGTGTTCGTCATGCTGCGAAATCTCCCGCCGCTTGCATGCCGCATATATTCCACGGAATGCCTTGTCACGCAATCCTGTTTATCCGACCCGTGCGCAGCTTATTCCGGAGGTTGCATTCCCAGGGGCGGATTGCTATCGTGGCTCGGAATCAAGAGACATACTATGAAGATACAAACGTATAGTGCCACCTTGCTCTTCCTGGCCGTGACGCTGGCGGGAACCGTAGCAGCTGCCTCGCGGTCGGTGCCCCTGGATGGCTACGCGGCCACGGTCAACGACCGGATCATCATGGTCAGCGACGTGCTGGCCTCCATGGCGCCGGTGCAGCAGCAGTTGCGCGCCACGTACTCGGGCGACGAACTCGAAAAGAAACTCAAGGAAGCGTTTGAGGCCAGCCTGGACGCCTTGATCGAGAAGGCGCTGATCGTCGAGGACTTCAAGCACTCCAAGGCCGAGATCCCGGAACGCATGATCGACGAGCGCGTCAACTCGTTTATCCACGATAACTTTGACAACGACCGCGCCGCATTTCTCCAGGCCCTGGCCGAGCAGCGCATGACGATCGAGGAGTGGCGCAAGGATTTCAAGGAGCGCATGATCGTCATGATGCTGGGCCGCCAGCGCGTGGCGGATCGGGTGGTGGTGGCGCCGCGCGCCGTCTGGGAAGCCTACCTGGCCAATGCCGCCGAGTACCACGTGCCAGCCAAGGCCCTGCTGCGGATCATTGTCCTCAATCGTGGCCAGACAGACCAGGACCAGGAAGCCAAGCGTCAACAGGCGGAATCCATCCTGGAGCAGCTCAAGGACGGCGCCGACTTCGGCGAGTTGGCCGCGACGCATTCCGAGGATGCCAAATCCAAAAACGGCGGCAGCTGGGGCTGGATCGAGACCCGGCAACTGCGCGCGGAATTGGCCGCCGCGGCGGAGCGGCTGTCGTCCGGGGCGCTGAGCGAAGTGATCGCCACCGACGACATGCTGTACATCCTGCAAGTGGAAGGCAAGAAAGAGGCGGCCACCATTCCCTTCGAAGAGGTTCGTCCCCGCATTGAGAAGCAGCTGCGCCAGGTCGAAGAGGATCGCCTGTATGCCAGCTGGATCGCCCTGCTGCGCGAGCAGTATTTCATCAAGAAGTTCTAGCCCGTGAAAGTGCTGGCCCTGACCCTGGGGGATGTCAATGGCATCGGCCCCGAAGTAACCCTGAAAGCCATGTACCGGCGCTGGCCGGCGGATACCCGGCTGGTTGCGGTGGGCGCGCGCCAGGTGGCCGCCGCCCAGGCGCGCCGTTTTGATCTCCCCTGCCCACCCGCCTGGCAGCCGGGTCAGCCATGGCCCGGCCGGCATCACGCCGTGCTGTGGGATCCGGCGCCGGACCCGCGCCTGGCCTGGCAGCCGGGTTGCGTCACGGCCCGGGCGGCCCGCAACGCGATCAGCTGGATCCAGGCGGCCGTGGCCGGGTGCCAGAGCGGGATCTTCACCGGCCTGGTGACCGCGCCCATCTGCAAGGCCGGGCTCAAGAAGGCCGGCCTGTCCATGCCCGGGCACACGGAATACCTGGCCGAACTTACCGGCACGCGCCGGTTTGCCATGCTGCTCATGGGCGCCGGACTGCGCGTGGTGTTGGCCACCCGCCACCTGCCGCTGCGCCAGGTGGCGGACGCGCTGACCACGGCTTCGATCCTGGACCAGATCCAGCTTTGCGCGGACGCCTTGCCCTGGCTGGGATTGCGCGGTCAAACCATTGGCGTATGCGGGCTCAACCCCCACGCCGGCGACGGCGGCGCGCTGGGCGACGAGGAGCGCCGGGTGATCGCGCCAGCGATCCGCCGCGCGCGGCAACGCGGCATCAAGGTGGAAGGCCCGGTGCCGGCGGACGTCATGTTTTACCTTGCGCGCCAGGGGCGGTTTGGCGCCGTGGTGGCCATGTACCACGACCAGGGGCTGGCGCCGCTCAAGATGCTGGCTTTTGAAAATGGTATCAATGTGACCCTGGGCCTGCCGATCATCCGCACCTCCCCGGACCACGGCACCGCGTTCGACATCGCCGGGCAGGGCCAGGCCCGGCCGGACAGCATGCTGGCCGCCATTGAATTGGCCGGCGAACTGGCGGGCCGGCCCAACCCCTGGGCTCGGCGCGCGCGGCGCGGCCATGGTTAGCTGCACCAGCCCGACCCGGGTCAAGGCGCTGCTGGACGAGTTGGAGTTGCGTCCGCGCAAGGCCTGGGGCCAGAGCTTCCTCGTGGACGCCAACATCCGCGACATCATTGTGGGCCTGGCCGATCCCACCCGCGCGGATACCGTGCTGGAGATCGGGCCCGGCCTGGGCGTGTTGACCGAAGCCCTGCTCGGCCTGGCCGGCCGTGTACGGGCTGTGGAACTGGATCGGCGGCTATGCGCCCACCTGGCGCGGCAGTACGGCAACGATCCGCGGTTCGCGCTGATTTGCGGGGATGCGCTCGACCTGGCCCCTGCCGATGCCGCATTCCAAGGACTCACCAAGATGGTGTCCAATCTGCCGTATGCCGTGGCCAGCCGAATCCTGGTGCATTTGGCGCTGGCCCCCGCGCCCCCGCCCCTGCAGGTGGTCATGGTGCAGCAGGACGTGGCCGAGCGCATGGCCGCGCCCGCCGGCGGCAAGGAATACGGGCTGCTGTCAGTGATCCTGCAGGTGGTCTACGACGTGGCGCTGGCCAAGGAAGTCAGCCCGTCCTGCTTTTATCCCGCGCCGCACGTGTGGTCCGCCGTGGTGACCTTGCGGCGCCGGGCCGCGCCCGACCTGGACGCGGCGCAGCGCCGCCAGGTGCTGGACCTGGTGCGCGCCGCGTTTTCGCAACGCCGCAAGCAGCTCAAGCACCTGGCCGATGTCCCGCTGCTGCGCGGAAAATACACGCGGGAAGCATTCAGCGTGTTCCTCGCCAGCCGCGGGGTAGACCCGCAGTGCCGGCCCGAAAACGTCACCCCGGACCAGTGGGCCAGCCTGGCGGGCGCCTTGTTGACCGGGACCCCTTCGTAGCGCAGGCGCACCGCCTGCGCTACTCGCCCTGGCACGCAACCCAGCCTTCGCGGCCGGGGATCATGCGGGCCACCATGGGCTGCGCAGGCCAGTCATCGCGAGCAGCCACCAGGGTGCTCAACGGAACAAATTGCAGGTCGCGCGCGCGGGCTTTATCCAGGAACTCCGCGAACAGGTCGGCGCAGACGCCGCCCTCGGCCTCGGCGTGGATGGTGAGCGTGGCGAACCCTTCGCGGGGGATCAAGCCCAGCAGGTGGTCATTGTAATTCGCCTGGGTAATCCCGTGGCGGCCGATGACTTCATCGTACGTGGGCAACGTGGTCGGAACCTGCGGCTGGCGCAGGGTGCGACCGTCCACCACGGGGCGGAAAATCGAATGCCCGCGGCAATCGCTGTTGTAGCGGAACGGCAGCGCGTCCTTGCCCAGCAGGGCCGGGTCATTGCACTTCCACGCCGGAGCCGCCGAACAAGCGGGCGGCGCCCCCAGGATCGCGGCCAGTTCCGCGTGGCCACGCTGCAACTCGCGCTGCACCTGCGCGACAGCAAGGCGGTCGAGACGGGTCTGCCAGCGGTGATGGTCCCAGGCGTGCAGGCCGGCCTCATGGCCCGCCGCGGCGGCGGCGCGGATCACGGGGGCCAGACGCCGGCCGATGCGGGGGCCGGGCCAGAACGTGCCCTTGAACAGGATGTCCCAACCGTACAGCGAGGCGGCCCGCGAGCGCGCCATCTTGAGGAAAAACGAGGGCCGCAGCAAACGCCAGAGGTTGCGCCCCATGTTGTCCGGGCCCACGGAGAAGAAAAACGTCGCGCGGATGGCATGCCGGCCCAACAGTTCCACCAACCGGGGCACACCGTCGCGCGTGCCGCGGAACGTGTCCACGTCCACCCGCAGGCCGACGTTCATGTAATATCGAATTCCGGCGAGGCCACGGCCTGCTGCAGGAAAAAGTCGAGCGTCTCGGCCACGGAATGCTCCAGGTCCTTGGCGGGCTGCCAGCCCAGCAGCTTGCGGGCGTTGCGGATGCTGGGCTTGCGCAGGCGCACGTCCTGGTAGCCGGCGCCGTAGTAGGTGGCGCTCTCGACCTCGCGGAATCCGGCAAACGGCGGGAACTTGGCGCGCAGCGGATGGGCATCAAACTTGCGCACGAGGATCTCGGCCAATTCGCGGATACTGGCCTCGTTGTCCGGGTTGCCGATGTTGATGATCCGGCCGTCGCAGGCGCCGCCCTTGTTTTCCACGATGCGGAAGAGGCATTCCACGGCCTCGGACACGTCGGTGAAGCAGCGCTTTTGGTGGCCGCCGTCCACCAGCAGGATCGGCGTGCCTTCCACCAGGTTGAGGATCAGCTGGGTGATGGCCCGCGAGCTGCCGATGCGCGCGGAGGACAGGCGGTCGAGGCGCGGCCCGATCCAGTTGAACGGGCGGAACAGGGTAAACTCCAGGCCTTCCTTCTGGCCGTAGGCCCAGATCACGCGGTCGATCAACTGCTTGATGCAGGAGTAAATCCAGCGCTGCATGCGGATGGGGCCGAGCACCAGGCGGGAGTTGTCCTCGTCAAACTCCTCGTCCTCGCACATGCCGTAGACCTCGGAGGTGGAGGGGAACAGGATGCGCTTGCCGTACTTCACGCAGTAGCGCACCACGCGCAGGTTCTCCTCGAAATCCAGCTCGAACACGCGGATCGGGTTGCGGGTGTACTCGATCGGCGTGGCGATGGCGACCAGCGGTATGACGATATCGCACTTGCGCACATGGTACTCGATCCACTCGCGGTGGATGGCGATGTCGCCCTCGTCGAAGTGGAAGCGCGGCTTGTCCAGCAGGTGGGAGATGTAGTCCGAGCGCAGGTCCATGCCGTGTACCTCGTACCGGTCGCCCTGCAGCAAGCGCTCGCTGAGCGCGCTGCCGATGAAGCCGTTAACGCCCAGGATCAGGACGCTCTTGACGCGCGTGGCCTCGATGCGCCGGCTGACCGGCGGGCCAAAGGCCATGTTGGGCGCCAGGCCCAGATCGCGGGCAAGCTGCGCGCCCGTGGTGTACACGCCGGTGTCCACCTGGCCAGCCTTCACGCGGATGGCGCCCTGGCCGCAGGCGATCTCCAGCGGGTCGGTCCGCAGCACCGTGCCGGGCGGCATGGCCGGGCCCGGGGCGGCGCACTCCGCCACGTCCCAGAAAATGCACTGGCGGTTGCCGAGATAGCTGAACGCGCCCGGCCACGGCCGAGCCACGGCGCGCACCAGGTTGCGCACCGCGCGGCTGGTTCCGCCCCACGGGACCTCGCCGTCGGCGGGCTTGCGGCCGCCGAAATACGAGGCGCGCGCCGCATCCTGCGGCTGGCGCGGGGCGGTGCCGGCCTTGATTTGCGGCAGGCAGGTATCGAGGAGTTCCGCCGCCGCGCGCGTGGCCTTGTGCGACAGGGTCAGGGCCGTGTCGTCGTCGGCCATCGGAATGCGCACCTGGCCGACGATGTCGCCGTCGTCCGGCCGCGGGGTCATGTAATGCAGGGTCACGCCGGTTTCCTTCTCGCCGTTGACCAGCACCCAGTTGAGCGGGCAGCGGCCGCGGTAGGCCGGCAGCAGGGACCCGTGCAGGTTCAGGCCGCCGCGCGGGGCCAGGTCGAGAATCTCGGCCTTGACCATGTTCCGGTAATAGAATGAAAAGATGATGTCCGGCGCGAGCTTGCGGATTTTCTCGATCCACAGGGGATGGTTGATGTTGTCCGGCGCATACACCGGCAGGTTGTGGCGGGCGGCCAACTCGGCCACGGAATCAAACCAGACGTTCTCGTGCGGATCGTCGCGGTGCGTGAAAACCGCGGCGATGTCATAGCCGTGCTTGAGCAGGGCCGTGATGCCCGCGCAGCCGATGTTGTTGTAAGCCAAAACCACGGTTTTCATGGCGTTTCGCTTTCTGTTGGCGCTTGTTGCCTGCTGTTCATAGTAAAACGATCCGGCCGGAATAGTAGCCGAAAAACAAAACGGCGCAAGGCTAGGTTTCAGCGCCGGCCGCGCGCGGCGTCAGGCCATTTTCAGGCCGATGACCAGCACGTCGTCGGTCTGGCTGTGCGCCCCCTTCCACACGTCCAGTTCCAGCTCCAGGCGGTCGCGCTGTGCATCCATGGGCAAGTGGGAAATCGACTGGAGCACGTCGCGCAGGCGCTGCGACATGTACTTTTCGCGGCGCGGGCCGCCGAGCTGGTCCTGGTAGCCGTCCGTGGCCAGGTAGAACACGTCGCCGGGCTGCGCCTGCAGCGTGTGGCGCGGAAATTCCTTGGCGCGCGGCGCGCGGTGCCCGCCCAAGGGTTGGCGCGCGCCCCGGACCACGCCCAACTGGCCGCCGCGCGCCTGGTACAACGGCAGGTGGGCGCCGGCAAAATGCACCCGCCCCAGCCCGGGCTCCACCAGGCACACCGCCACTTCTATCGCGTCGCCCAGGTGCGGCTCGCCCGGCGCGGCCGCCGGGCCGCCCCGGATGCGGTGCTCCAGCGCCTGCAGGACCTGGTCGGGCAGGTGGATGCCCTCCTCCAACACGACATGGGCCAGCAGGTCGTTGGCCCAGACCGTGATCAACGCGCCGGCCACGCCGTGGCCGGTGCAGTCCACGGCCGCGATCATGAAACACTCGGGCCAGGCATGGAACCAGAAGAAGTCGCCGCTGACGATGTCGCGCGGCCGGTGGAACACGAACGCTTCCTTGAGGTGGCCGCGCAGCAGGTCTTCGCCGGCCAGCAGGTCCCGCTGGACCAGGGCCGCGCATTGCAGGCTTTCGATCATCTGCCGGTTTTGCTGCGCCAGCTCAAGGTTCACTTCGCGCACGCGGCGGTGGGCGTCTTCCACCCGGCAACTGGCCTGCTCCGCCTGCGTGCGCGCCTGTTCCAGGGCGAGGTGGGTGCGCTTGAGATCGGAGATGTCCTTGATCGTGGCCACGTAATGGAGCGAATGGCCGGCGCCGTCACGCAGGGCAAACGGGCTGATCAGCACCGGGAACCGCTCGCCGTTCTTGCGCACGAACGTGACCTCAAAATGTTCCGCCGATGACCAGCGGCCAGCCGCAGCCAGGGCCACGGCCGGGGGCTGCCCGGGATCCCAGTACAAGTCCACCGGACGCGCGCCCAGGCATTCCGCGCGGCTGAACCCGGTCATGCGGCATAAGCTGGGGTTGACGTCCACGTGCCGCCCGGAGGCGTCCAGCACGGCCAGCCCGTCCTGCATCGCCTGGAACATGGCTTCCCCGAACCCCGGGGTGCACCACGGGCCCGCCGGAGTGGCCCCCGCGGGATCGGGGCCGGGCAACGGGTTGGGCTGGCGTTCGTTCGTCATGGTTCGCGGCGGGCCGGCGGCGGGCGGTCAATGGCCGCCATCTTCCGCCTTGATCCCGATGGCAAAATGGTATACCACGCGCGCGGGAGAACACAAGCATGCCCTTGGGATTCAACACCGCCGGCAAGCCGGCCGAAAAGGATGAGGCGGCGGCGTCACCGGACCGGCGCGTCACCGATACCCTTCTCGACACGCTGGGCGACGTCGTCCGCAACCAGGGTCGCTACGCCTTTGACACCGCCCACACCCCGGCCGAGGCGTTTGGCCGGCAGTGCGACGCCTGGGTGCGCCACCTCCTGCTGGGCGAGGCACCGCCCGGGGGCGGGGAAGCCGGCGGGGCCGTGGACCGCAGCTTCCGCCTGCACGAGCGGCGCTGGCACGACCTGGCGCAGTTCCTGGCGCGCCACCGCCGCGAGGAGCAGCAGCATGTGGTGGGGAGCGTCGGCGGCTTGAAGTCCATCGTCGGCAACGTGCTGGCCAGCCTGCGCAACATCATCGAGACCGACGAGGAGCTGGACCAGCGCATCGTGGACGAGGTGCGGCGCATGCACGACGCGGCCCAGGGCGACTCGCTCCCGGACATTCGCCGCCAGGCCGTGCAGATGCTGCGCATCGTCACCACGATCGCGACCACGCGCCGGCAGCATCACGAGCAGCAGTCCGCGCCGGTGCGCGAGCAACTGACCGGCATGCAGGAGGAGCTGCAAACCGCGGGCGACGCCGGCAACGACCCGCTCACCGGCATCAACAACGCGGCGACGTTCCATGCCGCGCTCGACTCGTTCCTCAACTTGGCGGCCTTCCTCGGCGAGCCAGTATCCCTGGTGCGCCTGGACGTCGATGGCTTCGGGCAGATCAACCAGCAACATGGCCGCGCGGCGGGCGACGCCGTGCTCAAGCAGGTGGCGCAGGTGCTCACGCGCACCTTCTTGAGGAAAAATGATTTTCTGGCGCGGCTGGACAACGACGAGTTTGCCGTGCTCCTGGCGGGCACGGACGACAAGTCGGTCTACAAGTTGGCGCAGCGGCTCCACCTCATGCTCACCCAGGCGGTGGTGCATCACGGCGGACAAGGCATCCCCTTCACCTGCTCGCTCGGGTTCACCACGCGGCAGGCGCGCCAGGACGGCGCGGCCTTTGCCGCGGAAGCGGCCCGGGCCTTGCAGCGCGCCCGCGACAGCGGCGGCAACCAGGTGGCGGGCGGATGAACGCCTCGCCGCCGCGTCCCATGCCGCTGTACGACGCCCATTGCCACCTGCAGGACGCGCGCCTGGCGCCCGACCTGGCGGGCGTCATGGCCCGCGCGGCCGCCGCGGGCGTGGAGCAGCTGCTGTGCTGTGGAACCGCGGAAAAAGACTGGCCACAGGTCCTGGCGCTGGCCACGCGCCATCCCCAGGTGCGGCCGGCCCTGGGGCTGCACCCATGGCACGCGGGCAACCGCTCGGCACGCTGGGTGCAGGGGCTGTGGGGGCTGCTTTGCAAGCACCCCGCCGCTGCCGTCGGCGAAATCGGGCTCGACCATGCGCTGGCCACGCGCAACGACGCCGAGCAAGCCGCGGTGTTCCGCGAACAGCTGGCCCTGGCGCGCGAGATGGGCCGGCCGGCCGTGGTGCATTGCCGCCGGGCCTGGGGCGCGCTGCTGGAGATCCTGCGTCGCGACGGTCCGTGGCCGGCGGGATTCATGATCCACTCGTATTCCGGCGCGGCCGACCTCGTGCCGGAGCTGGCGGCCCTGGGCGCCTACTTCTCGTTTTCCGGATCGCTCACGTTGCACGGCAACCGGCGCGGCCACGCGGCAGCGCAGGCCGTGCCGGAAGATCGCCTGCTGATCGAGACCGATGCCCCGGACCTCCCGCCCGCCCGCCCGGGCCGCCAGCCGGAGGATCTCAACGAGCCGGCCAACCTCGTCATGGTCCGCGACAAGCTGGCGGAGCTGCGCGGCCTGCCGGCCGCGGACGTGGCCCGGCTGACATGGAATAACGCGCGGCGGCTGTTCGGCTGATGCGCCTGGCCCTCATCGCGGACGGATACAGCAGGGCAGCACAAAACAGCCAAGATTTTTTTGAATGGATCCAAGATAACGCCGCAAACACCGCGGATACGAGGGATGGAAGTGGCGGGGACAACGGGACTCGAACCCGCAACCCCTGCCGTGACAGGGCAGTGCTCTGAACCAATTGAGCTATGTCCCCAGCCAAAATCGGTTCTGCAAAATCGTCGCTACTATACTGGCCGGTCTGGTGAAAGCAAGTATTTCCGAATATTTTTTTGCGCGGCGATCCGCCAAGCCGTCAGGCGCCGGAGGACGACACGCTGGCCGCAGGACGGCGCAGGCGGCGCAGGCCCAGCGCGGCCAAACCGAACCCCATCAGCGTCAGCGTGGCCGGCTCGGGAATGAGGCACATCTGGTTTAAAACAAGGTTGGTGGGGGTGCCGCCGCCCAGGTCCACGGCATTGAACAGCGCGGACACCGTGGGGTTGAACGGCGAGCTGTCCGCATCCTCGGTAGGGCCGGCGCGGACCATGCCCGCGGGGTAGCCGTAATAATCGCTGTAGTAGGAACCATCGAGCGGGGCGGACCCATACGTCGTATCAAACACCCGCTGGAACACGTATCCGCCGACATAATCGCCAGACCCGCCGTAGGTGACGGTGCCATAGTTCCAGTAGGCGTTGCCGCCCGACTGCGCTGTGGCGCGGGTATCGAGGAGTTGGTTGTCGCCCGTGGGGGTCAGGGGATTATACGGATCCAAGGCCCCGAGCACGCCGGCCTGGCTGTAAATCAGCTGCACGATGCTGTTGGCCGGCAGGGGGGTGATGCCATCATTGCGCATGACGTTCCCGGTGGTCCAGATGTCCCAGTACCAGGTAACCTGGATCGTGGCGCCGGCCGGGATTACGGCCCAGGCCATCAGCCCGATGCCGATCACCGCGAGTTGCAATAAGCGCTTTCTCTTCATGATGCTCCTTAAAATATCACGGCCACGTGTACGGCTTGGGCTCGGCCCAATTGGTGGCGCCGTAGAAACGCAGCATGACTCCCTCGCCGGGCTTGAACACGTACGTGCCCGGATGCCAGCGCGCGGGCGGCGGCACCGCCTGGTACAGCTCGTTGGAGTAGCCGCCGGCGCCGGCATCGCCCCCGGTGGGATCCCAGTAGTAGAGCAGCGTGCCCGGGCCCACCACGCTGCCGAGGCTCGTGTTCGTAATGGGCGTATTCAAGGGAAACCCGTAAGACACGAAAGACAAACCTATATCGACCTGCGCGGAATATTCCGTGACCGGCACGTTGCCGGACATGAACGCCTGGCAGGTCGGATCCGGCGCGGCGGCCGGCACCTTGAGCCAGAACGATTCGCCGACGGAGATGATGTTGGTTCCGGGAGACCAGCGGGACGGCGGCGTCACGGTCTGGAACTGCTCCTGGGGGCCGTAGCGCTGCGAGCCGGCGTCCCAAAAATAAAGCAACGTGCCGTTAGGCAGGCCGCAGGTTGCTGGCGGAAACACGGAAGAGACGCTATAATTACCGGAGAGGTTGTCGTAGTTCAGGCACATGAGATACATCTTCCCGCGCTCCAGCGTGCGCCGCACATAGCCCACGGCATTGGCCGTGACGCGCGGATGCTGAGCCAGCGCGGCCGCCGCCGCAGCCAGCAGCAGCCCCACGGCAATCCTGTATGTTCTTCTCATGTCACCGGTCTCCGGGTACCGTTTCTCAACGGGCCTGCGCGGAGGGGCCTGTTCAAAGGCGTTCACGCGCTCCAGTTCCAACTAGTCTTCAATCTTTTATAGTAGGTTTATGGGACCGGCCCGTCAATGCGAACCGAAAAATAATTTCCCCGACCAAGGGGTTGACAGCACCGGCGTTCTCCCGTAAGGTATGCCACTTTAATGGTCAACAAATCGCAAGGCAAGGATTGAGGATGGCTATGGAAGCATACGCAGTGATTGAGACGGGCGGGAAACAGTATCTTGTCCGGAAAAACAGCAAGCTGGATATCGAGCGGTTGCCTGGCGAGGCCGGGGCGACCATCGAACTGGCGCCGGTGCTGGCTTGCTCCGACGGCGCCAGCCTCAAGGTGGGCACGCCGGCCATCGCCGGGGCCAAAGTGGTGGCGCGCGTGGTGAAGCAGTTCAAGGCCCGCAAGGTGGTGGCCTTCAAGAAAAAACGCCGCAAGGGCTACAAGAAAAAAATCGGCCACCGGCAGCAGCTTACGCGGGTCGAAATCGCGGACATCATCGGCGGGTAACCCCGCCGGCCGCAGGAGATTATCATGGCACATAAAAAAGGTCAGGGCAGTTCCCGCAACGGGCGCGACAGTCAGAGCCAGCGGCGGGGCGTCAAACGGTATGGCGGCGAGGTGGTGCCGGCGGGCAGCATCCTGGTGCGCCAGGTGGGCACCAAGTTCATCGCGGGCGTCAACGTGGGCATGGGGCGCGATTTCACGCTCTTCGCGCGCCAGGGCGGCGAGATTTACCTGGACCGCGGCGGCCGGCGCATGAACGTGCGTACGCCCGTGGCTGGTTGAGCGCCGGCGCATCCGGTTCCATGAGACGCCCTCCGCGAGGGCGTCTTTCATTTGGGGCCGGCGCGGTCTGCCTGCCATGATAAAAAAAATCAATTTCAAGGACCAGGTCACCATCCACGTCATCGCCGGATCGGGCGGCAACGGGTGCCTGTCGTTCCGCCGCGAAAAATTCATCCCCCGCGGCGGCCCGGATGGCGGTGACGGCGGCCGCGGCGGCCACGTGTATGCCGTGGCCGACGAGAACTGCGACTCGCTCCTCTCCCTGTACTACGAGCCGCGCCAGTGCGCCGAAAGCGGCCGCCCCGGCAGCGGCAAGCAGCAGTCCGGCCGCAACGGCGCCGACCGCTACGTGCACGTGCCCTGCGGCACGGAAGTGCGCGAGGCCGCCACCGGCGATTGGCGCGGCGAGGTGGTCCAGCCCGGCGACACCCTGCTGCTGGCCAGCGGCGGCCGCGGCGGCCTGGGCAACTGCCACTTTGCCACCGCCACCCACCAGGTGCCGCGCGAGTTCACCCCCGGGGTGGAAGGCGAGGAGCGGGATCTTAAGCTCACCATGAAGGTCGTGGCGGATGTCGGCCTGGTGGGCTACCCCAACGCCGGCAAGTCCACCCTGCTCAGCCGGCTCACCAACGCCCGGCCCAAGATCGGCCCCTACCCCTTCACCACGATCAACCCGCACATCGGCACGCTGGTGTTCGAGGATTTTGTCCGCCTGCGCATCGCGGACATCCCCGGCCTGATCGATGGCGCGCACCTGGGCATCGGCCTGGGCCACGAATTCCTCCGGCACATCGAGCGCACCCGGCTGCTGGTGGTGATCATCGACATGGCCGGCACCGACAACCGGAACCCGGCCGAGGACTACGCGCACCTGCGGGCCGAGCTGCGCCTGTACCGCGAGGAGCTGGACACCCGGCCGATGCTGGTGTTGGCCAACAAAATGGACGTGCCCGAAGCCGCGGCCCATTACCGGGATTTCGTGCAAGAAACCGGCTGCACCCCGCTGCCGATTTCCGCGGAAACGGAACAAGGGCTTGACGCGGTCCGCGACGCTCTCCGCCGGCACTTTGCCGCTGCGCCACCGGTGGCAGACTCCACGCCGGCGGCCCCGCCCGCGGCGCCGTGATCTGGCGGTCGGACAACCTGGACGTGTTCTGGAACCTGGCCGCCGAGGAATGGTTGCTGAACACCCCGGACGTCTCCCCCCCCATCCTGTTCCTGTGGCGCAGCCGGCCGGCCGTGGTCATCGGTAAAAACCAGGATCCATGGCAGGAGTGCCCGGTGGACGATCTCGCCCGGCAGCAGGTGCCGGTGGCGCGCCGGGTGTCCGGCGGCGGCGCGGTGTACCTGGACGAAGGCACCCTGAACTTTGCCGTCATCCTCCCGCGCGCGGCCTGGAACAGCTACGTTTTTTCCCGGCTGCCACGCCAGGCGTTGCAAACGTGGAACCTTTGTCCAGACTGTCTTGGGAAAAACGGCCTGGCGCTGGCCGGCCGGAAATTCTCGGGCCAGGCTTTTTGCCTGCAAAAGCGAAAGTTCCTGCACCACGGCACCTTGCTGGTCGCGGCCGATTTAGGCCGCCTGCAAGCCAGCCTGCGGCCGACGGCCCCGCGCCGGACCTTCCGGGCAGTGCCGTCGCACCCCGCGCCCGTGATCAACCTGCGGGACGCCGCGCCGGCGATTACCGTGGCCGGCATGGAGGCCGCGCTGCAAGCGGCGTGGACGATGTTCGAGCCGCACCCGGAAACGGGCACGCTGGAAAATACGCCGGAGATCGCGCGGTTGCGCGTGAAACACGCCGGCACGCAATGGCGCCTGGGGCGCTGGGCACCGCCCGACCAGGATCAGCCCGCCGGCGCGGCCGGGTCGGCTTCCTGATCGCGGCCACCCTGGTAGGAAGAGAACAATCCGTCGGACCGCTCCAGGGTCCAGAGGATGGCGCTGGCCAGGGCCTCGTCGTTCTTGGCCAGGCGCTGCGCAAGCTCGCGGGCCATGCCGCGGTACACCTTGACGCCCAGCTTGGGCTCCCCGGCCAGGACGTCTTCAAACCGCTCGCCGCTGAACTCCATGATCTCGCAGTCCTGGATCGCCACCACCGAAGCTGACCGGCGCGCCACGCCGAAGAACCCAATCTCGCCGAACAGGTCGCCCATGCCCAACTCCGCCAGCTTGCGGTACTTGAGGTCCGAGATGCGCTTGCGGATTTCCACCTTGCCGCTGAGAATGAAGTAGAAATTGCGGCCGCTCATGCCTTCCTGGATGATGAACGCGTTTTTCTGGAAAGAGCGCATTTCGCCGTACTGCTCGACCCGGCGCAATTCCTTCGGAGACAGTTCATCGAAGATCATTGGCACGCCTCGCTCTTTTGATGACTCATGTTGTTCCATCCGGTCCCTGCCCGCGGCTTACCGCTTGGAGTGGGATAGTAATCGCGGCGGCACGGTTTGCAATCTTTTTCCGCGCGCCAATGCAATGCCACGGCCATGGCGGGTGTTGGTATGGCGGGGCCCGCCACCGCCGGGCAGCCATGAACTGATTGATCACGATGCTTGACGGGCTGATCATGGTTTGGGAGGCTCCATCCCATGCCGGCACCAGGTCATCAAGATCACCACCCAGGCGGAGCCACGCGGCCCGCGGACGTCCCTGACGGGAACGCCCGGCGATTTCACTATGGCTGGATTGTGCTCGCGATGGGCACGCTGGCCGTCTTCGGGGCCATTGGCCTGGCGCGGTTCGGCTACACCATGGTGCTGCCCGCGATGCAGGCCGGGCTGGGTCTGGACAACACGCAGGCCGGCGGGCTGGCCACGGCGAACCTGGCCGGGTACCTGCTCCTGTCGGTGATTGGCGGGGCGCTCGCGGCGCGCCATGGCACGCGCACGGTGGTGGTGCTGGCGCTCGTGCTGACCGCCCTCGGCATGGGGTTGACCGGGCAGGCCCGTGGATATGGCGATGCCGCCGTGTATCGGTTTCTGACCGGAGCCGGCAGCGGCGCCAGCAATGTGCCGGTGATGGCGCTGATGGCGGCCTGGTTCACGCAACGGCGGCGCGGCATGGCCGCGGGCATCACCGCCGCCGGGTCGTCGCTGGCGCTGATGCTCCTGGGGCCGCTCGTGCCGGCCATCCTGGCGCGTTTCGGCGCATCCGGCTGGCGGATTTGCTGGTTCGGGTTCGGCGGCATCACGTTGGTCCTGGCCCTGGGCGCCTATGCATTTTTAAGAAACACGCCCGCGGCGCTCGGGATGCAGCCGCTGGGCGCCGCCTTGGATCGCGCGCCGCCCCCGCCCCCCGGGGCCGCCCTGCCGTGGGGCCGGGTGTATCGTTCCGCCGCGGTCTGGCATCTTGGCCTGGTGTACTCGGCGTTTGGGTTTTCCTACATCATCTACATGACGTTTTTCGTTAAAGGGCTGATCGCCGAGGGCGGCTACACGCCAGCGACGGCCGGAACTCTTTTCATGATCATGGGCTGGCTCAGCCTCCTGTGCGGCCTGATCTGGGGCACCCTGTCGGACATCATCGGCCGCCGGGCGGCCCTGATCATCGTGTTCATCCTGCACGCGACGGCCTTCACCTTGTTTGCCGTTGCCCGGACGCCGCTTGGGTTTACCGCCTCGGCCATCATTTATGGCCTGACCGCGTGGAGCATCCCGGCGATCATGGCGGCCGCCTGCGGCGACCTGCTCGGCCCGCGCATGGCGCCCAGCGCCCTGGGGTTCATCACGTTGTTCATGGGCATCGGGCAGGCCCTGGGGCCGTGGGTCGCCGGATTGATGGCCGACGCTTTATCCTCGTTCAGCCCAGCGTTCCTGTTGGCCGCCGGCGTGGCGCTGGCCGGCGCCTTGGGCGCAGCCACGCTGCGCGCGGAGCGCAAGGGTGAGTCGCTGCAGCAGTTGGCCGCACCGCATCGTTTGCCGCACCGCTACTGGGACCGGTTGTAATAGAACGCCAAGGTCACGGCGCTGACATCAGCCGAACCTCCTCGTTATCCTTGGTGACGATATCGGGATGTGGAATGTCGGCGCTTATAGGGTATTGCAGAATAGACGGGCCGCCTTGCTCCCTGCAAATGAACTGTCCCAGGTTCAGCCGGCCCATGCCTTCAATTGTGAGTTCAAGTATGCGTTGACCGCGACGGCGGCAAGGTGGTATTTCGTCGCTGGCGGCGGAAGCGCTCCGCGTTCAATGGGAGGTCATATGCGCATAGCAAAAGGAAGTTGGATCGTGGCAGGCGTTTTCTTTGTCGGCCTGTCCATAGCGCGTGGCGGGGAATTGAAAAAGAACTATTTTGATGCCACGAAACCGGGAAGCTGGGTTGAATACCTGCAGACCTCCCCCGACGGGGCCCAGTCCCGGTTCACCTACCAGCGGCTGGCCGATGAGGATGAGCACGTCGTCCTCCAGATGGCGGTCAAGATCCTGGCTGGGCCGGGACAGGGCAGCGAATCGAAAAACCTGTACACGATGTCCAAGGATTTCGTCCTCGCCCGCGATGGGCTGAGCTACAATAAATTGGCCGAGAAGATGACCATGATGTTCGGTACGACCGTCATGCCGGTGGACCCGGCGACGCTGGAGAGCATACGGCAATCCGGGAAAGACTACCGTGGCGCCGTGACGTTCGAGGCGACCGAACCCGTCGCCGGTTACACGTGCGACCGCTACGCCTACTCGCTGCGCACCGGCGGCCCCGCCCCGGCACAGGAGGACGGTACGATCTGGCTGTGCGAAAGCGTACCCTTCGCGATCGTCCGCCAGGTCGGCCGGATTACCGGGACCGTTGATGCGCCGCCCTACGATTACGAGATGAACCTGCAGAACACCGGCCTCGATCAGTCGATCGCGGCGGCTTCGGGCCCCGAACCGTCACCCGCCGCGCCAGCGCCGCTGGCGCCGGCCACGGTGGGCTTGGCCGAGGGCTACATGGCCGGCCGCCTGGCCATCGAAGTCCAACCCCTGGCGGGATCCGGCGGCCGGCAACTGAGCCTTATCATCCGGAACAAGACGGATACTGAGTTCACGGTCAAAGTGCCAGCGGGCGATCTGGACCTGGATGCGGATTCGCCGATCCATAAACTCCGCCTCACCATCCCGAAAGAGGCGGACCTTGTCCTGCCCGCGGAGGAATCAGCGGAACCCATCCGGGTCGGCCAGCGTGGCCAGCGGGGCGCCGTGGAGGGCCGGTTCACGCTCTCCGTATATGAGGGTGCGCTGCTCTACTCCGGCTCCGCGACGGTCGACTCTCTGAAGTAGAAAAACCCATGACGAATCTTATTGCGCAAAGCATCGATAATGGAATCATGATCCTGGCGGCAGCCCTGCTGCTTTGGTACTACTTCAAGCCCGGAACCAAGCAACTGTACAAGAAAAAATGGGTCTTGGCAGTATTCATCCTGTTGATTCTTTACAATGTTGCTGAGTTCACGCTGGCCGGCCGTGAATACCTGGCGGCGCGGCTTCCTTCGCGGGAATCAGTCGGAAAGACCATGCAGAACTCCGGGCAGATCGTTGCGAAAAATTTCATGTTCTCTTCTGCGGACGGATACCAGGTACTCATCCCCTCCGGATACAAGTACGTCGCGTCTCAGGCCGGCGGTCTTTCGCTGACGGCCACCAGGGACTCTTCTGCTTTTATTGTCCTCAAGATGCAGGACCCGGCAAGCCTCGACAGGATCATGGATGACGCCCTGGTCGCCATGCAAAAGAGGAATGCCACCTTCCGGGTGGACGGCCGCCGCAAGATGCGCCTGGATGGTGCAGAGGCTGTCAGAATGGATTGCCGTGTTACCAGAAATAATGTTCCGGCAAAGATAATCCTGGTGCTGTGTCAGAAAGGCAACCTGCTGTTTCAGTTGACGTTCTCGTGTCCCCAGGATCTGTTTGCGGAACTGCAGGCCGAATACGAGGAAATATTAGCATCATTCAAGATCAACTAACCCGACTTCCGCCGTTCAACCTTCCCATCGACCGTAGAAAATCAAAGGCTCAGCCGGGCGGCGGCGCGCCGGCCCGCCCATCCGGCCGGTCATTGCCATTGGATGAACACCGGCGCGGAAGCCGTCCAGGTCAGCCAGCCATCCGGCAATAAACGGCTGCTATCGTTCCCGAGGTAATCGGTCATGACAGCATTGGAACAGCCGGCGGGCGCGGCCAGGGTGACGACCGCATTGGTATATTCGGTCCAAATGGCCTCCAAAACCGGCTGGTTGGATGGGTTGGCCATGGTGTAATGGAACAGATTCGATCCGGCGGCCGCGGATCCGGTCCAGATGACGCCGCGGGCGAACTGGCGCACGACATTGCTGTAAACCAGTCCGCCGGGCCGGAGGGTGGTCGCCGAACTGAACAGGCCGACTTTATCTTTGTCTTCAATGCACACGGTATCCACGGAAAACCAGATCGTGCAGCGCAAATCGGCTACCCGTGACAGGACCAGGTTCTTGAAGACTTCGCGGGCTTGCCGGTCCAGTTCGGCCGCGGAGAAAGCGGGTTCCGGTTCGCAGCCCAAGTCCGCCACGCCGCACAGGCCCAGCTCGTTGCATAACAGGGGCACCAGGTAGGGTTGCGGCGCGCGCAACATGCGCTCGCGGATCCAGTCCGTGAGCGTCGGCAGCCAGCGGAAGCTCTGGTAATAGTGAAAGTTCACCTGGTCGAGGGCGCCGCTGAACCCATCGAGCAAGGTGTTGGCTTTGACCCAAGTATTGGTATTGAGCGGCGAGGCTTGATTGGTGATGGCGTAAGCCAGCGCCGCCGGCGTGGCCCAGGTGGGAACCGAACTGGTGGGCAGACCATAGGAACAGTACTGGTACGCGAAATCCACGGCCGCAGCCAGCGAGGTGGCGCCCCGGCCCCACCAGTCCCTGGCCATGACTACGCCCCACATCTCGCTGACCATCCCGCCATCGGTGACCATCACCGCCGGATCCTGTTCCTTGATGGCTTTGTAGGCGGTTTTCAGCAACCGCACATACTCCGCGGCGCTCAAAAAGGGGTCCATGTCTCCGTTGGTATTGACCACGCCGCCGCCCCAGAAGAGGCTGGAGTTTTCTTCGATTTCGATGACGAGGCCATCAAACCGTTTGGGGTATCGCTGCATGAACCGGGTCAGGAAAAAATAGTAATTGGAGCTGTACCCGAACTGCGTATTCCAGTTGGTGGTGAGGTCGTCGGGCGGAAAGGACTGGGGCTCGGGCGAACCGGGCGGAACCGGCTGGCGATGGTTCATCCAGCCGCGGCCGACGCACAGGCTCGGCAGGGCCCGCAGGCCTTCCGCCTCCAGCCGTGACAAGCGCTGGTCCAGGTTCGTGAAGTCGTAGACCCCGGGCTGGGGTTCGAGGTCGGCCCATTGGATCTTGAACCGGTAATAACCGGCGCCCAACTGGTCCCGGATCGTCGCCAGCGAGGTCCCATTGGGCGGGAGCACGCCGAAACTGGCGGCGGATGACGGGCCGGGAACCGTCAGGCGGTAGCAGAGGAACGGTTCGGAAAACAACGTGTCCCGGCTGCGGGTAACGCCATCCTCGCGGTCGCGCGGCATGCGTTGCATCGACAACAGGGTCCAGGTGGCGCCGGTCAGGTTGCTGCAGGCTGCGATGCCCACCGGGGCATTGCTGACCGTGGGCCACGAGAGCACGGGGTAGTTGTCGGTCGTGAGCGCGATCGCCAGGGGGAGCGGCTGGTCCGCCGCAACTTCTGAACACCAGGATAATGCGACGGCCCCGACCCAGCGCCATGGCCAAGGCCGGCGCGCCGGGCGGCCCATCTGGCGATGAACATCCTTTGGGCCGGGGCCGTTGCGGCCGGAAGCAGATCCCGCTTGGCCAACAAAGGAAAGCAGAACCCAAGCGACTGGACCGCATCGTTCCGGCCTCAAGCGAAAAAACAAAGGCGTTCGGAAGGGCGGTCGGCACCAGCCGACCGATCGCAGCGCTGTAGTTGTAAGGCTCATATGATGAGGGTCCTCTTCTTCGTCCTTATTTCCCCTTTTGGTTGTCCTCTTTTATTACCTTTCCGTCGCTGGGCCCGCCGTAACAAACGGAGTGGTAATGGCCGTCATCATGCCTACTGCTGCAGAATGAAATAGAAGGCCGAGGTGACGGAACCGACGTCGTCGGTGTAGCAGCAGGTCAGGCCTTCGATGCCAGTGTAACTGCGGACGGTGGCCGCGGATTGCGGGAGATTCCCCGCGCTGGGCCCGCGGCGCAACTGGAACACGCCGTTGCTCAGCGCGGTCCATTGCACGATCACGGTTTCCGGCGAGTTGCCCGGCGCCAGGTCCAGCCGAATGGGCGGCAGGTCGGACAGCGTGATGTCGATGCCCGCGAGATTGCCGGTCAGGGCCAGGCTGGCGCCGGGATAGCGGCCCTGCGGCTCGCCCGGCTCATATTCCCCGGACCCGTTTGTGTCCAGGAAGGCCGCCACCCAGTAGTTGGACACGAACGGCAGGTGGTCGAACGCGTACGCGCCGGGCGCGGGCAGGCGGCAGGCCCGGTTCGTGTTCCAACTGCCGGGTTCGGTGACTGCCACCACGATGCACGCGCCGGTGCGGCTTCCGCCATAAGCGACGGTCCCGCTAATCCGCGGCGAGTAATAGGCCGTGGCCGGCAGGATGTTCTGGTAGAACTCACCGGTCACCTTGTCCCAGCACGCTGATCCCTCGTTGGCATTGGCAAGGGCGTAAGCTTCCAGACTTTGCGCGCGCTGCAGCATTCCGGCTTCCATGTTGCGCAAATACGCGGCCCGGAACAGGGGCGCGGTGAGCGCGGATTTGCCGCCGATATATAACAGGGAATCCGGATCCACGTAGGTCCAGTCGTTGGTGACGTACGCGCCGCCTACCCGCGGGCCGGACCAGAATATATTGCAGGAATTGGCCATGGGACTGGTGGCGGTGCCGCTGCTGCCCGGCGGGATGCGGGCGATGATGGTCCAGACAAACCGCTCAAACCCCTGGAAAATCCGGGAAATGCGGACATTTTCCGGGCCCAAGGCCAGGTCGCCGAACTCGCTGTACAAGCGCCACAGGTTGTCCAGGGGATAGAGGGCGCTCATCCACGGCTGCTGCACCTCGCTCATCCCCGGGTTCGTACGCATCGGGTTTTCGAACATGAAGCAGCACTCCTCGCCGGCGCTGTTCGTCAGCAAGGCCATGTGGCAGGAGGCGATCCGCGCCATCTGGTTGCTGAAGTCCGCCAGGTACGTCTCGTCCCAGGCATGGCCGAGGAACCAGTTGATCTCGGCCGCCTGCGAGATCATCCGGCCCGGCGTCTGGGCCAGCCAGTAATCGGACGGCACCTCCTCGGGCGGGATCAGCGTCATGTCCGGCCGCCGGGTGTATTGCAGGCGTCGGAATGCCGCCCCTTGTGCCAGCAACTCCGGCACGTGGCGGTCGCCGGTAAGCCAGTAGTAGAAAAACAGGTTGCGGAAATAGGAGTGCGACCCGTTGTTGTCACGGCGATAGCCGCCATAGCCGATCGGGCCCCAGCCGGTGCGGTCCTCGCCCAGTGTTTCCCCCTGGACGATGAGGGTGGACAGGGCGCGCCGGGCCGCGGGGATGCACAACTCGTGCAGGGCACGGCGATCGCCGGTCAGCGCGAACCCGCGGGCCGCGTTGTAGAACATGTTGTGGTAGTCGGTGAACGTGGCGCCGAGGTAGTAGCCGTCCCACGTGTTGGTGTCGCCCACCTCGTCGGCAAAGATCGGGTTGGCGTAAAGGCGCGGCGCCAGGCCCCAGGTCATGAAGCCATGCATGCCATGGTCCGGCAAATAGTACAGCGTGTTGGCGGTGATGCCCGTTGCCAGGCCCAGGCAGGCCTGGGCCACGCCGTCGTCCGAGCCGTCCCAGAGTTCGCCCAGCGCCCGGCTTTCGGCCACGCAGGCGCGGTCCGGCCAGGCCACGATCGGATGGTCGAGCTGCGCGACCATCCCGGCGGCCGCGGCGGAGAAATCCGCGGCCGGCGCCAACGCCACCAGGCGCGCCATGGCCGCGGCGCCCTGGCGCGGGCCCAGCCACTGGTTGGTGGCGATGATTTCGATGATCAGCGCGTTGGTGGTGATTTGCAGGGCTTGGGGCTCGTGGCGCCACATCTTGCTCAGGCTGGCGGCCAGGCCGCCGTTCGCGCCGCGCACGGCGGCCACGGGGCGAGTGGCGCGGGTCCCGTTCGTGGCGAAGCCCTGCGCAGAGATGGTGTAGCGGTCGGGTGCGCGCAGTGCCAGCCGCAAGTGCTGGGTGAGCGCGGCCGGCAGGTTGGCGGCGGCCAGGTCCCGCGCCTGGCCCGGCTCGGCGGCCAAGTGCGCCTGCGGGACGCCCAGGAGGGCCAGCGGCTGGACCAGCGCCAGGCGCTGGACCAGGAAATAGGCATTGGTCTCATAGCCTTCGTAGCCGGTGCCGCCATCCACAGCCGTGGGGCAATCGTAATAAAAATCCAGATCCACGCCCGGGTTGCCAGCGAAAAAGTGGTAGCGCAGGATGTAGCGGAACCGGCCGGCGCTGCCGGGCGCGGGCGCGAAGTGGCCGGCCGTCCTGACCGTCACCCGCAGCGGTCCCTGGTGTTCGAGGGTGACTTCCTCGGGCGGTTCGGCCGTGCACACGCCGGAGCCCGCCACCAGCAGTTGCGCCGGCGCCGCGTCATTGACCAGGGGCGGGCGCCAAGCGCCCGCGCCATCGGACACGGCCACATGGCTGAACACCCCGAACCGGTTGGTCGGGATGCCGAAAAGCGCCGCGCCGGTGTTGACGAACAGGCTGTTGTTGCTGGTGCTGACCGACACCAGGCCGGAGAAGGCGCCGTTGGACCCGCGCTCGATCCGGCCGCCCAGCGTTTCCCCGGGCGCCAGGCTGGCGGGGAAGGTGACCAGCAACCACTGGATCGGCTGGGTGGAGGTCACCCCGCCGGCCCAGCGGCTGAGCACCTCGAACTGGGCCGGCACGCACGCGCCGTTGGTCAGCCGGACAGCCAGTTCCCCCGGTTCTCGCCAGTCCAGCTCCCGCGCCACGGGCAGGCCGTTGCACACCCATGCGTTGCTGCGCGCCACCCCGGCGTCTTCCGCGACCGTCCAGGGGATCGCATCGCCAGGGCCGGGTGCCGTCTGGCTGCAGGCAGCACCCGCCCAGCCAAGCACGACCGCCACTTTAAGTATGCCGCTCATTTTGCTCGTGCTCCTCTGCTGGATTGCTTGACACCCAAGCTTCACCCCCTGTCCACGACTCCAGTTTCATGGATATTGCCCGGCTGGCCGCACCGGAACCGCCGCGCGCAACCGGCTCACCAGCCGGGGTGCTGGACCACCCGGAATCCTATGTACATGTTGGCGGAATTGGGGGTGTAGTATGCGCGCTCGGCGACCCGGCACAAGGAGGAAATGTTCATCCAGGCACCGCCGCGGTACGTACGGCCCGACGTCTCGGCCGGCCCGCGGGGATCGAGGGCCGGAGATGACCCATAGTAGGCTGCGTCAAACCAGTCCCAGCACCATTCCTGCACATTCCCGATGGCGTCGTACAGCCCGTATCCGTTGGGCGCAAAACTGCCCACCTGGCCGGTGTAGGGCGCGGCCCCGTTGGTGAAACTGGGGTGATAACCAATGCTCAGGTCGTAGCTATAGAGCCCATGGGAACCGTAGTAGTTGGCTTTCGCATGGGCGATATTGTTAGTGAAGTTGACCCAGGGGAAACGCAGGTCCGCCACCCCGCCCCGCGCCGCCTTTTCCCACTCCGCTTCCGTGGGCAGTCGGTAGCCGTGGGCGGTCCACTTGACGCAGTCATTGGCCAGGTTGTTCGTGCCGGTCTTGAAGACCGTGGCCTGATCGGCGCTGGTGTAGTAGCAGGGCGTCAGACCCTCTTTCTGGCTGCGCGCATTGCACCACTTCACCACGTCGTACCAGCTGACCGTGTGCACCGGGTGGATGGCGGCCTTGCCGGATCCGGGATGGTCAAAGTGATAGCCGTTGGTGAGCGCCCAGTTATAGACGACATCCCACTGCGCCTTGGTCACCTCGCAGCGCGCGATGTAAAACGTGCGCACCTGCACCGCGTGCTGCGGCAACTCGTCCTGGTGGCCTTCGCTGGCCGGGAACACGTTGGTCGCGTTGCCCATCGCGAAGCTCCCGGCCGGGATGGCCGCCATGTCCGCGGCTGGCGTGGGTGTGGGCCGCACATGGGGTATGGACAGGAGCATCCACGACCCATCGTCCTCCGCATTGCCCGCCTGGCCGCCGGCGACCCGGCTCTGGGCCTGGCCCCAAGCCAGACCTGAAACCATGAACGCGGTCGCTCCGAATATAAACAAACATCCCATCTTCCTCATGCTGCTCTCCTTAACAAGAACCGCTTTAATACATCCCGCCAGGATCTCAATCCCCCAGCAAAATCAACCACGGCAGGCTGGTCATGAGGCGCAGGTACATACCGGTGAAGCTGAGGTCCGCGCCGTCAAAAATGGTGAAGACCTCCTGGGTCGGCGTTGACCAGCCGCTCACGTCCTGGAACGCCAGGGTATAGCTGCCGGTGGCCAGGACAGCCGAGGAGGGCACCTGCCAGTTGGTGTACAACCCGGTGGTCAGGCGCCAGCGCGCGCCAGCGTCCACGGCTTCGGTCGGGGACAGCGCGACGGTCAGCCGGCCCGGGCTGGAGGTGTAGCTCAAGGGGTCGGTGCCCATGGAAATTTCCGTGCCGTCGTCGTACTGGTCGCCGTCGGTGTCGGCATCGGTCGGGTCGGTGCCGTACAGGTATTCCTGCCCGTTGGCAATCAGATCCCCGTCGCTATCCAGAGCCGCATCTTCCGCCGCCAGCGGGTTGAGCCCGTGCAGCAACTCCCAGCCGTCGCCCATGCCGTCGCCGTCGCTATCCCACGCATTGGGATCGGTCCGGTTGAGATACTCGTTCAGGGTGGTCAGGCCGTCGCCATCCAGGTCGTCGGCCGGGCCCATGGGCTGGCCGGCGATCGCGTTGACCGAGGCAATCCACTGGTCCGGCAGCCCGTCGTGGTCGCTGTCCGTGACCTGGGACGGGGCGGCGGACACGTTGGACAGCGGGGCCAGGTTGCCGGCGGCATCCACGGCGCGCACGGCGAAATAGTAGACCGTGTCCGGTTCCGGCATGGGCAGGCTGACGCTCTCGGGCTGGCCAAAGGGCTTGGGCACGAGGCCGGGTGGGAAGTAGATGGCGGCCGCCCACGTGTCCGGCGTGATGGGTGCGGTGCTGCAGCGCACCTCATAATAGCTGGCCAGCCCATTGGTGCCGTCGCCGCCCGGCGCACTCCACTGCAGATCGACCTTATGCGTGTCGGCGCCGGTGGCAACCTGCAAGTCCGTGATGGCGGACGGCGGGTTGGTGTCCGTGGTCAGGTCAGCGAACAGCGTGTACGCGCCCAGCGGCAATTGCGCGGCGGACAGGGTCTGGGATTCCGGATCCAGTTCGCTCGACCGGGTTTCCCAGCCGCCATTGGTCCAGAGGCCCAACCGCAGCGAATTCAAATCCCGGCCTTCCAGCCGCGTGGCCCAGTACGTGATGTTCAGGGCCAGCGGCTGCGGGCCGAGCGGGTAGGCGTCTTCCTGCAGGGCCACGAAGAGCAGGTCGCTGACCTGGTTGGACGCGCTGACGCCGCCGGCGCTGGGGATCGGGCCGTGCCCCTGGTAGATCATGGCCACAGCCTTGTCCATGGCGCCAGTGTAGCTGATCCCGACCGTGACCAGGGCATCCGCGGAATAGAAGGTGCCCATGACTTGATCGATCTCGTCGAGTTGGAACTCGTCGAGCGTGGTCCACGACTGGCCGCCGGCGGCCTGGCATGTGATGCCGACCGATCCGTTCCAGATGCCGGCCAGGGCGACCACGCCGGTGTAGACGTTGGCGCCGGCCGCGGACATGGGCACGCTGACCCCGTAGCTGTTGTAGGGGTAGACGGTCACCACCGGATCGGTTGCCAGGGGTTCGCTGGCCTGGACGGCCAGCGTGAAGTTGAGCTGACTGTCCAAGCTGCCACCGACCACCACGCCCAGCGCGTCCGCCTGTGGTCCCATGCGGCGCGGCGCCAACTGCAGGACGACCGGCGCGAGCGCATCCTGCGCGGTGATGACATGACTGGCCCGGGCGCCATGCCCCACCACGTCCACGATTTCGCCGGGTCGCGCGCTGGCCAGGGTGTACCGGCCGGCCGGGTCGGTCATGCCCAGGCGGCGGATGTAGCCAACACCCGCGGGCCGCAGCATGACCTGGGCGTCCGGCGCCGGGTCCTGGCCCAGGTACACCTGGAGGTGAATGGGCGCCTCATCGCCGTACCCGGCGGCGTTGCGCCGGGCGGCAAACCCGTCGATGTTGACCACGCAGGCCGTGTAGGGCGCCGGGATGTTGGTGCTGCCGGGCCGGTCGCTGGAGGTCGAGACGCCGTTGCGGAACATGCCGTAGGGCGGGGTGGACGGGCTGGCCCAGATATTGCTGTAATAGCCCGAGAAATGGCTATCCAACCAGTCCCAGCAGGGCTGGTACGTGGCGGTGACTCGCAGCTCGTGCTCGAAAATCTGCGCGGTGATATTGCTGCGGAAGGCCAGCCAGACCCGGTTGCTGAAGCCGCCCACGTTGTTGGTGGGCCGTTGATAGGCCGGCAGGTAATCGTTCCAGGACGACATGTCGGCGGCGGAGAAATGATTGTCCATCAGCCCGTAGTTTTTGGGGATGTCGTTGGTATTGGCCCGGCGGAAGTTCCGCCAGTTGGCCACATCCGCCGAGGCGCCGCCGATGGCGCTGATGTATTCGTCATACATTCCCAGGACGTAGTGGCCGATTTCGTGGGTTATGGTGCGGTACCAGTCCGAGTGCGTGGGCGGCCGGGGATTGTGGGTGTTGTTGGTACCGTAGGTTTCTCCCACGAAGATATGGGAGTTGGTGCTGCTGCTGCGAATCCCTTCGATATTGGCCTTGCCGCCGCGCGACCCGGTCCGCACCCAGACGTCCGACTGCAGGAAATCGGTCGCCCCCTCGTCATCCTGGCGCAGGATCGAGAGCATGCCGATCTTCATCTGGCCATCGGTCATCTGGTAGAGAAACCGGGAGACGCTCGCCGCGCCGCCATTGGTCATGGCCGCGATGAAGGCAGCCGGATCATTGGCATGCACGGCCATGACCAGGCTCCACTCGTAGATGGCGTGGCTCAGCCACACGTAGACGGGATTTCCCCGGTCCAGCTCCGCGATGTTGGCAGCGGTCAGGGTGCAGGTGCGCCAGGTTCCGTCCCACTGGTCGATCGCCTGCCCGGTCACGTCGCTGTCCATCCAGACGCGCAGGGCCAGGTTGCCGAACCAGCGCACCGGGTCCTTGGCCCGGTTATCCGTATACACCGACTTGCGGATAAAGATGCCTTCCCCCTGGCGCGCATTTTGCGGAACCGTGAAATAGCCTTCCGGGCTGGTGCGGCCGCGCAGGTCAGCGGCGGTGCGGCCAGGATAATATACCTCGGCGGCGGCGAGTTCCTCGCCAACGTCGAAGTTGCCGTCGCGGTTGTTATCGGTCCAGGCGCGCAGGCGCCAGTTGTCCCGGGTGCGCGTGTCCAGGAAAAAGGCGGCCGAATTGATGGCAAAGTCGTCCGCGGTCAGGCGCACCTTCATGGTGCTGCTCTGCTGCCCGGGCCAGTCCTCTTCCGCATGCCACAGTGCAACATGGTTGGAGCCCACGCGCACCTGCCGGTTGGCATCGCCCCGCAGGGTTTCCAGCGGCACATTCCAGGTCCGGCCATTGTCCTGCGAGATTTGCAGGCCGACCCGGAACTGCTCATTGGCCAAACCCAGCAGGTCGTAGCGGATCTCCACGTCGCGCGCGCCCGGCACCTGGCGCGCCTGGACGTTTTCGAAAAGGTGTGGCACCAGGTTGAAATTGGTGCGGTAGTTTTGAAATTGGCGCGACGTGAAACTGAAGACGACCGGCTCGTAACCCGGCCGTTGAATATACAGGTTCTCGTTGCCGGGGTTCCGGGTGGTGAAGAAGCGGTAATATCCATCCGCGCCGGTGACCAGGCTCCAGCGGCTGGTGCCGCTGGCGTAGGCCACCGTGGCGCCGGGCAGCAGGCGGCCGCTCGATTGGCTGAACAGATAGCCGTCGACGGTCGTGGGGTTGTAATACGTGGCATAGAGCCGGGCGATCACGTCCTCGTTGGTCATGGTCAGGGTCAACACACGCTGGCTGGAACGTACCGCGCCGGTCCAACTGTTGAAGGTGTAGTTGCTCCAGGCGGCCGCGGCGATCACCGTGACCCGGGTGCCGCGCGGATACGATGGGCCCGGCGGCTCAACGGTCACGAGCCCTTGGTGATACAGGTGGTGCGGATCCGTATCCACGACCAGTCCGCACCAGATCGGGTCCTGCTTGGTCAGCCGCAGGGGCACGGTCCGGGACTGGCCGTTATCCGCCACGACCCGGCACGTGCTACGATACACGCCTTGAGTTACAAAGGACCCGTTAAAATCCAGCGTATGGCGGTTGGTTTCGCCCCGGCTGCTGCCGTCCGCATCCCCCCAGACCGCGACCCAGTTCGTCGGCGGATCGATCTCAAGACGATAGGATAGCCTTTGCCCGCCGGCATTCCAGACCTCGAGATGTTCCGAGATCAGCCACGGTCCATAGGGTATGGTGACCGCGAGGTTGGTCGGGGCCACGGCCAGGATGGGCGCGTTGGTGCGCGGGTCGCTCATGACCAGCCGGGCGGCGATCGTGGCGGAGGTGCCTCCGCCGCTGACCACCACCAGGCCGGTGTATACGCCGGCCGGTTGGATGGGCAGGAAGCTGACAGTGACCCGGTCGTACTGGCCGGTGCCGATGCCGCTGGACGGCGTGGCGGTCATCCAGATCCGGTCGCACCGCACAGTGTAGAGCATGCTGCCACCGCCCTGGTTGGCCACGAATAAATATTTGGGACTAGTGTTGGTCGAGGTGACGTCCAAGTCGGCCGAGAGCGAGTTCGGCGCCACGTAGAGCACGGCCGGCGGCGGGGTGACCTCGAGCAGCAGGGTCACCTCCTGCGGCGCGTTCGCGGCATTGGCGGTGATGGCCAGGCGGCCCGTGTACGTGCCGGCCGCCAGGGTCTTGGCATTGAAGCGGAGCCCGACGGTTACGTGCTGGCCGGTGCTGTAGCCGCTGTTGACCGACGGCCAGCACCACGACGCATCGTTGGCAATGTCGAACGTCAGCGTGCCGTTGGTCGGGTTCCAGATTTCGAACAGGCTTTCAAGTTCGCGCTCGTCGCCCACTTCCACGGCATTGGTGAACGACCGGGGCGACACCGCGAGCACCGGCTCCTCCGTGGTGTTGATGAACAGCATGCCCCAGTCCGGCGCGCTGTTGAAGGCCCCGTCCCGCAGCAGGGTCGTTTCCGCCAGGCCGTTCGTGCGAATCCTCATGATCGCGGAATCAGCGGCGGCGTAGGTCCGGGCAAACACGAGCGCATCCTGTGCGGGCGAAAACGCTGGCGCATAATCCGATGGACCCAACGGATCGGTCAGCAGGCGTTCCCGCCGGCTACTGACGTCGAACACCGCGATGCGATAGGGCGCATTGGTCTGGTTGGCGGCCTTGGCATACGCCAGCAGCGTGCCGGCCGGGCCGAGGCGGCCGTCCCGCTCGTACCGCTGGTCCGGGTTTTGCAGGATCTCGAACGTGTAGGCGGCCGGATGATAGACGCCCAGGCCGGTGTTGGGCAGCCATTTGGGGTCCACCGCGTAAAAGAGATCGAACGGCGCAACCCGTTGCGCGCCGAACATGACCACGTGGCCGCTCAGCGCGAAAAGCTGCCAGGATGCGTGGCTGGCGAGATCCGTTTGCCAGACGCTGTTGACCAGCCGGCCCGGCCACGTGCCGATCAGCGCCCGGCTGTCCGCGGACCAGTCGTAGCTCAACAGCGGTGAGTACTGGTCCTCAAACCCCGTGGTCAAATCCCGCACGATCAAACGGGCCTGGCCCGAGGAAGTGTCCTGGTACGCCAGGCGCGTGCCGTCCGGACTGATCCGCGGCAGGGTCTGGGCGCCCGATTTCTGGACCAGGGGCACCACGTGCCCGCCGTCCGGATCCATCATCCAGAGGTCGTACGTCCCGTCGCGGTCGGAGTGAAACACGATCTTCTCCGCGAAGTAGCCGACCGGTTCCGTCACTTCCAGGCGCACCAGCACCCGGCTCGCCGGACCGGCCGGGTTGACCGGCCGCAGCCAGACCTCGCCGAAATGGATCCGGCGGGACAGGTTGGTGGTCAAAAACTGGACGGTGATGGTGTTCGTGCCGCCGGCCACACTGCCGTTGGTGACGGCCAGGCGCAGCCAGTCCACCGTGCAGGCCAACTGGTACGCCAGCGGGTTGGTGCTGCCGGCATTCCAGATCGAGAACTGGCGGTCCGCGGCGTTCAAGCCCTGGCTGATGCTATTGGTGACCAGCAGCGTGCTGCGGCCGAGGTTGGCGGCAACTTGCAGGACCACCGGGACGGACACGGGCGCGTTCGCGGCCGAGGCGGATGTGACCGTCACCAGGCCGGTATGCACGCCTTCGCGGAGCCCGGCCGGGTTGATCGTCACGGCATGGGCCTGGCGCGCGCCGGAACTGCTGCCGTTGGTGGGAGCGAGCGCCAGCCAGGGTTGATTGGCGGACAGGGTATAGGCCATGAGCCCGGCACCGGAGTTCCATACCGCCCAGTTCTGGGTAATGCTGCCGCTCCCGGCCAACACCAGGTTCGTGGCGGCGCCCGGCGTCACGGCGATTACCGCGGCGGCCTGGGTGACGGCCAGGAACACCGGGAGGGTCAGCGGCAATTCGTCCAGGCGGTTGGAAGCGAAGATCATGACCGCGCCGTTGTGCACGCCGGGCGCCAACTGTGCGGTATCGAAACTTACCGTGATCTGATGGACCTCGCCGGTGCTGGTCCCGCCGGACGGGGCCAGCGCCAGCCAGGTGTCCGACCGGTCCAGCCGATACCCCAACGTGCCGCCGCCAGCGTTCCAGATTCCGAACGCCTGGTCGGCGGGACGCTGCCCCTGCCCCACCGCGACCTGCAGCTCGCTGGTGCCCAGCCCCACGCCGGCCGGCGGCGGCACGACCTCCAGGGCGATGCTGGCCCACGCCGAACCGGACCCGGCGGCATCCTGGACTGTCACGCTGCCCCAGTAGGTGCCCTTGGCCAGCCCGGCCAGGTTGGTGAACACCACGGTCTGATCGTGCAACTCGCCGTAACTGACGCCGTTGGTGGGCTCGGCCACGGCCAGCCAGCCGTCCATGGCATAGGCCGACATGGCGTAGCGCATTTCTCCGGTCAGCGCCCCGCCATTCCAGACCTCCACGCGCCGGGTGAACGAGGTCGTCGCGCCCACGGGCACCTGCTCGGTCAGAACAACCGGCTGGATGCGCGGCACCACCGGCACCGGGTTGATGACCAGCTCCACGGTCACCACCACCGGCGGATTGGTGACGTTCGGCGAGGACAAGACGACCAGGCCCGTGTTGGTGCCGGCGGGCATTTCGACCGTGTCATACTGGACGTGCAGCGACCCGGGCAGGTTGGAGGAACAGACCCCGTTGGTCGGCTCGGCCCGCAGCCATGCAACAGTGGCCGCCACAGTATAAGGCACCGCATCCGTGGCGTTGACGTTCCAGACCTGGAGATAGTCGCTGGCAATATACTGGGCCTGCTGAACCTGGTGGCGCAACTGGTTGGTCGAAACCACCAGGTCGGCAGCAGCCGGCGGGCACCAGCCAGCCGCCATCAACCCGCACCCGAAAATGAAAACCACCCCCCGGTGAGATATTTGCTTGCGCTGCGTCATGTTTCCCTGCCTCCGGCCTCGCCACGCGAGGCTCTTATGCCATGATTAATCAGGGCGACTTGATCACCCCGGACACTTCAACCGGTGCACCACCAGGGTGACAATATTGAATCCGTCTTCGCGGCGCTGGCGAACCTCATCCATGACCCGTGCATATCAGCGTCCTCCTGATTCCATTCTTAGGCGGTAGAATAGCGCCTGCCATTCGGTGCCAGGATGATCGTACCAGTTGGTCACTCCGACGCTCGCGGGCCAGAACGTGAGTACGGATTGCCACAAGCCCGTGGTCACGGCTTCGGTGCGCTCCACGTGATGCGGGCGGCCCGTGGTGCTGGTGAGCAAGTCGAGGCGGATGGCGCTGTCCTGCCGGACCACGCCCACAATGCCCAGTTCGACTTCGCTGACCCAGACGACGAACTGCGTGACCGTGGTGTTGCCGGCGAAATCCGTGGCCGTGCAGTACACGGTGGTCGTGCCCGGCCGGAACAGGCTCCCGGCCGGCGGGAAGCAAACCAGGCTCGGATCCGGATCGATAACGTCCGTAGCCGTAACGGTGAACGGCACACTGCTTCCGTTGGTGGCGCCGATTGGCACCGGCCAGCGCACCACCGGGCCGGGGAGGGCGATGACGGGTGGTTGCGTATCGGGCGCCACGCCGAGCGTGGTGGTGTTGCTGGACATGGGGCCCAGATTCCACGCCGCGTCAAAGGCGAACAGCGCCGCATAGATGGGGGCGTTGGTGCCGGGATCAATGACCACGCGCTGCATTGCCCCAGGGCGTGGCGCAAGGGACGGCCCCGCAGCCTGGGCGGCCCACCAGTTCACCGTGGCGGGATTGGTGCCTGATTGCGCCGTGATCGGCCGGTCGGCCCAGACGATCTGGTAGCGGGCCGCGTCGGCCGGTGCGCGCCACTTCAGCAGCACCCGGCCCCCGCCGGGGACCGCCTGGACCTCGCTGGCCGCGGGCGGCGGATTGGTATCGGGGCGTGAAGCGGTTTTAACAAAGAGATAACAGCGGCCCTCGAACTGGCCCGTCCAACGGTTGAAATCGCCATACGGACCGGTGCCGCCGTTGATGCCGTTGGTCAGGTAAAGCTGCAGGTGCGTCCAGTACTCGCCACGCCCGGTGTGCCAGTAGTACCAGGCCTGGGGATCCACGAGGGTCAGGCCGCTGCCGTCGGACACGCCTGCGCCGCCGGCGCGGACATCGAAATAGTAGGCAAAGTTGCCATAAAGCCGGTTCCACTCCACCAGGCCGGACAAGTAGCTGAACCCCTCGGCAAAGGCCTGCGGATCGCGGTCGCGGATTTCTTCAAGGAAGTCCACCAGCGCGCGCATCAGGTACCCGGTCTGGAACCCGCCGCCGCCCGGTTCCACGCTGGCGCGCTGGTCACCGTACAGGGGATCCTGGTCCGGCCGGAGGTGGTCGCGGATGTAGCCCGGATATTTCATAAGGTTCGCAATTTTGACGGGTTTTGGGGCGACAATAT
>CAZAYP010000034.1:0-57889 GCA_964489425.1 uncultured Verrucomicrobiota bacterium | reverse complement strand
TTGAAAAGGCGGGGAGCCCAGATACGTACCGATCCTCATGCGGAAATGGTATGAGAGCCTATCTGGGATTCATACCGATCGCCATGGTGGGTGGTCCCTTCCTCGTCGCGACCATTCGGCAAGCCCTGTTCTACACGGGTTGCATGGACGGGTTCGGTTATGTCCTGGTGGCCATGTTCGCGTTCGTGGTCGGCGGAGCGATAAATGTTGTCTTCCTGCTTTTTGTGGGCATCACGCATCGCACCTATTTCACCTATGCAGACAGAAGAAACCGCATCATGGCCAAGGCGGGATTTACGGGTTCATTGCTTCTGCTATTCATCCAGGCAGGCGTCTTGGCAAGCCTCGCATTGAAGAAGCTGGCCATGGACTGAATGCGAACCACCGGGATGAGGAACTGATGCGCATTCACCGGACCCGCGGGATCGTGCTGGACTGGGCGCCGGTCTCGGAAACGTCGCGCATCGTTTCGTGGCTGACACCGGACCGGGGGCGCCTGGCCACGCTGGTCAAAGGATCGCAGCGCCCCAAGAGCTTCTTCCTTGGCCAGTACGATCATTTTTACACCTGCGACCTGGTCTACTACGACCGGCCACTGCACACCCATCTGGCCAAGGAGTGTTTCCCGCTCAAGCTGCGGCCGCGGTTCCGCTCCGACTGGAAGGCCGCGGCCACGGCCTCGTACATGGCGGGGCTGATCCTGCACGTCAGCCCGCCCGAGGTGCCGGCCGCGCCCATGTTTCGGCTGTGCGACGCGGCGCTGGATCACCTCGGGCGGGTGGGCGCCGCGCGTGGGCTGGTGTTCTGGCTTGAGCTGCAGGTGCTCCAGCACCTGGGCTGGGCGCCGCAGCTGCAGCGGTGCCTGCAGTGCGGCGGCGTGCCGCCGGCCACCGGCGCTGACTGGTGGTTCGCGCCGCGCCGCGGCGGGCTGCTCTGCCCGGCATGCCGCGGCAGCGAGGCGGCCACGCGCCTGACCGCGGCCGGCCGCGCGCGGCTGGCCCAATGGCAGCAAGCCGCGACGCCCCAGCAGGCGGGCCTGGTGGAAGCCGGGCCGCACCATGCCGGGGCCGAACTGGAGGCGGCCCTGGGAGGATTCCTCGACTTCCACGTGGAGCACGGAACCGCCGGGCGGCGGGTCGTGCTGGACTTGCTGCGCCGGCCCTCGGCGCACGATCACAGGCCGAGCTGAAACCAGCGCAGGGTCACGGCCAGCAGCTCCATTTCCCAGGGCAGCGCGGCGAACGTGTGGTCGGCGTTCGGGATGAAATGAACGCGGCCGGGCCGGCCCGCGGCATCCAGGGCCGCAGCCATGGCGCCCGAGTCGCTGGCCGGCACCACCTGGTCGCCGGTGCCATGCACCAGGAGCGTGGGCGCGGCGACGCGGGGCGCGGCATCGAGCGGACGAAACTGGCGGATCTCGGCGGCCAAGTCCTGCCCCACCTGCCAGCCTCCGCGGTCAAAGAACCCCATCTCGTGGATCTGGCGCTCGGCGTCCGGCGTCAGCAGGCGCCCGCTCAGGCGGGCGAAGTCGAGGGCGGCGGCCCACAGCACCATGGCCTTGATCCCCGGGTCCCCGGCTGCCTGCACAGCCGCCACCGCGCCGCCCAGGCTGAACCCCAGCAGCCCGACCCGCGCGGCATCCACCTCCGGGCGCTGGCGCATGAGATCGAGGGCCGCGGCCGCATCTTCCAGCTCGCTGGAGATGGTCGTCTGGGAAAAATCTCCGGCGCTGTCGCCGGCGCCGCGGAAATCAAAACGCAAGACGGCCACGCCCGCCGCCTGCAGCGCCCGCGCCATTTTCACGAACAGGCGGTGGCTTTCGGTCTTGGTGCCGTACAACCCGTGCAGGAACACCACGGCGGGCCAGCCGGCCTTCGGATGCCGGCCGGCCGGGAAATGCAGCATGCCCACGAGCTGCTGGCGGCGGCACTTGAAAACAACCGGGGTTTCCATGGTCCACCGGGTCCTATTCCGCAAGCGCGGCTTTCATTTTTTCGATCTTGGCCCGTTTTTCGAGCAGCTCTTTTTTCCGGTTTTCCTGGACCGCCACGACCTCGCGGGGCGCCTTGGCGGTGAAATCGCGGTTGTTGAGCTTGTTGGCCACGCGCTGCAGATCCTCGTCGATCTTCGTGATCATGTCGGCCAGGCGCTGGGTCTCGGCGTCGATGTCGATCAAGCCGGCCAGGGGCAGGTGCAGCGCGCCCAGGCGGGTGATGACGCCGGGCATGCCCTTGCCGGGCGTGAAGTCCGGCTGGATGGTGACCGCGTGCGCGCGCAGCAGCGCCACCAGCGACTCGCGGTCGCGCTCCAGGCGGGCGGCGCTGTCCGCATCCGCCGGCCGGACCATGAACTCCACCTTCTGCTTGGGCTGGATGCCGAAATCCGCCACCAGGTTGCGGGCGGCATGGATGAGGTCGTGCTTGCCGTCCACGTAGGCCACGGCCGCGTCGGTCAGGCCCCACTTTTCGATCAGCTCCACGGACAGCTGGGTGGGCCAGGGCGCGCGCATGATGCTGGGCGCCAGTTCCTGGTAGCCCATCCCGTGCCACAGCTCCTCGGTGAGGAACGGCATCATGGGATGCAGCAGGCGCAGGGCCTGGGAGAAGACGTAATGCATCACCTTGAGGACCTCGGCGCGCCGGGCCGCGTCCGTGCCGTAGAGCACGGCCTTGGAGTACTCCACGTACCAGTCGCAGTACTGGCCCCAGACGAACTCGTAGAGGGCCTTGGCGGCGTCGTTGAAGCGGAAGCGCTCCAGGTTCTCGGTGCAGGCGGCGATGGTTTCCTGCAGCTTCATGATGAGGTGGGCGTCATCGTCGCGCAGCAGGTCGCGGTTGAAGTCCGGCCGGGCCACGTCCACGCGGGCATCGCCGGTCTGCATCTTGAGGTAGCGGGCCGCGTTCCAGATCTTGGTGCCGAAATTGCGGCCGATCTCGAACTTGTCGTCGGACAGGAAGACGTCCTGGCCGGTGGCGGTGAGGATGAGCAGGCTGAAGCGCAGCGCGTCGGCGCTGTACTTGTCGATCACGCTCAGCGGGTCGATGGAGTTACCGAGGCTCTTGCTCATCTTGCGGCCCTGGTCGTCGCGCACCGTGCCGTGGATGTAGACATCGGTGAACGGGATCTCGCCCATGAACTCCAGGCCGGCCATGATCATCCGGGCCACCCAGAAGAAAATGATCTCCGAGGCCGTGACCAGGGTGTGGGTGGGGTAATAGAAGTCCATGTCCGGGTTGCGGTCCGGCCAGCCCCACACGCTGAAGGGCCAGAGCCAGGAGGAAAACCACGTGTCGAGCACGTCCTCGTCCTGGCGGAACACCGCGGAGCCGCACTGCGGGCAGGCCGCCGGCCGGGCCCGCGCCGCCCATTCGCGGCCGCAGGCGTCGCAGTAGTAGACCGGGATGCGGTGGCCCCACCAGATCTGCCGCGAGATGCACCAGTCGCGGATGTTTTCCATCCAGTCGAGATAAACCTTGGTCCAGCGCTCAGGCACGAAGCGGATGCGACCGCTGCGGACGGCCTCCATGGCCGGCTGGGCCAGCGGCTTCATCTTGACGAACCACTGGCGGGACAGGCGCGGCTCCACCATGGTGGCGCAGCGGTAGCAGTGGCCCACGGCGTGCTGGTGCTCCTTGATATCCTCCAGCAGCCCCGCCTCCTTGAGATCCGCCACGATGCGCTTGCGGCACTCGAAACGGTCCAGGCCCGCGTACGGGCCGGCCTGCTCGTTGAGCGTGCCGTCATCGTTCATGATGTTGATCGGGTCCAGGCTGTGGCGCCGGCCCATGTCGAAGTCGTTGGGATCGTGCGCCGGCGTGACCTTGACCGCGCCGGTGCCGAACTCGGGATCCACGAAATCATCGGTGATGACCGGGCACTCGCGCTTGAGCACCGGGAGCAGGAGAATCCGCCCATGGAGCTCCGCGTAGCGCGGATCGCGGGGGTTCACGGCCACGGCCACGTCGCCGAGCAGCGTTTCGGGCCGGGTGGTGGCAACCACCAGGCCGTCCCGGCCGCGCCCGCCTTTCAGCGGGTAGCGGATGTAGTACAGCTTGCCCCGCGTATCCTTGTGCTCGCTTTCCTCGTCGGACAGCGCGGTCTGGCAGCGCGGGCACCAGTTGATGATGTAGTGCCCGCGGTAAATCAGGCCTTTTTCGTACAGGCGCACAAAGACTTCCGTGACGGCGCGCGAGAGGCCCTCGTCCATGGTGAAGCGCAAGCGCTCCCAGTCGCAGGACGCGCCGAGCTGGCGGAGCTGGCTGATGATGGTGTTGCCGTACTTCTCGCGCCACTGCCAGACCCGCTCCAGGAACGCTTCGCGGCCCAGGGCGTCGCGGGTGAGGCTCTCGGTCTTGAGCTGGCGCTCGACCACGTTCTGGGTGGCGATCCCGGCATGATCCGTGCCCGGCACCCAGACGGTGTTGCAGCCCTGCATGCGGCGCCAGCGGATCAGCACGTCCTGGATCGTGTTGTTCAGCGCATGGCCGATGTGGAGGATGCCGGTGATGTTGGGCGGCGGGATGACAATACAGTACGGTTTCCCGCCGCGGTCGGCGGCGCCGTGGAACAGCCCCTGCTGCTCCCACCACGCGTACCATTTGCCCTCGATGTCCGCCGGCTGGTAGGTCTTGGCCAACTCGCTCATGACGGTGGATCCTGAGGCTGGGCCTCGTCGAGGAACAGCTTGTATTCAAGGCTGTCCACCAGCGCCTCCCAGGAGGCCTCGATGATATTTTCGGAAACGCCCACCGTGCCCCAGGTGCGGCTGCCGTCGCTGGACTCGATCAGCACCCGGGTCTTGGCGCCGGTGGACTCCTCGGGGTCGAGGATGCGCACCCGGTAATCGGTCAGGAACACGTCGGCCAGCTTGGGATAGAAGCGCGTCAGGGCGTTGCGCAAGGCGGTGTTGAGCGCGTCCACGGGGCCGGCGCCCTCGCCCACGGTCAACTCGCGCTCGCCCTTGACGTGGATCTTGACGGTGGCCTCGGACAGGCAGGCCTCATTTTTATGCCGCTTTTCCACGATCACCCGGAAGCCCTCGAAATCGAAGAACGGCTTGTGCTTCTTGAGCACCTTCTGGACCAGCAGCTTGAACGAGGCGTCGGCCGCCTCGAACTCGTAGCCGTCCTTTTCGAGCCGCTCGAGCTCGCGGAGGATGTCCTTGACCTCGGGCGAGGTCTTGGAGAGGCCGAGGTTCATCTCCACGGCCTTGAGGAAAATGTTGCTGGCGCCGGACAGCTCCGAGACCAGCACGCGCCGGGTGTTGCCGACCTGCTCGGGATCGACGTGCTCGAAGCTCCGGGAGTTCTTGCGGACGCCATCCACGTGCATGCCCGCCTTGTGGGCGAACGCGCTGGCGCCCACGTAGGGCGCCTTGGTGTCCGGGTGGGTGTCGGTCAGTTCATGGGCAAACAGCGCGACCTCGCGCAGCTCGGCCAGGCGCACCCCGCACTCGTGGCCCATCTTCAGCATCAGCGACGGGATGATGGAGCACAGGTTGGCATTGCCGGTCCGTTCGCCAAACCCGTTGATGGTGCCCTGCACCTGGGTGGCGCCGGCGCGGACGGCTTCCAGGGAGTTGGCCACGGCGAGATCCGAGTCGTTGTGGGTGTGGATGCCCAGCGGCAGGCGGACAGCGTTACCCACCTCGCGGGTAATGCGGACCAGGTCGTCCGGAAGCGTGCCGCCGTTTGTATCGCACAGCACGATCCAGTCGGCGCCGGCCGTGGCCGCGGCCTGGAGGGTGGACAGGGCATGCTCAGGGCTGTCCTTGTAGCCGTCGAAGAAGTGCTCGGCATCGTAGACCACTTCCTTGCCCTGCTCTTTCAGGAAGCGGACGGTATCGGCAATCATCAGGCGGTTCTGGTCTTCGGTGGTGTTGAGCACGTCGCGCACATGCAGGCGCCAGCTTTTGCCGAAGATGGTGACCACGGCCGTATCCGCATCCATCAAGGCCTGGACGCCGGGATCATCGGCCACGGTGTGCTTGGCGCGGCGGGTGCTGCCAAACGCGGCAATCCGGGACCGGGTGAGGTGCTCGCGCTTGATTTCCTTGAAGAAAGCCAGGTCCTTGGGGTTGGACGCGGCATACCCGCCCTCGATGTAGTCCACGCCAAAAGCATCCAGCCTCTTGGCCAAATGGATCTTGCCCACGCTGGAGAACGAGATCCCTTCTCCCTGCGCGCCATCGCGCAGGGTGGTATCATAAATGAAGATCCGCGCCATGGCCCTAACCCCGGGCGCGCTTCCTGGCCGGCCGGGCGCGCTTGGCGGCTTTTCCCGCCAGCGCCGGGCCGATGGGCCGGCGCGGCTTGTCCAGCTCAAAGGCGCGGTGCAGCACCTGCACAGCCTCGTCCGCAAGCTTCTTGCTGATCACCACCGAGATCTTGATTTCCGAGGTGGAAATCATGTCGATGTTGATGTTGTGGTCGGCCAGCGCCTTGAACATGGTGCCGGCGATGCCGGAATGGCTGCGCATGCCCACGCCCACGATGCTGATCTTGGCGATGTCCTCGTCGTATTTCACGCCGCGGCCGCCGAGGGCGGAGATGACCTGGTCCATCTTCTTGAGCGCCTTGGACAAATCGTCGCGGGACACGGTAAAGGTCAGGTCCGTGTGGCCGTCTTCGCTGGTGTTCTGGACGATCATGTCCACGTTGACGTGTTCCGCAGCCAGTTCCTGGAACACGCGCGACGCAATGCCCGGACGATCCGGAAGCGCCTGCACGGTCACCTTGGCCTGGCCCTTGTCCGCCGCGATCCCCCGTACGACAATGTCTTCCATGCTTTCCACCTCTTCGCGCACCACGGTACCGGGTGCATTGGTAAAACTTGACATGACTTCCAGCTCGACCTGGAACTTCTTGGCAAACTCCACGGCGCGTGACTGCAAGACTTCCGCGCCGAGGCTGGCGAGTTCCAGCATTTCGTCGTAGCTGATTTCGCCCACCTTGCGGGCCTCGGGCACCACGCGGGGGTTGGCGGTATAGACGCCCTCCACGTCCTTGAGGATCTGGCACCGGTCCGCCTTGAGGGCCGCGGCGAGGGCCACGGCCGTGGTGTCCGAGCCGCCGCGCCCGAGGGTGGCAACATCTTCCGCCGGGGTCAGGCCCTGGAACCCGGCCACGATGACCACCTTGCCTTCGCCCAAGTGCCGCCAGACGCGCGCGGGATCGATCCCGGTGATCTTGGCCTTGCGGTGCACATCATCCGTGCGGATGCCGGCCTGGGGGCCGGTCATGGAAATGGCCTCGACGCCGCCGCTATGCAGGGCCATGGCCAGCAGGGCCACGGAGATCTGCTCGCCGGTGGACAACAGCATGTCCATCTCGCGCGCGTCGGGATCGGTGGTGATTTTCCGGGCCAGCTCGATCAGGTCGTCCGTGGTATCGCCCATGGCGCTGACCACGACCACCACCTGGTGGCCTTCAGCGACGCAGGATTTGACACGGTACGCCACCCGTTTCATGCAGGCGGCGTCCGCCACGGAGCTACCGCCATATTTCTGTACCAGTAACGCCATCAGTTCCCATTCCTTATCAGCCCCGCGAGGCGGGCGATCTCGCCCTCGCCCAGCGCTCCGCGCAGGCATGTCTGTTCGTCCCAATGCCGCACATCATCCTCGGCCATGGCCTCATCATAAAATACAAACGGGACCGGAGCCGCGAGTGGCTGGCGGTCCCCGCGCGCGACCATGCCATCTGACACCAACAGTATACGATAACCGCCCACGGCCTGCAATATACTTAATAGCGGCCCGAGCACATGGGCATCCCACGCCTCCAGGAGACGGATTTTTTCGACCGGCGGCCCGTAGTCGCCGTTGCCGCCGGGCGCCGCCATGTACACCACGCAGACATCGCTGGACTGCAGCGCATCCATCACGGGCGCAAGCTTGAACGCGGGCCCCGCCCGGGGCGCGGTGTCTGCAAGCGCCAGGGGCAGGTCGTGCATGCCGAACATCCGGGCCAGGCCCCGGGCCATGAGGCTGTTGGTCACCATCACGCCCCGGGCGCCCTCCCGCCGCAGCAGGAATGCATCCACCGCCGCCGGCAACGCCCCGCCCCCCCACAACGCCACGGCGTTGGCCGGGTTTTCCTTCAAATCCAGCCGCACCTCGTTAATGGGATGGCTGGTCAGCCGGGCGTGGGAGGCAGCCAGCAGCCACGCGGGGAAATCCTCAAGGGTCCAGGCGCGCCCGCTGGCCGGCTCCCCGTCCGGCGGCCACTGGCGCAACAGCGTCACGAGCCGGCCCGGGGCCGTAATCCGCAACTCCAGGTCATGGAGCAGCGGCGGGTCGGCCAGGGTTGCCGCCAGGCCGCGCGTCTCTTCCAGGCTGAGGCCCCGCGGGACCCAGTCGACAACGCGCTCGTCGGCCCAGGTCACCAGCCGCCCGCAGAATGCGTACCGGCAATGGCTGCCGGGATCCAGGATCCCCGTGGCTTCAGCCGGGCCCGGCTGCAAGGCCTGGGCGGCCGAGGCTGGCGCGCCCAGCAGCATGGCCAGGAACGATTCCGGCCGCAGCGGCACCCCTTCGAGCGCCGGCACGACCATGCCCGTGGCCCCGGCTTCGGCCAGGGCGGTGGCATACGGGCAGCGCGCCACCTGCAGCGGCGTGCGGCCCTGCAGCTCGGCCAGGGGGCGATCCGCGGCCGCCTCGTAGACCACCACCACGGTTTTCATGTGAAATCTTCAATGCGCAGGCGCACCGTGGGCGCGCCCACCACGTCCATGGCGTCGATCTCGCGCAGCGCATCGCGGAAATGCTGTTCCTTGGCCACGTGGGTCAGGATGATCACCGGCACGTGTTCCCCGCTGCGGGCCTCCTTCTGGATGAGGGCGGCGATGCTGATCTGGTGGGTGCCCAGGATATGCGCGACCCGCGCGATGATGCCCGGCTTGTCCAGCAGGGCCAGGCGCAGGTAATAGCGGGTGTCGGTATCGCCCACGACGCGGATCCGGCCATAGTGCTCGTAGCTGGGGAAGGCCGGTACGCGGCGCGCCGAGTGCATGGCCAGGTTGCGGGCGGCATCGACAATGTCGCCCAGCACGGCGCTGGCCGTGGGCGCGCGGCCGGCGCCGCGCCCGTAGTACAAGGTATCCCCGACCACGTCGCCGCGCACCAGGATGCCGTTGTAGACGCCATCCACCGAGGCCAGCATGTGCTCCAGCGGCACCAGCGCCGGGTGCACGCTGATCTCGATGCCGTCGGCGCGGTACTGGATCACCGCCAGCAGCTTGATGCGGTACCCGAGGTCCAGCGCGTACTGCAGGTCCAGGTTGGCCAACCCGCGGATGCCCTCGCACGCCACCTGGCCCATGGGAATGGTGAACCCATACGCCAGCGAGGCCAGGATGATGGCCTTGTGCGCGGTGTCGATGCCATCGATGTCCAAGCCGGGATCCAGCTCCGCAAACCCCTGCCGCTGGGCATCCGCCAGCACATCCTCAAAGGGCCGCCCCCCACGCTCCATCTGGGTCAGGATATAGTTGCAGGTGCCGTTCACAATGCCGTAGATGGCCTCGACATGGTTGGCGATCAAACCTTCGCGCAGGGCGCGAATGACCGGGATCCCGCCGCCCACGCTGGCCTCGAAGAAAAGATCCGTGTTGCACTCCTTGGCCGTCAGGAATATTTCATCGCCATGCTCCGCCAGCAAGGCCTTGTTGGCGGTGATGACCGGTTTGTTGGCGCGCAATGCCTTGAGCATCAACTCCCGGGCCACCTGGGTGCCCCCGATCAGTTCGACGACAATGTCCACCTTGGGATCGTCGATGACGCCCATGGCATCCTGGGTCAGCACGCCCGGGGCGAGGGTCACTCCGCGGTCGCGGGTCAAGTCCAGGTCCGCCACCCGCCGCAGCGCCAGTTCCAGGCCGGTGCGCTTGGCGATCAGGTCACCATGCTTCTGCAATCCCTCCACCACGCCGGCGCCCACGGTGCCGAATCCCAGCAATCCGATGCCAAATTTTTTCATCGTCTATTCCTCGCCATCCACGGTTGCATAACCAGGCGATCATGCGCCAGATGGTCGCTAAAATCAAGGCCAACACGCGGCCCATGGCCTGCAAAAAAGAATCCGCCACCCGCGGGCGCGGGTGGCGGTTCGGTGCCGGCAGCAGCCCGGCCAGGGTTGACCGCAGCGGTCTACTCGACCGGCAGGGGATACGGGTCGCGTTCCCAGATGAACGATCGGTAGCCGCCGACCGAATCAGCCAAGGTGAAGCTGAGCGTATCGCCATCAAACATGTAGCCGGGATCCACGGTGCGGACATTGAACGCCTGGTCCTCGGTATCGCCGGTTTCCGAGTGGCGCCGGACCCGGCGCAAGGTGTACCAGATGTTGTAGCTGCCATCGACGCGGGCGAATCCCTGCTCCCACACGGTCTTGGGATCATTGGAGTCGAAAAAAGACACCAAGTGATAGGTGCCGGCCGGGTTGCTCAGGTACTCCCCGGTGGCGCGGTCCGCGGCATTGGAATCACTGCTGCCATCGCAGCCCGCGAGCAGGCCGGCCACGGCGCCCATCAGCACCACCACGCATCCCACCTGAAGTTTTTTCATGGATCCTTTACCTCGCTCCTGAGTTGGGTTGAGACCTGGACAATGTTATTTGTTCATTTCCTTGAGCATTTCCTCGTACCGCAGCAGTTCCTGCTGCAAGCGCTGGTGCTCCTCGGCCTTGAACGCCTTGCGTTTCTCGGCGCCCTTCTGCTTCTTTTCCTCGCTGGTTTTGTCCTTGGGGACCTTCTTCTCGGCCGCGGCCATGGCCTCTTCCGTCTCCAACGCCCGCCGGGCAATGTCGCGGTGAATCAGCAAGGCCTCGGACGGCACGCCGGAATTGGCTTCCATGTCCTCAGCCGTAATCACGCCGACCGTCACGAAGATCACGATCTCCGCCTGGCTTTTGCCCTTGGTGGTGTGGCGGAACAGGTAGGTGCCGATCACGGGGATGTCGCCCAGGATGGGGACCTTGGTGACAATATCCGTGTCCTCGTTGCGGATGAGGCCGCCGATGGCCACGGTGTTGTTGTTGCGCACGTTGAACTGGGTGTTCACCTTGGAGGTGGTGAACGCGAAGAACTTGGTGCCGCCGGCCTCCACGTCATCCGCCTCGTCGCGCCGCCGGATCTCCGGGGTAATGCGCAGGTTGATGTTGTCGTCGGTATGGACAATCGGCGTCACCTTCACGTTGATGCCCGACTGGATGTAGCCGCTCAGCTCGTAGGCGTAACGGTCGCCGCTGTCGCCCTGGGGCAGCGCGCGCACGTTGGGGATCTCGTTGCCGACGTTGATGGAGGCTTCCTCCCCGCTGAGCACCACGACCTTGGGGTTGGAGAGGATGGAGATGTCGCTGTCCTGCTTGAGCGCGCTCAGGGTCACGCGAAACTCGTCGGCGGAAAGCACCGCGGCGCGCACATCGTTGAGCGTTTTGGTAAACGTGTCAGATTCATTGTGGGCCACGTCCTGGCCCCGGTTGATGGTGTCCTGAATGGTATGCGTTGTCGACACCGGGGTGACATTCTCGAACCGGCCGGAATCCAGCTTGCGCTCGTCAAAGCTCTGGTCCTTGGACACCGTGTCCGAGTGGGCGCGCGTGTCGGTCAGGCCGAGGGAGTCGGACCGGTTTTGCGTCCGGTCGCGGGTGTCGGTCAAGCGCCAGGTCAGCGCGCCCTGGCTGCCGAGGGTGTAGGCCCCCAGGGACTGCCAGTTAACGCCCAGGCGTTTGATGGCATTGTTGTTAAGTTCCACGAACTTCGCCTCGATGAAGGCTTGCGGGCGCGGCTTGTCGATCTCGTCCATGGTTTTCGTAATCATCAGGAGTCGATCCATGGTTTCCTTGATCACCAGGACGTTGCCCGGGGCGGCGGACACGGATCCGCCCGGGCTGACGATCAGCTTCTGCACGACCGGCAGCATCTCGGAGGTCGTCAGGAACTTGAGCTTATACGTGCTGGTATCCAGGGGCGCGGTGGCCAGTTCGCCCTTGGAAACGATGGTGTAGATATTCCCCTTGGCCTGGACCATGGCCAGGCCCGCGGAGTCCAGGATCACGGTCAGGGCATCCTGCCATTCCACGTCCTGGATGCTGACGGTGACCGTCTGCTGGAGGTTGTTGGTGCCGGTCACGATGTTCGCCCCTGAAATCCGGGTGAACATGCGCAGCACATCCATGAGCGGGACCTGGTCCAGGGAGATGGACACCTTGGTATTGGTGGTCGAGGCGCCACCCATGGCGGTGCCGACGAACACCTCGGCGCCTTCGGGCGGGATCTGCGAGACTTCGGCCGTGACCACCGGAGCATCCACCACCTCGACCGCGGGGGGCGCGATCTCGGCCACGGGCGGCGGAGTCTGGCTCACCGGCGCCAGGTCCGGCTGGACCACCGGGGCCGCGGGGGCGGCGTTATCCTGGGCCAAGCTGTAGGACGCCGGCACGCCCAACCCCAGCTCATCATCCACCGCCAGGGCCGTCCGCCCCATGCCCTGGTGAAAGGCTGACAGGATCAGGCAGGTGATGCCGAATGACCAAATCATGCCGATTGCGCTATTTTTCTTCATATCTGGGTTCCCGTTCTGGTTAGGTTAACGCGCTCCGTTATTAACATGGGTTGCTTGCCCGCAGCGTCAGGGTGACAAGAGCAGCAGCAGCGCCGGGATCACCGGGCCGGTGGTCGGCGCCGGCGGCTCCGGCTCGCCCGCCAGGGTCAGCACGATGATGCGGTTGTGATAGGTATCGGCGATATACAGCCGGTTGCCGCCATTCCAGGCGATCCCCTCGGGCCGGTCCACCAGGCCGCTCAGCAGCGGCTGGACGTTCCAGGTCTCGGCGCCCAGGCTGAAGGCGAGGATGCGGTTGCTGTCGCGGTCGGCCACCGCCAGGTTGTTGCTGAGGCTCAGGCACATCGCGCCCACCTTGGTCAACGTGCCCTGGTAGCTGTTGGTGCTGCCAATGGTCTTGGTGAACGCGCCGCCCGTGGTGAACTTGCGGATGCGCGGGCCGCCCAGGGTGCTGGCAAAATCCGCCACGTAGCAATAGGAATTGGCAAACACGATGCTCTGGGGCAGGCGGACCTGGTTCTCGGCAAACCCGTCGGTGATGAAGGTCGACCAGGTGCTGCCGTAATATTTCTGGATGCGATTGTTGCCGATGTCCGCCACGTAAATCGCGCTGCTGTCCGCGGCCCCGTTGACCGGAACATTGAACTGGCCGGCGCCGGTCCCCGGGCTGGTCCCGCCCCAGACGGTCCACACGCTGCTGAGGATGTCCAACTTCTGCACCCGGTTGTTGGCGCTGTCCGCAACATAGATATTCCGCGCACTATCCAGCCAGACGCCCATGGGTTGGCGGAACCGGCCGGCCGTGGTCCCATTGGTGCCAAGCACGGACCAGGTATTCAGGAGCGGATAATACCGCTGGATCCGGTTGTTGCCATAATCGGCCACGTACAGCACCGAGTCGGTGGCATCGTACGCCAAGCCGCGCGGCTGGTTGAACAGCCCGGGATCCGTGCCCAATCCGCCGAGGATCTGGATCTGGTAGTAGTAGCCGCTCTTCTCGCTTGTATAGCCGTTCGAGACCACGGCAACCACGTCGTCCGGCGTGTACCAGCCGTTCAAGCCATCCGTGAACTCCACGGTGTAGGTTCCGGCTTCCACGCCCAGGAACATGCCGCTGTCCATCCACGAGCCACCGATGATCCGCCAGCGCGCACCGGCGGTCACAGCGGCGGACGGGTTGATGTAGACCCGCAGCCCGGTGGACACCTGGAGGTAGGTGAACGTGTACGAGTTCAGCTCGCCGCTCGCCACCAGCAGGTTGGTGGTGGCCGGGGTCGACCAGCCGGCCACCGGCAGGAACTCGACCGGGTACGTGGTCGGCTGCAGGTTCGTCAGGGTGCTGCCACTGGCCAGCCAGTTGGAATACACGGTGCTGCCATACACGCGCCAGCGGGCCTCGGCCGGGCCGGAAATGCTCACGCGCAGGCTGGCGTTCTGGGTGTAGGTGACGTTGGTGATGGTGAGCGTGTTGTTGCGCAGGAACACCTGGATGTTGTCCGGCGTGCGCCACCCGCCCACGGGGCTGAAGGCCAGCGTGTACAGGCCGGTGGTCAGGCCGGAGGTCAGGATGTAGCCGCTGGGGTACAGGTTCCCGCTCTCGGTCAGCAGGTACCAGCGCGCCCCGGCATTGACGGCTTCCGTCGGGTAGATCAGTACCTGCAGCGACGGCGGGTTGTCCAGGGCCGCATCGCCGTTGGCCGAAAACCGCACGTTGCCGAGCATGGACGCGGCGTGCACCCAGCGCTCGCCCCAGTCGGTATTGTAGGCCGCCACGCAGTCCTGCACCTGGCCCCAGCGCCAGGGATTGACCGGCAGGCCGCGGGCGGAAAGATTATTGCGGCTGGTGCCGGTGAGCGGGTTGGTCTTGTAGCTGGTGTTGTCATCAAAGCGATAGTAACCCGCCAGGTTCTCGCTGGAGGTGGGCACCGTGAGGTCAAAATACTTTTTGATCTCCGTGTCGGTACGCGCCGCGCTCCAGATGCGCAGTTCGTCCAGGTTGCCGCGCAGCCCGCGGCCAATCCGCTGGATCACCGGGCCGCCGGCATAAATGGCGGGGGAGCTCAGCGCCTGCGCCGCGGTGCTGGTTTTACCGCCGTTGATGTACAGGCTCAGGAGCCGGCGGCTATACTCGTAAACGCCCGCCACGTGCGTCCAGTTGGTGCCCAGGGCCGCGCTGCCGCTGCAGATGACGTTGGACCCGTTCACGCCGGAATACTTCACATACGGCACGTTCACCGGGGCCGTGGCGACCGTCCCGTCGCCCAGCCCCAGCTCAAAGCTGCACATGTTCGTGGCCACCCAGCGCTGGATGATGATCCCGCCGTCCACGTCCAGGGGATCGCGGCGCACCCACGATTCGACCGTCCAGTTCGGCACCGCAAAGCGTTTCTGCTTGGCGAATTCGAGGTAATCGGACGCCGCGCCGCCAAATACCATCGAAAGGGAGGAGGTGGAGCTCAGGGCGTTGGCCGGGCTGTTGTTGCCCATGGCGTCGATGCCGTCCATCTGGCCATCGTCATCCGTGTCCGGCAGCAGGGCATCGGCGCCCAGGCTTTGCTCGTCGATATTGACGAGGCCATCCCCGTCGTAGTCCTCGTGGCCATCCGGGATGCCGTTGTTATCGGAGTCGTCGTCGTGGGGGTTGCTGCCCACGGAAAACTCGTAGTTGGCGTTGAGGGTATCCGTATCCGTATTCAGCGGCAGGCCGTAGTCGGCGTTGCCGGGCGCCGCGCGGCTGGCGGAATCGGCAAAGGGCGGCTTCGGGTTCTGGCCCTGGATGGCCGTGGACCAGGTCTGGCAGAACCACACCGCGCGCGGGTCGTTGCGGGTGTGGTCGCCGCGGACGATCATGGTCTGGCCGTCGCAACTGAAGCTGGCGTCAAACTTGCCGTACACGCCCTCGAACGTGCAGTCATCCCCGGAATTCGCGGAGGTCAGCCGGCTGTAGTCATGGTACTTGTCGTAGCCGCTGACGCAGTATACGTAGATCATGTTGCGGCCGACCTTGAGCTGGTTGGCCACCTCGAGCGTCTGGTACGTGCCGTCTTCCTGGTCGGTCGGCGTCACCCGCACCCCGTTGACGAACGCGATCGTGGACTTCATGCCCGGGGTGAACAGCTTGAGCGTTCCGGCCCGCGGCACCTGGGCAAGGTAGACATACTTCATGAAGGTCACGTAACGGCCATCGTAGCCCAGGCTGACATCGCGCGGCTCATAGACCATGTTATCGACCTCGTCCACCCAGTAGCGGCCGCCGCCCAACGCATTGGTGGCGCCGATCGACGAATAGGCGCGGAACGTCTTTGCGAAATCCACGCGGGCAATCATGCTGTTGTCCTTGTCGAAGTCGTTGGTCCACACCGGGCCGCCGGCCTCGGGCGTCGGGTGGTCGCAGTCGTAGATCATCGCGAACAGGGGGATCGGGCCATAATCAATGGACGGGTACTGGTCCAGGTTATGCAGGCCCGCCCACCACTCCGGCAAGCCATCGCCATCCTGATCGTCCACGCCCAGCGGGCTGAAGGCCGGATCAATCACCGTGATATCGTTGGTGAAACGCACGAAATAGTTCGTGCCGGCAAACCCGGTCACCAGCTCTGGAAGGTAGGCGAAGTCCACCAGCGACTTGCCGGCATCGTCAAACCGGAAGTACGTGTTGACCGTGCCGTACAGCGGGGTCTGCACATAGCTCGACGGCGCCGGGAACAGGCGGTTGAACCAGTAGGACACCTCATCCGCGCTGCGCGCGTAGGGCCAGGTGCGGAACTCGTCGAGGTAGCCATCTGCAAAACCCTGGGCCACCACCGCGCGGCCGGATTTGAAGTTGGGATTGGCCAGCGTCTGCTGGGCAATCAGCAACAGCCCATTAAGGTACAGCTCGAAGCTGTCGCGCTCCGGGGCCCACACGCAGGCCACGTGCGACCACTCGTCGCGCGGCAGTTGCTGGATCGAGCCGAACTGCCCGACACCGCCGACGGTCACCATCACGTTGCTGGCGGAAAGTATCTGTGCCTTGGGCCGGTAATTCTCCAGCATGACCATGAATTCCTGGCCGTCCGTGGCATTGGTCAGCCCGAAGATCAAACCATTGCCATCCGCCCCCGGACGAATCCACGTTTCCACGGTCCAGCCGGCGCTCCCCACGTAGTAGCGGTTGGCGGAAGGCACGGGCATGCCGGCGGCCGGCACCCGGCCCATATCCAGGCTGCGCTCGTGGAAGTTCGTGCTGCTCATCGGGTGCACGGGGCTGGTCAGATCGCGGGTCATCTCGGCCTTGTCGTCCACCCCGTCGTCGTCCGTATCCTGGTTCAGGCGGTCGGTGAAATAGACGTTGAGCTCGTCGTAATCAAACAGGCCATCGCCATCCGTATCGAGGTCCGAGGGATAGTACTCGCCGGCATACGACGTGGTGACAGACTCCGACACGATGACCAGCGCGCTGGGCGGCTTGACCCAGCCGAACACGTCGCGGAACGAAACCACGTACAGCCCGGGGCTCACGGGGTACATGCCGCCGGTCACCTGCCAGTCGCTGGTTACATTATTGCCCAAAACTTTCCACTGCGCACCGGCGGCCACGGCGCCCGGGGGAGTGATGTCCACGCGGATGGCGGTCACCGGCTGGCTGATCCGGGTGTAAACGCCATTGTAGGAAATGGTTTGCCCGCTCGGCACCACCACATTGGTGGCGCCGGGGCTCTGCCAGCCCGGCAGCGCGAGGAACTCGATGTAGTACAAGCCCGGCGTGATGTTGGTGATCGTGGTGTTGGTGTCGAGCCAGTTGGTGCTCCCGAGCGCGGGGGCCCGCCACTTGGCGCCCGCGGTAACCGCATCCTGCGGCAGCAGTTGGATGCGCAGGTTGCCATTGCGCAGGTAGGCGATATTGGTGGAATAGATCTGGTTGTTCTGGAGCGAGATCATGAGGTTGGAGGGCGTGGTCCATCCCGGGATCTGGCTGAACACGACGTCGTACTGCCCAGAGGACAACCCCGAACTCAACACGTAACCGCTCTGGTACCAGTTCCAACTGCCGTCGCCAGAGATGGTCCAGCGGGCGCCGGCCTTGACGACATCCGGCGGCAACAGGGTGATTTGCAGCGAAGGCGGGTTCTGCAGGGCGCCGGCGCCATTGGTGGAGAACTGGCTATTGCCGTGCAACGTGGCGGCATAATCCCACTTGTTCCACCAGTCGGTAATGTAATTCACCACGCAATCCTGTACCTGGCCCCAACGCCATGGCTGCTGCGGCAGCCCGTGGAAATGCTGCGAGCGGTTGTTCTGGCTCGTGCCGGTGATCGGCACCGAACTGGTGGCATAGCTGGTGTTGTCGTCAAACCGGTAATAGCCCGCCAGGTTGGGGGTCGTCACCGGCACGGTTTCCTGGTAGGTTTCCTTGATTTCTTCGTCGGTCCGGGCCACGTTCCAAATCCGGACCTCGTCCACCATGCCCAGCAACCCGGGCCCGATGCGCTGCTGGACCGGGCCGCCGGCGAACAGGGCCGGCGACTGCAAAACCAACGAGGCCGTGTTGGTCAGCGCGCCATTGACAAACAGTTTCAGCAACCGGCGCTCGTATTCATACGACGCGGCCACGTGGGTCCACCCCACCCCAAGCGCTTCGCCGCTGGTCACCACCACGTTCGACCCGGCCACCGACATGAACCGCACGTACGGCACATTGGTCGCCGCCGTCAGCGTGGAACCATTGCCCAGTCCAATTTCATAGTTGATGGCATTGGTGCTGACCTTGCGCTGGACGATCACGCCGCCATCCGCCTCTGCGGCCTCCCGGAACACCCAGGCCTCCACGGTCCAGTTTTCAAGGGCAAACCGGCTCTGGATCGGGAACTCCACGTAGTCCTCGGCATTGCCGCCAAACACCATGGCCAGCGAGTTGGTGGAACTGAGCGCACTGGCCGGGGTGCTGTTGCCCAGCGAGTCGAGCCCGTCCTGCACGCTGTCATCGTCGGTATCCGGCAACAACGGCTGGGTGCCCTTGGTCTGCTCGTCACGATTGACCAAACCGTCGCCATCGAAGTCTTCGTAGCCGTCCGGCACGCCGTTGTTGTCCGAGTCATCGTCCTGCGGGTTGGTGCCTGAAAAATATTCGTAATAGGCATTGAAGTCGTCGGTATCCGCATCGAAGGGCAAACCGTAATCCTGGTTGAAAATGGCGCGTTCCTTGGCATCGGGCAACGGTTGGGACTGCCCCACGTAGGTGGACCAGATCTGGCAGAACCAGACCGCGCGCGGATCGGCCCGCGAATGGTCGCCACGCCGGATTAGCGGCGCGCCATCAGCCAGCAACTCGGCATCGAACTTGCCCTGCGCGCCCTCCCAGACGACATCGTACTTCTGCGGGTTGGGCTTGTGTTGGGTGCGCTCAATGTCAAGGTAGTACGAGATGACGCTTTCACAAAAGACGTATATGGCATTGCGCCCCAGCTTGAGGTTGTCCGTAACATCCAGCGTCTGGTAAATATCGCCTTCCGCCCCCTCCGGGGTCACCAGCGTGCCGTTGACGTACGCCTTGACGGCCAGCATGCCCGGGGTATAGAGCTTGAGGATCCCCTCGTTGGGAACCTGGGTCAGGTAGACATATTTCAGGAACCCGGAGTACCGGCCATCCCACCCCATGCCGGTCTTGGGCCGGTAATACATGTTGTCGGTCGTGTCCAGCCAGTAGTTGTTGGTGATGCCCACGGACGTGTAGGCCATGATGGAGCGGTAGTAGTACACGCGCCAATAGCCGATATCGTTAATCCACGCAATGAACACGTTGGTGGGCCCGCCGTTGAGCGTCGGGTACTGGTCGAGGTTGTGCAGCCCGACCCACCACTCCGGCAGGAAATCGCCGTCCTGATCGTCGCTGCCGAGCGCCGATACCGCGGGGCTGTTGGTGGTCAGATCCACGCTGGTCTGGAGAAAGTAGTTGGCATCGTTCAGGTACGCGTAATCCACCAGTTGCGTGGTGGCATCGTCAAAACGGTAATACAGTTGCAGCGGTTGCCCGTAAAAGGGCGTTGCCACGTAAGCCACCGGCGCGGGATAAATCCGCTTGTGCCAGTAAGCGATGTCCGACCACGAGCGATCGTAGGACCAGATGCGGACTTCGTCGATGGCCCCTTCGCTGAACCCCTGCCCCATGTAGGCCCAGTGGGCGCGCACATAGGGCGTGGCCATGGTTTCCCAGGCAATCAGCAGCACCCCGTTGACAAACATCTCGAAGCTGTTGCGGTCCGGCGACCACACGCAGGCAATGTGGCTCCACTCGTTGGTGGGCAACTGCTGGATGGATCCGTTCTGGCCCACGCCGCCCACCGTGATTTTGCCCGTCGGGATGGTCCAGATGGTGGCCTTGGGCCGGTAGTTTTCCAGACCGACCCAGATATTGGTGTCGATGAACGATCCCATGCTTAAAATGGTGCCGTTCCCGTCGCCCTTGGGGTAGACCCAGCATTCAACGGCCCAGCCATTGGTGCGGAAGTCAAAACTAGCCTGCGGGATCGTGATCCCGCTGGGATACAGTGGCGCCATACGGCTGAAGTCCAGGCTGCGCTCCGCGTAATTGGTGCTGCTCATCGGGTGCAGGGGGTGGGTTTTGTCCTGGTATTCCACCGGGGTCGGCACGCCGTCAGCGTCCGGGTCTTCCAATGCGAGATTGGTGGATACGACCACGCTCAGGCCCGTAATGTACGGGCCGGCGATCGCGTAAATGCCCGCCGTGCCCACGCCGGCGGCGGTAATATAAAACGTGGCCTCGCTTTCATATGGCGGGATCTCAACCTGGATGGTGTCCGCGAACGGGCCGCCGGACGGGTCCGTGCCCAGGCGCGCCACGGACAGGTTGCTGCAAACAATGGTCATCAGCAGGCTGGCAAAAGAATTGTTCGTCCATATCAGCGTGGCCGGATACACCTGCTGCAAGGACAGTCTGGGCATGGCCGCAAAGGACACCACCGTGGGCGTCACCGTGGCGATGCAAGTGACGTCCTCGGTAACTATCACGGTGGGATTGTTGGCCAGGGTGCGCCTGACGCGGGCATTGATCGCCACGCCGTTGTTCGGTCGCCGGCCGGCGGCAAAAAACCCCACGTCCGCGTTGTACACCTGGAAATACCCGCCAGACGTTGTGTAGGTCCAAGTCAATGTCTGGGTAATCACGTTGGGGGAGACCGCGGCTTCGTCGGGGTTGGCCGCCGTGATCGAGATCTCGCTGGGGCTGAAGTTCGTGCTGATGTTCAGGTTGGTGACCTGCAAGTACACCTGGTTCCCGGCCGGGATGTTGACCGACTCGGGAAAGAACACCGGTGCGCCCCACGCCGCCTGGCCCAGCCCGGCCAGCACCGCGACCCCGATCCACCACGCTCCGATTCTGACCATGCTTTTCATAATTGCCTCCGCAGGTCCGGATTAACCCCCTCCGGCCTGCGCGGGAGGGGGCGGATTGCTTCAGGGTTGATAAATCACGGTATTGGCCGTCTTGGTCGGGCTGGACGAATCGGTCACGTTGACCGCATTGTCGCCCGCATTCAGCCGGGTGTAAATCACGCTCGACCCGGAATTGGCGCTCAGCGAGCCCAGGGCCACGTCGTTGAGCGTCCAGACGTAGGGCGCCGTGCCGCCGGCCACGGACAGCACGGACTTGGCGCCATTGGCGTTCAAGGTCTGGGGCGCCACGGTCAGCGACAAGGTGGTCGGCCCGGACGAGGGTTGGGAGATCACCACGCTGCCCACGTTGCCGGCGTCATCGGTACAGGTTACACCATTGTCACCGGTAGCCAGGCGGGTGTACACGATGGAAGACCCGGTCGAAGAACTGATCGATCCGTAAGCCTTGTTGGACACGCGCCACCGGTAGGGCGGCACACCGCCGGAAGCCGTCACCACGGACCGGTTGCCATCCGTGGTCAGGGTGGACGGGTTGGCGCTCACGGCCAGGCCGGACACGCTGACGACGATGTTGGCGATGGCCGCGTGGCCGCTGGCATCCGCAACAATGACGTTGTTGGGCGCGACTTTCAATGCCGTGTAGATCCCCTGGCTCCAGGCCATGGACGCCACCCGCCCGGCGCTGGGATCGGCGACATCCCACGTGTAAGGACCATAGCCCTGGGACGCGGTGAACACGATTTCCTGGCCTTCATAAGTGACCGTGGCCGTCACGGGGTTGATGACGATATTGCTAGTCGCCGCCGTGGACTCCGGGCTGGCGCGCGGGTCCGAGACATAGGGATGGGTGGTAAAATAGTCGTCCAGCCCGGAACTGGTCGGGCTGCCGTCGGTGTCGCACCCCACCAAGGCCGCCAATCCCAGCGCGAACACCGCTACACCCGCCAAGCCCAGCATCATTTTTTTCATCGTCGCACCCTTCACCTTTGATGGTTAAACCGCTGCCTCGATATCATCCGTTGGAATCCGTCACGGCCGGCCCGCCGCGGGGTTGACGCCCACGGGCGTGAACCGGACGCCCCGGGGCGTGATCTCCGTCACGCGCCACTCAAAAACATAGCCCTTGTACTGGATGCTGACGATCTGGGACGCCTGGGTCATCCGCCCGTTGATCACGGCGAACAGCCCGGCCGGGCCCATGTCGCTGATCCCGGCGATCGTCAACTGCTCCTGCGCCTCGTCCCACAGCTCCTTGGTCTTCTCCGACTCGGCCTGGACATCTTCCTGCTGCTGGGCCACGGCCTGGATCACCTGCGGAACATAACCCACCGGCCAGAACGGGTCGCGGACCAGGTACTCCTCGGCGCTGCCCGCCGCGGGCGCCGGATCCTGGGCCAGCGCCACGCCGCCGCAGACCAGCCAGGCCGCCATGCCGGCGGCAGCCGCCCACACGCCCGCCCCGCATCCCGCCCCCGGACGACGCATTGGTCCTCGCATGATCGCTACTCCATGACTTCCGCTTTGATGCCCGCCGGCCATTCCATGACCAGCTTGACGCCGTGCTGCTCCACCTGCGAGGGATTGCCTATAATTTCAAGGCTGGACACCCGCAGGAGGGGATTCTGCTGCTCAAAATCGCTGACAAACTGCAAGATTTTTTCGTAGCTGCCACGCGTTTGCACGCGCACAGCATAGCGCTGCAGGAACTGGGCGGGGCTGGCGGCAGCCGCTTCGGCCCCTTCCTTGTCGTCCGGCTTTTTCTTGTCCTTCTTGGCGGCCTTGTTGTTAACAATGTTGTAGTCGCGCAGGATCTCGTCGACGCTGTCCACTTCGAGGCCCAGTTCGCGCGCCCGCGCGTAGATCAGCTCCGTGACCCACGAGTACAGGTTTTCCTCGTCCGGGGCAAACTTGAGGTTCGCGCTCAGCGCGGCCAGCTCCTGCTCGTACTGGTTGTTCATCAGCGGCAGGCGATTCTTGACCACCTCGGCTTTTTCGATCTCGGCGTTCAGGGTTTCCAGCTCGGCCCGCGCCGTTTGCAGCGAGGCGGAGCTCTTGGTGATCAGGAAGTAAATCAGGTACCCCACAGCCGCCACGGCGATCACCCCCAAGGCGAGGTACTGCTTCTGTTCCTTGGTCAAATCTTCTATTTTCATGGCGCTTTTTCGGGTTGGTCTGCGGTTGCTTCCACGGCCAGCCGCGCGCGGGGCGGCGGCTGGACCGGGGCGATCTTGCCCTCGCCCTGCAGGGTAAACTGGGCGATCTCGCGGCCATCGCCCACGCTGTCTTTGCGGAACGACACCAGGCGGATGGCGCTGAACGCGTTGGTGATCGCCGCCTGGGTCAGCAGCAGGCGCCGGAACCCGACCACCAGTTCCTCGAGTTTCTCGCCCTCGGCGCGCCCGTCCAGGCGCACGGTGTAGTTCCACACCGCGTCGGCGTTCGGGGCATTGCGATCGCTGGCCACCGAGAGGCTGGTGAACTGGATGTTCTCGGGCGCCACCAAGCGCAGTTCCGCCAGCATGGAGGCCAGGAGGTAGCGCGACGATTTCCACTTCTCCAAGGCGCCCAGCGCCGCGGCGTTCACCGCCACGATCTTCTGCTGCTGCCCGGCGTGCTGCATGATGGGCTCCAACCCGGCCCAGCGCTCCCGCGCCCACGACAACTCCAGCCGGGTGCGGTAGCCGCGCATCACGAACGTTCCCACTACCAGCAGCAGGAGCACCGCCACCAGGCACACCGAGCCGAAGATGATGAACTTGCGGCTGATGGGCCCCTGGTAGCGCTCTTCCGCTTTCCGCAATAAATTAACGCTTGTCTTCATAAATGCGCGTTATGTCCCGGGTTGATGCCCATGGCTTGTTATTCCCGCCCCGAGTCGAAGGCACCCACGACCACGCCCAGGGCCGCCGCAAAGCGGTGGCGCTGGGACGCGAACGCGTCCGGTATGGCCTCGGGCGCCACCTCCATGCCCTCGAACGGATCCCAGACCGTGCCGTTCATGCCCAGCGTCTCCTGGATCGCCTGGACCCAGTACGGCGACTGGCTCATGCCGCCCGACAAAAAGAGCTGCGCCACCCGGCATTTTTTCTGGCGCTCGACGAAATCCCGGGATATCGAAAGCTGGCGCAGGAAGGCGGTCATGACTTCCTTGACCGAACTGGAAATGTCAATCGACCCGCCGGACATGATGGTGCGCGCCATGTCGGCGTCCACGCCCAGCTGGGTTTGGATGATGGACTTCAGGGTATCGCCGCCCACGTTGAACTTGCCGGTCAGGACCATCTTGCCGCGTTCGAGGAAGGTCATGGTGGTGACCCGGGCGCCCGACTCAATCAGGCAGACAGCCTGGTCGCTCAAGCTGTGTTCCCGCGTGCTCAGGAACGCGTTGAGCGTGGCGATGCCGGCCACCTCCATGGAGTACGGCGCCGGAGCGCCCGCCGCGAACTGGGCCAGCAGGGCCTTGGCGTCGGTCTCCGGGACGGCCACGGCCAGCAGCGCGCTGTCCTGCTTGGCGCCGCCTTTGCTAAGCACTTGGAACGACGCCCGGAAATCTTCGCCCACGCTCAACTGCTCGCGCAGCTTGGGCTGCAGGTTGTCGGCCGTGTCTTCCGCCGCCAGCGGCAAATATACCACCCGGAACACACTGCGCTCAAAGGTCGCCCCGAGCGCCACGTAGTTGGTGCGCATCTCGCGGGGAATGCTGATGGTTTCGCCCTTGGCCGTCAGATCAAACGGCGGCAACATGTTCACGCCGACCACCGCCAAGGCGCCCTTGGCGCGGCGCACGCGAACCATCTTGACCCCGGTGGTGGCGAAGTCCAATCCCAGCATGTCCGAGACTCCGCGCCGCCCTTTTCTTGCCACAGATACGTCCGCCATACAGTATCTATCCCTATATAAATGGCTTTCCCATGGCCGGAGACGCTTCACGTCTCCCCATCATGCCAAGGTTTTCATATTCAACTATAGGAGAAGCTGGTGCGGATGAAAAGGCTTTATTTCCGAAAAAATTGGAGGCCCGGCGGCCGCTCAACCCGGCGCCACGGCCGACTGCGACCGACGCTTGTTGATCAGCGCCAGCAGCGCCACCACCAGGCCAAAGACCGCCAGGACCTGGGCCTGCCGCGCCAGGTGGCTGTGTTCGCGGGCCAGCGGGACGGCATGGACAGCGGCCGGCGCCGTCCATGGTGGCCGGGCCATTTGGGCCTGGGCCACGTCCTCGGCCTGGCCCATTTGCTCGGCTTGTTGCTCCTGGTCCGCGGCCCACATCTCGCGCTGGGTCTCGCGCAAGGCCAGCAGCTCTGAGAACTCCATGGTTTCGTCGATCGCCCAGGCCAGGCCGCTGCCCAGCATCCAGGTTCCCACCAGGACCCACCCGAGCTTTTTAAGGTTCATGGTGCCGCCGCCTCCCGCCAGGAAACGGTTTCGAAGGGCGCCAGGTCCGGCGGCAGCAGGAACGCCGTGGTGGTCCCGTCATTGGCCTGGTCTCCCAGCCGGATATCCCAGTTCCAATGGCATTGGCCAGACACAAACATGGCCTCGTCGCGCGCCACGATCCCGCCGTTCATGATCGGCGCATCCTGGAAAAAGCCGGCAATCAGGTGGTTGTTGTAGATCACGGCATCAATCTGCTTGATCTTGGACGCGGCGAAGCTGTTGGTGGCGCACTGGGCCCGGATCGTGTTGGAGGCCACGCAGGTCTGCCAGAACGCGCGCTTGACCGGGGTTCCGGTGCTGTTGTTGTTGACCTGGTACCCGCCATCCCAGGACGTGTAGTTGCCATTAAAATAGTTTGTGCCGCCACGCATCGACGTGGAATAGCCGATGTTGCTGTCGGTCGGGTGAGTCGGGTATTCGGCGGTAAAGGTGGGTTTAATATACGCCTGTTCACTGCTAAGCCAGGAGCTGTCGGTAACATTCCCCATGATCACGTTGCCCTTGGCGGCCAGGCCCAGCATGTCCTTGGATCGGTTCAGTTCAACCGTGGTGTTCGGATCCGTATCGTTCCGCTTCCACTTCGGCCGGTTCATGGCCAGGACATTGCTGACGATGTGGATGTTACGGCCCGCGTAAACCACGCCCTGGCCGGTAAAATAGCCCTTGATGATCACGTCGCCGGCCACCACCACGCAGCCGGTGATGACGATCGGGCTGTTGCTGGTCCCGCTCAGGATGAGGCACCCCCGGTCCGGCTGGTTGGTGTTGCCGCTGGGGCCGGGCTGGTCCATGCCGTATACCTGATTTACCAGGACATTGGTGCCCTTCAGGATCTTGCCCTGGGTAATGCGGGCATAGTTGGTGTAGAGGCCCAAATCACCCAAATACGGCATGCGCACCTGCCCGACCTGGGAGTACACCTTGGCCTCGTTGGGATCATAGCCCATTTTCCAGGGCAGCCCGTTGGTGGCGCTGGTGGGGTTGGTCGGGCGGCAGTTGGTCTTGAACGCATAATTTTGGTACGTAGCCACGCTCCAATTGGTCCACACGTTGCCGGTCGTGTTAGCGCCCGAATAGATGTTGCCGTTGACCACCAGGGCCGCCGCGGCCAGTTGCATGTTGAAATTGGAGCGGATGTCGCCGTTCATCACCATGTTCACGCCCGTGTACCAGCCGAAATTGTTGAGGAAATAGATGTAGTTGAAGATGCGCGACCGGTCCAGGTAGTAGCACACCTGCTCCCGAATCGTCCGTTGGCCGTGCGGGGAGGTCGCCACCGCCTGCAGCGTGACGTAGCTCAGCGGGTTCTCTCCCACGCCCACCCCGTTGCTGAGGGCCACGATCGACACCGCGACCTGGACGTTCGTGTACCGGGAATACTTGGTGTATGGGGTGGCCGCCAGGTTGACGGACGTGTTGGTGCCGATGGCCTGCGCCGACCAGTTGTTGAACCAGGCAAACGCCGCGCCGCGGATTTCCGTGTTGATGAAAAACGCCCGGAACTGCTCGAAAATATCGAACTTGGCCTGCTCCAGCACGGCTTGCGCCGCCAGCAGACACTCGTCCGATTCCTTCCACTGCTCCGTGCTCTTCAGCACCTGGCGGTTGGCGGTCATGATGGCGGCGGCGATGATCGAGACCAGCACGATCAGGGTCAGGGTCAGGGGCAGGATGAACCCCTGTTGATTCCGGCGGGCGCGGGCAAGGCTGGCATTCATGGCTAGTTCACCAGGAAGGTTTTGATGCGCTGCGTGTTGGTATACACATTGTCGCCGAGCTTCACCGAAACGTAATACGTCAGGGTAAACTCGCGGTTGACCTGGCCGACGCTGTTGCTGATCAGCGTCACGCTGAGCGGCTCCTGGGTGCTGTAGATGCGGCTGGGGCGGGGGTATTGCTCCCAGTCCGCGTACCAGTCGCCGGCGCCGTCCTGGCCGCACCAGACCGGCTGCGCGAACCAGTTTTGCTTATGGATGAACAGCCCCCGCTTCTCGCCGTCCGGGGTATCGAAGTTGATCCGCTGCCAGTCGCCATAGCTCGGGTTGCTGTCGAAGTTGGCCAGGCGCGCCTCGCGCAACCCGAACCCCACGCCGCCGCGGAGGATGTTTTCCCGCAGGATGCGGGACTGCTGCGCCACGTAGTAATAGCTCATCTGCTCGCGCCAGATGCGGAACGACTGCACCAGCAGCATGGTGATGGTCGTCAGGACCACGCCGCCGATGCACAGGGCAATCATCAGTTCCGGCAGGGTGAATCCCCGTTGGTTTTTTTGTTTTCCCGAGTTCATGACATGCTCCCTTGGTTAACGCATCCCGTCCGGGTCGTAGCGGCGGATCCAGTACTGCGCCGCCGGGTTGGTCCCGATCGCCAGGTATTCCGGCGGCCAGACCTGCACCGTGATATCGCAACTGTAGCTGTTGGTCCAAATGACAAAGGTGCGCACGAAGCCGTTGGTGGAATAGATGCAGTGCTCGGGCGTTGGCGTCTGCCGGTAGACCGCGTTGGTCGGCAACGCCGCATTGAACGTCCGCAGCCCCGTTTCCCAGTCCAGGTGATACACGCTCCACAACTCGTCAAACGCCACGCCCTGGGCGTCCATCACGCCCCGCGCATGCATCAGCACCCGGTAGGAAATCATCAGCTCCGTGAAAACGACCGCCGCCGACACCCCGACCAGGAACGCGGCAATCACCGCCTCCATGAGCGTGAACCCCGCCCGCCGGGACCGCGCCGCCGCATGCTTCGTGATCATCCCGTTCCCTTTCATGCTTCAATCCCCAATGCCAATGTCTTCATCCGCCACGATAAACTGGTAGTTGCCGGCATGCTTGCGAAAGAAGCCACTGGCCAGGTTGCCGTCATCCACCAACCGGTCCAGCAATTCCATTTGTTCGTCGTCCGCATCCGGAGCGCTGATCGCCACGGCATAGCGCTTGCCGCCGCCGTAGCCCTGGTCCCAATCCCAAGACCCACCGACCGCGGGCGCCGTACCCCAATCCACTTTGCAGCGGTCAAAATAGGGCTGCATGCCCGGGGGGACCTGGCCCGGTGTCTTGTCCGCGGGATACGACCCGTTGTCCATGTGATAGAGCTCGAACGCCTGGACCGCCCGGCGCAACAACTGGGCGGTGTCGCCATTTTGGTAACGTTGCCGGGCCACTTTACCTGCCGGGACCAGCATCAGGGCCAGCACCGCGACGATCGCCACGGCAATCATCATTTCCGTCAGAGTCAACCCGCGTTTTGTATCCAGCCTCATGCAAGTAACCTTCTTTGCGTCCACCAGTATATGCCTTGTGCAATTATCGTGCCAACTTGCCCGAACACCCGCCCAAAAGGGCCCCACAACGGAAGACAACGACATATCAGACTTTGTCTTATACGGGCATAAGCCATTGCCTTATGAGTAATATAAAAAATAGCGCTCGTCAAGGCTCACGGGGCAAATCGCTTCGCATTCTTGGGAATTTTCGCGGTTTTGAGAGGCGGAGATGAGAAATGGTGAGCGCAGACAAGGTCCGGACCGATGACGAGGCCACCGGCAAAAAAACTGCGGTTGACTTTTATTCAGCCCGTGCTATAACCGCGCCTTCAGGCTGGATTGTTGAAAAAATAATCAGGAGAGAGTCATGGCGCATGTCATAAATGACGATTGTGTAATGTGCGGTTCCTGCGTGAGCGTATGCCCGGTGGAAGCCATCAGCGAAGGCGATCCCAAGTACAAAATCGATGCGGGCAAGTGCACGGATTGCGGCACCTGCGTGGACACCTGCCCCAGCAACGCCATCAAGGCCGGCTGAAGACGGCGCCGCCCTGACGGCGGCTGCGGATCAAAAAGAAAGCGCCCCGCGAACGGGGCGCTTTCCTTTTTCAACCTTCAATCTCAGTCTTAGCCGAGCATCTGCATCACGCTCTGCGGCATGGCGTTGGCTTGGGCCAACATAGCCGTGCCGACCTGCACCAGGATCTGGTACTTGGAATACTGCGTGGTCTCGAAAGCCACGTCCACGTCACGGATCCGGCTCTCGGTCGCGCGGATGTTTTCCTCGTAGCTCCGCAGGCCGCTCAGCGTCTGTTCCATCCGCTTCAACTCGGCGCCCAGCACGGCGCGCTTGGAGCTGATGAAGTCGATGGCGATATTCAGTTTATCCACCGCTTCCTGGGCATAGGACTGGATCGAGATGCTGAGGTGCTGCCCGCAGATCATGCTCGCCCACCGCACGTTGCTATGGGTCGAACCCAACAGGGTCATGTTGACCGACCCGTAGCTGTAGTGCGTGTAGGACCCGACCACCGCGAAGTTCGTGGCGGTCAGGTTGACCGGCTCTTCCCGGAACACCATGTGGCTGTCCGGACCGACCTGCAGTTGCAGCGCGCCGAACCCGTTGCGCACGAAGTCGCCCCAGGCGCCAGCCGCCGGCGTGCCCGCCGACCCGCCCGAGGTGACCGAGGCCACGCCGTCGCCGCCGCGGAACAGGTACAGGCCGTTGAACTTTCCGGCCGCCGTCGCGCCGCTGGTGATCCGCATGATCTCGTTCTGCATCTGCCGGAATTCCTGCTGCAGATTGTTCCGGTCTACCTGGCTCTTGGTGCCGTCGTTGGCCATGATCGACAGCTCGGCCATGCGGCCCAGCATGTCGTGGATCTTCTGCATCCAGGCATCCGCCGTTTGCAGATAGTTGATCTTGTTTTCGACGTTGCGCGCGCAAGCCGCGGTATTGCGGTACTGCATGCGCAGACGTTCGCTGATGGCCAGACCCGCCGGGTCATCCCCGGCATTTTGAATCCGCAAGCCAGACGAGAGTTTCGACATGGACTTGCGCAACGACTCCACGTTTTCCGTGTAGCTTTTCCAAACTGAGAAGGCTGGTACGTTATTATAGACTTGCATTGGATTCCTCCTTGAATCTCATTTTTACTTGCCCGGGCATCCTTGCCCTGGGTTGACCGGCTTTTTATACTTGGTTTGCGGCGCCGATCCCGGCCGCGGGTTACGCTGCATTTTCCGGTGCTGTCTCTGCGCTGCGCGGGCGCCTGCCCGCCGTCATCTTCCCACCGCATCCCTCCCTTCGGGTTTTACAGGTTTTTTGTTTCGCATCATGGCGCTGCTGATCTGGAAATGCGCCAAGTTGATATCCGAGACCCCGCGCTGGACCGCCTGGCGGTTCTCGTTCTGGATCGCCTCATACACTTCCTTGCGGTAGATGCTGATGGCGTCCGGCGCACTGAACCCCAGGCTGACCTGGTCCCCACGCACCGCGAGGACCTTGACTTCGATTTCGTTGCCGATGACAACGCTCTCTTCCGACTTCCTTGTCAGTACCAACATCGTGGTCGCCCTCCTTGGCATTTATTGTAGCAGCCGGTGCTGCCGATGTTGAGATCCAATTCATGGCGGTCAGCCGTTTATATTGGCAGCCACGCGGGCTTCCTGGCGCGCGCGCTCGTCGTTCTGCTGCTCGATCTTCTCCAAGGCCTCCCAGATGCGGTAGCGCACCGGGTAGTTCTGGCCGTCGCAGATGATCTGCTTGCCAAGGCAGGCCTTGACGTTGATCACGATCGGGCCCTGGATGTTGGCCGTGGTCTTGGCGACATCGCGGTTGACGGTCACGATGCCGAGCACCAGCGCGTCTTCCATCTTCTCCAGGTGCAGGAACCGGGTGTCCTGCAGGCTGATGCGCGGCGCATAGCCGGGATAGATCAGGAACGGGTCGATGCACACAAAGGCCAGGTCCGCCGGCTGCAGCGCCTGCATGAACAGGAATGGCCGCGAATCCGGCTTGCTCAGGAACACGAACTCCTTGACGTGCTCGAAGGCCGGCACACCTTCCGGGAAGTGGAAGATGTTTTCGGAGCGGACCGGGTACGCCACCAGGCGAGCATAAGGATCCACCCTCATCGCGGGGTCGGCAGCCTTGTGCGGATTGATCAATGTGTTCATCTTCGTTCTCCTTGCTTTTTCCGCCGGCCTTTTTCCGGGTCAGCGGCGGCATCACCTAAGCAAACCGCATGCCGCGGGCGATCCGCATCTCAAACCACGCTGATCCGGCAATAATCCCCCAGGATCGGGCACCCGCGGTCGGCAAGCTTTGCCGCGGCCAGCGCGGATCGGCGCCCGGGGCTTAAGCCGGGCCCGATCCCGGATTCGAGCTGCCCCAGCCACCACCGGGTGTCTGCCAGCGATGCCGTACCCACCAGGAACAAGTCGCGCGGCCCATGGTCCGGCAGGGTCCCGCCCGTGACGTGCACCGGCACGCCATGGACGACGGCCCGGTGCCAGCATGGGTTGCGGTCCCAAAACGCCGCTACTGACCACCCCGCCCGCCGCAGCGCCCGCACCCACAGCCCGGGGAACCGCCCCACGCCGCAGAGGATGGCCGCGCCGCCGCGGGCTGGGCGCAGGCCGGCCACGGCGGCCGTCACCCCCTGTTCCAGGCTGATCCGGGCAAATAGCGCGTTAGACAGGGGGCGCCGGCGGCGCACCCCCCGCAATAGCGCCACGGGCACCTGGACCAGGCCCTGCAGGTAGCCGCGGCCAGCGTTTTCCTTGCGCGCGACCCGGATATAACGCTGCAACGTATCCCGCATGGCATCCAGCCAATGCGCCGCCGGCGCAAAAGCTGTCCATAAATAGGTGTTGTTGCGCATCAGCAGCCGCACGATGTGGTCCTTGCTGCGGCCGGCCGGGTCACGGGCATGAATGACCGGGGGCGGATCCAGGCACAGGCGGATGTGGGCGCGCGCCTGGTAGAGCCGGAACGCGAGGTCGTACTCTTCTCCATAATATAGATAACGCCGCGGGTACCCGCCCACCGCCTCCAGCGCCGGCCGGCGGATGGCACAAGCGCACCCGTGAAACACGGTGGGCAGCAGCGCGGCCTCCTCAACGCCTTGCGGGCTTGTGATCCGAAACGCGGCGGCCGCGGTGGCGGGGTCGGAGGAAAACGCCTGTTCCATGGCCAGGATATGGGCGGATTCCACGTAGGCATCGTCGTCAAGAAAGAGCAGGTTCCGGCCGCGGGCCTGGAGCAGGGCCACGTTCCGCGCCTCGGCGCCCACATTGTAGGGCATGTGAAACACGCGGCAGGGCGCGCCGGCCACCACGTCCGGCAGGTCCAAAGCCGGATCGCCATTATTAATGATCACGATTTCTGCGCGCCGGCCCGCCAGGGCGGCCGCGTTATGGAGCACACTGTCCCGGCACCGGGCGGGCCGGTTATTCGTCAAGACCACGAGGCTGAGGTCCAGGATCATAGGCGGAAAACTGCCGGCCGGATACGCCGCCGGTACGGTTTACCAGGGAGTATACCGCGCCACGCAAGGTTGGCCATTCAAAAAAGAAAAAGGGGGAAGAGTCAAACCAGGAAAGTGCGTGAGAGTCGGTTGTCCCCTGCCCCCTGCGATATTTAGTTGTTATAAACCGATTGGCCGCCGGCCGGCGCCCAGGGAGCGGCAATTACTGCCTTGCGCTGGTTACTCAGCGCCCCGGGCGGCCTATCTTTTAACCGTGGCGGGCCCATGGACGATATCCCAAGCAGAGCGTATGCCATAGCCAACCCGAAAATGAATAGGAGGTGATGGGATAAGGCGTAAGCGGGTACGAGCGGTTAAAGCTGGAAAGTGCGTGAGAGTCGGTTAACGGTGCGGGGGTGAGAGCCCGTGCTACAATAAAAAGGGCGGACAAGGAGTGTCCGCTATCAAGGAAAGGTTCAAGGAGGAAACAATGCAAGTATACAATAATGTCCCTGCGTTCTCCGTGTGGAAAAACTATAACGCCAACGTGACGAGCCTGCGGTCGTCCATGTCGAAGTTGTCGTCCGGTCTGCGGATTAACAATGCCGGGGATGACCCGGCCGGACTGGCGATCAGCGAGCGCTTGCGCACGCAGTATCGCAACACGTCCGCCGCGGCGAACAACGTCGAAAACAAGATCAACTACCTGCAGACTGCGGATGCCTGGATGCAGAAGATCCACGACATGCTGGGCCGCATGGCCGAGCTGGCGATCATGGCCAACGATGGCACCAAGAGCCAGGTTGACCGGGATAACCTGCAGCAAGAGTTCAAGCAGATGCAGAAGGAGATCATGCGCATCACCAGCGGCGCCACCGCGGCCGGCAAGTTCAACGGCCTGTACCTGTTCCGCGGCGGCAGCGGCATCGCGGCATCGACCTCTGGCGGCTCCGTGGGCTCGCCGGCGGCCGGCCAGTGGGGCGACTTCGTCAAGAACGGGTTTGGCGCCGTGCGCCTGCAAGTGGGCCCGGACAGCCATATGACGTTCACCGAAGAATCCGTCAACCTCACCGCCACGAACTTCGCCGTGGTTGGGTCCTACACGCATTACAGCTATGGGTCGGTCAACATGACCCTGCTGGGATCCACCCACACGAACGTCCGCTGGGCCAGCGTCATCTGTGGTCAGCACCTGAGCGTGTCGATCCAGTCCGTGGCCCAGGAAGCGGTGGATAAGATGAACCTCGCCATCGACTTCATCAGCACCAAGCGCGCCGTGCTGGGCGCGGAGATGAAGCGGATGGAGCAGACCCTGAGCGGCCTGCGCAACTACGAGGAAAACATCCGCGCGACCGAAAGCCGCATCCGCGACGTGGACGTGGCCTACGAGACCACCCAGTACTCCAAGTACCAGATCCTGGTCCAGGTCGGCACGGCCATGTTGGCGCAAGCCAATGCCCTGCCGCAGAGCGTGCTGCAGATGCTCGGCTAATAAAACCCGTAACCGGGAACGAAGGCAAAGGGCGGAGGCGACTCCGCCCTTTCCTTTTTAAATCTCAAATCTCAGATTTCAGATCTGAGATCTGAGATCTGAGATTGCCCCTCTGCCATGGCAATTTCTGCCCGGCCGGCCAAACAACACGCGCAACATGGGCTGGGATTTAAGCCCGGCCAGCCGGCCGCCGATGCTGGGAATGAGGGTCGAAAGTCCCCAAAACTCTAACGGAAAGGGAAAGGAGGCCGCAGAGCCAGGAGAAGGTAGTCGCAAGGGAATGATGGGTTCCGCGCCCATGCGACCAGCCAGCCCCAAGAAAAGTCGGACCCCGCACGCAAGGATGCATGCGAACTTGTACTAAAAACATGAAGATTCAAGGAGGAATCCAATGCAAGTATACAATAACGTTCCCGCCTTCTCGGTGTGGAAACACTATATCTCGAACGTGGAGAGCCTGCGCTCTTCCATGTCGAAGCTGTCGTCCGGATTGCGGATCAACAATGCCGGCGACGATCCGGCCGGCCTGGCCATCAGCGAACGTCTGCGCACCCAGTACCGCAACACCCACGCAGCCGCGGTAAACGTTGAGAACAAGATCAACTACCTGCAGACCGCGGACGCGTGGATGCAGAAGATCCATGACATGCTGGGCCGCATGGCCGAGCTGTCGATCATGGCCAACGACGGCACCAAGAGCCAGGTGGACCGCGACAATCTGCAGAAGGAATTCAACCAGATGCAGAAAGAGATCATGCGCATCACCAGCGGCGCCACGGCGGCCGGCAAGTTCAACGGCTTGTACCTGTTCCGCGGCGGCAGCGGCGTGGCCACGGTGACGTCCGGCGGGTCCGTGGGCAGCCCGGCGGGCGGAGCCTGGGGCGACTTCGTCAAGAGCGGCTTTGGCGCGGTCCGGCTGCAGGTCGGCCCGGACAGCCACATGACGTTCCAGGAAGAGCCCATTAACCTCACGGCCACCAACTTCAATGTGGTCGGGTCCTACACCCACTACAGCTACGGGTCCGTCAACATGACCCTGCTGGGGTCCACCCACACCAACGTGGCCTGGGCCAGCCTGATCTGCGGCCAGCACCTGAGCGTCTCGGTGCAGTCCGTGGCCCAGGAAGCGGTGGACAAGGTGAACCTGGCCATCGACTACATCAGCATCAAGCGCGCCGTGCTGGGCGCGGAGATGAAGCGGATGGAGCAGACCTTGAGCGGCCTGCGCAACTACGAGGAAAACGTGCGCGCCACCGAAAGCCGCATCCGCGACGTGGACGTGGCCTACGAGACCACCCAGTATTCCAAGTACCAGATCCTGGTCCAGGTCGGCACGGCCATGTTGGCCCAGGCCAACGCGCTGCCGCAAGGCGTGTTGCAGATGTTGGGCTAAGCCGGAACTAAGGACAGAGGGCGGAGGGCCCGGGCGACCGGGAAGGGTAAAAAGGGACCGCTTGGGGCAGGCAGCGGCAAAAAACGGGGGAGGGCGCAAGCCCTCCCCCCATTTTTGCGCGCGCGCCGCCGCGGCATGCCGGTTGCTAACTTAAGCGCATCGCTTAACCGGCGATATATATAAAGAGACAGGCGTCATGGCAGATACCGATATCCATATCAGTGGACTTGCGACCAGTTGGGACATTGAGGACATGGTCAACAAACTGGTTGAAGCCCAGTCGTACATTAAGCTCAATTACGAGAAGGAAAAGGAAGAGGTTAATTTCGACATCGCCGCCTGGGCGGAAATCAGCACCTATGCCTCCGCCCTCACCGATTCGCTGGACACCCTCCGCGAATGGGAAACGTGGAACAAGATGTCGGCCATCTCCTCGGACGAATCCAAGGTCACCGCCCTGGCCTCCAGTTCCGCGGTACCCGCCACGTACAAGATCGAGGTCACGAACCTGGCCCAGTCCCACACCCTGTCCAGCGACACCGTCACGGCCCTGCCCGGCGCCGCCCCGGACTGGAACGCCAACACCGACCTCGTGGCCGGCGGCGCCCTGGTGGCGGGCGACACCTTCACGATCCAAGGCCAGACCATCACCATCGGCGCCACGGAATCGCTGAACTCCCTGGTCGGGAAGATCAATACCGCATCCACCTCCATGTCCACGGCCAACAAGGTCCAGGCCTCGATCATCAACAACACGCTCGTCATCCAGCGGGTCCAGACCGGCGCCAGCACCATCACCATGGCCGAAACCAGCGGCAACCCTCTGCAGGACCTCGGTCTCTTCATCGGCGGCACGTCCGACTATAAGCACGTGACGGTCGCTGCCAAGGACGCCAATTTCACGATCAACGGCATGGGCATCACGCGCTCCAGCAACACCAATCTTACGGACGTCGTCACCGGCGTGACCCTCAACCTGCTGGACGAAACCACCAGCCCGGTGACCCTGACTATCAATCACGACACCGCGACCCCCAAGACCGCGATCACTGATTTTGTGGAAAAATATAATCAGCTCGCGGAAGTGCTCGAATATTTCGGAAAAAAATCGCTCGGCGGCGCTGGGCTGGGTGGCTCAAAAATTGACGAGTTGGGCGAGTTGTACAACGATTCCCTGGTCTATTCCATCGAGCGCAACATGCGCGTGGAGGCCACGGAGTCCAAGTACCCCTATCTGAATGCCATCAACGCCTCCTACACGTATAAGGGAAGAACCGGCATTGCGGACAGCCTCGAAGACATGGGGGTCTGGACCAGCAGTGAAGCCAACACGCTGCAAGTCACCGACGAAGACAAGCTCGACCACATGCTCGACAACTATTTCGACACCGCCGAGCAGTTGTTCCGCGGCATCTACGATCCTGCCCAGGGCTACGTGCATGGCATTGCCTCGGATTTCTACCAGTACGCGGACAACGTCAGCACCTCCATCACCGGCGAAATTGCCGTGCACACCGAAGCGCTCGAAGACCAGGTGGAGACCTACGATACACGTATCGCCACCGAGGAAGAACGCCTCAAAAACCTGGAAACCCGCCTTTGGACAGCCTTCACCAACATGGAATCCGCCTATGAGCGGATGAAGAACAATGTCGCTTGGCTGGCCTCCCAAATCAAGATGCCGGGCAGCAGATAACCGCCCGGAATCGCCGTGACCCGCATCCCGCTCATCCCCGATCTTCTGGACGCGGAGGACGAGGATGGTCAATGGGCGCGCAGCCGCGCATGGCTGCGGGCCGGGGACGCCGAATCGCGCGCGGCCGGCATCCTGCTGCGCGCCGCCCTGCTCTGGCGGCAGCGGGAACCAGAAGCCGCCCTGCGCCAACTGCGCGACGGCCGGCGGTTGCTGGGCACCAGCACCGTGCCGCTGGTGGCGAATATTCTTTGGCTGACACGCACCACCCAGGCGCCCCACCTGGCCGTGCCCGACTGCCTCGACTTTGCCCGCGACGCCTTGCAGCAAGGCCAGGACAACGCCGCGCTCGAAGCCTGCGCCGCCGCGCTGATCCTCGATGCCCAGGGCGATTACGCCCTGATCAAATCGCCGCCGCAGCTGCGTGCCGTGGCCGAGTTCTACGAACAGGTGGCCGCGCGCCACGCGCCGGACTTGCAACCGCCCCTCCGCCCCCGCCGGTCAGGCCCATGGCGCGTCGCGCTGGTGGTGCCCAACCTGGTGGATGACGTGGTCGCCTACACCAAGACCACCCTGCACCTGGCCCGCCACCTGCCACGCGGCCAGGCGGAGCTGCGCGTCTTCGTGTCCGAGAACTCTTCCCAGCGTCAGCGCCCCTTGTTCCCGTTCGGCTGCATTGGCGGGCGCAGCGAGGCAACCGGCGCCAGGACATTGGCCGAGCTGGCGGCGCACGGGGTTCCGGTCAGCATCGCCGCGCGGGACGTTCCGTTGGTCGAAGGCGCGCAGGCGCTGGCCCGCGCCATCACGGCAACCGAACCCGACCTGGCCTTGTTCCTCACCGGCATGGCCTGTCCCGGCGACTGGCTGGCAGCCCGCTGGCTGCCCGTGCCGGTCAAGGCCGCCATCCATATCGGCACCAGCCTGTTTCTGCGCGGGCTGGACGCCACGCTGTACGATAACCCCGCCAACTGCGCGCGCGAGGATGGGGCGTGGGACCCGGCCATGGGCGCGCGCCGCACGTGGCGCGCCGGCGTGGACCTGGACGAACTGCGCCAGACCCCGCCGCTGGCGCGCGCCACGCTCGGCATCCCGGCCGACGCGGTCGTGATCGGCACGCTCAGCAACCACTTGGACCAGCGGTTGAGCCCCGCGTACCTGGAGATCATCGCGCACCTGCTGCGCGACCACCCGGAGGCATGGTTCACGCCCATTGGCGCCGGGGCGCTGCCGGAAAAGCTGCCGGTGTTCCACGCCGCTGGCGTGGCCGGACGGGTGCGGTTCATCGACCGGCAACCGCAGCCCGCGGCCGCCCTGAAACTCCTCGATATCTATGCCAACGAGTTTCCCGTGGGCGGGTCCACCAGCGTCATGGAGGCCATGGCCTGCGGCGTGCCCGTGGCTGCCCTGCGCTGGAGCGCGGCCCATGCCGAGTGCGCGGGCGCGGAAATCGCCGGGCCAGACTTCGCGATGCCCGGGCCGGATCTTGCAGCGTATCGCGCCCTGCTCGAAGATTGGATCCGCCACCCGGATCGCCGCCAAGCCGCCGGGCGCCGTATGCGCGAACGCGCCGAGACGCTTTTTTCCGCCCGCACCAGCGTTCAAGACTTGCTAGCGCAACTCATCGCGCTTTATGATTCAAAGCGTGACGAACGAGGCTAATAACACGGATTTTTCACGGCCGGCGGCCGCATGAGCCAGCTGCCGCCAACTGAATCCGTCGAGGATTTTTGCCGGCGCGTGGTGGCGCTGCTGGCCACGCCGCCGCCGCCCAACCCACAGCCCCTGCCGCCACCCGCGGACCGCGGCAGCCACCCGGACCTCCTGGTCTATTGGGGCGCGGCGGATTCCGCGCGCCTGGCCGCGACCCGCGCCCAGGTTCCCGGGGCGACGTTCCTGTTCTGGCTGTTCCCGGCCGAACCCGCGGAGGCCGCCGCCAGCCTGCTCGCGGCGCCGGCGCCGGGTCGCACCCTGCTGTGCCCGGCCGTGGATGCCTGGTTTTTCGAGGAAAAGCTTGGGGCCCTCATCCAGATGCTGCCCCGGCGCAACATCCGCCTCACGGTGCAGCATGGGCTTGAGCAGCAGCTCCCGGAGCCGGCCGCGCGCATCCCCGCGGCCATCAAGTCCGCGCTGGAAAATGTCAACCAGGACCGCGGCCGCGGGCTGGTCCGGCTGCGGTGCTCGATCCGCAACCTGCCGCTCATGCTGCGCGATGCCGCGTGGCGCCCCGGCCGCGTGCCGCCCGGGTCGGACGCCATCATCTGCGGCGCCGGGCCATCGCTCAGCGCGAGCCTGGCCGGGCTCCGCGCGGTGCGCGGCCGCGCAACGCTGATCGCCGTGGGCCATGCCGTGCCCACGCTGCTCGCGGCCGGCATCCAGCCGGACGCGGTCGTGGAGGACGATGCCTACGCCGGCCGCAACTGGCCTGACCCGCCCGCCCCCATCGACAGCCTGCTGGTGGCCTCCACCGAGGTGGCCCCGGACGTTGCGCGCCGCTTCCCGCGGATCCTCTGGACCAACGGCAGCTCCTTTGCGTTCAACACCGTGGCCGCGCACCTGGGCCTGGGCTTGCTGGACGCCACCCTCAACCGGACCGTCACGGTCCACGCGATCGACTTTGCCGTGCGGGCCGGGTTCCGGCGGATGGCGCTGGTGGCCCAGGATTTTTGCATCGCGGACGATGGCCGGCTCTATGCCGAGGGTGGCGCCATCGGCGCCGGCGACCAACTGGTGGAAGCTCCCGGCAACGCGGGCCGGCCGGTCCGCGCCACGGCCAGCCTCCAGGGCTTGCGCGAGGCGCTGGAAAACTACCTGCAACTGCTGGCGCGCAAGTTCGCGGGGCACGCCGACTTGCCGGACATTTTCAACGCCACGGCCGGCGGCGCGATCATTGCCGGCACCCAGCGCACCAGCCTGGATGATTTCATGATCGCTGCGCCAACCGGCAGCCCCCCCGCCCCGTTGGCGCTCGAAACCGCGACCACCCGGCCGCCGGCGGAACGGGTCAGCCTCCTGGCCCGCGAACTGGAGACCAGCCGCGCGCACAACCAGGCCATCGTGGACACGCTACGCCGCCTGCAGCGCGCGCTGGGCGATTACCCGCTGGACATGGAGACCGTGAGCCGCGCGCAAGCCAGCTTGCGCACCGCCATGGCCGCGGAGCAGCAAGCCCGCGAGCAAGCGCGCGCCGCCCCGTGGTTGAATACGCTGCACCTGCACGCCGACCTGGTGCTCAAGGAAGTGCCCGCGCCCCCGGCGCGACCGGATGACGCGGCCGCCACCGTAGACCTGCTGCACCGGCGCTACCGGTTTGTCGCTGACCTTGCGGCCGACCTGGCGCGGGATTTGCAGCGCGCAGCGCAAGCCACCGCGGCGCCAGGCCCGGCCCCCGCGCCGTTCGCGTTCACCGCGTTCCGCAACCTCAACCTGGAAACCATCCGCCGCACCAACCCCGCGTTGGCGGACGACCTGGCGGATCTGGCCCCAGCCGCGGACAACGGCGACGACTTCCGAATCCGCTGGATGAACCAGGTGGTGCCTTACGTTGAGAAGAAAACCGGCCCGGACGCATGGCAGCCCCTGTCCTCGTTCCTGGGAATGTTCCAGGACGCCCAGCAGTTTGTCCGGCAGTTTGCCGAGTCCAACGCGCTTGATCCGTCACGCCATGCCATCATCCACCTGGCCCCGGGCAACTGGGTCTATGTTTGCGAAGCGGCGCGCCTGTTCCCTCAAACGCCGGCCATGGTGCTCGAGCCATGGCCCCGGCTGCTGGCGGCCCTCATGCCCCGGGGCTGCTTTGCGCACCGCCTGCCGCCAGACACCCTGGTCCTGGACGTGTCCCCCGCCAACAGCGCCTGGCTGAAGCAAGCCGCCGAACGCATGGCGACGTGGCGCGCGCGCGACATCACCCCCCTGGTTTGCCTGCCGCCTTACGCGGCCCAGTTGACCGAGGTCCAAGCCATCGCCGCGCAACTCGCACGTTGCGCCAAGGCGTGAGGATCGGCCATGATCGACGAAATCCGCATCCTGCAGGGCGACAGCCGCTACGACGTGTTCCGGCAGTGGCAGCAGGCCCTGCAGCACGGCTTGCAACAAATGGGCGTACACGCCCGCATCGTCAGTGTTGCGGAGGAGGCCACCCTGCCCGCGACCGACAACACGGTGTCGCTGGGGTTCAACCTGGTCCGGCAGTGGACCGTGGCCGGCCGTGAGCGCCGGCACGTGGCCTGGACCGTGGACCATCCCGCGCACGTGGCCGACTTTTTCTTCCCCCAGGTCAGCCGCATGCCGGTCAACCCGGACCGCTGCCTGGTGGCCAGCGTGGACCAGTACTGGGCGCAGTTTGCCCGGGAAGTCTACGGGTTCCCGCGGGCGGGGTTCCTGCCCCATGCCACGGCCTGCGCCGCGGCCACGGCCCCCGACTGGTCCGCGCGCGCCTACGACGTGGTGTTCATCGGCTCGCTCGCCGCGCCCGACCGCCTGGCGGCCGAACTGCGCAAAACCGCCGGCCCGTTCCAGGCGGTTGTGGATGACCTGCTCGGCTACCGCTACGACAGCGGCCGACGCCTGGACGCGGCGCTCCTGGACGCCGGGCGCCGGCGCGGGCTGGCCGGCGGGCAACTGCTTTTTTTCTTTAACGCCTTCTTTCCGCTGCTGGACCAGTACCACCGCAACCGGCACCGCCTGGAGGCCCTGCAGTCACTGGGCCGGCAGGCGGTCCACGTGTTCGGCGATGGCGACTGGAGCCGGGTCAGCCTGCCGGCCCACGTGGTGCGGCATCCCGCGGTGCCCTTCGCCGATGTGCCCGGCCTGCTGGCGCAAGCCCGCGTGCTGCTGAACAGCTCGCCGGCCCACGCGGGCGGGGCCCACGAGCGGGTGTTCGACGCGCTGGCCTGCGGCTGCGCCGTACTGACCACGCCCAGTGTCTTCCTGGCGGCCGAGTTCGGCGCCGGCCAGGGGCTGGCCTTTTATGGAGCGCCCGGCATGCCGCCGCCGCAAGACCAGGCGGCCGCCTGGCTGGGGGATCCGGCACGCGCGACCGCGGCGGTGGCGGCGGCCCAGGCGCAGGTCATGGCGCGCCACACCATGACCGCGCGGGCGGCGGACCTGCTCGCGCTGATCCGGTCCGCGTTCGGCGGCCAGCCGCCCCGCGCCACGTAGCACGGCCGGCGCCGGCGATCATCGTTTTCTTCCCCGCAACGCTATGGTAATACAGGTCCGGCTCCGTGAGCCGGAAAACTTGACGACATGTGGCGCTACATAGCCAGGCGAACCCTGCACATGATCCCCATCGTGGGGGGCGTGGTGCTGCTGACGTTCCTGCTCTTTAACGTCGTGGGCGGCAGTCCGGCGGCGCTGGTGCTGGGCAAGAACGCGTCGGCGCGCGCGCTGGAAGAATTTGACGACCAGTTCGGCTACAACAAGCCACTGCTGTGGGGCCGGTGGGTTTCCACGCGCGCGTTCCAGGACGCGCACTGGGGTGCAGGACGACCCGCCCCGGCCTGGGTGGCGGACGGCGACACCGTCCGCCAGACGCCCGACGGACTGACGTTGACCGCCCCGGCCAGCCTGCGTCTGCCGCTGGCCTTTGCCCTGCAGCCGGACACGTGTTACCGCTGGAACTTGGAATACAAGACGGAAGGGGCCAGCCGGGCCGGACTGCTCATCAAGAGCCAATCCAACATCATCAGCCGCCTGGACCTGCCCGCCGGGACAGCGTGGCAGCAGGCGCGGCTGGAGGTGACGATACCCACGGCGGTTGCCGGGCTCGAGTTCGAGCTGGCCGTGGAGACCGGCGCGCTGACCTTGCGCCGGGCCGCGCTGGCCCGCCGCTGTGCCCACCCCTGGGACTCGCGCCTGGCACGCTACCTGGGCCGCCTGGCGCGCGGCGATCTCGGCGTTTCCACCGAAACCAACGCGCGCGTGGCGAGCTTGCTGAAGGCCGGCGCCGGGCCATCCCTGGCCCTGAGCGTGCCGATCCTGCTGGGCGGGCTGGCCGCAGCGCTGGTGCTGGCGCTGGTCTGTGCGTATTACCGCAACCGCGCCGTGGACCGCATCGTGGTTATCGCCGCCACGGCCATGATGAGCATCAACTACATCATCTGGATCGTGGCCGGCCAGTACCTGCTGGCCTTCAAGCTCGGCTGGTTTCCCATCTGGGGCTACGAGTCCTGGGCCTACCTGCTGCTGCCGGTGGGCGTGGGCATCGTATCCGGCCTGGGCCGCGACGTGCGCTTTTACCGCACGGTGCTTTTGGACGAGATGTACAAGGACTATGTACGCACCGCAGTGGCCAAGGGCGTGGCGCCGCGCGGGGTGATGTTCCGCCACGTGCTGCGCAACGCGCTGCTGCCGGTGATCACCAACGTGAGCATGGCCCTGCCGTTCCTCTTCACCGGCAACCTCCTGCTCGAAAGTTATTTTGGCATCCCGGGCCTGGGCGGCCTCAGCATCAACGCGATCAACGCCAACGACCTGGACGTGGTTCAAGCCGTGGTGCTGGTGGGCGCGCTGCTGTACGTGGTCAGCAACCTGCTGACCGATATCGGCTACGCCTGGGCGGATCCGCGCGTGAGGCTGGAATGAGCGCCCCCCCCCCGCCAGCCCCCCCCGCCCTGCCGGAGTCCGACGCAGGCACCAGCCTGTGGCGGCCGGCGTGGCGCAGCCTGCTGCGCCAACGCCTGGCGCGCGGCTGCCTGGTGGTCATCGGCCTGTTCACCCTGGCGGCGGCCTACGGCGAGGCGGTCCACCAGTATTACCGCCTGCGCGACGTGACCCCGCCGTACCAGGAAGTCAACCTGCAGGCGCGCTACCTGCCCCCGGGATTCGCGCGCGCGCCCGGGCAGCCCCGCGAGTGGCTGCGTCACCCGCTGGGCACGGACAACCTGGGCCGCGACGTGTTGCAGCGCGTGGTGCAGGGCGCGCGGATCGCGTTCCAGGTAGGCGTGGTCACGGCGCTGATCGCGATCCCGCTGGGCGCGCTGCTGGGGTGCCTGGCCGGGTACTGCGGCGGGCGCACGGATGCGCTGATCGTGTGGCTGTACTCGACCGTGGCGTCCATGCCGGGGCTGCTGTTCATCCTGGCCATCGCGATCGTGGTGGGCAAGGGCCTGCCGGGGATCTACCTGGGGATCGGGCTGACCACGTGGGTGGGCGTGTGCCGCCTGGTGCGCGCGGAAGTGTTCAAGCACAAGGCGCGCGCGTACGTGACCGCGGCGCGCGTGCTGGGGTTCAGCCATGCGCGGATCCTCTTCCGCCACATCCTGCCCAACGTGGCGCACGTGATCATCATCGTCTTTTCGATCCGTTTCCCGGCGGCGATCAGCACCGAGGTGTTCATGAGCTTCCTGGGCATCGGGGTGCAGAACGAGCCCTCGTGGGGCATCATGATCAACAACGCGCGGCTGCGGCTGTGGCAGGGGATGTGGTGGGAGATGGCCTTTGTGACCGCGGCGATCCTGGCGGTGGTGCTGGCGTTCAACCTGCTGGGCGACGCGCTGCGCGACGCCTTTGACCCGCGCCTGCGCGGCAGCGACGACGGCGCCCCGCGGTGAAGTCGCGGGGTTGTCAGGAAACCTAACGGTCCGATCAACAGGGCGCCAAAGAATAGGTCCTTGACTGTCTGGCAGTCCGTATTTACAGTGTCGTTATGGATGAACTGAGATTCGAGTGGGATGCGCAGAAGAACCGCGAGAACCAGCGGAAGCACAACGTCTCTTTCGAGGAGGCGCGCTCCGTGTTCTTTGATCTGCAGGCCGTCGAGTTCTATGACGACAAGCACGACGAGACGGATGACCGCTTCCTGCTGCTGGGCGTGAGCGCAAGGTTGCGCATTCTCATGGTCTGCCACTGCCTCCGGGCGGGAGGCGCCGTGATCCGGATCATCTCGGCCCGAAGGGCAACCAAAAACGAACAGCGTGAATACCCATGGGGTGAGGCATGAAAAAGGAATACGACCTGTCAACGATGAAGAAGCGGCGGAATCCGTATGCATCCCGCCTGAAGAAGCAAGTCACCATCAGAATGGGCACCGACATCATCGCCTATTTCAAGGCCCTGGCACAGGAGTCCGGCATTCCCTACCAAAACCTGATCAATCTCTACCTCAGGGATTGCGTGGAGCACCACCGGAAGATCGACCTGAAGTGGGCCTCCTGAGGACCGCCCCACCCGCGGTAGCTGCCGGCGGAAGCGACGCCGGCCGGGCGCCTACTTGTCGATATCCGGCAGCTTGCGGTAGAGCGTGGCCATGCTGATGTTGAGGGCCTTGGCGGCCTTCTCCTTGTCGCCGCCCATCTTGGCGATGACGTTCATCAGGTAGTCTTTTTCCTTGGCGCGGAGGAAGGCCTTGAGCGACTTGCCCTTGTATTCCTCGGCGCGGTTGACCAGGCCGCCGTCCTTGAGGTTGGCCTCGACCGCGGTGACGATCTTGGCCGGCAGGAAATCCGCGGTGATGGTGTTGCCCTGGGCAAAGGTCAGCGCGTGCTGGATCACGTTCTCGAGCTCGCGGACATTGCCGGGCCAGGTGTAGTTCTCGAGGATCGCCTCCACCTTGTGATCCATGGCGGGCAACTGTTTGTCCGGCCCGAGCTCCTTGAGCATGAAATGGCGGGCCAGCGGCAGGATATCCTCCTGGCGCTCGCGCAGCGGGGGAATCTCGATGGCGATGACGCTGAGGCGGTAGTACAGGTCCTCGCGGAAACGGGTCTGGGCGATCAGGTCCTCGAGCTTTTCGTTGGAGGCGGCGATCACGCGGACATCGACGGTGATGTTCTCGGTGCCGCCGACCTTGCGGATCTGGTTGTCCTGCAGCACGCGCAGGAGCTTGGACTGGATGTTCATCGGCATGGACCCGATCTCGTCGAGAAACAGCGTCCCGCCATTGGCGGCCTCGAAGAGGCCCTCCTTGGTGGCCGTGGCTCCGGTGAACGCGCCCTTGACATGCCCGAACATCTCCGACTCCATCAGCGGCTCCGGCAGGGCGGCGCAGTTGATGGGCAGGAAATTCTTCTTTTTGCGCGGGCTGTAGGAGTGGAGGGCCTGGGCCACCAGCTCTTTGCCGGTGCCGCTCTCGCCGTAGATCAGGACCGTTGTGTTGGTGGGCGCGACGCGCTCGACCATCTGGCAGACCTTGCGCATGCCGGCGCTCTCGGCGATGATGTTTTCCAGCCGGTGCTTGGCCTGCAACTGGGACTTGAGGCCCTGGTTCTCGGCAAGCACGTTCTGGTACTCGAGCGCGCGGCGCACGGTCAGCTGCAGCTCGTCGAGCTTGAACGGCTTGGTGATGTAATCGAACGCGCCCATCTTCATGGCCTCGACCGCCGTGGCCACGGTGCCGTAAGCGGTGAGCATGATGACCCCGGTGTCGGGCGACTTCTCGCGCACGAACCGCAGCAGCTCCATGCCGTCCACGGGCGCCATGTTGATATCGGAGATCAGCAGGTCAAAACGCTCCGCGGTCAGCAAATCCTTGGCGGTCTCGCCGTTGCTGGCCGGCTTGACCTCGTAGCCTTCGGCCAGCAGAATTTTGTTCAGCAGGCTCAGGATGATGGGCTCATCATCCACTGTCAGTATTCGTGCCATCGCAATTGCATCCTTTCGGGCGGCGACCACGCGCCGCCGGGCATATCTAGGGCTCCGGCTCCGCGGCCTGGGCAGCGTCCAGATCCATCAGGTGGACCAGGTCGCTGGTTGAAAACTCGGCGTGGTCGAGAAACTCCTGCAGCACCTTGTCGAGGCGGGCGGACTCCATGGCCAGCTCGGCGAACAGCTGCTCTTTTTCCTTCAGCACCCGCTGCCGGGCCTCCAGCTTCTGGGTTTCGCCCATGGCGTCGAAGGACTGCAGCATCTGGCTGGCGGCGAGGATCGAGGTCAGCGGGGTGCGGATCTGGTGGGCCAGCTTGGCGGCCACGGAGGAGGCGGCCTTCAGCTCCTCGGCCTCCTTGATCTGCTTCTGCAGCTCGATCAGGTGGGTAATGTCGGTGAAGACGAAAACATAGGTCTCCAACTGGCCGTCGCGGGCCACCAAATCCGGGAACACGGCCGCCGGCAGCGCCAGGGTCGAGGACTCGAACGTCACGGGGAACGGCGCGCCCGCCCCGCCGCGGCGGAAAAAGGCCGTGGCCATCTCGTGGCCGATCCATTCGCTGCCGTCGCCGGCGTCCGGCGGGTCGATGAACAGCGAATGCAGGGGCTGGTGGAGCAACTGATCCTCGGACATTTCCAGCATGTCGCAGGCGCGCCGGTTGGCCATCAGGATGGTGTTCGTCCGGCCGAGCAGGAGCATGCCGGCCGGGATGCTCGTCAGGATATTGCGCGTCAACTGGGCTGAATCCATAGCTGTCATGCCTGCACCCGCCTTGGGTTACATCGAGACCACTTCACCCATCTTGAAGATTGGGAGAAACATGCAAACGACGATGCTGCCGATAATCACGCCGATGAACACCATCAGCAACGGCTCGATCATGGACGTCAGGCCGGAGACCATGGCCTCCACCTCGTCCTCGTAAAACTCCGCGGTCTTGTCGAGCATTTCGTCGATCTTGCCGGTTTGCTCACCCGCGGACAACATGTGGATCAACATGCGCGGAAAATTCTTGTCGTCGCGCAGCGGCGCGGACAGGGGCTCGCCGCGCTCGACGTTTTCGCGGGCCTTGAGAATGGTTTTGCCGATGACCTTGTTGCCCGTGGCCACGCCGACGATGTCCAGCGCCTGCAGGATGGGAACCCCGCTGTGCAACAACGAGGCAAAGGTGGAGGCAAAGCGGCTGACGGCGATTTGCTGGGCCAGCTTGCCCAGGATGGGGAAGTGCAGCTTGAAATTATCCCAGATGTACGACCCACGTTCACTCTTCACAAAGCGGTTGAAGCCGTACACCAGGGCGGCCACGACGACGATGATGATCAGCAGGTTGCGGCGCATAAAATCGCTCAAGTCCATCAGGGCCTGGGTGGGCGCCGGCAGGTTGGCGCCAAAATCCGCGAACATGTCGGCAAACACGGGCACGATGAACACCACCAGGCCGGACGCCATCAGCAACGCCACCACGATGACCACGGACGGGTACATCATGGCGGACTTTACCTTGCGCCGCAGCTTGTTGCTCGATTCCAGGAAGGAGGCGACGCGCTCGCAGGTTTCCGCCAGGATACCGCCGGTCTCGCCGGCTCTCATCATGTTGACGTACAGGTCGTCAAACACCGTCGGGTACGAGCGCAGGGCATCGGAATACGAGGTGCCGGCTTCGACCTTGCCGCGGACGCCGGCCACGACCACCTTGAAATTCTTGTTCTCCGTCTGGTCGGCCATGGCGATCAGGCACTGCACCAAGGGCATGCCGGACGACAACATGGCCGCGATCTGGCGCGTGTAGACCGGCAACTCCTTGTTGCGGATCTTGCGCGCGCCCGGAACCCGCTGCTGCCTGTTTTTCTTGATTTCAGCCATAACGCGTCCTATTCCCCGGTGGTTACCCGGAGGATTTCCTCGATCGTGCTGATGCCCTGGCGCGCCCGATCCAAGCCCACCTCGCGCAAGGGTTTCATGCCCTGCTTGATCGCCTCCTCGCGGATCGCGTTGGCGTCCACGTCCTTGAGGATCCTGTGGCGCATGGCTTCATTGACGAGCAGGATTTCCATGATCGAGCTGCGGCCCTTGTATCCCAGGTTGTTGCACTTGGGGCACCCCACGTGCTTGAACAACTGGGCCCCGGCGAACTCGTCGGGATTGATGTGGTTCAGCCGCAACACTTCCAGCGGCACATCCATGGGCTTGCGGCAAATGGGGCACAGCTTGCGGAACAGGCGCTGGGCCTGGGTCATGACCAAAGACGAAGCCAGCAGGAACGGCTCAATGCCCATGTACCCCAGGCGGGCGATGGCGCCGGCGGCGTCGTTGGTGTGCAGGGTGCTCAGCACCAAGTGGCCGGTGAGCGCCGCCTGCACCGCGATGGACGCGGTCTCGTTGTCGCGAATCTCGCCGATCATCACAATGTCCGGGTCCTGGCGCAGAATAGACCGCAAGCCCGCGGCAAACGTCAGGCCCACCTCGGCGCGCGCCTGGACCTGGTTGATGCCGGTCAACTGGTACTCCACCGGGTCCTCCACCGTGATGATGTTGACGTCCACGGTGTTGAGTTCCTGGAGGGCGGAATACAGCGTGGTGGTTTTGCCGCTGCCCGTGGGGCCGGTCACCAGCAGCATGCCGTGGGGCTGGCTGATGGCGAATTGCAAACTTTCAAAGGCCGTCTTCTCAAGGCCCAGGGACGTAAGGTTGGGCGCCAGGGACGACTTGTCCAGGATACGCATGACGATCTTCTCGCCGTGCACCGTGGGCAGGATGCTGACGCGCACGTCCACTTCCTTGCCCAGCGCCTTGATCTTGAACCGGCCGTCCTGCGGGATGCGGTGCTCCGCGATGTCCAGGCTGGACATGATCTTGAGGCGCGAGGAAATGGCGTTTTGCAGGCTCTTGGGCGGCTTGGGGTTCTCGTAGAGCATGCCGTCGATGCGGTACCGCAGGCGCAACGCCTTCTCCATGGGCTCGATGTGAATATCGCTGGCGTGCTTGCGCAACGCCTCGATCAGGATGGAGTTGACGATGCGGATGACCGGCGCCTCCTCGGCGCTCTCGAGCATGTCGTCCAGGCTGACGTTCTCCTGGGCGTCCTTGCCGACCTCGATCTCGTCATCCGAGGCCATGTCCTTCAAAATATCTTCCAAGGCCTTGGCCGGCTCCTTGGTGAAATGGCCCAGCACGCCCTGGATTTCCTTTTCCGCGGCCACCACCGGCATCACGTCCATGCCCGTCTTGGCCTGGATGGACTCGATGCCCAGGATGTCGAACGGGTCGCCCATGGCCACGGTCAGGAGCTTGCCGGTTTTGGCCAGGGGCAGGATTTTCAATTGTTCCCAAATGGCCTTGGACAGCAATTCCATCAGGGTCGGATCCGGGGTGAAGCCGGCCAGCGAGATGGGGCGCATGTCCAGGTATTCGGCCAGGGCCAGGACCATCTCCGTGGCCGACACGACCTGCTTCTCGATGAGCATCTTTTCAAAGGAGGCATCCGACTCGTGGGCCTTTTCGCGGATTTCCTTTAAAACAGCCTCGTCGATCGTGCAGCGCCGCAGGATCGTTGAATACAGACTCCGCTCTGCCATCATGGTGGCCATAACTTACCTTCTGCCAGAATAGCCGCCAACCGCGCAAAAATCAACCCCGCATTTTTGAATTTTTCTCAAATGTGAGATGAGCCGTTCGGGCTTCAGGACGAGTGCGGCAATATTTGTGTCGGCAATATTTTGTTGGCATGCCGGGCCGGTCCTGATAAATAAGGCTCTGGATAACTAACAGCAATGCACGGCGAAACCAACGAGTGACGCATAGCAGCATGGGTAGCAGCGCGCCTATTAAGCTCCTGATTATCGACGATTCATTTTCCATGCGGAAAGTGCTGTCCATCATGCTCAATCGCTGCGGGTTGAACGATGTGGACATGGCCGAAGGCGGACGCGATGCGCTGATGAAGGCCCAGGCCAAGCACTACGATGGTTTTTTCTGCGATTGGAACATGCCGGATGTCAGCGGGTTGGAAGTGATTCGCGCGCTGCGCAAAATGCCCGCCTACCAGTCCACGCCCATCATGATGATCACGTCGGAACGGTTCCGCCGCGAGGTGGTGTCGGCGGTGTCCGAAGGGGCGGACAACTATCTCGTCAAGCCCTTCAAGCCCGACATTTTCAAGCGCAAGCTGGCCGAGTTTCTTGAAGCCCGGTACCCGGACTTTGTCAGGGATTTGAAAGCCAGCGATCCGTTGCCGGCGGAAGCGACGGCGGCGACATAAGCGCGATGTGCGTGAGCATGCCCCGGCGAAAATCTTCCGGGGTAGCCCACAGCGGAACCCCATCCGGCCGCGCACCGCTGGCTTGAAATCCGCTCACCGGACCCAGGGGCATGCGGGACATGCGCCAAGCCACCAAACCCTGCAGGTAGGCCGAAGACCCGGGGAAGGTTCGCATCACCGGGTGGTCAAGCCCGGTTTCCATGTCCTTGATATCCGCGATGGGCGGCGGCGGGGTCATCATGGCGGACAGCTCGGGCACCGCCGCGGAACGGCGCGCCGCCGCGGGTCGGGGCTCGGGCACAGGCCGCCGGGGCGCCGGTTGGCTGGGCGGCACAGGCACGGGAACCGGTGCGGGGGGCGCAATCATCTCGAGGATCTTGCGTAGCGGATCCTCGTCATCGGACCAGTCCTGCGGCGGCGCAGGCGGCGGAACGGCCGGGCGGGATCGGGGCGCGGCCCGGGCCGGGCCGGGTCGGGAGACCGGCGGCGCCGCGGGCATGGGCGGCGGCAACCGTGCTTTCTTGCGGTTGCCGAGCACGGTCTGCAGGATCGCGGCCACGATGATCACAATGGCCACCACGGCGTCCATGCCGGACGCCGCGATGCAGACTGGATAGGGGATGCCGCTCATGTCCACCGGCCGGCGCCCGCCTACTTTTTCTCGCCCTTGTCCGCGGACCCGGCGAGCGACTCGCGCATGGCCGTGTCGGCCAGGATGTTTTGCATGCGGAAGAAGTCCATGACCCCGAGTTTGCCCTCGCGCAACGCATCGGAAATCGCCAGCGGCACCTGGGCCTGGGCTTCGATCAGCTTGGCCTGCATTTCCTGGACGCTGGCGCGCATTTCCTGCTCCCGGGCGATGGCCATGGCGCGGCGGCCCTCGGCCTCGGCCTGGCGCAGTTTCTTGTCCGCCTCGGCGCGCTCGGTTTCCAGCAGCGCGCCGACGTTGGCCACCTCGCGGCCGCTGCCGCTCACGCCCGCGACGCTGACATCGGCGATGTCGATGGAGACGATTTCAAAAGCCGTCTGCGAATCCAGCCCGCTCTGGAGCACTTTGCGGCTGATGTGGTCCGGGTTTTCCAGCACGTCCTTGTAGGTGCTGGAAGAGCCGATGGCGCTGACGATCCCCTGCCCCACGCGGGCAATGATCGTTTCCTCCGTGGCGCCGCCCACGAGGCGGTCGAGGTTGGCGCGCACCGTGACCCGCGCCTTGACCAGCAGGCGGATGCCGTCCTTGGCCACGGCGTCCAGCATGGTCGTGCCCTTGGACGGGTCCGGGCAGTCGATCACCTTGGGGTACACGCTGGTGCCGACGGCTTCCTTGACGTTGCGGCCGGCCAGGTCAATGGCCGCGGCGCGCTGGAAGCTCAGCTCGATGTTGGCTTTGTCCGCGGCGATGAGCGCCTCGACCACGTTCACCACGTTGCCGCCGGCCAGGTAATGCGCCTCGAGCGCGTCGGTCTCCACGGGCAGGCCGGCCTTGATCGCCGCGATGCGCGCGTCCACGATCAGCGCCGGCGGGATGTTGCGCAGCTTCATGCCGATGAGGTTGACCAGGCTGACCCGCGCGCCGGACATCAAGGCCCGCACCCAGACCTTGATGAAATAGAGAAACAGCCCCAGCAACACGATGACGATGACGCCCAGCACCGTAGCAAACAATACAAAGATCATGTTCCCTCCCGCTCGTTGTTCATGTTTTTCTGTTCCGCCAATCCTGCCCCACCGGCCACGCGCGGCGGCCCGGCCGGCGACCGGCCCTGCCACAGCACCAAGGTCAACGCGCCCAAACCGGGCAGCGTGACCACGGCCCACACCACCACGCTGACTGCGGGAATGCTGTATAACAGATAGATGCCCATCAGGCCAAGCGCCAAGGCGGAGTAAACCAGCGTCCGCTCGATCCGGAACACCCGCCGCAAAAGCAGCCCGCCCACCAGCACCGCCACGCCGCATTTGGCCAGGTACAGCAAGGCCACGTAAACTCCAAGGATCAGCAATCCCAGCGGCAGCCCGATCAAGGTCAGCATCAGGAACACCGCCACCAGCGGCGCCAGGAAAAACACCAGGACCCCCACCAGGACACAGCGCCAGGCGCTCATGGCCAGCAGTTGCGTGCTGCGCAGCATCAGGCCGGGCGCGACGTGGAAGCTGAACAAGGCCGCCAGCAGCATGGCGCCGAGAAAGAACATCTGCACCAGGGCCACCTGAGGCCAGGGCGGCGCGGGCGCCGCGGCCGCCGGCTCCCACACCCGGCGCCGGAGTTCGCCGCCCAACTGCACCTTGGGATCCAAGACCAGGTCCTGGGTTGAGGTGTACACCAGGTCGCCGCGGATGATCGTGCCGGGCAGGACCACGATGTCGTCGGCGATCAGCCGCACCGGGCCCTCGATCATGCCGCCCAGGGTCACTTGCGCGCCCAGCAGCGTCACGGAGCCGCCGGCCCCGCCCTGGAACAGCACGGTCTCCCCGACCAGGACCACGTCGCCCGCGATTTCCGCGGCCGGCTTGACGTCCACGGTGGTGCCCGCGGCCATGAGGTTGCCGCCGATCTCGCTCTCCACCTCCACCGACTGGCCCAGCAGCCGGGCATGGCCGGCCACCTGGCCGCCGGCCTTGAGATCCACGGCCGTGCACCAGACGTCGCGCGCCAGCGCGCCGCCCAGCCGGGCCTTGGTCGCCATGGCGAACACGTCGCCGCGGACCGTGCCGGCCAGGTCCAGCTCATCCGCCGCCAGCCACAGCTCCTGGTCCTGGGACTCGCCCGGGGCCAGCGTGTAGGAGCTGACCCGCCGGAACTCGACGCCCGCGGCGGCCACGGCCATGGCTGCCAGCGCCAGCGCCGCCCACCCGGCCCGCCGCCATCCGCGCCACGCCGCCATCACGGGCTGCCCCCGGCTTGCGGGCCGGCCGCCGGCCGGGTGCTCACGATGATGCGGTTGCCGTCCACGCTGGTCACCGTCACCGGCGTGTCCTTGTCAATCCACTGGCCGTCGGCCATGACGTCGTAGCGCCGGCCGTTGAGCTGGGCCACGCCCGCCGGGTTCAGCGCGCTCAGGGTCACCCCGGCCTGGTTCAGCAGGTCCGTGCGGGCCGCCTGCTTGAACGACTTGCCGTCCTGCGACAGGATCAGCGCCTTGCCCATCCGCGTGCCGGGGAACACGCGCATCCAGAGAATCAGCAACCCGGCCAGCAGCACCAGCACGCCGATCAGGATCAGCGCGCCGATCTCCACGCCGAACTGCATGAAGCCGATAATCACCGCCCCCAGCAGGCACAACCCGCCGACCACGCCCAGCACCGTGCCCGGCACGAAAATCTCCATGCCGATCAGCAGGAACCCGGCCAGCACCAGGACTGAAAATAATTGCAGCGCGCCACCCATGGTTCATCCCCTCTTTGTTTCCGGCGCCGGGTCCGGCGCGACCACCACGCGGTTGCCCCGGGCCTCCACGATGCGGATCGGCTGGCCGGCGGCGATAAAGTCGCCCCCCGTGACCACGTCCAGCCGCTGGCCGCTGAACAGCCCGGTGCCCGCCGGGCGCAGCATGGTCACGGCCAGGCCCTGGCGACCCACCCACGGCGCCTTGTCCGGCGCGGCCGTATAGCCCGCCCGGCTGCTGACCGCGGCATCGAGCGCCAGGCGCTTGAACATCCGGCTGCGCGGCAGGTATTTTGCCAGCGCCCCGGCGCCCACCGCGGCCAGGGCCAGCGAAAACCCCAGCTTGATGATCGGCCCGCGCAGTTCGTCCCACGTCGGGTACCACGGCATGCCGGGCAGGTTTTCGGCCATGGCCGCCAGCAGCGACCAGCAGACGAGGATAATCCCGGCCACGCCCGCGAACCCGAACCCCGGCAACACGAACACCTCCAGCAGGATCAGCGCGATGCCGGCCAGGAAAATGATCAGGTCCTCGAACCCGGCCAGGCCCGCCACGTGGTGGCCCCAGAAAAAGATCGCCAGTGCCAGGCCGCCCACGATGCCGGGCAGGCCGAACCCCGGGGTCTTGATCTCGATGTACACGCCCAGCAGGCCGACGATGAGGAAGAGGGGCGCCAGCGCGGCGATCAGGCGGCCCAGGCGCTCGGCGCGGGTGATCTCCAGCTCCACGATCCGCGCCTGGCCCAGGCGCTTGCGCTTGAGCAGATCCGGCAGGTCCTTGACCGTGCCCGCCGCCAGCAGCGGCTGCTTCTTCGGGCCCACCCGGCGGGTGGCCTCTTCGTTGGTCAGGGTCAGGAGCTGGCCATCCTTCTTGATGACCTCGTCGCCGATCTTGTATTCCATGTCCCGCCGCACCATGGCCTCGGCCAGGTCCGAGTCGTGGCCGCCCTGCTCCGCGGCGGCGCGGATCTTGGCCGCCACGCCGGACACCATTTTTTCCTGGATATCCTCGGGCATCTCCTGGACGCCGCCCAGCGGGCTCATCAGGATCGGCATGGCATCGCCGATGACGCTGCCGGGCGCCATGTAAATTTCGCGCGTGGCCAACGCGATGATCGCGCCGGCGGAATAGGCGTCCTTTTCCACGAACGTGATCACCGGCACGGGCGAGGACTGGATCATGCGGATGATCTTGTCCGCCGCGTCCAGCGTGCCACCGGGCGTGTCCATGACCAGGATGATGGCCCGGGCGTCCGCCGCGTGCGCCGCGGTCACGCCGCGCCGCACCACGTAGACCAGCGCCGGCTCGATCATGTTGCGGATGGGGATGACGTACACCAGCGGCGGCGGCGTGCCAACCGCAGCCTCGGCCGGTGTCTTGCCCGCCAGCGCGGCGCCGGCGAGCGCAACCCAAGCCAAGATGGCAGCCCATTTCATGGCGGAGAGCATAGCCGCCGCCGCCGGGAAAAGCAATGCTCCCCGCGCAGCCGATCCGTTTCCGCGATTGCCCGGCGCAACCTCCTTTGGTATCTATGGGCCGCAGTCAGCGGGAAAAGAAACCCAGCAACCGCCGGCGGATCAAAAAAAATGGAGACCACATGACCAAGCAACTTCTGGCCCGACTCATGGAATGGGTGCGACCGGCCGGCATCGGGCTGGCCATATTTTTTGCGTACTACCTGGGCGCGGATGCCCCGGCGCGGTTTCACATCATGGGGCCGATCATCGTCATGATCATGTGCGGCACCGTGGCGTTCGAGGCCCTGGTCCTGGGCGCGGCCGCCTCGGAAAAGATCGGCTATCACCCGGACCGCGCCTACCAGGTTCAGTCCGGCCTGGCCAATGCGGCCATGGCCATCACGGCCCTGCTGGTCTACGGGCTGGCGTGGGGGCGCTACGCCGACGCCACGATCGTCAGCGCGATGCTGATCTTCTTCGCGTTGTCCGCCGCCAACCACGCGCTCACCGCGGTCCGGGGCCGGAACTTCAAGCCGGTCAACCTGCTGCGGCCAGCGCTGGCGCTGCTCCTGATCGCCGTGCTGCTCCCCGCGATGATCCAAGCGCTGCGGCCCTGAAGCGCCCTAGGCGCGGCGGGTCATCAGCACGCGCCCCTGGCCGGGCAGCAAGTCGTAGTGGAACGGCTTGGGAATGAACTCCAGCGGGGTCTCGGGCGAAGCGTCCACCAGCGGCGCGCCGGCCTGGATGTAATGCCGCAAGTCATCGACATAAAAGGCCTGGTTGTTCCAGATATCCTTGTTCAGGATGACCAGCGCCTCCTCGTGCGTCCGGGCCGATGCTTTCCACATCAGCAGGATGTTGGCGTTGTTCACGGGCAGGAACTGGGTGGGGCATTCCTCCTGGAACATCGGGGCCTGGGCCTTGATCCGGTTGAGGCGGGTGATGTACTCGCGCAGGTCCACGCCCGTGCCGGCTTCCCAGTCGGACGGCCGGGTCTGCACCACGTCGAGCTTGCGCCGGAACCCGAACTCGAAGCCCACGGGAATCATCACCCCGGCCGCAAACAGCGCCGCAAAAAAATAGCGCTGCTTGAGCCCCGGCACGTGGCCGTGCAACTCCTCGGCCAGGCGCGGGGTGTCGTGGCTCTCCGGGAAGCTGATCGACAGCGTCGTTTCGCGGACCAGGTTGTACTGCTCCATCAGCCACGGGCTCTGGAAATCCCACCACTTGGAGCTGTTGAACACGCAATCGAAGCCGGCGCGCGCGGTGGCGCGGGTCTGGTCCGGCGTGCAGCCCAGGGTCTCGGCCACGAAGGCCACGCCCGGGTGCCGGCCGCGGACCTCGCGGATCAGCCGCTCCCAGAACTCGTAGGGCAGCTGGTAGGCGGCGTCGCAGCGGAACCCCTGGAACCCCAGCGCCAGCAACGACTCGACCACGCCCACGCAGTAGCGGTACAGGCCCTCGCGGTCGGACGACCGCGCATGATCGAGCAGCGCCAGGTCGACCCACTCCACCCGCCGGTCGTTTTCCATGCACCAGGGATGGGCGATCTCGCCGCGCTCATTGCGCACGAACCAGGCGGGATGCTCGCGGACCAGGGCCGAATCCACCGCGCAATGATTGACCACCAAGTCCACCATCATGCGCAGGCCCAGCGCCTCGGCGCGCGCGGTGGCGGCCCGGAGCTGCTCGCCGGCCGGGCGCGGATCCATCCGGTTCACCAGGCGCGGGTTCAGCGCAAAATAATCCTTGATGGAATACAGGCTGCCGGAAAAGCCCGGCTTCTGGACGGGGTTGACAAAAATCCAGTCAAAGCCCATGGCCGCGGCGCGCGCCAGGTGCGGCTCCCAGTCGCAAAACGGGCCGGCCAATAGCGGGAACAGATTGTAGATCCGCATGCTGCAGTTCCTTCCGTGGGTTCAGGGGCGCGGGGCCGGCGGGGCGGCGGGCGCCGGGGCCGCCCCGGCCGCGCTGCCGCTGTCCGGGGGCGCGGCCACGAACTGGGCG
>CAZAYP010000033.1:0-58248 GCA_964489425.1 uncultured Verrucomicrobiota bacterium | reverse complement strand
ATTTCTTGGCGGCTTAGCGGCTTTGCGAGAGAAAATAATCTGGAATGGATGGAGAACCATGCAGGAATCGGGACCGGAATACTTTCCCACAGACGCAGGGCAGGATCTGGATCTCTGCGGCTCAGCGACCCTGCGGGAGAATCTGGCTCTGGAAATGAATGTCCGGAAAGATTCGACGTGGCCATCACCCCGGAGCAGCGCCGGCAGATTGCGGCGTTCCTCATTCGGACGCGATCAATTCGCTTCGAGTTGAAACACGATGGTTATGTCCATGGACCCGGCGCTGGCTGGTTGAGGCAGCGCGGCAAGGGTATCCACTGCATCCATGGCCGCCGTAACGGATGCATCAAGCGCGGCCTTACCGGAGGGTTTTGAAATGCTCCGGCCTGTGACCCGCCCACTGGATTCTACCCGCAGCACGGCTTCCACCGTGTTGTTGGCATCATCCGCCATGCCGCTCGGTTGAATCCAGTTCTCATACAGGACTTCATGCACGCTTCCAAAATACGCATCCCACTCATCGCCGGTGGCGCCTTCGCCATTGGCTATTGGGGCCAACCCCGCAGTCAGTGCCATTCCGATTTGTTCTGCTGTCAGGGTCGGCTGTGGAACTGGCGTGGGACCTGGCAACGGCGTTGGACCAGGACGCTGCACCAGCGGCCCTTTGCCAATCTCGGGCTTGGGTTTCCCGGGCTTTGTCTTCGGAAGCGCAGTGGGAGCGGGCCGGGCCGTCGTATTCGTAGTTTTTGGGGGCTTCGGTGTTGGCAAGATGTCGGGCTTGGTTGCGGGTTCAGTCGCTGCTGCTTGCGGGGGCTCGGATGGGATAGTGATCACCTCGATCGTCGGATACGGCCGCGGGGGCGGCGGCGCCGGCTGCTTCTCCTTGTGCCGCCAGGCCCAGTACAGGGGAGCGGCGACCAGCAGGATCAGGATTACGGCATGGATTCCGAAGCTGACTGTAAAGCAACGCTTGAATAGCGATTTCATGGCTCTGCCATTCCCGGGCTACCGCGTCATCCGGCGGGCGGGCATCCTATTTCATGCCTCCGGTACAGGCCGGGGCCGTCCAGTCATAGTCGCGGGGCAGCAGGCTGACACGCACGGGCGGGTCGCCCAGGAGGTCAACAATCCAGATTTCCGACCTGTAATTCACCGTGCGCGAACAGGCCAGGTGCCGGCCGTCTGGAAGCCACGACGGGTCTTCGTAGTCGGCCCCGTCGGTCGTCAACACCTTGTATTCCCCGGAATCCGGATTGATCGCGCAAATCTGGTACTGCGGCCCCATTTTGCAGGAATGGGCAATCCACCCGTTGGCGCCCCAGTCGGGCGCGACATTCTCGGTGCCCCGGCTGGTCAAGCGGGTTGGAGTGCCGCCACGCCGCGATACGATATAGAGCTGCGGCCGGCCGGCTTGATCAGAAACATATACCAAGCGGTCCCCCGTGGGCGCCCAGGCCGGGCTGGTTGCCGCGGCATTCTTTGTTTTGATCAGCGGCGTCGACTCGCCGGTGACGAGGCTTTTGACGTACAGACCAACCCGGCCGTCTTTGGATAACGTCACGGCCAACTCCCTGCCATTGGGCGACACGGCGGCGCAAGAGTTCAGGCCGGGGTATTCAGTGATGGTTCGCCGGCTGCCCGTGGCCACGTTGAGCGCATCTATATCGGTACAAAATTTCTTGTAGGAGGTAAAATATATCGTTGCCCCTTGCGGATCCCATTGCGGGGCGAGACTGAGGTCCTCGCCTCGAGTGAGCGGTCTGAGGTTGCCACCGTCATAATCGCAGAGGAACAGTTCCTTAACCTTGCTTCCAATCGGCTTGCCGACGAGCGCCATCCTGGCTTTGCACATACCCTTCTTGCCCGTTAGTTCCAAGATGATGGCATTCGCCGTAGAGTGGGCTTGAGATCGTATTCGAGCGGTGTCTGCCGGCATTTCATAAACCCGCTCGAAGCGGTACGTGCGGCTGTTGGGATCGTACACTTGGCATTCTGCGGTTAATCCGCCACTGGATTCCGCTATCCGACCCAATAGACGAAAGGACGTGCTGCCCGACGCGAGATCAAACCAGCCAGACCACCGCAAATCGTTTACCAGAACATCCCGGAATAATGCACATGCGGGTGTTCGCGCAACCTGCAAGCTTGATGGGTCAAGGACGATTTTTGTTTTCGCACCTTTTACTACAATGACGGCCGGCCCTTGCGCTTCGGTTGCCATTGCCCCGCCAATCGCGCACACCCCGACCAACATCATCACGCCGTGTTTCATCATCACGCCCTGCCTTTTTCCGAAGTAGAGCGGTTTTCCGTCCCAGTTCCAATCTCGTTTTTAAACCACCCCCAAAAACCATCTGAACTCGAACTTGTGCGGCAATCACTTGCCACCCGGCGGACAAAAAAATGGCCGGCGGCACTTTTCTATTCTTTACACTCTGCGCCGCAGGTTGCTATTTTGGCAATTCACGATGAAAGCGCGACTACGAGTGGCGGTGGGTGCGGATCACGGGGGCTTTGAGCTGAAAGAAGCCTTGATTCCGTTCATCAAGGCCGCCGGCCACGAAGTCCAGGATTGCGGCGCCTTTGACAAGAACGCGGTCGATTACCCGCGGATTGCGGAGGCGGTGGCGGAACTGGTTGGCCGCGGCGCCTGCGATTTCGGCGTCATGGTGGACGGCGCGGGCATCGGCTCGGCCATGACCGCCAACAAGGTGCCGGGCGTGCGGGCCGCCGCCTGTTACAACGCGGCGCTGGCGCGCAACAGCCGCGAGCACAACGACGCCAACGTGTTGACCCTCGGCTCCGGCCAGACCAAGGCGGATGCGGCCAAGGAAATCGTGACCATTTTTCTCACCACCGAATGCACGGCGGACCGGCACCGCCGGCGGGTGCAGATGATCAAGGACGTCGAACAGGGCCGCAAGCTGGGCCAGGGCGGCCAGCGGGAGGACGACATGGATTTGACTTCACAGGATCTCGAACGCATCACGCGCCGCGTGCAGGAGTTGCTGGCCGGCGGCAGCCCGGCGCCCGCGCCGACGGCGCCGACGATCACCGCGGCCAAGCTCGCCGGCATGATCGACCACACCATCCTCAAGCCGGACGCGGCGGCCGCGGACGTGGAGAAGCTGTGCCGCGAGGCGCTGACCCACAAGTTCTTCTCGGTGTGCGTCAACCCGGCCTACGTGCGCCAGGCCGCCCAGTTGCTCCGCGACTCGCCGGTCAAGGTGTGCTCCGTGGTGGGGTTCCCGCTGGGCGCCATGGCGCCGGAGATGAAGGTGCTGGAAACCCGCAAGGCCATCCGCGACGGCGCGCGCGAGATCGACATGGTGATCAACGTCGGCGCGCTCAAGAGCCGCGACGACGCGCTGGTGCTGCGCGATATCCGCGGCGTGGTCGAGGCCTGCAAGGAACGGCCCGGCGTGCTGAGCAAGGTGATCCTCGAAACCAGCCTGCTGAACGAGGAGGAGAAGCTCCGCGCCTGCCAGATGTGCATGAAGGCCCGGGCGGACTTTGTCAAGACCTCCACCGGGTTCAGCACCGGCGGCGCCACGCCCGAGGATATCAAGCTGATGAGCCAGACGGTGGCGCCCGCGCGCATGGGCGTGAAGGCGTCCGGCGGGGTGCGCACGCTGGCGGATGCGCTGAAGATGATCGCCGCCGGCGCCACGCGCATCGGCTCGAGCAACAGCGTCAAGATGTTGGAGGAAGCCCGGGCGGCGGGCGGCTGATGAACAATCACGCGGCACCGCGCCCGGCGCGGGCCGCCGGTTAAAGAAAAGGAGCAATCCATGGCAGAGTTAAGAACCTATGTTTTCCTCGACAGCCTGCAGCCGCAGTTCGCCTCGTTCCTGGCGACCGTGGCCAAGGGGTTCCTGCCGGTGGCGGGCCAGGCGGCGCTGATCGTGGAGATCTCGCCCGGCATCGCCATCAACCAGATCACGGACGTGGCCCTCAAGGCCACCAACGTGACCCCGGGCATGCAGATCGTTGAGCGCTTGTACGGCATGCTGGAAATCCATTCCGATTCCCAGGCCGACGTCCGCCAGGCGGGCCGCTCGATCCTGGACGCGCTGGACCTGAAGGAAGAGGACCGCATCAAGCCGCGCGTGTTCTCCAGCCAGGTCATCCGCAGCGTCGCGGACCACCAGACCCAGCTCATCAACCGTATGCGCCACGGCAACATGATCCTGCCCGGCGAATCCATGTACGTGATGGAAGTAGCCCCGGCCGGTTACGCCGCGCTGGCGGCCAACGAGGCCGAGAAGGCCGCGGACATCAACATCCTCGAGGTCATCACCTTCGGCAGCTTCGGCCGCCTGTACCTGGGCGGCGAAGAGCGCGACATCGATGTCGGTTACCGCGCGGCGGAAAAGGCCATTGAGTCCGTGGCCGGCCGGGTCGAGGACGGCGGCCGCAAGGTGTAAGCGAGGATCGCGGATCACCCTGTTAAATGTGACATAACCACCCCCCAACCCAGAGAGGTATACCATGGCAGAAGCATTAGGCATGATCGAAACCCGTTCGTTCCCGGCCACCGTGGAGGCCGCCGACGCAATGGTCAAGGCCGCCAAAGTCGAGCTGGTGAACTATGAGAAGACCGGCGGCGGCTACACCACCGTCGTGGTCCGCGGCGACGTCGCGGCGGTCAAAGCCGCCTGTGACGCCGGCCAGATTGCCGCCAGCCGCGTGGGCGAAGTGGTCGCCGTGCACGTCATTGCCCGGCCGCACCAGAACGTGGACGAGCGCCTGCCCCTGGGCCGCGCCCCGGAAGCCGCGCACGGCAAGAAATAAACCCCGTGTTGCGTCACTCTCCAGGATCCGGGGGTAGCCAATGAACCTTGGCAAAGTCGTAGGCTCGGTCGTCGCGACCCGCAAGGAAGCCAGCCTGGACGGCCTGCGCTTCCTGCTGGTCAAGTACGTGGACGAGAAGGGCCATGAAAGCGGCGGCCAGGTGGTGGCGGTGGACGCCATGGGCGCGGGCCCGGGCGAGCTGGTGCTCGTGTGCTCCGGCAGCTCGGCCCGCCAGACCACCATGACCGACAAGAAACCTTGCGATGCCACGATCATGGCCATCGTGGACAGTTGGGACATCCAGGGCAAGGTCGCCTACCGCAAGTCCGACGACCGCTGACCGCAACGCAGGCGATCAGGCTGTAGACTGCAGGCTGTTTGGCGGAGCGCCGTCAGCCCAACCGCCTTCAGCCTTCAGCCTGACAACCTGAAAAGGTGGAGCGCATGACCAGACTTAGCGATCAGGACATCGAAGCCATCGCCCGGAAAATCGCGGGCGAACTGGGCGGGTCGGCCCGCCCGGCAGCGCGCGCCGAAGCGGCCCCGGCCCTGCCCGCGGGCGGCGGCATGTTTGCCACGGTGGACGAGGCGGTCAAAGCCGCCCGCGCCGCCCAGCCCAAGTTCGCCGGCCTGACCCTCGAGAAGCGCAACCGGATCATCGCCGCCATCCGCGCCACGATGCGCGAGCAGGGCGCGGCGCTGGCCAAATCCGCGCACGACGAGACCGGCCTGGGCCGCTACGAAGACAAGGTGCTGAAGAACCAGCTGGTCACGGAAAAGACTCCGGGCACCGAGGACCTGCAGCCCCAGGCCTACACCGGCGACCACGGCCTGACCCTGGTGGAGCCGGCGCCTTTTGGCATCATCGGCGCGATCACCCCCACGACCAACCCGACCTCCACCATCATCTGCAACACCATCGGCATGCTGGCCGCGGGCAACGCGGTGGTGTTCAACGCCCACCCCAGCGCCAAGCGCTGCTCGGCCGAGACGATCGTGCTGATCAACAAGGCCATCACGGGGGCCGGCGGGCCGGCCAACATCGTGTGCGGCGTGGCCACACCGACGGTGGAAAGCGCCCAGGAACTGATGAAGCACCCCGGCATCCGCATCCTGGTGGTGACCGGCGGCGGCGGCGTGGTCAAGGCGGCCATGGCCAGCGGCAAGCGCGCGATCTGCGCCGGGCCCGGCAACCCGCCGGTGGTCGTGGACGAGACCGCGGATATCAGCCAGGCCGCGCGGGACATCGTGACCGGGTCCTCCTTTGACAACAACATCATCTGCGTGGACGAGAAGGAAGTCATTGTCGTGGACAGCGTGGCCTCGGCCCTGGTCCAGGCCATGCAGCGCAACGACGCGGTGCTGCTGGACCCCAGCCGCATGGCGCAGGTGGAGAACCTGATTTTTACCAAGAACAACGGCCCACGCCAGCACTCCGTGATGAACAAGGACATGATTGGCAAGAACGCCGGCTACATCCTCAACAAGATCGGCCTGTCCGTGCCGCCGTCCACCCGCCTGGCGTTCGCCGTGGTCAACCAGGATCACCCGTTGCTGTGGACTGAGCAGATGATGCCGATCCTCCCGGTCACCCGCGTGCCCACCGTGGACGCGGCCATCGACCTGGCCGTGGAGATGGAAGACAACAACCGCCACACCTTTGTGATGCATGGCCGCGACATCGACAGCCTGAGCCGCATGGCGCGCGAGTGCAACGCCAGCATTTTCGTGAAAAACGGCCGCGCCGTGGCGGGCCTCGGGTACGGCGGCGAGGGCTTCACCTCCTTTACCATTGCCAGCCCCACGGGCGAGGGGCTCACCAGCGCGCGCCATTTCTCGCGCTGGCGCCGCTGCGTGATGGTCGACCAATTCCGGATCGTGTGACCTGATGAAAAAATACCCCGCCATGGCAATCCTCGAGTTCCGGTCCATCCCGGATGGGATGTACGTCACGGACGCGATGATCAAGAAATCGCCCGTGGCCTTGCTGCGGTCCGGCACCATCGGGCACCGGGGTTACCTCACGGTCCTGGGCGGCACCCCCGCGGCAGTTCACGAGGCCACGCAGGAAGGCCAGTTCTGGGCCAAGGACCAGTTGCTGGACCACGTGTACCTGCCGGACGTTCATCCCCAGTTGCATGACGCCATCCTCGCCCAACTGCGCCCCACCCCGCCCAAGCCCCTGCCCTACGCCGGCACGGAAGCGATCGTGGTGCTGGAAACCCCGACCGTGATCGGCAACGTCGCGGCCACCGAGGCCGCGCTCAAGGGCGCCACGGTGCGCCTGATCGAGAGCCGCTGGGGCGATAGTGAAATGCAGGGCCAGTGCCTGACCATTTACCAGGGCGATCTGCACGAGGTGCAGGCGGCGCTGGAACTCGCGCTGCGCGCCCTGGACCAGCGCGGCAGCACGGCCCGCCACCGCGTCCTGACCGCACCGCACAACGCTTTGATCAACCAGATCCGCACCGGCGCCCGGTTTGCCAGCGCCACGAACCTTGACCTGGATGGGGAGACGATCTGACATGATGCTGGGTAAAGTCATCGGCCGGCTGGTTTGCGCGCAAGCCTACAAGGGCCTCGAAGGCGTGCCCTTGCTCTGGGTGCAACCGCTCGACGCGGCCGGCAAGCCCAAAGGGACGGCGATCGTCGCCTGCGACGCCACCCGCATGGCCGGCCCCGACGAGCAGGTGTACTACGAGGGCGGCCGCGAGGCGGCCCTGGCGCTCGACCCGTGGTTCGTGCCCGTGGACCATGCCATCATCGGCATCGTGGACGGCATGCAGTCCGCGGCCATGGAAAGGGCCAAGCCATGATGCTCGGCAAAGTCATCGGCGACCTCTGGGCCACCATCCAGCACCCTTTTTACCAGGGCAAAAAGCTGATGATCGTCGAAAAGATGAAGTTCGACGGCCAATCGGCCGGCGGCTACGTCATCGCCGTGGATACCGTGGGCGCCGGCCCGGGGGAGCAGGTGCTGATCGTGGATGAGGGCAATGGCGCCCGCCAGATCCTCAACTCCAAGGATGGTCCCGTCCGCACCGTGATCGTCGGCATCGTGGACCACATCGACACCGCCGCTTCGTAAGCCCGGCCCGCACGCTGAGCACCGCGCGCAGCACCCGACGGATTTCTCGCCAAGCCCGCGGAGATCGCAAGCAAGGGTGACCGCAGGCCGGGGTGGTTGTGGATGGTCCGCGTCCCGATATCACGGTGGGTGGAACCCGGAACAACCGCCCCACCCTTCGGGTCCCCCCCGCCTTAAAAAGGCGGGGAGCCCAGATAAGTACTGAGACGCGTGCAAAAGCAGACGGGCGGGAAACCCAAAGGATTTCCCGCCCGCCACAAGCTCTAAAGCGAATCGTTACGGAATGAGAACGGTATTGCTGTACACGTTGCCGCCCAGGATCAGTTCCCGGCTCAAGCGGCTGGTTTTGAACACCTTGACCGCGCCCTGGGCGTAGATCACGATGGCGTACTTGTCGTTCAAGATGGCCGCGCCTTCACCACCGCTGGTGTCTGCATTGGCGTTGACGGTAACCGCGCCATCCAGCTTGTTCCCGGAGAAAGCGATGTTCTTGGTGAAGAACAGCGGCACGTTGGGGTCCGTGGAACTGGTAACGCCCTTGACCGCGCACCACATGTTCTTGGCCTGCTCCAAGGTCGCGTCCGTATTCATCGGGGGCGCGGTCTGGCCGGGGATGGCCAACATGCTGAAGTTGAAACCTTCGCAGTAGTTGCTGGCGTACACTTCCTGGAAATAGGCGGTTGAAGTGGCCTGGCTGCGCGGGAAAATTTCCGCCATGCCCGCGGCATTGCGATCCACGCTTTCCGCGTAGATCATGCCTTGCAGACCTTTGCCGCCCATTTGCGTCCCGGCCGCGGTGGCCTTGGCTTGCAGCAAAGCGCCCTGGATCGCGGGGAACAGCAGGGCCGCCAGAATTCCGATGATTGCAATCACCACCAGCAGTTCGATAAGGGTAAATCCGCTTTTCTTCATCACGTTCTCCTGTCTTGTTTCTTGGCTATGGCTATCAATGTAACTGCGAACAATCTGCCTATATAAATAATGCATTCCCGGCCCGGGCGTCAATAGCGATTGTGCTTTCATTTTTTCAAGCACAGCCCGGGGAGCGCGGCGGGCGCCCGATCGGTCACACAACCAGGTCGCGGTCCACCAGGAAATCCTCGGCGGCATCGTAATCCTGGAACACCCGGAAGTTCCGCGTATAGTCGCCATACTGCTGGTACTTGCCGAGGTTCGTCACCACGGGTTGCGAGCGGAGTTCCCCGCGGGCATTGACCTGCAGGTGATCGCCGACCCGCTGGGTGGCATAGATCTGCCGCGGGCTCCAGGCAAACGGCCCGATGTTGTCCGCGCCCGCACCGCCATGCAGCCAGTCCACGCCGGGGCCGGCGTACAGGTAGTCGTTGCCCGCGCCGCCGCGCAGGACGTCGGCTTGCCGCCCGCCCTGGAGCAGGTCGCTGCCGGCATCGCCGCTCATCCAGTCGTAGCCGGCGCCGCCCAGGATGGTATCATCGTCCGCGCCGCCCCATAAGGTATCGTTGCCGGCGAATCCCTGCAGGTAATCATTCCCGGCGCCGCCCGCCATGATGTCGCGGCCGGCGCTGCCAAACAGGGAGTCGTTGTCGTCATCGCCGGTCAACTGCGGAGCGAAGTGGATGCTGGTGTCGGGGATCAGGTCGCTGATATTCAGCTGGTCCTTGTCGTCATTGCCCGAGATCACGCTGGCCAGGGCCTGGCCGGAAAGGGTGATGCGGTCATCGCCCGCGCCGCCCGCCAGGGTGACGCCTTCGCGCAGGGCGTAGTCGACCGCGGCCGTCAGGGTGTCGGCGTCAGCGTCGCCGGCCGCGGCCACCCCGCCGTAGTAATTGCGCCCGGCAATCGCCACCCGGTCGTCCGCGCCGCCAGCCGCAATGGTGAGCGCGGCGATGCGCCCCAGGTCCATCGTGGCGGTGCGCCCGCGCTGGGTGACATCGAGCACCGTGTTCCCGGCATCGTCCTGCGAAACCGCGATGCGGTCCGGGTACTCCGAGCCGTCCACCGTGGCCGCGCCGCGCTCCGCCAGGATGGGCACCGAGTATTTCTGGCCGTTGGAAAATATTTCGATCGGCCGGCCCGCCATGGACAGGTCGCTCACGGTCACGCGCAACTCCGTATCGCCCACGGGCACGGCCTGGTCTTTGACCGGGTAGAGGTGGGTGCCGCGCGGTTCCAGGTGGATCGCCTCGTTGGGGTTGCTGGTGCCGGCCGGGGCGCGCCGCGCGGCCGGCGCCGGGCGGCTGCGTTGCGACGGCAGGCCGTTGGCCGCATAGTCGGCGACCACAGCACTGATCCAAGACTCGGCAAACGAAATCATGGCGACCTGGTACGACGGGGGCGGTTGAAATCAGGCGTAAATATTGATGCTATGGCCGGTCAATACCGACAGGTTGGCCACCGTGGTGTTGACCTGGTCGAGATTCAGCAGAATATCCCGCTGATCCTGCCAGGCCTGTTGATAGGTCTTGGTCTGGCCCAAGGCAGGCGCCTGCTGCCCGGCGCGCCAGGCCAGGGCCGGGCCGGAGTGGTTGATCTGGTTCAGCAGCGGCGCAAAGTCCACTGCCCCGGAAAACTGAACATCCATGGCCTACTCCTCACAACGTATCCGCCGCGCGGGAGTGGGCGGGGGAGGGTTGACATCTGCCCTGCAGGATGCCCATTCCAGCCCCGGCACCGCCCGGCGGCACCGCGTTCAAGCATCCATGCAGACCCGATCGTCAGTCCATGGAACGATCGCCAATACGTATAACATACCCGGCGGCGGCAATTTTTTCAAGGCCGGAATTACGGGCCGAAATTACGGCTCATCCGACAAATGCCCGCCTGGATTCAACACATGGGTGCGCATGGAGGCAGAGAAACAACCGCGGATGGACACGGATGGACGCGGATATGAATCGGTGCAGGGATCGGATTCCCTGAAATATCCGGGTTAATCCGGGTGCATCCGTGGTTCAAATTATTCACTTGGTTTGCGGCCGCTGGACGCGCTGTGACTGCGGTGGCACCGCGCCGATGCGGGCAAAAGGGCCGGACCTGGGTGTGATCAAAGCTGGATTTTTCGGGGGGGGGGGGCTGGAGGAAAATATGTGGGTGAATAGGTTGACAGCATGCGTCTCGGAACCTAACAATAGAGCCCTTGGGATTCAGTTTGAGAGTCAACAGCGTTACAGGGTTGCCCCTGCGGATGGATTTCGCCAACGGGAAATAAATGCGGACTAATCATAAAGGCTGGGTGATGTTGTGAATTATGGGCCATGTTCCGGAAGAACGTTTGTTTGGGGTATAACCAGCGTCTGCCTGCTCGGCTTGGTGTTGCTCTCGCAACGAGGTGAGGCGCAAACCAGGGAGACGGCCTTCAGTCCCCAGCCAAACAATCATGTCTATGCGCTGGCCCTGCAACCGGACGGGAAAATATTGGTGGGCGGATCCTTCACCATCCTGGATGGCGTTGAAAGGAACATTGTCGGCCGACTCAACCCCGATGGTTCTTATGACGACAGTTTCACCCCGAACTCGCCCTCTGATGGAAAAGTTTATACGCTGGCGGTCCAGCCCGACGAAAAGGTGATCGTGGGCGGCGATTTCGACGCCATGAGCGGCTCGGCCAGCAACCTCAAACGCCTCGGCCCGACCGGCTATGCTGACCCTGGATTTAATGCCTACCCCGATTCCTGGGTTCTGGCGGTGGCGATTCAGCCGGATGGTAAAATCCTGTTGGGAGGGAGCTTTCAGCATGTCGGAACCAATGATGTTCTCCTGCTCACGCGGCTCGAAACCAACGGAACGCTGGACGCCTCATTCCATGCGGAAGTGCTGGGCTATGCCGTCCACACCTTGCTGATCCAGCCGGACGGCAAAATCGTGGTGGGCGGCGACTTCAACCATTTGAACGGCCAGGCGCGCGCCAACATCGGCCGGCTTAATGCCGATGGGACGACCGACACCACCTTCGACCCGACCGCGGACGATGTGGTGCGCACGCTGGCGATCCAGCCGGATGGCAAGATTCTGGCCGGCGGCGATTTTGCGCTGATCGCCGGCCATGCGGCCAGCCGCCTGGCCCGGCTGAAAACGGATGGTACATGGGATTCGTCGTTCTCCCAGGGCGCGAACAACGCCACCCAAATATTCAGCATCCTGGTTCAGCCGGACGGTAAAATCCTGGTGGGCGGCGCGTTCACGACCATGGCCGGAGCGGCCCGCAACCGGCTGGCGCGGCTTCAGCCAAGCGGCGCGATTGACTCGTCATTTAACCCCAATGTGGGCGGGGGCGCGGCCAATTACTTGATGGCGCTGGCGCTGCAGCCGGACGGCAAGATCGTGCTGGGCGGCAAGTTCACCAGCGTCGGCGTCCAAAACTTCACTTACTTGGCCCGCATTCATGCCGGGGGCGACGTGGAAAGCGGCTTCTCCCCAATGGTTGTCCATGGCTCGGTTTTTGTGATGGCCCAACAAGCGGATGAAAAAATACTGGCCGGGGGTAGCTACACCAGCCTGGTCGGTCAAACGCGCTACCGCATTGGCCGCCTGCTTCCCAACGGGAACTTGGATACAAATAGTACACCCTTTAATTCCCGGGTGTATGGCGAGGTGAACGACGTGGTGGTGCAGGCGGACAACAAAATCCTACTGGGGGGCACGTTCACCAATGTGGCGGGCTATACGCGGAATCGCATTGCCCGGCTCCATGCCAACGGAACGGTAGATGCCGGGTTTAATCCCAACGCCAACGCGACGGTCTGGACCTTGGCGATTCAGCCGGATGGGGCCATATTGGCCGGTGGCGACTTCACCACCCTGAATGCCGTTTCGCGTATTCGGATTGGGCGGATTACGACCAATGGCGCGGTGGACACCGCGTTTATTCCAGGCAGCGGCGCCAACAATGCGGTTCTTGAAATGGCCGTGCAGCCGGACGGTAAAATCGTGGTGGGCGGCGTGTTCACCAACCTGGGGGGCTATGTACGCTCCCGGATCGGGCGGCTGTACGCCAACGGTTCAGTGGATCCGACCTTCAATCTTCCGAGCAGCGGCGCTAACGGGGCGATCGGCGCCCTGGCGCTACAACCGGACGGGAAGATTGTGGTCGGCGGAAGTTTCACGATCCTGGCGGGCGAGACCCGGAATCGCATCGGGCGCCTGAACACCAACGGCACGCTGGATACCGCCTTCAGCCGTGGCGGAGAGCCGGATGGCGACGTGGGGCAACTTGCGCTGACCACCGACGGGCGCGTTCTGATAGCCGGCGGTTTCAGCACGGTGAACGGCCTCCCCCGCCGGGGAATGGCCCGGCTGAATACCAACGGCACGCTGGATGCCAGCTTTAATGCCGGCCTGACCGAAGCCACCCGGTGTTTCGTGGTGCAAGCGGACGGCCGGATCCCGGTTTCCGATTTGGACCTTTACTTCGCAAAAAGTCTCTATCGGTTGGTGGTGACCAACGCGGTTTCGCAGCAACTGGTGCTGGGCGAAAAAAACGACACGGTATCCTGGATGCGGAGCGGAGCGGCCCCGGAAGTTTATCATGTCGTGTTCGAGCAATCCCTCAATGGGACCACCTTCACGCCGCTGGGCACGCCCCAGCGCATTGACGGGGGTTGGCAACTGGCCGGCCTATCCCTGACGCCGGAGCAGAACCTGTGGATCAAGGCGCGCAGCCTTTATCCGGCAGTGGAAATGGTGTGGAACGTTTATCCGCAGCGCCCCGCAACGGCGTACAACCCCGGCATGCTGCTGCTGTTGTTTGACGAGTAGGGTGGCGCTGTGGTTCTTCGATGTTTCCAGTGGAATTAAAGAGCCATGATGATGACGCATATCTTCAAAATATGACTGGGCCTGTTAAAACGGGGTGCGCAGCGCGTCAGAGTACCGCCTTCAGGCGGAAGCTCTGCGCGGGCTTTAGCCCGCGGCTGGGACCGCGTCCTGAAGGACGCGGGGAACTTCCGGCTGAAGCCGGGACTCCGACCAAGTCCGCCGCCGATCACAAAAAGGAGAAGTAGCATGTTACAGATCAAGGGCCTCGTTTTCCCTGGCAATATTGGCTCCCATGGTTCAAGCGCCCAGCGCTTCTTTTTGAGCCTTGCGCTCCTTGTATGCCTGCTGGCCGCCACCGCGCCCGGGACGGAACTGCCGCCGGACGTGTGGGAAAAAATCGAGCCCCAGATGCGGGCCCTTGCCCCGCAAGACTCAGCGCCCGGTGGGCCGGGGGTTCAGGTGACGGCGATTAAATCACTGGTGCCGCCCGAGGGGGGTTCCATTTCTGATTACTATTCAACGGCGGCGGATGGCGATGTCATCGTCATCGGACAAACCATCACCAACAACCACTATACGGGCGCCGCGTACATTTTCGAGCGCAACCACGGGGGCGCCAACCAGTGGGGCCAGGTCAAGAAAATCATGGCCGCGGACGCCGTGGAGTACGCCTATTTTGGCTACGCGGTGGACGTGGCCGGAGATGTGATCGCGGTGGGCGCCTACGGCCGGGATTCTTATCGGGGCGCCGCGTACGTTTTCGAGCGCAACCAGGGCGGCGCCAATGCCTGGGGCCAGGTCAAGAAATTGCTGGCCGCGGATGGCGCCCAGAGCCACCGCCTGGGCAAATCCGTGGCGGTGGATGGCGATGTGATTGCGGTGGGCGCCACGGAACATGATGCGGTGTACGTCTTTGAGCGCAACCAGGGCGGCCAAAACGCCTGGGGCCAAGCCCGCAAGTTGACGGCGGATCCTTATGGGTTCAGCGGCGACCAGTTCGGCAAAGCTGTGGCCGTTGCGGGCGAGACGATCCTGGTGGGCGCGCCCTTCAAAGATACGGAGCGCGGCGGCGCGTATCTCTTTGCCCGAAACAGCGGGGGCACCAATGCGTGGGGGATGGTCAAAAACCTGCTGTCTCCCTGCGCTGAGTACTGGTACTTCGGGGACGTCGTGGCGCTGAGCGGCGATATGGCCCTGGTGGGGACGAGTCATCGCCATGCGGGGGCGGCGTATCTGTATGCCCGCCAGGCGGGCGGCGTCAACGGCTGGGGGCTGGTCAAGGAATTGTCCGCGCCGGGCGCGTCAGGCAGCGACAACGACAACTTCGGCCAGGGGGTCGCGCTGTGGGGCGATTGCGCGCTGGTGGGCGCCCCGGACCAGAACAGCCGCCGCGGCGCGGCGTACGTCTTCGACCGTCATGCCGGCGGAACCCAGGCCTGGGGTCAAATTGCCGAAATCACGCCTTCCTCCGCGATCACCAATAGCGTGGTGAATCTCGGGTTGCTGGTGGCCATGGCCGGGAATTCCATGGTGCTCTCGGTCATTGCGCCGCAACGCGGCGTTTATGTGTACGAACTGTCCGGTCGGGATTTTTCCAGGAACCAGGCGCTGCCCGATCCCATTCCCGCGCAGCAGGCCGGCTTTGGCAATGCGGCCGCCGCCTGGGGAGATGTCGCGGTGGTCGGCGCCATGTACGCCAAGCATTTGGGCCAAACCAACGTGACCACCGGGGCGGCGTTTGTGTTTCAACGGGATTCCGGCGGCGCCAATGCCTGGGGCATGGTCAAGCGCCTCGAATCCGTCTATGATCCCGATGGCAATGAGTTCGGCGCCTCCGTGGCCGCCTGGGGCGATTTTATCCTCGTGGGTGAACCCAAGGTCCGGAGCACCACTGATTACACTATGCGGCGGGGCATGGTGCATGTGTTCGAGCGTGACAAGGGCGGCCCGAACAATTGGGGGGTGCTGACTCTTCTGAGCGGTCCCAACACCAACGGGGTTCTGTTTGGAGCCGCGGTGGGCCTGGCGGGCGATGTGGCCGTCGTGGGCGCGCCGGGATGGCAGACCAATACCGGCGCTGCCTTTGTGTATGAACGCAGTTACCTGAACCAGATCGATGCCTGGCGGGAGGTGGCCAGTTTGAGCGCGCCAGGCCGCAAAGCCGGTGACGAGTTTGGTTGCGCTGTGTCGGCCTGGGGGGATGTGGTCGTGGTGGGCGCCAGTTGCCATGCAACCAACCGCGGGTCGGCGTTTGTATATGAACGCAACGCCGGTGGCACCAATGCCTGGGGCCGGGTCGCCACGCTTTCCGATTCCCAGGGCAAGCCGCTCGACTACTTTGGGCAAAGCGTGGCCGTGGCGGGCGATGTCGCGCTGGTGGGCGCGCAAATGACCAATGTGCACGGCGCGGCTTTTGTGTATGAGCGCAACTTCGGGGGAATCAATACCTGGGGGCTGGCCAGGAAAATCGAGGAACCCGACTTGGGCCGGGCGGCCCTCGGCGGGGCGGTGGCCCTGGACGGCGACCTGGCGCTCGTGGGCGCCTACGCGTACCAGACCAACACCGGCGCGGTGGTCCTGTACGGACGCAACGTGGGCGGAACCAACGCCTGGGGAAAAATCCAAACGATCTACAACCCCAACCCGGCCACGTCTGACTACTTCGGCCTCGCCATGGCGTTGTCTGGCGATGTTGCGCTGATCGGATCTCCGTTTAAGTCAAACCTGACCGGCGCCGCCTACCTCTTTGAGCGGAGCGGACTTGCCGCTGTTCCGGGTTCGCTTTCCTGGCTGTTGCTGCTGCTCGAATAATGGGCAAGGACTTCTTGAGCCGCTGGCTTGAGAAGAAATCCCGTTCATCCGGTCATGCTTTCTGGATCTGCCTCTGTGACCTTCGTGAGTCGCCCCGACCAGTACTGCGGCCTGCGTTTGCAGTGCGCGAAGGCAATGATCCAGATGCAGTCGGCCAGACGGACGTACACAACGACATAGGGGAATCGGGGCGTCAAGCACCTTCGAGTTCCGTCGTGTCGAAGAGGCCAACGGTCGGGAGACTCGGCGATGGCCTCTACGGCTCCTTGGATCTCGGCCTGAAGGTCCAGTCCGAGTCCTGGCGATCGAGTTTCGTAGTATTCCACGGCCTCCCAGAGTTCCATCTCGGCCTCGTGGAGGATGGTCGTCGCCATCATTTCTCAAACTTTGCCTTGATGTCACGGAACACATCAGCAGCAGGCCGGCCTTTGGCGGAACCTTCGCGCACCCTCTGAACGCGGCGGGCGATCTCCGTTTCCTGCTCCGCGCCTAGAGAGAATGCCGCCGGTTCGTCCAAGCTCAGAATGAGGTCGTGCGCCAAGCTCGCCCGCTCGCTGACAGAGAGCGACAAAGCCTCAGCTCTGACGGTTTGTACCGATGTGTTCATGGGATCATAATACCATTGCTGTCCATGTGATTCAATCTCTCTTTCCGGAAGGCAAAACGATCAGATTGACACCCAGCCATGGCCAGCGATCGACTTGCCCCTTCGAGAGGGGCTCCTGCTCAAATGGATAAGGGCATTATGGAAGATGGCGGAGGGGGAGGGATTCGAACCCCCGGAACCTTGCGGCTCGCCGGTTTTCAAGACCGGTGCTTTAAACCACTCAGCCACCCCTCCGGCGGCTTGCGGGCATTAAATGATACCGCGCGGCGTTTTGCAAGCGGGCAGGCATGCCATGCCGGGCCAATCGTGACGCAGGGAAAGGCGTTACCGAGCAGACGCTCGGCGTTCCCGGGAACGCCAATCGCCTGATTTGGTATTATAGGCCGTGATGCCCGCACGTCTTGCCCCTGCGTCGCGGGGAAGCGTTACGCGGCTTTTCCGCGCAATCTTCAGGCCAAACGACAGCCCTTGTCCCCTATCCCTACAGGTATACAACGCGCCCGGATTGGGTTAATGTATATTCAATATCTGGCAACCGAGCGCCTTTTGATGCAGCCCTTACGATCTGTGATCGCCATTTCTGCCCTCGGGAACAGGCCCGGGAACCGGACCCGGCCGGGGTCGGCTGCGGCCTGGCGCGCGGCGGTGGCGGGCATGGTGCTGGGCGGTTTGGCCGCCGCGGCGCCGGCGGCGGAGGTTCCCCGGGTGTCCGCCGGCTACTTCATCGCCTGGGGCGTGTACGATCGGAATTATCACGTCACCAATGTCCCGGCAGCGTACATCACTCACATCAACTACGCCTTCGCGCAGCCGGTGTGCTACGCCTCCAACTCCGCCGCCCTGGTCCTGGGCGACAGCTATGCGGACATCGACAAGTTTTATCCCGGCGACTCCTGGGACCCCGGGTCGTTACGGGGCAGCTTCCACCAGCTCATCAGGCTCAAGCAGCGCTACCCGCACGTGCGCACGCTGATCTCCGCCGGCGGGTGGACGTGGTCGGACCATTTCTCCGACATTGCCGCCTACGCGGGCGCGCGCACCTCGTTTATCGAGTCGTGCGTCACGTTCATCACCAACTACCAGTTCGACGGCATCGACATTGACTGGGAATATCCCGTGGAAGGCGGGGAGGACGGCCTGCCGCACCGGCCGGACGACGCGGGCAATTTCCTCCTCCTGCTGCAAGGGTTGCGCCAGCGGCTGGACCAGCAAACCATGCAGGACGGCCGCCCCTACCTCATCACCGCCGCCATTTCCGCGGGCCCCCTGAGCTTGACCAACCGCTACCACCTGCGCGAAATGAGCGACCTCCTCGATTGGTTTAACGTGATGACCTACGATTTTGCAGGAACCTGGGATACCCGGACCGGCCACAATGCGCCGCTGGGGCGCAACCCGCTGGCGCCCACGCCAAACAACAACATCACCGCCACCCTGCAGGTGCTGCTCAGCAACAATGTGCCGGCCCGGCGCATCGTGCTGGGCCTGCCGTTTTACGGGCATAGCTTCGCCGGCGTGCCCACCAATGGGGCCGGCCTGTTCCAGACTTTCGGCAGCGCCGGGCCCGGCTCCTGGGAAGCCGGCCAACTGGATTTCAACGACCTGGCCGAAGACCGTCGCAGTCATGGCTATATCGACGGGTACGGCTACACGCGCCACGGCGATCCCCTGGCCGGGGTGCCGTGGCTGTACAACCCCACCAGCCAAGTGTTCGTGACCTACGATGACGCCGATTCCATTGCGCTTAAGGCCAGCGCGGCGCGCGACCTGGACCTGCGCGGCGTCATGTTCTGGTCCATGGACATGGACACGCGCGACTACGCCCTGCATAAAAGCATCTACCGGGTGCTCTACCCCATGGGAATATCCGCTGGATCGTCCGGCGTGGCCCTGGAGTGGTTTGCCTGGACCGGGGCCGTGTACACGGTGGCCGGCAGCACCAACCTCGTCGCCAATGTTTGGGCGCCCTGCCCTAACCTGGCCAATGAACTGGGCCAGCCTTGCGGATCGGTGACCGGGGCCAATGCCGTGGTGCGTTTGCTCGCGACCAACACGCCACCGGTCGGCACACCGGTCTTTTTTCGCTGGCACCTGCTGCCGCCGCCGTAGCGCGCCCACCATCTTTTTTTTCGGAAGGTCTTGACCCGGCCGGCCCGGATTCTTATGACAGCCCCCTGAACATTAACCCAACGACAACCGGAGACATTGCATGAAGCATACGGCGAGGATTTACTGGGTGGCGGTCATGTTCCTGGCGGGCCTGGCCCCGGCCTTCGCGTTTACCAACGACTATTCCCTCACGCTGATGGCCGGGGGGTTGGTCGGATATGGCACGCGGGCTTCGACCTATGGCTGGTCGTTCTCCTACATGGATGGTTTTGCCGAGCACTGGGCATGGAGCATTTCCAAGGTGAACGAGGGGCACGACGAGGACCATCATCGGGACGGATCCACCGTCCAGTTGTGGGGGCGCACCTTCGCCGCCGAGCGGCGGCTCATGCTGGCCGCCGGCGTGGGCCCGCACTTCTACTGCGACACGACCCACTCCACCGAGTATGCGCAGGGGTACGAAAACAACCACGGGCCGGGCGTGATGCTCAGCGCCCTGGGCCGCTGGCAGATGAACAAGCTATGGTCGCTTGAGCTGCGCGCCAACACCGCGTTGAACCGCGACAAGGTGGACACCACGGCCATCATGTTCGGCGTCGGGCACAGCTACGAGGCCGCCTGGATCGGGGATTTGGAGACGCGCCCCGCGAATATCAAGCTGAACGAAGCCACGGCGCTGGGCGGCGTGGACATCGTCAACAGTTTCGGCTCCGAGCAGGGCGGCGCGGCGAGCCTCGAGTACCGCCGTTACTTCCTGCCGTGGCTCAACGTCACCCTGGCCGGCCTCTACGAGCACGGTGCGGACAAGGTGGACCGCCGGGGCGTGGCGCCGCAATTGTGGTACGGCCGCCACTTCTCCAACGGGCACCTCTCCATGGGCTTCGGGATCGGCCCGTACCTGGCCTACGACAGCCATCGTGAAGATCAGCCCCAGCTTGCGGGCAACTGGGCCGTGTCGGGGCTGGTCTCGTACACCGCGGCCTGGCACTTTGATTCCGGCTGGCTGGTGCGCGGCACCTGGCACCGCGTGGCCACGGCCTACAACTACAACCGCGATGCGGATATCATCCTCGCGGGCGTTGGCCGCGGGTTTTAGGACGGTTTGCGTTTAGCTGTGGCCATGGGCATGTTCCACCGCATGATTCACGCCGCATGCCATTTCAGCATGAGAACAAGCATACAAGCGCCCCTCCTTTGCAAGGAGGGGTGGCCGCAGGCCGGGGTGGTTATGGATGGTCCGCGTCCCGATATCACGGTGGTTGGAACCCGCATCAACCGCCCCACCCTTCGGGTCCCCCCGCCTTAAAAGGCGGGGAGCCCAGATACGTACCGATCCTCATCCAAAAGTGGTATCACTCGTTCCGGGCCCTTTTTTCCGGAGTGCGGCCCACGCCCATGCGAAGGCAACAAGGAAAGCGAGATCGAAAATGCAGAAGGGCTTCCACATGCCAGGGAGTCCGGCGGTGAACCAGTGAAACGACACCACGCCACAGTATGACACCTTCAGAAGAATCCCATACGGTATAAGGTTGCGGTTGCCCACCGGATTCATGGCAACGGCCATGAACATGACCGCGAAGACGACCAACAAGGCCGCCGGAAACTGCACGTAGCCCGGGTGATTAGGCGGTGTCACGCCGAACCACTGGAACAGCGGCCCGCTGGCCAGCAGAAACGCAGCCCCCAGCAATCCGTCGTATATGGCGGACACCATGAATAACGCCTGAATCGCTCGCTGGCTCATGTTGAGCCTCCTTTCCTGCGCCGCTGTTCCCTCAGGGCACGCTCGAACTGGCGGCGGCGCCATTTTGTGAACTCCTCGCTGTACAACTCGACGGCCAGCTTCTTGAATCCTTCGTGCAGTTCCTGCACAGACATGTTGCGGGGCTTGAAGTTGATGTCAAACAAGGTGCATTTTTTCCAGTTGCGCGGTTCAATCAAGCGGTTCTCCCGCTCCAGGCGCGCGTAGAGGGGGGTGCCCGGGAATGGGGTCATGAGCGTGACCTGGACCTCGTACAGTTCAGCCTCCCTCACAAAGGCAAAGACCTGTTCGAAAATGTCGGCCGTATGCCCGTCGAGCCCGAGCACGAAACACCCATTCACGGTAATGCCATGGGATTGTATCTTGCGAATGGCTTCTTTGTAGTGCGGAAACTTCTTGAACTTCCAGTCGTTGCACAGTTCAAGTCCATGCAGACCGGATTCCGTCGGACTCTCCAGCCCGATCAACACTTGCGCACATCCGGTCTCCCGCATGAGATCGAGCAGTTCGTCATGGTCGGCGACCGAGAGGTCGGTTTCGGCGAACCATTTGAGCCCCTTCCCCTGGAGTGGCTTCAATAGCTCCAGCCAGTACGCCTGATTGACGAAACTGTTGTCGTCGGCAAACTCGATGAAGGGTCGGTCCCAGATCGCGAGGATGCGCCTGATTTCTTCCAGCACATTGGCAACCGGCTTCTGCTTATACTTGTGCGTCAACACCACCGAACTGGCACAGAACTCACAATGATGCGGACAACCCCGGCTGGTTTGAACCGTCAGCCGGTTGTATTTCGAGATATCGAGCAGTTGAAACGCTGGCACAGGCGCAGCCGCCAAATCGAATCCGGCGGCGTCCGCGCGATAGTACGTCTGCAAGCAGCCGCGTTCAGCATCTTCCAGCACCTGCAACCACACCGCCTCCCCTTCACCGATGACCACGGCATCGCAGTACCGGGCGGCTTCATCAGGGAGCGCGGTGACGTGGGGTCCACCCATGACGGTCGGAACCCCGATGGCTTTGAATCGCTGGGCCAACGCATAGGCCTCGTCAATCTGCGCGCTGTAGGAGGAAATGGCCGCCAAGTCAAACCCACTCGGCACGGGCGCCATGAGGTTCACGTCCGGCACCTCGATATAATGCACGCTATGGCGGGCAGGCGTCATCCCCGCCAAGGTCAGCAACCCGAGACTCGGCAGCGACGCGATGGTCTTGCTGCGCTCCACGAACCCCGGCAGCGTAAGGCCCAGGCGCAGTAGTTCCGCGTCACAGACCCGTATGCCACTCAATGGGAAAAGGCCGATCTTCATAGGGCAATGATCCTCCAGACGAACAGGCCGATGCCGCCAGTGACCGACATGGCGGGAATGAAAAACAGGTGCCTGAAGGCCGGCTTCCATGCGGAGAGATAGCAGACCGTAGGCATGGCAACCGCGCCCACGATCAGCAGGCGGGAAATGCTCTGCAGGCCGGCCTCAAGGCCCAACGCTTTGGCCGTGAGGGCGAACGAGAGATTGATGAAGCCGACGCCGAAGAACGCGATGTGCGCCAGCCGGATCATCCGCCGTGGCCATGAGGCGTAGCCACCCAGCCAGTCGCTGTGGTGGAAAAACAGGCCGGGAATTGCACCCGCAACGCAGCCCAGCAAAAACCCGATCCATGCTGCCTGTATATTTATCATACGGATCCCAAGTTCACCGTCAGGGCTATCATCCCCGCCCACCGGCCTGCGTCAAGGGCAAACCCATCCTGCGGGTAAGGCCTCAGCAACGCGGGGAAACTCTCATGGAGGCACGGAGACACGGGGATGAACGCAAAAAGAATCGGCGCGATCATGGTTCTACGTCATGCGTGGAAAGGAACCCCACTTGCCTTTTGATTTGTTGGTGGGATCCATGAACCTAAATTCAGCATTTGAATTAACTACGAAACACGCGAATAACGCGAAACTCGTTGCCGCAGAAAGAGGAACGGGCGAACAAGCTGAGAATAACATCGTTCACCTGTTGGGTGCAGGAAGAATTCGGGCCATTACCGTACATATTTAGCAGAGAGTCAACGGGATGCATTCGCGTAATTCGCGTGTTTCGTAGTTCATCTGCTCTTTCTGGGATGAAGCATGACTCGCGCCATCCCTGGCCCGATCGCCGCGGTTCTCCGTGACGCTGTGGCTCCGTGAGAAAAAATGAAAAAGGGACTGCACCGTATTCGTCTCCCGTAGCGGGTTCGGAAACGATGACCGCTGATGGGCACACATCTCAAGCCCGGCGCCTTATCACCCCGTTTCACTGAGGCCTTACTCCTGCGGCACGGTGGGATAAACGGGCCCCGCGCGCCGGCCCCTTATGATGCATGCCGGCCAGCGGGCCCCGGTTTTTTCTTTGATTCCCCGGGCCGGTTGCATTAGCTTGTGGGCCGATCAACCCCGCCCGCGGGCGGAAGGAAACAACGCATGAGAATATTATCGGGCATACAACCCACGGGCCGGCTGCACCTGGGCAACTATTTTGGCATGATGAAGCCGGCCATCGAGCTGCAGGAGCAGGGCGAGGCGTTCCTGTTCATTGCCGACTACCACGCCCTGACCTCGGTGAGCGACCCCGCGGCCCTGCGGGCGGCCAGCCGCGACGTGGCCCTGGACTTTCTGGCCTGCGGCCTGGATCCCAAGCGCACGGCCTTCTACCGCCAGAGCGATGTGCCCGAGGTCACGGAGCTGACCTGGCTCTTGAGCGTGGTGACGCCCATGGGGCTGCTCGAGCGTTGCCATTCCTACAAAGACAAGCTGGCCAAGGGCATCCCGTCCAGCGTCGGCCTGTTCTCGTACCCGGTGCTGATGGCCGCGGACATCCTCGCGGTGCAGTCGGACCTCGTGCCCGTGGGCCGCGACCAGAAGCAGCACCTCGAGGTAACCCGCGACGTGGCGATCAAGTTCAACAACACCTTTGGCGAGGTGTTCAAGATCCCCGACGCCTCGATCCGCGACGACGTGGCCGTGGTGCCGGGACTCGACGGCCAGAAGATGTCCAAGTCCTACGGGAATACCGTGGAAATTTTCGGCGACCCGGCGGAGACCAAGCGGCGGGTCATGCGGATCGTGACCGACTGCAAGGGGCTCGAAGATCCCAAGGATCCCGCCACCTGCAACCTGTTCGCCCTGTACCGGCTGTTCGCCACGCCCGACCAGCGCCAGGCCATGGAAACCCGCTACCGCGCCGGCGGCCTGGGCTACGGCACGGTGAAAAAAGAGCTGTTGGAACTGCTGACCGGGTATTTCGAGCCTTACCGCTGCCGGCGGGCCGAACTGGAAAAAGACCCGGCCGGCGTCGAGGCGATCCTGCGCGACGGCGCAACCCGCGCCCGCGCCGAGGCCGCAAAAACCCTGCGCAATGCCCGGCGCGCCGTAGGCCTGGACTGACCCCCCCCGGCCCAGGATACCCCCATGGATAATACCGCCGCGGACGATTACAAGGTTCAGCTGGAGGTCTTCGAAGGCCCGCTGGACCTGCTGCTCTACCTCATCAAGAAAGAAGAGGTGGACATCTACGACATCCCCATCGAGCGCGTCACCACCCAGTACATGCAGTACATGGAACTGATGCGTATGCTGGACCTCAACATCGCCGGTGATTTCCTGGTCATGGCCGCCACGCTCATGATGATCAAGAGCCGGATGCTCCTGCCGGTGGAGGAGCGCCCCGAGGCCGAAGAAGAGGAAGACGACCCGCGCTGGGACCTCGTGCGGCAGCTGGTGGAGTACAAGAAGTTCAAGGACGCCGCCCAGTACCTCCAGGTGCGCGCCCTGGGCCGCGAGGACGTGTTCGCGCACGAGGGCGCCGGCACCCCGCTGGCGCCGGACCAGGAGGTGGCGCTCCAGGACGTGAGCATCTTCGACCTGATCACCGCGTTCAACGACGCCCTGAAAAAGGTTAAAAAAGAGGAGCTCAAGGAGATTTTCGGCGAGCGGTTCACGGTGGCGGAAAAAATCGATCAGTTGATCCAGCGCATGCGCGATGAGGAGAGCATCACGTTTTCCGGCCTGTTCGCGGACATGGTCAGCCGCAGCGAGATCGCCTGCACGTTCCTGGCGCTGCTGGAGCTGATCCGCCTCAAGCAAATCGTCGCCCGCCAGAAAGAAGCGTACGGCGAGATCCTGATCGTGCGCGCCGCGTAGCCGGGGAGAATCAAAGCATGAGTGATGTGCAGGTACTTCCGGAAATCAAGCAAATCGTGAGCGCGATGCTGTTCGCCGCCCAGGGCTCGGTCACGCTCAAGCAACTGCGCCGCGTGTTCGCCCAGGTGGCGGACGATCGCGGCGGCATGTACGCCGACTATGGCAAGGTGACCGAGGCGCAGCTGCGCGCCGCGCTGGACGAGCTGCGCGCCGACCTGGCCGCCCGCAAGCTGGGCCTGAGCGTCAGCGAGGTGGCCAACGGGTTCCGCATGGAAAACGAGGCCGTGTGCGGCCCGTGGATCCGCGAGCTGCTCGAAAAAGGCAAGCCCAGCCGCCTCACGCCGCCCGCGCTGGAGACCCTGGCGATCATCGCCTACCGCCAGCCCGTCACCCGCGCCGAAATCGAGGGTGTCCGCGGCGTGGCCGTGGACCAGATGGTGCGCACGCTCATGGAGCTGCAGCTGATCAAGATCGTCGGCCGCAGCGAGCTGCCGGGCCGGCCGTTCATGCTGGGCACCACCCAGAAATTCCTGGAACATTTCGGGTTGCGCGACCTCAAGGACCTGCCGGGCATCGACGAGCTGCGGCGCATGGAAACCGAGCGCGCCGCGCGCCAGGAAGCCGCGCTGGAGCCGGCCCCGGACAGCCGGCCGGAAGACCTCCCGCCCGAGGAGTTGGCCGAGCGCGGCGTGGTCGTGCCGGAAACCGAAACCGAGGCCGCCGCCCGCGAAGCGCGGGAAGCCGCCGCCACCCGCACCGGGGAGCCTGACACCGATGGAACCGAACCCCCGCCCGAACAGCCCTGACGCCCTGGACGCCGAGCTGGTCCGCCTGCTGAACGCGCGGGCGGCCGCCGTGCGCGCGGCCGACACCGCGCCGGACGCCCGCCTGGCCGCCGACAGCGCGGCTTTGGCGCGCGTGGCCGCGGCCAATCCCGGCCCCATGCCGGCGCCGGCCCTGGCGGCCATCTACCGCGAGATCCTGGCCGCCGGCCACGACCTGGTCCGGCCGGCGCGCGTGGCCTACCTGGGGCCGCCGGCCACGTTCACCCACATGGCCGCGCGCAGCCGGTTCGGCGCCGGGGCCGCGTACGAGCCCTGTGAAACCATCCCCGACGTGTTCCAGGCCGTGGACAAGGGCGCCGTGGATTACGGCGTGGTGCCGATCGAGAACTCCACCGACGGCGCCGTGACCCCCACGCTGGATGAGTGCATCCATACCCGCCTCAAGATCTGCGCGGAGCTGTACCTGCCGATCGCCCAGCACCTGATGGGCCGGGTGCCGCTGGATCGTATCCGCCGCCTCTACAGCCACCCCCAGGTGTTCGGCCAGGTCCGCGCCTGGCTGCGCGACCACCTGCCCGGCGTCGAGCACGTGCCGGTGTCGAGCACCTCCCGCGCCGCGGAGCTGGCCGCGCGCGAAGACGACTGCGCCGCCGTGGCCAGCCGCCTTGCCGCGGAGCTCTGGCAGTTGCCGATCCTGGCCGAGAACATCCACGACCTGGGCAGCAACACCACGCGGTTCCTGGTCATCGGCCGCGCCTACGGCCCGCCGACCGGCCGCGACAAAACCTCGCTCATCTTCACGGTCAAGCACCAGGTCGGCGCGCTGCACTCCGCGCTGGCGCCGTTCCGCGACTTCGAGCTCAACCTGACCAAGATCGAGTCCCGGCCCAGCAAGACCAAGGTGTGGGAATACTTTTTTTTCGTGGATATCGAGGGCCACGAGCAGGAGCCGCGCGTCCGGCAGGCGCTGGAGCGCCTGGCGGAACACTGCGTGCTGCTCACGGTCCTGGGGTCGTACCCCCTGGCCGATCTACCCTGATATCCGTGACCCCGGAGGAGGCCCCGTGACCACGCCAGCCAAACCCAAGATTCACAACTTCTGGATCGACACCCTGGGCATCTATGAGCCCGGCCGGCCGATCGAGGAGGTCGCCCGCGAGCTGGGCGTGGCCAGCGTGGACGACATCATCAAGCTGGCCTCCAACGAGAACGCCCACGGCCCCGCGCCCAAGGCGGTCAAGGCCATGCACGCGGCCGCGGAGCGCATGCACCTGTACCCGGACGGCGGCGCGTTTTACCTGCGCAAAGCCCTTGCGCGGCACCACAAGGTGGCCCCGGAACAGATCGTGGTCGGCAACGGCAGCAACGAACTGCTGGAGCTCCTGGTGCACATTTACCTGCGGGAAGGCACCAGCAGCATCATGGCCGACCGCGCGTTTATCGTGTACAAGCTGATCCCCCTGGCCTACCGCGCCGAGGTGATCAGCGTACCGATGAGCAATTTTGTCCATGACCTTGACGCCATGTTGCAGGCGGTCCGGCCAGACACGCGGATCATCTTCATCGCCAACCCGAACAACCCGACCGGCACCATGGTGGACCGGGCCGCGGTCGACCGGTTCATGGCGCGGCTGCCCCGCGACGTGGTGGTGGTGTTTGACGAGGCCTACATGGACCTGCTGCCGCCGGATCGCCAGGTCGACACCCTGCCCTATCTCGGCCGGCACCCGCACGTGTTCATCCTGCGGACGTTCTCCAAGTCCTACGGCCTGGCCGGCCTGCGCGTGGGCTATGCCATCACCACGCCCGAAAATGTCGACCTGCTCAACAAGGTGCGCCAGCCGTTCAACGTCAATGCCATGGGCCTGGCCGCGGCCGAGGCGGCGCTGGGCGACCAGGCCTACGTGAACGAATACGCCCGCCAGGTGCAGGCCGGGCTGGCCTACTTCGAGCAGGAGCTGACCGCCATGGGCCTGGAGTATGTGCCCTCGGTCACCAACTTCATGCTGGTCAAGGTGGGCAGCGGCCGCCAAGTGTTCCAGGCGATGCTCAAGGAACGGGTGATCGTGCGGCCGGTGGACGGGTACGGCCTGCCCGACTACGTGCGCATCTCGCTCGGCACCCCGGAACACAACAAGCACTGCATGGCCGCGCTGCGCAAGGTGATGGGGCGTTGATTTATTGTGCCGACCCAGACCCCCCGGCACAGCGGGGCGGCTACAGCCGGATCGCGGATCGCCGCGGCATGATGCTGTTGTAGCCCCGGCGCGGTGTCGTCGGGTCTGAAAACTGCCCGGCTGAAAATCGACCGCGCCGATTGCAGTTTGCTTGCGCCCGCGGGCTTTTTTTCCTAGCGTGGCGGCATGGTGGCAGCCGGCTTGGCCGCCCCGGGAAGCAGGGATGTATGATCATTGTACTTAAAAGCGGGGCAACCGCGGAACAGCGCCAGCATATCCTGGACAAGATCCGGGAGTGGGGCCTCAAGGCGCATGTCAGCGAGGGCGAGGAGCGCGCCATCATCGGCGTAATCGGCGACGAAAGCGCGCTGCGCGTCAAGCCGCTGGAAGTGTTTCCCGGCGTGGAGCGGGTGATGCCCGTGCTCAAGCCCTACAAGCTGGCCAGCGCCGAGTTCCATGCCGCGCGCACCACGGTCACCCTGGCAGCGACCCCGGGCGGTGCGCCGGCCGTGGAAATCGGCGGCCGCCGGGTGGTGGTCATGGCCGGCCCCTGCTCCGTGGAGAGCCGCGACCTGCTGCTGGAGATCGCCCGGTTGGTCAAGGAAGCGGGCGCGACCGTGCTGCGCGCGGGCGCGTTCAAGCCGCGCACCTCGCCTTACGCGTTCCAGGGACTGGGCGTGCGCGGCCTGCAATACCTGGCCGAGGCGCGTGCCGCCGTGGGCCTGCCGATTGTCACCGAGGTCATGGACACGCGCGACGTGGAACTGGTGGCGGAGTTCGCAGACATCATCCAGATCGGCGCGCGCAACATGCAGAACTTTAATTTGCTCAAGGCCGTGGGCCGCACCGGCGTGCCGGTGATGCTCAAGCGCGGCCTGGCCAGCACGCTCCAGGAACTGCTGATGAGCGCCGAGTACGTGATGAGCCAGGGCAACCTCAAGGTGCTGCTGTGCGAGCGCGGCATCCGCACCTTCGAGCCCATGACCCGCAATACCCTCGACCTGAGCGCCGTGCCTGTGCTGCGCCGGGAAACCCACCTGCCGGTGGTCGTGGACCCCAGCCATGCGGTCGGCCATTGGCACCTGGTGGCGCCCATGGCGCGCGCGGCCGTGGCCGCCGGCGCGGACGCGGTGATGGTGGAGGTCCACCCCAAGCCGGAAGAAGCGCTCTCGGACGGCGCGCAGTCGCTCCTGCCCAAAACCTTCACCCAGATGATGAAGGAACTGCGCCAGATCGCCGCGGCCGTGGACCGCGAGGTGTGAGGCACAACCGATCGACCGTTTAATAAAAACTGAGGCTACGAATTTATGACCGGGCGGCAATTCTATGACTGGCAAACCGCGGGTGGGGCAGACGACGTCATGCGGCTGGTGGACGCGCTTGAACGGGCAGAACTGCCGTGGTGCACCATTGGCGGCTTGGCCGTCAATCACTGGGCGCAAGAGCCCATGGTGACCCGAGACGTAGACTTTGTTGTCGCGGTCGATCAGATCGAACGGGCGGTTGAGGTCCTGACCGCCGCGGGATTCGTGGCCGAACGACATGCCTGGTCCGTCAATTTCAAGAGCAAGTCGCAGTTGAGCATGCAACTCAGCACGGAGGACTTTTACCGCGAGTTCCCGTCCCGCTCAGTTCCCGCGGATGTTCACGGGATTCTACTGCGGGTCGCCTCCCTGGAGGACACCATGGCGTGCAAGATCAAAGCATGGACCGACGTCAACTGCCGCCCCAGCAAGCACATCAAGGATCTGGGCGATATTGCGCGCCTGGTAGAGGCCCATCCGCAGCTTCGCGCTACGCTGCCCGAGAAAGTGCGCCGCGCGCTCGAAGCCACGGGGTGAGCCGCCCAGTTCTGATTAATACCATTTTCGCATGAGAACAAGCATACAAGCACCCCTCCTTTGCAAGGAGGGGTGGCCGCAGGCCGGGGTGGTTGTGGATGGTCCGCGCCCCGATATCACGGTGGGTGGAACCCGGAACAACCGCCCCACCCTTCGGGTCCCCCCCGCCTTGAAAAGGCGGGGAGCCCAGATACGTACCGATCCTCATGCGGAAATGGTATAAGACGTTCCCGTGTACATCCGAACCCCCACAACCCCAATCGGCCGCAGCGGGCGCCAGCCCGTGCCGCCAGAAATGCGATGTCTCATGAACACTTATTCTCTCCGTTCCCGATGCGCCATGCTGGTGATGTATTGTCTGCTGGCACTGGCTGCGGCGGCCTCGACCAACGTCTGGAAGTTCGGAGTCATGGGCGATACCCGCGGCGCTTGGGTCAGCGGCACAACCCTGCCGACCAACCAATGGTGGGTCAATTGGCCGGTGGTGCAGGCGATCGCCTCGAACATGGTGGCCGATGGCGTGCAGTTCGCGATCAACTCCGGCGATTTCATTTACGAATTATGGCTCACCAATGGCCGGCCTGAGCCTCAATATCAATATGACATTTGGAAAGCCGCCATCGCGCCGCTGACCAACGCGGGCATCCCGGTCTATACCGTCCGCGGCAACCACGAAACATACCAGGAAACCAACGGCAGCGTGTACCTGGCCAACTTCGCCGCCGGGTTGCCGACCAATGGGCCGCCGAATGAAGTCGGCCTGACCTGGAGTTTCGTCACCAACAACGTGTTGATCGTCGGGCTCGAGGCCTACACCAACGGCGCGCAGTACCCGGCGGTCAACACGCCCTGGCTCACCAACCAACTCGCCAACAGTCGCGTGCCGCACGTCTTCGTGGTGTCGCACCCGCCGGCGTTCCAGTGCAGCATCACCACGACGCTGGCGCTGACCCAAAGCGCCCGTGACGATTTCTGGAACGCGCTGGGGCAGTATGGCGTGCGCCTGTATTTCTGCGGGCACGACCATTTTTACAACCGCGGCGTGGCCACGGACGCGGCCGGCCACGAGATCCAGCAGGTGCTCATGGGATCCGGCTCGGTTTTCCATGAAGCCTGGTACCAATACTTCGAACCCGCGCGCATCAAGCTCGGCGACTACGACACCTCCCACCACGGGTACTCGCTGGTCACCATTTCGGATAATTACGTGACCGTGGAATGCCGCTTCATAACCAATGGCGCGTGGTATGCGACCGATATCCTCACCTACGCCGTCGGCACCCAGCCGATCGTGGTCGGCGCGCGGGAGGCCCAGTCGGCCACCAACCTGTCCCCCGCAGAGATCGGCCGAATCGGTCAGTTGCGCGCCTTCTTCGCGCATGCGTCGGTGGGCGACAACATGATGGACGGGATCGAGGACCTGCACGCCGCTGAGCCGACGTTCTATCCGCTGACGCGCTTCAGTGTAGACGGCACGCCGCTGGCCGCGACGACGAACGGCATCATCTATGATTACCAGCGCGGCAACCCCGGATGGCAGGCCAAGGTGGATGATTTCAGCGACTACGTGGCCAATGGCTGGCACGATGGCAAGGTGAATTATGTGCTTAACAAGTTCTGCTATATCGACCAGGACGCGGACCTGGACTACTACCTCGCATCCATGCAAGCCCTGGAGGCCACCTATCCGGACACGCTCTTCGTTTACATGACCATCCCCTTGATGACCTCGACGGACGAGGACAACTACCTGCGCAATGTCTTTAACGACGGCCTGCGCGCCTGGGTCCAGCAGAACAGCCGGGTGTTGTTTGACGTGGCCGACATCGAGGCGCACGACACCAACAGCCTGGAATATACCTATGTATGGAACCGCCGCGCCTGCCAGCAACTGTGGAACACCTTCTCCAGCGATGGCGGTCACCTGAACGCGCTGGGCAGCCGCCAGGTGGCCCTGGGGTTCTACGCATTAGGCGCGGCCTTGATGGGAACGGATCGCGACGGCGACGGCGCTTCGGATGCCGATGAACTGATCGCCGGCACCTGCCCGACCAATCCGACCGATGTTTTCGCGGTCGGTTCGCTGGCGGGATCTGGCGCGGGCAACATGGTGTTGTCCTGGTCAAGCGTGTCGAATCACTGGTATTCCCTGGCGCGCCTGACCAATCTCATCGATACGGGGTCCGCCGTGTACCTGCTGACCAACGCGCCCGCCACGCCGCCGTGGAATGTCTACACGGATGCGCCGCCCGCCGTGGGCCGCGCTTTCTACCGAACCGGCGTGCAACAGTAATGCCAGATAACACTCAAAGCAGCAGCGCTCTGACCACACGCCCCCAAGCCCAGGATCCGCCCTGCCGGCGCGGGGTTGATTTATCCGGCCAGCCGCACTACCATGCCGCGAGCTTGAGAGGATGAACCATCCGGGACAACGGCGGGTAAAGAATGAAAAGGCAAGATAAGAGCATGGAACCTATCCGGCGCGTCGCGATTATCGGCATGGGCATGATGGGCGGATCGCTGGGCCTGGCGATCAAGGCGCGCTGCCCCGGCATCACCGTGGCGGCTTATGCCCGCCGCCCGGCGGTGCGCCGGCAGGCCAAGGCCGCTGGCGCCTGCGACGAGGCCCTGGCTACGCCCGCGGCCGCGGCGCGGCGCGCGGACCTGGTGGTGTTCTGCGCGCCGGTGGCGGCGATCCCGGACCTGTTCAATGCCTGCCGCACCGGCCTCAAGCGCGGCGCGCTGGTCACGGACGTGGGCAGCACCAAGGCGTGGCTGCTGAAGCAGGTCGGCCCGGCGGTCAAGGCCCGCGGCGTCCACTTCATTGGCAGCCACCCCATGGCCGGATCCGAGAAGAGCGGGCTGGCCGCGGCCCAGGCGGATTTGTTCATCAAGTCCCGCGTGGTGCTGACCCCGCCCTCGAATATCCCGCTGGAGCAAGTCACCCGGCTCAAGAAGTTCTGGCAGGACCTGGGCGCCCGCGTGCTGGTCATGAGCGCCGAGAAGCACGACCGGATCGTGGCGCGCACCAGCCACCTGCCCCATGTGGCCGCCGTGCTGCTGGCCATGACGGTCGGCCGCGGCCAGGAATGGGACGACATCGCCGCCCTCTGCGGCCCCGGGTTCGCGGATGCGTCGCGGCTGGCTTCCGGGTCGCCCGAGATGTGGCGCGACATCATGGAAACCAACAAGCGCAACATCATGGGCGAAATCCTCGCCCTGGGCCAGGAACTCTCCGTGTTTTGCGATTTGCTGGAAGAAAATGACCCTGCCGAGGTGCAACGGTTCTTCGAGGCTGGCCGGAGCGCGCGCCGCGACCTGCTGGCGGCCCGGGAGGCCGACTAGGCCATGACCGACCGCCCGGTCACCATGGAGGTCCGGCCGTCGGCGCCGCTGCGCGGCGAGGCGCGCGTGCCGGGCGATAAAAGCATTTCCCACCGCACGGCCATGCTCGCGGCCCTGGCGCAAGGCCCATCGCGCATCCGGGGGTTCCTCCAGGCCGGGGACTGCCTGCACACCCTGCAGGCGCTGCAGGCGCTCGGGGCGCGCTGTCACGTCGCGATGGATGGCGACGTGCTGGTGGAAGGCACCGGCGGCCAGTTCACCCAGCCGGCCGGCGTGCTGGACATGGGCAACTCCGGCACCGGCCTGCGCCTGCTGGCGGGCCTGCTTGCCGGGCAGGAGCAACTGGATGTGCTGCTGACCGGCGACGAGTCCCTGCGCGCGCGCCCCATGCGCCGGATCCAGGATCCGCTGGAAAAAATGGGCGCGCGGGTGGACCTGACCGGCGACCGGGGCACGGCGCCGGTGCGGGTGCGTGGCGCGCGCCTGCACGGCATCGAGTACCGCCCGCCCATGGCGTCGGCCCAGGTCAAGTCCTGCGTGCTGCTGGCCGGGCTGTTTGCGGAAGGCACCACCACGGTCGTGGAACCGGCGCCCACCCGCGACCACACCGAGCGCCTCCTGCTGGCGCTGGATGTGCCCCTGCGCATCGCGGGCAACACGCTGGTGCTGGACGGGTTCGGTCCGGCCGGGCCGCGCTGGCCGGGCCGCACCTGGCAGGTGCCGGCCGATTTCTCCTCGGCGGCCTTCTTCCTCGCCGGCGCCGCCGCGCGGCCGGGCGCGGACGTGCTGCTGCGCGGCGTGGGCATCAACCCGCGGCGCGCCACCCTGGTGGATGTGCTGCGGCGCATGGGTGCGGATATCACCGTCAGCCCAGGCACGGCCACGCGGGGCGAGGCGGTCGCCGATCTGCGCGTGCGCGGCCGCCCACTGCGCGGCACCGTGGTCCAGGGCGCGGAGATCCCCGGGCTCATCGACGAGATTCCGGTACTGGCCGCCGTGGCCGCGCTGGCCGAAGGCGAGACCGAGATCCGCGATGCCGCCGAGCTGCGCCACAAGGAGTCGGACCGTATCGCCGTCATGGCCCGCAACCTGCAAGCCGCGGGCGTGGCCGCGGCCGACCGGCCGGACGGCCTGGTCGTGCGCGGCCCGGCGCCGCTGGACCAGGCGGCCGTGATCCACAGCCACGGCGACCACCGCATCGCCATGGCCCTGGCGATCCTGGGCACCGCGGCCCGCGAACCTTTTTTGATCCAGGATGTGGCTTGCGTCAGCACATCGTATCCGGCATTCTGGAGCGACCTGAAAGGGTTAGGTGCATATGTTGAACAACAAGCAAAATGAAACTTCCATTGTTGTGGCCATTGACGGCCCTTCGGCGTCCGGCAAGTCCACGGTGTCCAAGCTGGCGGCCCGGCGGATGGGCTTTCTTTACGTGGATTCGGGAGCCATGTACCGCGGAGTCACCTGGAAAGCGCTGCAGAGCGGGGTCAGCGTCAAGGACCCGGCGCGGGTCATCCCCATGATGCAGGAAGCGCGCTGGGAGTTCATGGTGGAGCAGGGCGCGGTGGTGTTCACGATCGACGGCGTCAATCCCGGCCAGGAACTGCGCTCCGAGCCGGTACGCGAAAACGTGGCCGATATCGCGGCCATACCCGAGGTGCGCGCGTTCATCGTGGACCGTCTGCGCGAGATGCGGCGCTTCGGCCACATCGTCATGGAAGGCCGGGACATCGGCTCGGTGGTATTCCCGGAAAGCCCGTTCAAGTTTTACCTCGACGCGGACGCCGAGGAGCGCGCCCGGCGGCGCCACCGCGAGATCGTGGCCATGGAGGGCGGCGGCACGGAGCAGGACGTGCTGAAATCGCTCAAGCGCCGCGACCACAAGGACCAGACCCGGAACACGGCCCCGCTGCAGATCCCCCTGGGCGCGATCGTCATCAATTCCACCAACATGGACGCTGACGGCGTGGTGTCCGCGGTAGTGGACGTGCTGCGCCAGGCCGGGGTGAAAGCATGACCGACCGCCGCCCCGGCCCCGGGTGGTATTATTTCTGCTACTGGCTGTCCTTAACGCTTGAAAAGCTCCTGCTCCGCGTTGCGATCCACGGCCGCGAACACGTGCCGCCGGTCGGGCCGTTCATTGTCGCCGCCAACCACGCCAGCTACCTGGATCCGCCGCTCAGCGGCGCCGGCGTCCGGCCGCCGCTGATCGTCCGGTTCGTGGGCCGGTCCTCCCTGTTCAAGCACCCGGCGCTAGGCTGGCTGCTGACGCGCCTGTTCGTGATCCCGATCGAGCGCGACAGCGGCGACATCGGCGCGCTGCGCAGTTGCCTCAAGGCGCTGAAGGAAGGCGCCATCCTCGGCGTGTTCCCCGAGGGCACACGCACCCGCGACGGTCACCTGCAGGCGCCCAAGGGCGGCATCGGGTTCATGCTGGCCAAGGCCCGGGTGCCGGTGGTGCCCACCTATATCAGCGGGACCCGCCGCGCCCTGCCGCGCGGCGCCGCCTGGGTCCGGCCGGTCAAGGTCACGGTCACCTACGGCCCGCCCATCACGCCCGGAGAAATCGCCGCCGTGGGCACGGACCGCGACGCCTACGATCAGATCGGCGCCCTGGTCATGTCCCGCATTGCCACGCTGCAGTCCAACGCCGCCGCCGGCGCAGCGGCCGGAACCACAGCACACTAAGGGAAAGCGCACTCCATGCCCCTCGCACTACTCGACGGCACAAGCCTGTATTATGAAGACCAAGGCCAGGGCCCGGCCGTGATGCTCGTGCCCGGGCTGGCCTCCGACTCCCAAAGCTGGGGCCCGCTGGTTCCGCCCATGGCCGCGCGCTGCCGCCTGGTCATGCCCGATAACCGCGGAGCAGGCCGCACGCTGCCACTCGTTACCCCGCTTTCCATCGCGCGCATGGCCGACGATTGCATGGCCCTGGCACGGCACCTGGGACTGGGGCCGGTTGTTCTTCTTGGGCATTCCATGGGCGGCATGATCGCCCTGGAATGCGCGCGACGGTATCCTGCGCTGGTCGGCCGGCTGATCCTCGCGGCCACTACGCCCCACATGAATGGCGGCGAACGGAAGATCCTTTCCGATTGGGCCGCCGGGCGCGAATCCGGCCAGGATCTTGCGACCTGGTTCCAAACCATGTTCCGCTGGCTGTTCACCGCGCGGTTCCTGGCCGATGCGGTCAAGGTGCAAGCGATGCTCACCTACGCGCTGGAAAACCCGTATCTGCCACCGGCGGCCGCGTTCCGTGCCCAGGTTCAAGCGACCATGGACGTTGATCTGCGGCCGTACCTTGCGGCGGTCAAGGCCCCCACCCTCGTGCTCTGCGGCGAGGAAGACGTGGTGTTTCCCCCCGGGGAAGGCATCGCCCTGGCCCAGGCCCTGCCGCACGCGCAGTACCGGATTATTCCCCACGCTGCGCATTCCATTCACCTGGAGCAAGCCCAGGCCATGGCCAGCGCCATCTTCGATTTCCTGGATAGTGATTCTTGATGCCCAATGCTGGATAATAATAACCAGGAAGTGGGGTCAGAGAACGCATTAAGACCACTTTGAAACAAAGACAACAAAACCATCAGTTGTTGTATTCCACTGACAGAAAGCGCGTTGCAACAAGTTTTGGCCACCTGAAAATTGGGTGCTGAAAAGTTGGCACGGCATGTGCATATAGTACAGGCACTGAAGGAAACAAGGTCACCCAGGGTGACCATCAAAAATAAAGGAGAATACAATGAATAAGAAAGCTCGCAGCCAGAAGAAGATGAACGCGAACGAAATGAAGCAGGTCAAGGGCGGCATCAGCAACGAACCCACCTATCGTCCGCTGAGCAAGAGCCTGGTCGGTATCAGCAATGAGCCCACCTACAACCCCATCGGCATCAGCCCGGTGCCCACGCCCAACATCAACAAGATCTCGATCAGCCCGGTGCCCACGCCCAACTGATCTGACGCACGACGCTATGACAAGGCCCCGATCGAAAGACCGGGGCCTTGCGTTTTATAGGGAGTTGCAGAATGATTGTCCGTTATCGGCGCCGACGGAGCGGCGCCCTACTCCGCGCGGATCGAGTAGTAGGCCGCATCCGTGCCGGCCGACGAGTCGATGTAGATGTTCTCCGGCGGCGTGGCCACGATACCCGTGGCCAAGGGCGTGAACCCGTCCGCCAGGTTTGAGGCGCGCAGGACGGTGTAGCGCTCGCCCGCGCGGCTCACCCAGCGCACCGCCACGCCGTCCGGCCCGGCCGGCAGCGGCCGGCTCATTTCCAGCGCCGCGGTAACTTCCGTGGCCTGGCGCACAAACGGGCCATACTCGATCTCCGTGCCGTCGGTTTCGATCTCCACCAGCTTGTAGGTGTAGGTCTCGCCCGGGATGGCGCCAGAGTCCACGACCCGGTAACTGCCGCCAATACCGCCGTTGGGCCAGCCCTGCGCCGGCACCAGGTCCGCGTTGACCTTGATCCATACGCCGTTGACGTCCTTGCGGTACAGGTTGAACCCGAGGGTGCTGGTTTCCGAGGCCGTGACCCACTTGACCGCCACGATGCGCTCCTCGGCCACGGTGAACTCCGCCAGGTCCACGGCCGTGGGCGCCTCTTTCACATAAATGTAATCCGCGCCGTAGAACAAGTTCCAGCCCGCCGCCAACCCGTTGGTCGCCGCGTAGGCGCCGGTACGCGCGGCGATGTTGGTCACGATGACGTAGGTGGCGCCACCGAATGGGGCACCGACAAACTCCACGGCGCCGCTCAAGGTCAACGTGCCGCCGCCCTGCATGTCGATGCGGTCTGACGCCGCGCTGGCAGCGCTCAGGTCGAACCAGTTGGTGGAACCGGCCAGCAGCGTGAGGCTGTTGGTGATGGTCAGCGTGGCCCGATCGGCGCCTTCGCCCGGACGAAGCCGGCCGGTCGTCTGGACCGTGACCGGCCCGCGGACCACTCCATGGCCGCCGAGGCCGCCGCCGACAGTGTTCACCAGGACCGCGCCGGTGCTGCACGCGGACGCGCTCAACGCCAGCAACCAGGCGCCGCCCACCTCGGTGCCGCCCTCGTAGGTGTTGTTGCCGCTGATTTTGAAGATCGCTTGGTCACCAGTCACCTTGAACCTCTTGGGCCCGCTGATCGTGTTCGTGATTAGCATGCAACCGCCTTCGGTACCGGAACAGGTCAGCGGCCCGTTCAGGGTGATGGTGCCGGTCAGCAGGTTCGTGCCGCTCGTGGCCGTCGCGTTGAGCTGGCGCAGGCCTACGTTGCCGTCGTTCACCACGAAATTCCGTTGGAAGGTGAATCCGCCGTCAGCATCATCCAAGGCGAGCTCAGCCAGGGTGGCCATGGCCCCGCCGTTGCCGATATAAACCGTGCCGGCGCCAACCGTAACGGGATCGCCCACCAGGCTCACGGCGCCTTCATTGATCTCAATGTTGCCGGTAAAGGTGTTGGTCCCTCCGAGATATACATAGGTTTGTTCCTCGACGATCAGCTTGCCGGAGCCCGATATGACCCCGTTAAGGGTCAGATAATGCATGTTGTCGCCCCAGACTTGGATGTCGGAGCCATTGTTGTTGATGTTGCCGCCCAGGGTCAGGTCGCCGGCCACCGGGTTGAGTTCCATGGGGTCGCCGGTATTATCGCCGGTGATATCTACATGGATGCTGTGGCTGCTGCTGGATTGATTCTCGATCTTGGGCTGGGCGCCGCCATAATCATAGAACGTGATCGCGTTGCCGTTCAGGGTGCGATCGAGGTTGCAGTTGGACTCGAAAATGATGCGGTATCCGGCCCATGCTCCATTGTTGTTCAACGCGGTCTCCGTGTCATTGTCAAAGATCAGGATGGCGTTGTTGTCCGGCGCGTTCAGGTTGGGGCCGCCGGGCGAACGCCACCAGTGGTCATTGTCTCCGTCTCCGGCGGTGTACCAGTCGCCATTGTCCGACTCGCCGCGCCAATACAGGGTGTTCTGGGCCTGGACGTCCAGCGCCAGACCTATGGCGGTGATGGCCAAAACGAGCCACAAAGCACGGCTTCGCGAGGTGACAGGCAGGTTAGACTTCATGTGCGATTCCTTTTTTATGAACGTACGAATGATTGTCTATAAAGCAGAGGCACCGGGGTGTCAAGCGGGGCCTGGGCTATTCACCGGTGAAAAATGGTCGGCAGCCGCCGGGCGGATCGCTGACCTGGAAGTCAACGCCACGCCGACGAGGCGGAGGCCACACGCAGGCACGGGGCCCGCGCTAAAATACCGGCGGGCGGCTAGCCTTTTTTCTCGGCTTTTTTCTGCCAGGACGTCTTGTTGCCCAGCCCGATGCCGCGGTACGACACCAGCTTCGCGCGGTCCTTCTCGCTCAGCATGCGGCGGCCGTCGATCACCACGGCGCGCCTCATCTGCTTGATAAAGGTCGCGGCGGTGAGTTTCTTGAACTCGTCCCACTCGGTGGTGATGATGCAGCAGTCCGCGCCCTTCAGGCACTCCACGGCGTTTTTGGCGTACGAGATCTTGATCGTGTCGCGGATGAAGTTTTTCTGGGCGTTGGGCATGGCCACCGGGTCGTAGGCCACGATGGTGGCTTCCGCGGCGTACAGGTGGTTGGCGATCTTGATGGCCGGGGCCTCGCGCATGTCGTCGGTGCCGGGCTTGAACGCCAGCCCGAGCAGGGCGATGCGTTTGCCCTTGAGCGAGCCGCCGAGTTCATCGCGGGCCAGGGCCACGGTGTGGGCGGCCTGCTGCTCGTTGACCGCCTCGACCATCTCCAGCAGTTCCGGCTCCACGCCGCGCAGGCGCGCAAACGAGATGATCGCCTTGACGTCCTTGGGAAAACACGAGCCGCCGTAGCCACAGCCGGCATTGAGGAACACAGGGTTGATGCGCCAGTCGGCGCCCACGCCGCGCACCACCTCGCAGATGTCCACGCCCGGGATGTGCTCCGCGATGCGCGCCATCTCGTTGATGTAGGAAATATTCATGGCCAGGAACGTGTTGCGGCCATACTTCACCATCTCGGCGCTCTCCAGGTTCATGCGCAGGAACGGCACCTTGCCGCCGGGGTACACCTGGGCGCAGAAGTTCTCAAGAAAGTCGCCGGACTTTTTGTCGAACTGGCCGATGATCACGCTGTCCGGGCGGCGGGTGTCCTGCAGGGCGGCGCCCTGGCGCAGGAACTCGGGGCTCATGCACACGCCGAAATCGCGGCCGGCTTTCTTGCGGGAATGCTTTTCGAGCAGTGGGATGATCAGGTTGCGGGTGGTGCCGGGCACGATCGTGCTGCGGGCGACCACGAGGCTGTACGTCTTTTTCTTGCGCAGGGACTCGCCGATGGCGATCGCGGTTTCCTTGATCAGGCGCAGGTCCGCCTCGCCGCTCATCAGGCTGGGCGTGCCCACGGCGATGAAGAAGATGTCGGAGTTGAGGACGGCTTCCTCGCGGCCCTGGACCGCGCGCAGGTGCCCGGACTTGACGGTCTTGGCCACCACGGGATCGAGCCCGTTTTCAAAGAACGGGGCGCGGCCGAGGTTGATCGCGTCCACCTTGTCCTTGCTCTGGCTGGAGGTGAGCACCTTGAACCCGCGCTCGGCGAACACTGCCGCCGCCACCAGGCCGACATAACCCGTTCCCAGAATCGCAACCCTCGGCTTCTTCATTTCTCGTCCTTCCTCAATGTTGGATGGTTTCCGCGGCAGCGCCAGCCAGGAAGCCGGGCCGCCCGTTTATGCGAAGCTGCATTATTCCCAGCCGCGCGATCAGATCAAGCCAGAAATCAGGATTCCCTACTTTACAGGCCGGCGGCTGATGCGCTAGTATGATTTCATATTTTGTCGTTTATGAACCAGCACACGACCCAGTCCATCGACCGGAAACCGGCCGCCGGCGGCATGCCCTGCGCGCAATGCGCGGGTTGCGGCGCGGCGCCGACCGGCGCCGGGCCCGAGCCTGCGCCCTTGTCCGGGGTCCGGTTCATGGCGGCCTCCGCCTTGTTTTTCCTGATGCCGCTGGCCCTTGCCTTGATCGCCGTGGCCCTGTGGCGCGGCCCGGACATCACGCGCCAGGCGCTGGTGGGCCTGGCCGGGCTGGGCCTGGGGGTGGTCAGCGCGATCATCGCGGCGCACCTGCTGCAAAAAAGGATGCCGGCACGACCATGACGGCTGAACTCGCCATCACCGCACGCCATTTTGGCCGGGGTGTCCACCCGCCGGGACGCAAGCACATCGCGGCCGAGGCGGCGATCACCATGCCGCCGGCGCCCGCCCAGGTGCTCATTCCCCTGCTGCAGCACACTGGCGCGCCATGCGTGGCCACGGTCAAACTCAAGCAGGCAGTGAACCTGGGCGACAAGATTGCCGAGGCCGCCGCCGTGGTGTCGGCCCCCGTGCACGCCACCGTGCGGGGCATCGTGGGCAAGGAAACCGTGGCCACCCTGCCTAACGGGCGCCACGTGCGCGCCCTGCCCATCACCGCCGAGGGCGACCAGTTGACCGGCCGGGCGTTGTGGGATGACGTGCTGGGCGGCGCCTGGACCACCCAGGCGCTGGACGAAGTGCCGCCCGACGACATCGCGGCTGCCGCGCGCGAAGCCGGCCTGGTGGGCCTGGGCGGTGCCGCCTTCCCCACCGCGGTCAAGCTCAAGCGCAACCCCGCCAAGCCCGTGGACACCCTGCTGATCAACGGCTGCGAATGCGAGCCGTACCTGACCGCCGACCAGCGGCTCATGGAGGAGGCGCCGCAACCGATCATCTCGGGCGCGCTCCTGGCGGCGCACGCCTGCGGCGCCACGGACATCCGCATTGCCGTGGAGGACAACAAGCCCGCGGCCATCGCGGCCCTGCGCGGCGCCGTGTCCGGAACCAACATCCGCGTGGTCGCGTTGTCCACCCGCTACCCCATGGGCGGCGAGAAGGTGACCGTGCGCGCCGCGCTGGGCCGGATCATCCCCACCGGCGGCCTGCCGCTCGACGTGGGCGTGGTGGTCATCAACGTGGGCACCGCGGCGGCCCTGGCCCGCGCGGTGCTGCGCAAGAAACCGCTGACCCACCGCGTGGTGTCGGTCACCGGTGGCGGCGTGGTGCGGCCGGCCAACGTGCTGGTGCCGATCGGCATCAGCTACGCCGAGATCCTCGACTTCTGCGGCGGGGTGACCGACGACGCGGCGCGCGTGGTGTCCGGCGGGCCCATGATGGGCTTTACCGTCGGCGACCTGCGCACGCCGGTCACCAAGGGCACCAGCGGCATCCTGGTCCTGACCCGGACCGAGGTGCGGCGCGCGGCGGAGACGCCCTGCGTCCGCTGCGGCCGCTGCGTGGACGTGTGCCCGCTGAACCTGGTGCCGACCCGCCTGGCGCTGGCCGCGCGCCACGCCGACTGGGACATGGCCCGGCGCCACCACCTCATGGCCTGCATGGAGTGCGGATGCTGCGCCTATGCCTGCCCGGCCGCCATCCCCCTGGTGCAGCTCATCCGCAAGGGCAAGGCCCAACTTCCCAAGGACCCATGAGCACTCCCGCTGCCGCTACCGCCACCCCGCCCGCCCCGGACCCCGCCGCCCGGTACGCCGCGCTCGAGGTGGCCCCAGGCCCGCACCTCTCCGATCCCCGCCTGACCACCCGCCGGATGATGCTGGACGTGCTGCTGGCCCTGGCCCTGCCGGTGCTGGCCGGCCTGCTGGTGTTCCACGAGAAGACGCTCTGGCAACTGGTGACCAGCGTGGCCGGGTGCCTTGCCGGCGAGGCGGCGTTCATGGCCATGCGCGGGCGGCGCTGCCCCCTGGCGGATGGGTCGGCCCTGGTCACGGGCGTCATCCTGGGGCTGTCGCTGCCGCCGGTCGCGCCGTGGTACGTGGGATTCATCGGCGGCCTGACGGCCATGGGCTTCGGCAAGGTGGTCTACGGCGGCCTGGGCCACAACATTTTCAATCCGGCGATGGTGGGCCGGGCGTTCGTGATGATCGCGTTCCCGGCGCTCATGGGCGCCTCCGCCTACGTCACCGCCCAGGCCGACGTGGACGTGATCACCAAGGCCACGCCCATGACGGCCTACAAGATGTCGCACGTGATCACCGCGCTGGGGGCTTTGCTGATGGGCAACACCAACGGCTCCTGCGGCGAGACGAGCGCCCTGGCCTGCGTGGTGGGCGGCTTGTACCTATGCCTGCGCCGCACAGCCTCCTGGCAGATCCCCGCCGGCGTGCTCCTCGCGGTGCTGGCCATCGCCGGGGTCATCGACCTGGTGGACACCCAGGCCTGGAGCACCTTGCACGAACTGGCCGGAGGCGCCTTGCTCTTCGGCGCGTTTTACATTGCCACGGACCCCGTGACCAGCCCGGTCACACCGCGCGGCAAGTGGATCTTCGGTCTGGGGGTCGGCGTGCTGGTCATGGTCATCCGCAAGCTCAGCGGCTACCCGGAAGGCGTTATGTTTGCGGTGCTGATCATGAACGGCCTGGTGCCGCTGATCAACCGCGCGACCATCCCCGTGCCCGTGGGCGGCCCGGTTCCGCGCAAGAAGGCATGACCATGAAAAACAGCTACATCGGCCAGGCGTGGCTCGTGATTCTCCTCTCGCTGTGTTTCGGCGGGGCGCTGGCCGGCGTGCAGTCGGCCCTGTCCGGCCGCATCGCGGCCAACAAGCTCGACGAAACCTTGCGCCAGGTCCCGCAACTGGTGCCCGGCGCCGCGCGCGGCCAGGCGGAAGACCTGGGCGGCCAGCCGGTGTACCGCGCCCTGGACGCCGCCGGCGCGACGGTCGGCTGGGTGGCTCCGGCTACGGGGCAGGGCTTCGCGGACGTGATCGGCGTGCTCGTGGGCGTAAACGCGGATGTCTCGCAAATCACCGGCGTCTATGTGCTGGAGCAAAAGGAAACCCCCGGGCTTGGCAATTTCATCACCGGCGCGGACTGGCTGGCACAGTTCAAGGAGAAAGTCGCGACCCAGCCCCTGGCGGTGGTCAAGCTCGCGCCGCGTAATCCGAACGAAATCCAGGCCATTACCGGCGCCACGATTTCGTCGGACGCCACGGTCAGCATCGTCAACAAGACCGTGGCCGCCCTGCGCGCCGCCCTGGCCAAGCCCTGACGCCGGTCAGCCGGCGGGTGCCGGCGCCAAGCTCTGCGGCAGCCCCTTGGCCGATGGCCAGACCGATTCCCGCGCCCCGGCCTTGAGCCGGACCTGCCGGCCATCGGATTCCAGCAGCAGCGCATCCCCGGGCCGCCGCGCGCGCAGGATGTCGGCCAGGCACAGCGCGCGCTCCCAGCCGTCGCCGCGGCCATAGTTCCACACCTCGTCGGGCTGCGCCAGGCGCGGACCCTCGTAGATGGACTCGTTGGGCATCTGCTCCAGGCGCGCGCGCGCCTGGTCGTCGTCCAACGCGGCGGCGCCCGCCACCGCCACGGGGTTGCGCTCCAGGGCCGCCTTGACAAACGGATCCCACGCGGTCTGGGAAAGGTCGCGGTACGCATAAAACGCCAGGTCGGCCACCGGGTGCACGGCGCGCTGCGCCTGCAGGTAAGCGGCGAGATCCTCGCGGCGCATGTCCGGGGTGATGGCGAGCGGCCGGGGTGGCGCCCAGGTTTTTCCCGTTGGGTCCGGCAGGCGCGGCGCCAGGCGCACGAAAGCCGCCAGCTTGCCAAGGATCTCGTATGACCGGCCGTGGACGCAATGAAACTCCGCCACCAGCTTTTGCATGGCCGCCTCGTCGTTGAACTCGACGTGGTGGTTGAGGAAAAACTGCTCCAGCTGGTTGAGCGGGATTCGGTCGGGCAGCGGCGCGGAGTAAAACTCGTCCTCGTCAATTTCAGCCAGCAACCGCGCCCGCGTAACCTTGTTGACCTGGAACGAGCTGTTGGCCTCGTAGGGGTACACTTTTTCGAGCGGGATGTAGCGCTGCTTGTCGTGAGCCTCGCACCCGAGCTGGAAGCAGGCCTGCAGCTCCCGGTGCTGGCGGAGAAAGTTGGTGACGATGTCCATGTCGATATCCGAGCGCAGGAACACGGCCAGCCGCTGCTGGAGCCGCTGGAACGCCGCGGGATCCATGGACGCCTCGGGGTACACGATGTGGATGTGGCCGGTGTGATGGGTCACGAACGTCACCCGCTCGTGCCGCAGCGCGCGTTGCGCCTTGGCGGTCAGCTCCGTGCCGTTGAACCACATGGAATGGGTCACCACCCGCCGGTTGTTGGTGAGGATGCCGTCCTCGAGATCGACAAAGTTCTGCGAGTGCAGCGGCGTGGCCATCATGAAGATGTCGTCCAGCGGGATGCCGCCGATGAGGAAGAGCCCGGCCGCGTACAGCGCCGCCAGCGAGACGCACTCGCCCGCGCCCTTGCGGAATCCGGGCTTGTAGCGGAACGCGTCCATGGCCTCCACGGTCTCGGTCTTCCAGTAGGGGATGACGTCCGAGTTGTACTTGTCGAGGCCGAAATGGCGGCGGATATCGAGGTCGAAGTAGTACTTGTCGCCCTCGTAACCGAAGAGCGCGTTGCTGGCGCTGATGACCGCGGGGTCCACGAAGTCCTGGAAGCGGGCCAGTTCCTTCGGCTTGGTGGTCAGGCCCCAGGTGTCGAGGTCCAGGTTGAACTCGTAATGGTCGATGATGTACTGCTTCAGGCGTAGCACGCGGCGGTACGGCGTGAGCTTGTCCAGCTTGCGGAACCAGGGGTCGGCGCGCCACGCCCAGATGCGCGGCGACATCAGGTTGGCCAGCAGCAGGGCGTACACCAGCTCCGGGAAAATGAACATTTCCATGTCCGAGAGCGTGACCGCCGACGAGTACTTTTCCAGGTCGCGCGGGGTCATGGCGCGCCCGGGGGCCGCGCCGGCGGCCGGTGGCGTGTTTGGCATGTGTTCGGTCTCCTTGCCTGAATGCATGGCCCCGATATAACGGCAACCGCCCGCGCGGGTCAACCCGCGAGTGGGCGCCGGCCATGGCGCGCAATTTGGCGGTTGTCTGTTGATCTGCGCCTTGGTACTCTGGCGGCCAGTTAAATGATTGGTCCCGGCTGGCGCCGGAAAGGGATGAATATGAATACTTGGGTGTTCAAGCTGAAAGACGGGCAGTGGGACGCAGCGGTGCCGGAACTGCTCGCCGGCTGGTCCAAGGCGCCGGCCGCGGTCGAGATCAAGCGCCTCGGGGTGTGGCTGGCCTCGTGCTGGCCGGACAGCCTCGCGGCCCTGGGTGCGGCGCTCACCCTGCCGGACACCACGCCGGCGGCCGCCGACATGGCCCTGCAATGCCTGCGGACGCTTGAATCCCGCGGCGCCATCCAGCCGGACCAAGCCCTGGCCCTGGCCCCACCACTGATCGAGCTGCTGGCGGCCAACCACCCCGCCGACGTCGAGGCGGCCGGCTGCCTGGGGCTGCTGCGGCGCCACGTGCCCGGCCTGCTGGCTTACCTGGCCAACCTGGCCCCGGAAACCGCCGAGACAGCGGCGTTTGCGCCGCTCAAGGAGCGCCTGGCCTGCTCCGGCCGCGCGCTGCCGTTCATCGGCAGCCCGGATGGCCGGCGCCTGCTCGACGAGCTGGTCGCCGGGCGGGTGGCGACCTCCGACCTCGCCCGGGCCGAAGCCGGGGTGTGGCGGTTCATGGAAAGCGCGGACTGGCCGGCGCTGCCTCCCTGGGCGCTGGCGCCCTACGCGGCCGGGTTCCAGGCGGCGCTCCAGGCCAGCCCGCTGGGCGAGCCGGCGCGCCTGGTGTCCCTGGGCCGGGCCTGCCGCAGCCTGGCGTTGATCCTCCGCGACCATGCGGAGCCCGCGGCCACGGCGGAATCCGCCTGGACCGCGGCCCACCTGCACGATGCGGCCGTGGCCTTGCTTATCCTCACCCGGCCGGCCCCGGCCACCTGACCCGCGGCGCATGAATCCGACCGCGGCTTTTGACCTGGCCCTGGCCAACGATCTGGCGGAGATCGAGCGGCTCAACACGGCCATGGCGATTTTCCTCGAGCAGCAGGAAATTCCACCCAAGGCGGGCTACACGATCAACCTCGCGCTGGAAGAGATGATCACCAACATCATCAAGTACGGCTACGATGACGACCAGCGGCACGAGATCCGCGTCGGGCTGACGCTGGATGGCGATCGGCTCACGCTGCGCGTGGAGGACGACGGCCACGAGTTCGATCCCCTGGCCGTGGGCACGCCGGACACGCACCAGCCCATCCAGGACCGGGAAATCGGCGGTCTGGGCATCTACCTGGTACGCTCGATGACCGAGCGGATGGCCTACCGCCGGGAAGGCGGGCGCAACGTGCTGGAGATCGTCATCCGCCGCCATGACGATCCGCCCCCGCCGCCGCCGCCTCCAGGGGGTGGGCCATGAAGTACGCCCAGCGGGCCAAAGAGATCATGGCGATTGAAATCGCCGAAATGCGGCGCGCCCGCGCGGCCCTGGGCCGCGAGTTCGGGCAAGCCGTGCGCCGGCTGCTGCGCCAGCTGAAAGCCGGCGGCAAGATCGTGATCACCGGCGTGGGCAAGAACATGCCGATCGGCCAGAAAATGGCCGCCACCTTCACCAGCACCGGCGCGCCGGCGGTATGGCTGCACCCGCTGGAAGCGCTGCACGGGGACCTCGGCCTGCTGCAGAAGAACGACGTGCTGCTGGCCCTGAGCTTCAGCGGCGAGACCGAGGAGCTGATCAGCCTGCTGCTGTACGCCAAGCGCCTCGGGGTGCCGATCGTGGCGCTCACCGGGCGGCGCGACAGCTCGCTGGCCCAGCAGAGCGACACGGTGATTCCCGTGGCCGTGGCGCGCGAAGCCTGCCCCTTCAACATGGCGCCCACCGCCAGCACCACGGCCACCCTGGCCGTGGGCGATGCGCTGGCCATGGTGCTGCTGGAAGCGCGCGGGTTCCGCAAGGAAGATTTCGCGCGCCTGCACCCCGGCGGCGCCATCGGCCGCACCCTGCTGCTCAAGGCCGCCGACATCATGCGCCGCGGCGACCGCGTGGCCTGGGTGCCGCGCGCCGCCACGGTCAAGGACGCGGTGCTGGCCATGACCCGCGCGCGCGCCGGATCCGTGGCCGTGCTGGCCGCCGGCCGCCGCGTGGCCGGCATTTTCACCGATGGCGACCTGCGCCGCCACGTGACCAGCGACAAGCACATTGCCACCACCCCGGTCGTCGAGTACATGACGCCGGATCCCATCACGGTCCAGGCCGACGAGTTGGCCGAGGACGTGCTGGCGATCTACGAGCAGCACAATATCGATGACCTGATCGTCGTGGACCGGCGCGGCCGGCTGGCGGGCATGATCGACATCCAGGACCTGCCCAAGCTGAAGATTCTCTGAGACCGGCTCAGCCGGTGGCCGGGTGATTGAGCAGCAGCCAATAGAGCCCCATCTGGCGAACCACCTCGGCAAACTGCTCGAAATCCAAGGGCTTGACGATATAGCTGTTGGCGCCCAGGTTGTAGCTGGTCACCACGTCGCGCTCCTCGCGCGAGGACGTCATCACCACCACCGGCACGCGGCGGGTGCGTTCGTCCGACTTGAGCCGGCGCAGCACCTCCAGCCCGTCCACCCGCGGCAGCTTGAGGTCCAGCAGGATCACGCGCGGCGGCGCGGGCTCCATCCCGGCGGCCGGCGGCGGCAGCAGGTAGTCCAGCGCCTCGGCGCCATCGCGCAGCACGCGGACGGAGTTGGCAATGTGCGCCTTGCGGAACGCCTCCTGGGCCAGCTCGACATCCAGCGGGTTATCTTCCACCAGCACCACTTCCACGGGTGAATTATTCGTACTCATGATCGGGATCTGCCTCCCTGGCGCCAGGCCCGCGCTCAGGCCGCGCCATCCTCCAACGCCTTGAACAGGATGCCCAGCAGGTTGTCATAATCAAACGGTTTGGGGACCACGCCGGTGGGCTGCGCCGTGGCCGGGAACCGCTGGCGCGCCTCGGCCTCGTCGTAGCCGGTCATGACCACGATCGGGATGGCCGGGTACTGGCGGCGCATGGCGGCAAAGGCTTCGACCCCGCCCAGGCGCGGCATGGTCATGTCGAGCAGCACGCCCCGCACGAGGGCGGCATGCTGCGCAAGCTGGCGCAACCCCTCCTCGCCATCCTCGGCCGCGAGCACCTCGAAGCCGGAATGGGACAGCATGCGGGCGGCCACGCGCCGGACCATCTCCTCGTCGTCCACCACCAGGATCGTTCCGGACCCGCGGCGGCGGGTGTCGGGCGCCCGCGCCGGCTCCGGGGCCGGCGCCGACGCAACGGGCGCAGGCGTCTTGCTGGCCGGCAGCCACACCTCGAAGCGGGTGCCCTGGCCCAGCTCGCTGATCACCTTGACCGCCCCGTTGTGGCTGCGAATGGTGCCCAGCACGGACACCAGGCCCAGGCCGCGGCCGGTCACCTTGGTCGTGAACAACGGCGTGAATATCCGCTGCTTGGTTTCCGGGCTCATGCCGCAGCCCGTGTCCGCCACGGACAACCCGACGTACCGGCCCGGCGGCTGGTCCTGGTTGATTTCCGCATTGCGAAAAAAGCCCACCCCGGCCTCCACCGCCCGGCTGGCGACCGTGATCACGCCGGCCTTGCCGTCGATGGCCTCGCCCGCGTTGATCAGCAGGTTCATCAGCACCTGGCGCACCTGGATGGCGTCGCCATCGACCTTGGGCAGGGCGTCCGCAAGCTCAAAGCGCAACTCCACGGTCTTGGGAATGGCGGCCCGCACCAGGTTCGCGGTCTCGCGGATCAGTTGGTTGATGTCCATGAGCCCAATGGTAAAGCGGCCATGGCCGGCGTAGGCCAGCATCTGGTTGGTCAGCTCCGTGGCGCGGATGCCGGCCCGGTTGATGTCGTCCACCAGCGGGCGGATCGGCGAATCCGCGGGCAGGGCGCGCAGCGCCAGCGTGGCGTTGCAGCGGATGCCCACCAAGAGGTTGTTGAAGTCATGGGCCAGGCCGCTGCTGAGCAGGCCAATGCTCTCGAGCTTCTCGGACATGTGCAGGCGCTCGGCCATCCGGGCCTGGGTTTCCTCGGCCGCCCGCTTGGCCGCCAGGGCGGTTTTCTCGCTCAGGGCATGCTCCACGGCGGCGCCCAGGCGGACCAGCCGGTCCTTGAGCAAGTAATCCGCCGCGCCCTTCTTGAGGTATTCCAGGGCGGTATCCTCGCTGATCTCGCCGCTGACAATGATCACCGGAATATCCAGCTTTTGCGCGGCCACCAACTCCAGGACCCGGCCGGCGTCGAACTTGGGCAACGAGAAATCCGACAGGATCAGATCCGGCTTCTTCTTCAGGGCGGCAAGGAACGCGGCCTCGTCATCCACCCGCTCCCATTCCAGGGTCAAGCCGTGCCGGGTTAGTTCACGGAGCATCAAGTCCGCATCCGCGGGACAATCCTCCACGAGCAACAATCTGATGAGCGCCATGATCTTCTGATTATATGTTATGTGCCGGTTGTTATTTGTATACAGCCACCCGGCCGGGCGCAATCACTTTTTCAGGTCAAATACATTGATTTTGGCAGGGGGAAGCATATTCTGACCCCGACGTCGCGGCCCGCAACCAGCGTGGGCGCGGGCCCGGCGCGACAACCCGAAGGAGAACATCCGATGAAAGCAGTGGCACTGGCAGCAGCAGCAACGTTGGCGGCAACCCTGGCCTGGGGCGTGGACTTGAAAAACGAGGACTCCTCCGCGTACGAGCTGAAGATCAAGGATGGGGCGGCCACGACCAGCTCCTCGATTGAAGCCAACACCACCCGCGTGTCCATCTGTTCCGACTGCACCATCGAAGTGGTGGGCGTGGGCGAAATCGCCGCCGCCGGCGACCAGGTGGTGCTCATCAAGGACGGCGCCCTGACCATCGCCGAGTAAGTTCCCGCACGCGGCCGGCGCTACAGCACTTCCCGGTAGTTCACCCAGTCGCCGGTGAGCGGCGAGCAAAACTGGCCGGCGTTATCCGGCCTGGGCCGCCAGGCCGCGCCGGCCAGCGGCACCTTGCCCAATCCGCCCGGCAGGTCCAGGACCAGCCGCGGCACCAGGTACGCCGGCAACCGCGCCTGCAGGCCGGCGGCCAGGTCGCGCGCCGCCGCTAACGGCACCCGGAAATGGGAGATGCCCGCGGCCAGGTCCGGGTAGTGCAGATAATAGGGCAGGACGCCCGCGGCCGCCAGGTCGCGCGACAGGGCTTCCAGCACGGCCACGGAATCGTTGACCCCGCGGAGCAGCACGCTCTGGTTCAACACCCACCTGGCCGCCCGCAGCACGGATACGGCCCGGGCAAAGCCCGCAGTGATCTCCCGCGGATGGTTCACGTGCACGACCACGGTGTCCAGTTGTTCCGCCACGGACCCCAGGCTGCGGCAGCGGTCCGGATCGTAGATCGGGTACCGGGTGTGGAGGCGGACGGCACGCACGCCCGCCGCGGTGCGCAGGGCCGCGATGATCTCCAGCAGGCGGCCATCCGCCAGCGACAAGGGGTCGCCGCCCGACAGAATGGCTTCGCGGATGCCGGGGCGCGATGAAATATACCGGACCACCTCCGCAAGCTCCCACTCCGAGATGGCGGCGCCGCCCTGCCCCACCTGGTGGCGCCGGAAGCAGAACCGGCAATGGGCCGGGCATTGGTCCGTGACCAGGATCAGGACACGGTCCGGGTAGCGATGGATCAACCGGCCATGGGCGCCGCATTGATGGCGGGCATCGCCAATCGGATCCGCCAACTCCCCGTCCTTGACCACGGTTTCCGCGGGCGACCATTGCACCATGCGCGCCAGCGGGTCCTCCGGATCCGCGGCGTTGATCAGCGCGCGGTAATGGGCGGTGATCTTTTCGGGCGGCGTGGCAGGGGCGCGCGGCATGGTCCTGGGCAAAGGATGCCGGCTTAGGGCGGCGGCAAAGGCGACTGCAGCACGCGATCCATCCGGGCCAGCACGCGCTCGCGACCGAGCACGGCCAGCATCTCGAACAACCCCGGCCCGGCGCCGGTGCCAGACACCGCCACCCGCACCGGGTGGATGAACTGCGCCGCATTGGCGCCCAGTTCCTCGGCGCGCTGGCGCAGCGCGGCTTCGAGCGCCGCGGCCGTAAACTCCGGCAGCGCTGCGAACCGCGCGCGCATGTCTTCCAGCGCCGCGCGGCCTTCCGGGTTGCCCAGGCGCTTGCGCGCCGCCTTCTCGTCCACCGGGTAATCGTCCTTGAAAAAGTACACGGCCTGGTCGGCGACTTCCGCGATGTTCCGCAGGCGCGTGCGCAGCAGGGCCAGCACGCTCTTCACGTAGGGCTCCGGCACGTTCGCCGCCAGCAGCCCGGCGGATTCCAGCACCGCGCGGCAGCCCTGGTCAAAGTCGGCCTCCGGCAGCTTCTGGAGATAAACGCCGTTCATCCAGAGCAACTTGTTGATGTCCATCTGGGACGGCGCGGAACGGACGCGGCTGAAATCAAAAGCTTGGACGATTTCCGCGCGGGTCATCACCTCGCGGTCGTCGCCCGGCGACCAGCCGAGCAGGACCAGGTAGTTGAACAGCGCCTCGGGCAGGAACCCCTTGGCGCGGAAGTCGCCGACGAACGCGTCGCCATCGCGCTTGGAATACGGCTTGCCCTGCGCGTTGACGATCATGGGCAGGTGGGCGTAGGTCGGCGGCGGGGCGCCCAGGGCCTCGAACAAGGCGATGTGGCGGAACGTGTTTTCCACGTGGTCGTCGCCGCGGATCACGTGGGTGATGCCCATGTCGATATCGTCCACCACGTTGGCCAGGTGGAACACGGGGGTGCCGTTGGAGCGCACGATCACGAAGTCCGTCAGGTGCGCCGCGGCCTTGGCCAGGTCGCCCTTGACCTGGTCGCGGAACGCCATGTCGCGGCCGGGCATCTTGAACTGGACCACCGAGCCCTTGCCCGCGCCGCCCTTCTCCTCCTTGTAGGCGTGGCCGGAAGCCAGCAGGCGCTCCGCCATTTCCAGGTGGCGGGCAAGGCGCTGGGACTGGTAGAGCGGCGCCTCGTCGTAGTTCAAGCCCAGCCAGCCCAGCGCGTCGAGCACCGTGTGGACGGCCTCGGGCGTGGACCGTTCGCGGTCCGTGTCCTCGATGCGCAACAGGAACGTGCCGCCGGTGTGGCGCGCGAACAGCCAGGTGTAGATGGCCGTGCGGATGTTGCCGATGTGGACCGACCCGGTCGGGCTGGGCGCAAACCGCGTGCGGACCGGGCTCATGCCGGCTCCTTCTTCATCGCCTGCGACACCGCCACGGCCACGGCCACGGTCGCCCCGACCATGGGGTTGTTGCCCATGCCGATCAGGCCCATCATCTCCACGTGGGCCGGCACGGACGACGAGCCGGCGAACTGGGCGTCCGAGTGCATCCGGCCCATGGTGTCGGTCATGCCATACGATGCCGGGCCCGCGGCCATGTTGTCCGGGTGCAGGGTCCGGCCGGTGCCGCCGCCGGAGGCCACGGAAAAGTATTTTTTGCCCTGCTCGACGCACTCCTTCTTGTACGTCCCGGCCACCGGGTGCTGGAACCGGGTGGGGTTGGTGGAGTTGCCGGTGATGGAAACGTCCACGCCCTCGAGGTGCATGATGGCCACGCCCTCGCGCACGTCGTCGGCGCCGTAGCAGCGGATGCCGGCGCGCGCGCCGGCGGAGTACGCGGTTTCGCGCGTCACGGCCACCGTGCCCGCGGCGTAGTCGAACGCGGTTTCCACGTGGGTGAACCCGTTGATGCGCGAGATGATCTGCGCGGCATCCTTGCCGAGCCCGTTGAGGATCACCCGCAGCGGCGTGCGGCGGGCCTGGTTGGCATACGCGGCAATGCCCAGCGCGCCCTCGGCCGCGGCGAACGACTCGTGGCCTGCCACGAACGCGAAGCAGCCGGTCTCCTCGCGCAGCAGCATGGCCGCCAGGTTGCCGTGGCCCAGCCCCACCTTGCGGTCGGCCGCCACGGACCCGGGGATGCAGAACGCCTGCAACCCTTCGCCCAGCGTCTGGGCAATCTCGGCCGCCGCGGCCTGGCCCCGGCGGATCGCCACGGCCGCCCCGACCGTGTAGGCCCAGCCGGCGTTCTCAAACGCGATCGGCTGGATGGATTTGACAATCTTGGCGACGTCCACGCCCCGGCCCTGGCAGACCGCGGCGCACTCCTCCACGGAGTTCAACTGGTGCGGCTGCAAGAACGGGAGAATCTGCCCGATGCGTTGCTCGTATCCTTCAAAAAGTGCCATGGCGGTGCTCCTTACTCGTGGCGCGGGTTGATGGTTTTGACCGCCTCGTCGAACCGGCCGTACTGGCCGGAAGCCTTTTTCAAGGCTTCGTTGGCGTCCATGCCCTGGCGGATAAACTCCATCATCCGGCCGAGATGCACAAAGCGGTAGCCGATGACTTCCTGGTTGCGGTCCAGGGCCAGGTCGGTCACGTACCCCTCGGCCATTTCCAGGTAGCGGACGCCCTTGGCGCTGGTGCCGTACATGGTGCCGGTCACCGAGCGCAGGCCCTTGCCCAGGTCCTCCAGGCCCGCGCCCACGGGCAGCCCGCCGGCCGAGAATGCCGACTGGCTGCGGCCGTAAGCGATCTGCAGGAACAGCTCGCGCATGGCCACGTTGATCGCGTCGCAGACCAGGTCGGTGTTCAGCGCCTCGAGAATGGTTTTGCCGGGCAGGATCTCCGCGGCCATGGCGGCGGAATGGGTCATGCCGGTGCACCCGATCGTCTCCACCAGGGCCTCGACAATGATCCCGTCCTTCACGTTGAGGGTCAGCTTGCAGGCGCCCTGCTGCGGGGCGCACCACCCGACCCCGTGGGTAAACCCCGCGATGTCCTTGATTTCGCGGACCTGGGTCCACGCCCCCTCCTGGGGGATGGGCGCCGGGCCATGGCGGGCGCCCTTGGCCACGCAGGCCATGTGCTGCACTTCCGGTGTCATGTTCATGCGGTTTGGCTCCTTGCTGGTTCCACGGCGCAACAATAGGCCCCTCCGGCATAAGATCAACGGCAAAAGGAGGGGTCCGTAGTCAATCCGGATGGACGCCGGCTTCCGCCAAACGGACCAGCCACGGGCTGCCCGGCGCGGTGTCCCGCAGCCGGCCGGCCTGGCGCGCGGCCAGCACGGGGTGCCCCATGGCGTCGAAAAACAGCGCGCGCCGGTACATGCACTCTTCCGCCGCCAAGTCGGCCGCCTCCTTGTAAGCCGCGGCCTGGTCCGGAATGAACCAATGATCCAGGTCCAGGCCGTCGATCGCCAGGCGCCGCTTGTTGGCGGCGTCCAGCCAGGCCGTGCGCATCCAGACCGCGTCGTGCATGCCGCAAAAAACAAGCCGCCAATCCCGCCGCCGCGCGAGCGCCCGCTGGAGTCCGCGCGCGGGCCACGGCACCACCGCGCCGTCCACCGCGAATTCTTTCTCGAATTCGGCCAGGCCCGCGGCGGGGCCGGAAAAAATCTCCCGAAGCGCGCGGACCAGGCGGCGCGGGAACAGCCCCGGCCGGCCATCCGCGGCCACCAAAATGGCCGGCCCGTTGTGCCAGACCAGGAACCCGCCCGCGGCCCGCTCGTTCAGGAAACGGCCCCGGATCCCCTGCGCGCGCAGGAATCGGCTGGCATCCGCGGGCTGTACGCCAATCGCGGTTTCCGGCCCGGGCTGCGTCCCATAACTTCCGCTGAACCATCCCCAGCCCAGACCCAGCAGCAAGACCAGGGCTGCCCAGCGCAACCCGCGCTCCGTGGCCGGCCGCACCAGGTGCAACGGAGCCATGGCGGCCATGTTTTCCATGGCGATGAACAGGTCCAGCACGGCCAGGCTGCCGACCAGGCGCTCCGAAACCAGGCTCAACAAGGTCACCGATGCGTAGAGCGCCAGGAGCGCCCAGGCCAGCCGCCGGCGGGTCCACCAGAAGCTCAGCCCCGTGATCCCCGTCAGCGCCAGCCAAGACAGCCACGTCAAGGGGCCGGCCGTTGCCAGCCACCAGCCGGGCGGTTCCTCCAACCCGGCCCGGAACGCGCCGGTGATGCTGCCGGTCAGCAGGTTCAGCCCGAGGGGGCTGACCAGGCTGGCCACGGCCACGCCCAGGACGGCGATCGCGTACCAGTGCAGGAGGTGCCGATCCGCGTTGGCCCGGCGGGCGGCGCGCCACGCCTCCCACCCGTGCAGCCCGGCGATGGCCACCCCCCACAGGACTTCGCCGCCCAGGTTGACCCACGCCATCTGCGCCAGCCACAGCAGGATCATGTCCAGCCACGTGTTGCGCGCGTGCGGCGCGAAGGCGTGCCGCGCCAGGCGCAGGAACCCCGGGATCATCAGCCAGGTGATCCACTGCGGCCCCGGTTCCGCGTACGGCGCCAGCAGCAACAGCACCGGGACCGCCAGCAGCCAGGGCATGCCGCGCGGCCGGCGCCGGATGGCCCAGGCCGTGACGCCCAGGCACCCGGCCGCCAACAAGCCGTGCAACACCCGCAGCCCGGTCACCCCGCCGGCCTGCATGGCGGCATAGGCCGCGATTTCAAAAAACCAGTTCCGGTCCAGGCAGGGTTGGCCGGCCACGGTGAAGGTCTGGGTGTCGCGGGTGACCGGCGCGTACCGGGCGGCGATGTCCCGCCCGTTGGCCAGGTGCCACCACAGGTCGCGGTCCATTCCGCCCCGCCACACCAGGACGGCCACGGCGGCCAGCAGGGCCATGGGCACCGCCAGGCGGGCAAGGCGCCGGCCGCGCAGCAGCCACGGCCTGGAAATGTCGCTCAACTTTTTCATGACCTGTCCGGTAGCCCGCCCCTTGGCGGGCCGGGCCATGCCGCCGCCTTTTTGTTTGCGGGCAGGCACCCACCGGGCATACTATGCTACTTCAAATCAGGAAGCAGCACACGATGAAAGAAATAACCGTCAAGACCCGGAGCCGGACACAGTTTGTCAACATCACCGCCCTGGTGCAGGCGGCGCTGGCCGAGGTGGGATTGCGCGACGGCGCGGTCACCGTCTTTGTTCCGCACACCACGGCCGGGATCACGATCAACGAAAACGCCGACCCGGACGTGCTCACGGATCTCGAAACCATGCTCGAGCGCATCGCGCCCTGGGAAGGCCCGTACCAGCACGGCGAGGGCAACGCGGCCGCGCACATGAAAGCCAGCCTCGTGGGCAGCTCCGTGCGGGTGCTGGTCGCGGGCGGGCGCCTGCTGCTGGGCACCTGGCAGAGCCTCTTTTTCTGCGAGTTTGACGGGCCGCGGTCGCGCCAGGTGTGGGTCGGCGCCGGCTGAAGCGGCCGGGCCCGCTCCCATGGACAAGTCATGAATGCGCGCATCCCCAACCCATGCAGCCTGCGACTCCGGGCTTTTGCCTGGCTGGCGCTGGCCCTGGCGTGGTGCGGGTGCGGCGCGCCGCCCGGCGAGCTGGAGTACCAGCGCGCGCTGCGAGCCATGGGCGACGGCCGCGACGTGGCCGCCAAGACGCTATTCGAAAACGCCATCAACCGCCGGCCGGGCAGCGCCGCCAACGCCACGGCCTACAACTACCTCGGCATCCTGTGCGCCCGGCTCGGCCAGCGCGAGGAAGCCATGCGCGCGTTCGAGGAAAGCCGCCGCCTCGACCCCGGCGCGTTCGCGCCCGCTTACAACCTGGGCGTGCTGCTGTACGAGAGCGGGGACCTGTTCCGCGGCGCCACCCTGCTGCACGAGGCCGCGCTGGCGGATGTGCGCGACACCCGCGCGCTGGAATACCTGGCGTTGATCCACGAGGACCAGAAGGCCTGGGACGCCGCCCACCGCGCCTGGCAGGACGTTCTCGCCCGCAATCCCTCCAGCCCGCGCGCCATGACCGCGCTGGCGCGCCTGGAATGGCGCCAGGGCCGCGCGGCCGACGCCGTGGCCGGCCTCACCCGCGCCTTGGAAATCAACCCGGAATACCCGCCGGCCCTGTACGACCTGGCGCTGGTGTACCAGGACCACTTCCGCGATCCGGCCCAGGCCTGCGCGTTTTACGGGCAGTACCTGGACCGGGTATCCACGGGCCGACACGCCGACCTGGCCCGCGCCGCGCTCGCGCAACTCGCCCCGCTGGCCCGCGCCGCCGCCACGGACACGCCCGCGCCCCCCACCGCCGCGCCGCCCACGCCGATCGGCC
>CAZAYP010000032.1:0-59279 GCA_964489425.1 uncultured Verrucomicrobiota bacterium | reverse complement strand
GCCTGTTGAAAAAATCTGTTCCGTCGAAATCAAATAACCCGAACTCCAGTTTTCCGCCCGCGCCGCCTCGCGATCCCGCCCCCCCGCCGCCGCCGGCCGCGGCGCCCGCGGCCAGGGTGGCGCTGCCGGAAAGCCCCTGGCGCTGGTTCCGGGTCATCGGCCAGGCGCACGGGCTGTACGTGATCCTGGAGACCGAGGACGGGATCGTGCTGATGGATCCGCACGCGGCGCACGAGCGCGTGCTGTATGACGAGTTCCTGCGCGCGGCGCTGGCGCGCACGGTGGGCAGCCAGGGCCTGTTGACCCCCGAGAACGTGGAGTTGCCGCCGCGGGAAGCGCTGCGCGTCCGCAAGCACCTGGACCTTCTGCGCCAGGTGGGGTTCGGCATTTCCGAGTTCGGGCCGGACAGCTTCATCGTGGATGCGCTTCCGGCCTGCTTCGGGCAGGTGCCGGCGCGACTGCTGCTGGCCGACCTGGCGACCGACCTGGAGCATGCCGGCAGCCAGCGGAGCATCGAAAAATGGAACGAGGAGCGGATTGCCCTGGCCGCCTGCCGCACCGCGGTGCGCGCCCAGGATCACCTGCAGGGCGTGGAAATCGAGGCGTTGGTCAAGGCCCTCGCGCGCACCGAGATGCCCTACACCTGCCCGCATGGCCGGCCCACGCTGATCTTTTTCAGCTGCCAGGAACTGCGCAAAAAATTCGGGCGGGAATAAGCCGTGCTCAGCGCGCGCCGCCGCCGGCCAGGTCCGGGCGCCGGGCCCGGGTGCGCAGGCGGGCCTGCTCCGCGCGCCACGCGGCGATGACCGGGTGGTTCCCCGAAAGCAGCACCTCCGGCACCGCCATCCCGCGGAATTCAGCCGGGCGCGTGTACTGGGGATACTCCAGCAGGCCGTCCTGGAACGACTCCGTCTCCGTGGCCTCCACGCCCGCGCCCAGGGCGCCGGGCAACAGGCGCACCACGGCATCCGCCACGACGGCCGCGGCCAGCACGCCATTGGTCAGGACATAGTCGCCGATGGAAATTTCGTCCGTGGCCAGGTGCGTCCGCACCCGCTCGTCCACGCCCTCGTAATGGCCGCAGATAAAAATGAGATGATCGGCGCCCGCCAACTCGTGCGCCGCCGCCTGGCTGAACGGGCGGCCCTGCGGCGTCAACAGGACCACGCGCGAAGCGGGCCGGCGCACCGCCTCGACGGCGCGGAACAGGGGCTCGGGCTTCATGACCATGCCGGGTCCGCCGCCGTAGGGGCGGTCATCGGTGGTCTGGTGCGGATCGTCGGTGAACGCCCGCAAATCCATGGGCACGAACCGCGCGAGGCCCGCGGCCTGGGCGCGTTTCATGATGCTCTGGTTCAGGAACCCGTCCAGCATGTCGGGGAAGATGGTGATAATATGGATATCCATGATCCCCCCGCGGCCGGGTCGGCACAGCCCCGCGTGATCCCGGGGCCGGTCGGCAGGCTAGTCTACGATTTCCAGGATGATTTTGCGGCCGTTGCGGGCGGCGAAGGCGCTCAGCAAGGTGCGCAACGCGCTGATGGTGTTGCCGCGCTTGCCGATGATTTTGCCCACGTCTTCTTTTTCGCAACGCAGCTCAAAAATGGCGGTGTGCTCGCCCTCGAGGCTGGCGATGCGGACGCTGCCGGGATGATCCACCAACGCTTTGACAAGATATGCAAGGAACTCTTTCATGGCCTACCTGCTTGGATTGTTATGGCCGCAACGGGATGCGGCGGCCTGCCGGCCGCCACTTCCCTGCGGAACAGTAGCGCGCGCGGCGATCAGGCGGTTGGCGCGGCGATTTCGGGATTCCCCGCCGCATCTTCCGTGGCGGTGCCCGCGACGTAGGGCGTGGCGCTGGCCTTGCGCAGCAGCGGATTACGGCGCGCCTGGCGCATGAAGCTGGCGACGGTTTCAGAGGCTTTGGCGCCCCGGCCCACCCAGAAGTCCGCGCGCTCCAAGTCGATCTTGAAGTTGGGCGAGGGCTTGGTGGGCTCGTACCAGCCGATGTTCTCAATGTAGCCACCCCGGATCGGAGAGCGGGCATCCGCCACGCAAATCCGGAAGAAGGGGTAGTTCAAGCGCCCTTGCCGACGTAATCTAATTTTTACTGCCATCGTAACCTCGTTTGCCTCTAACACACTCGGTCTGTTCGCCGGTCGGCACCCGTTGCCCGGACCACGGGCCAACGGAACCAACCATCAAAAGCTGCTCCTTATATCCGGTTCGTCAGGCTGGCGCAACACTAAAGCGTTTTTTTTTATGGAACGTCTGCGGTGCCGGCCGCGAGCGCCCGGGCGGTCCGGCCGGGCAGCGACCGGCGGATCGGTTCCGGGTCGTCCTGGGCGCCGTTGAGCCGGAACTGGTGAATCAGATCGGTCAGCTCCTGGGCCTGGGCTTTCAATTCCTGGGCGGCCGTGGCGGTTTGCTCGGCATGGTCGGAGTTTTTCTGGGTCACCCCGCCGACATCGCCCAGCCCCTGGTTGATCTGGGCCACGCCCAGGGCCTGCTCGTTGGACGCCGCGGCGATCTCCCCCACCAGGTCCGTGGCCTTGACGATCCCGGTGGCGATGTCCAGGAAGGCCGCCTCGGTTTCACCGGCCACCTGCACGCCCGTATGCACCGTGGCCTTGGAGCGCTCGATGAGCTCCGCAGTTTCGCGGGCCGCCTTGGCGCTGCGGCCGGCAAGGTTGCGCACTTCGTCCGCCACCACGGCAAATCCCTTGCCGTGCCGGCCGGCGCGCGCGGCTTCCACGGCCGCGTTGAGCGCCAGCAGGTTGGTTTGAAACGCGATATCGTCGATTACCTTGATGATCTTGGCGATCTGCTCGCTGGATCGGTTGATCTCGTTCATGGAACGGACCATATCCTGCATCCGCCCACGTCCCTTTTCGGCCGCATCGCGCACCGCGCCGGTCAGCTGCTTGGCCTGCTGGGCGTTCTCGGCGCTGGTGCGGGTCTGGGCCGCGATCTGGCCCATGGACGCGGAAATTTTTTCCAGCGCCGCGGCCTGGGCGATGGCGCCCTGTGACAGGATTGCGCTGGCCCCGGAAATCTGGTCCGCCCCGGCCAGGACCCGGCCGACCACTCCGGCGACCTGGGCCAGCGCCAGGTCCAGCTGGTCCAGGGTCGCGTTGACGCTGACCTTGAATGCATCCAGTTGCCCGAGGTATTCGCCGGTCACGCGCTGGGTCAAATCCTTGCGCGCGGCCGCGGCCAGGGCCGCCCCCGCCTCGTTGAGCGGTTGCACCAGGGCATCCATGGTCTGGTTGAGCCCGACGACAATTTTCTGGAAGTCACCTTCGTGCCGGCCGGCTTCGACCCGCTCCTGCAGCTGGCCCGCCGCCCCGGATTGCGCCAGCCGCATGCTGTCGGCAATCAGCGCCCGGATGGCGGCCACGCTGCGGTCCAGCGCCTTGTGCGTGGTGGTCATGAGTTCGCGGACAAAGGCGACTTCCTCGTCGCCCTGCGCCACGCTCCACGGCAGGCTGAGGTCGCCGTGGGAAACGCGCTCCAAGGACCGGATCAACTGGTCCACTTCGCCGGACTGGTAGTCGGCAATGTGTTCCATGCGCCGCTGGGCGCGCCGGCTGGCCGATTCGTCAACCATGGTTTCGAACGCCCCAATGACCTGGCCCTGGGCATCGGTAATGGGCAGGCTGGAGCAGGCCAGGTCCAGCACCGGCCCGGCATCGCCCAGGGGTCGCGCCCGGGTGTCGGCATTGACCATGCGGCCATCCTGCATGGCCCGGCGGCAGGCGCACTGCCCGTTCCGGCAGTCATCGGTCTTGAAATGATCGCTGCACTGGGTGTTGACCAGTTGGTCCGGCGCCTTTCCGCCCAGCGCAGCGGCGATCTTGTTGATATACTGGATCTGCAGGTCGCGGTTCACGACCATGAAGGGAATGGGCATGTCGTCCAGGTAGCCCACCAGCTTGTCGATCGTCTGGTTCATGCCCTCGATAATCGCCAGGAATTCGCCGCGGTGCCGGCCACCCTCGGCGCGCGTATTGAGTTTGCGCTCGGCATGGGCCTGGGCCAACATGCGGGCGTCAGCCGCCACGGCCCGGATGGCCGAAATCATCTGCTGGTACGCGCGCCCCAGCACATCCTGGTCGGAAGCCAACTCCGCCTTGACGTCGAGGTTGCCGGCGGCCAGCGCTTCCGCCACGGCCGCCTTGTCCCGCAGATTCAGGGTCAAGGTTTGCCCGGCCCGGGCCATCTGGCCGAACTCGTCCCGCCGGCGGAGCAGCCAGGGGGGCACGGCGTGCGCCACGTCCCCTAGGGCCAGGGCCTTCAGCGTGGTGGTAATGGCGTCCAGCGGGCGGCGGATGAGCTTGCGCACCAGGCTGCCCATCACCAGGATGAAGCCCAGGTCGAGGACCACGACCTGGGCCAGGACGGTCCAGCGCATGCGGCGCAGCGCGCTTTGGAATGGGCGATTATCAAAGTAAATCGAGACCACCCCCAGGGTTTCCTGCGCCTTGCCCGCGCCATGGAGGATGTCCGCGGAGAGGTCCGGGGGTTGCCCGGGCGCGGCCGCCATGGCGGCGGGCGCCCCAGCAGCGTCCCGCCCCAGGCCGGCCAACAGCTTGCCGTTGGGCGCCACCACCGCAATCGCCACAATTTCCTTATAATTCATTTCCGCCGCAACAATCGCGGCGGCCTGCTCCATGGCAAAGTCATAGAGCGGCAACGGCAGGGAAGCAGCCATCCGCGTCAAGGCGCCGACGAAGCGATCGTTGCGCTCGACCTGGAGGTTTTTTTTCTGCTGGTAATAGTTGTAGTAGCCGAACCCGCTGACGATCAACGTCGCCACCACCACCATCCAGAGGACGAGTTTGGCGCGGATGGGCATAACTACTTCCAGTCCGTCACATCGTACTTGGCCAGGATGGTCTTCAACTCCCCTGACGCTCGCAACTTGCGCAAGCCTTCGTCAAACGCCGGGACCAGGTTCTTGCCCGGTTCCTTGGTTGGGCTGAACCCGATATACAGGGCCGATGGCGGGCACGCCGAACCGGCGCCGACAATCTCGCCACCGGTCAACCCCATACTTTTGAGGGTCCAGGCCATTACGGCCTGGCACTCGATCAGCGCATCGATCCGCCCGGCCTGGAGCTTCTGGATATTGCTTTGCAAGGGGGTGTCGCCGGTGACCGCCTGTACCGCCGGGGGTTGCCCATTTTTGATATACTCGTCCAGCGGCCCGCCATCGTCGTAGGAATAGCCGTCGGCCACGCCGATCCGGATTTGCTTGAGCGATTCCGGGCCCTGGTAGGTCCAGGCCTGGCCTTTCATCACGTAGTATTCGTTCTCCTGCATGCCCATGGGCTCGGTTGGGAACAGGCAGCCCGCGCCATCGCTCGGCGAGGCGCCGATGATGGCGTCCGCTTTGCCCTCGAGGCAATCCGCGATCGCCCGGTTCCACGGCTGGGTCTGATAGTCGATGGTGTAGCCCAAGGGTTCGTAGATGGCCTTCAACACCTCCACCGCGTAGCCGGGTTGGCTCGAGGCGGGATCGTCGTTGAATGGCGGCCAGGCGTCCGCCCGGACGATGATGGTTTCCCCATACCCCACCCCGCCGACCGCGAGGCACAAAAAAACCAGCGACCACACCAGCCTTGTCAAGTTTCGCATGCTCCTGTTCCGTTCCTGAGGTTATGCCAGGGCCAAAATCAACCACTGGTGCAAACATCCTATTTTTTTCACGAGCTAAAAGTCAATACCGGCGTCGGCCATCAATTATAATTCTGGCTTGAAGCGAATCGGCGTCGAGGTCGAACAAATAATGCGGGAATCGGTGCCGATATCGACAGCGATGCCGCCGCCGAGCATGAAGTGTCCGGCATAATGAAAATCGCTGTGTTTTGGCCCCGTGCATCGGCCGGGCGGTATCTTTCAGCTTAACTTTTTTGCTTCCACCCGCTACATTAATATAAAGATCGGCAGTTTTATGACCGTGGGATCAGAACAAGAGACATTATTCGCCCGCTTGCGGGAGGGCGATCAATCGGCTTGGAGTGCTTTTTTCGAAAAGTACGACCCGGTCATCATCTCTATTGTCTCGTGGAACAAGTGGCGGTTCAGCCCGGTGGCGCGCGACGAGGTGGCGCAGGCCGTCCGGACTGCGCTGGTGAAAGCCCTGCCGGCGTACGATCAGCGCAGTTCGTTCGACTATTTTCTGAAGCAGATATGTATCCACCACTGCATTGACGAGGTGCGGCGGCAGGTGCGGGCCAACCAGCGCCTGGTCCCGCTGTTTTCCGAGGACGAGTGCCCGCCCATCAATCCGGACAGCCCGCCCAACACGTTCAACCCGGTGCGGGAAATCATTCTCAAGGAGCGCGCCGACATGCTGCGCGGCCTGCTGGACAAGCTGCAGGGCAAGTGCCAGGACATTATCCAGCGCTTTTATTTAATGGGCCAGTCCTATGACTGTATCGGCGACAACCTGGGCGTTTCCGTAAATACCGTGGGGAGCCGGTTGGCCCGGTGCCTGGAACGGCTACGCAAATCGGCCGGCGCCCTGAAGCCCGCAAATTAATAAAAGAAAAACGGAATATTTTCTGGCCCTCCATCGACTACAGGAATGGAAGCCCCCAAGGGCCCGACCTCGTGGAGAGGTCGCTCCGGCGGGGGTAGTGAGCCAACAGGAGTGCGCAGTATGAAGACAGAACAAATGTGGGCACACATCCACAACCAGGTGGAGGATGCCGAACACGCCCGGTTTGAGGAGCAGTTGGCGCAGGCGCCGGAAATGAAAGCGCGCTACCGCGACCTTCAAACCATGGATAAAACCTTGCGGGCACTGCTGCCCATGGCCCAGCGGTCCGAGGATGAGCTGGCCGCCATGATTCTTGCGGACTGGGAGCAAACCGGAAACCAGCAGGCAGCGGCAGATCCCCAGGAGAACAGCGGGCCCGGCAAGGTCATCGTCCTTGCGCCCCGCGGCCGCAACAAGGCGGTCGCCATGACGTTCCGGGTCCTGGCCCTGGCCGCCTGCCTGATGATCGCCGTGGGGATTTACAACTTGAGCTCGCAAGGGCTGCGCTGGCAGGCCCCCACGTTCGATGTGTCCGGGTACCGCGGGGAGGCTTCCGATCCTGCCGCCGCAGGACAAACCGCCGCGCTGACAGAGATGGAACAGCAACTCAAGCAGCAGATCGCGGAGCACTACGACGCCCAGCCGACACCCCGGTCGTGGGCCGACCGGGTGCTTGGGCGCGGCCGCTGGGAGATCTCCTCGCGCTGGCAGGTGTTGCCCCAGAACCATATATATGTGCAGGTCGAGGCGCGGCCCACCCCCGGCCAGCCGCCATCCTTGACCTGGGAAGAATACCTGACGCCCGAGTCCCAGGCCGCCCAGCTTGAAGCCCTGACGCTTCGGATCGCCGGCGACTTGTGCAACCAGCTCCCTGAACCAACGTTACGCCCATGAAAGCCACGGGCCGCAAACGCCCGTTCCCGCCGTCATGGACCCGGCATAGCCAGGCGCTGCGCTTTCCTTGTTGCGGTCCCCCGGCGCTGGCGGGGTTGCTGCTTCTGGCCGCCGGGTGCGCGGTGTTCATGCCTTGGCAGCAGGAAAATGCCGACACCCTGGTTCACCACAACTGGTGGAATTTTTATGCCCGGGGCTTGGAACGGATGAAGCTGGACCGCTGGGCAGATGCCCAGGCCGATTTTGAGAGCGCCTTGGGAGTCCAGGGCGGAGCCCGTTTTGGCTATGCGCAAGACCAGTGGCGGGCCCGCACCTATGGCATGCATTTCCTGGAAGACTATTTTCCCAACCGCGAGTTGGGCATTTGCCTCTACCGGCAGGGCCAGTTGGACGGTGCGGAAACCTACCTGAAGCGATCTCTGGAGCAGGAGCCCTCCGGCCGGGCCAAGCATTTCCTGAACCTGGCGCGCAAGGAACTGGTCAGCCGCAAATCCATGCCGCCGCCCGTGGTCGAGATCCGGCGCGAAGCACGGGACCCATGGACAGCCCGGCGCAGCCGGATGCTCCAAGGCCGCGCCACCGGCGCCGGATTCGTGGATCAAGTCCTTGTGCAGGCCCAGGCCCAGTTCATCGAGCTGGCTGAACCAACGATCGATTTTGCGCAGGAAGTCCCGCTTAAGCCGGGAACCAATCAACTCGCGGTGGTGGCGCGGGATCTGGCAGGGCGGGCGACCACCCAGGTCCTCCAGTTGGTAGCCGACTGGCAGCCGCCGGATTTGCTGATCACCAACGTGACGCGCCAGCCGCAAGGATGGAGCGTGCAAGGCGTGGTCTGCGATGACCAGGCGCTGGCCAAGTTGGAAATCCCCGGCGCCGGCCGGATTCCGCAGGTGACCGGCCGGCGGGCGCTGCCCGTGGCGTTCAGCCTGGCCGGCCCCGACCCCGCCATGGTCCAGGCAGAAGACGCGGCCGGCAACCGCATGCAGGCCCAAATCAATCCCGACGACTTGCAGGCCGACTGGGTGGCGGCCGGCGCGGCCGCCGGCTGGTTGGCCGTGGCCGGGCCAGGGGCCGGCATCCCGGTCGGCACAACGGATCTGCCGCCCGCGCTGGACCGCATGAAACCAACCCTGGCCCTGTCCTTGTCCGGCGAGATTATCGAGGTGCACGACGAGGAATTCTACCTGGAGGGTACCGCGCGGGATCCCGGGAAGCTGGCCGGCGTGTTCATCAACGGCGAAAACCAGGTTCCGGGCGAGTTTGAGCGCCAGGCATGCCAGTATGCCTTTGATCGGCGAATCCCCCTGGACCTGGGCTCCAATGTCTTTGAGATCGTGGCGCAGGATTGCGCGGGGAACGAACAGCGCCGGCAAATCACCATTGTCCGGCGTGAGCCGGAATACCTGCTGGCGGATTATCGACTCACCGCAGGGCTTCCGCCGCCGACCCTGCGGAGCGCGCATTCATCCGTGGATGCCGCGCAGATCAAGGATTTGATGGTGGACGCCTTGGTGGCGGAACCGGTGCGGTTCCGGTTGCTCGAACGGGATGTGGGCTGGGACTATATCCTCCGCGAACTGGAGCTCAACAGCTCGGTCCTGGCGGATAATTCCAGCGCCGCGGCGCTGCGCATCGGCAAGATGCTCCCGGCCGAGATGTTGTTCATGACCGTGCTGCGGCCGGATCCCGAGGGCGTCACCATCCGCAGCGAAGTGGTGGAAAGCGGCGACGGCGAGGTGCTGCTCTCCGAAAACGTATACAGCGTTTTTGGAACCGACGACCTGGCCGACAAGGTGGCGGGCCTGGTGATGAAGATCGAGCAGCGGTTTCCGCTGGTCGAAAGCCGGGTCGCCGCCATGGAAAACGGCAAGGCCGCATTGAACACCGGGACCGAGCACGGGCTGCGGCCCGGGGCGCAGTTGATCGTCATTGAACCCGGGCCCGGCCATGGCGCCGCCCTCGCGGACGGCGCGGTGCGGAAGATGGGGTCGGATCCGATCAAGCTGTGCGTGGCCCGGACCGGCAAGGGGAAAAGTCAGGCCGACGTGGTGCCGCCCGAGGCTAAAACGCTCGTGCATATCGGGGATTACGCGGTGGCCAGGTAATGGGGAGGAAGTCAACATGAACTCGAACGGTTGGGTACAAGATCGCCGGCAGCGGCTGTGGTTGCTGGGCGTGGTCGGCGGGTGGGTTGCGGCCGGCCTGTGGTTTGCGGCGGGCATGGCGCCGGGAACGGCGCCCGCGCTCCCCGCCGGCCCGGCCGCGGCGCCGCCGCCGCAGTCGGTGGACACCGGCGTGCAGGTGGTACCCAACTACCGCGCGGTGGTCATTGGCATTAACGATTATGCCGACAACACCGCCGCGGGCTGGGACCGACTCAAAACCGCGCGCGGCGACGCCGAGTCCGTAGCCGACCTGCTCGAACGGCAATACGGATTTGCCGTCCGGCGCTTGTTCGACCGGGCTGCGACCCGGGCCGGCATCGTCTCGGTGCTGGACGAGGAACTGTCCAACGCCACGGCCAATGACGCCCTGATCATTTATTACGCGGGGCACGGCTTCTACGACCCCAAGAGCGACGAGGGTTTCTGGATTCCCTCCGACGCCCGGAAACTGGCCAACCGGCGGTTGCCCAAGGAAGAATGGATTTGGAACGCCATGCTCACAAAGATGATCGGGACCTCGTCTGCCCGGCATGTTTTGGTGTTTGCCGATGCCTGCTATGGCGGGTCGCTGTTCCGCGGCGGCGCGCTGGACAACGTCAAGGCGGACTTGAGCTGGTACTTGCGCGCGCTGCAGAAACCGTCGCGGTTCCTGATCACCAGCGGCGACATCGAACCCGTGCTGGACAGCGGCGGGCAGCACAGCATTTTTGCCCAGTCCATCATCAATGTCCTGCAGTACCCGGATAAAGCGGTGTTTTCCGCCAGCGATTTGGGCGTCAAGATCCGCGAGCGGATCAGCACGTTGACCGGACAGATGCCGCGCATGGGCCCCTTGCCCGTGGCCACCGATGCCGGGGGCGAGTTTGTCTTCATCCCGCCGTCCACGCAGTTTACCTCCGCAGACCTGGCCCTGGCGCAGCCCCCGCCGGGCGACCTGCTGCGGCGGTCCGGGGTGGTGTCCTCCGTGGCGCCGGATGCGGAGCCCGTGGCCGCGGATATCCCGGACGCGGCTGGCGGCGGCGCGGCCCCGGGCGGTGCGGACTTGCGGGCCGCCGTGGCCATGTACCAGCAGGGCGCCACAAACTCCTCGGCGCGCCTGCTGGCCGGCCTGCTGCAAAACGGGGCCGACGCCCAGTTGACCCGCAGCGTCATCGCCTATCTTGGGGCGGACGAGCGCGAAAAAAGCAACCAACGCCTGCGCCAGTTGATCCAAACCCTGGAAACCCGGAAAGCCGCAACCAAGACCGAACCGGCCGGGTCCGGGGTCCAGCCCCGGATCGTGGCCTGCCTGGGACCCGACGCCCCGGGCGGGGATCCCGCGGCCGAGGCGGACGCGCTGATTTACCGGATCGGCCTGCGGGACGCCCTGGAATCCCAGGGCCGGGTGATCGTGGTGGAGCGCGACGCGCTGGAAAGCATCCTGAACGAAATGAACCTGGGCGCGTCCAACCTGGCGGATCCGCGGGTGCGCACGGCCATTGGCCGGCTGCTGCCGGCCAGCCTCCTGGTGCTGGGCAACGTGATCAGCCCGCCCGCCAACGCCCGGGTGAACCTGCGCCTCGTCGACACCCAGACCACCCAGATCCTCGGCTCGTTCTCGGCGCCGTCCGGCGGGGATCCGGAATCAATCTGCCAGGACCTGGCCGGCCAGGTGGTGCAGAAAATCGTGCAGCGGCGGCCGCTGGCCGTGCGCGTGGACAGCGTGGCGGGGGACCAGGTGCGCGCGCCCCTCGGCTGGTTCCATGGCGTCCAGGAAGGCATGGCGTTTGTGATGCTCGCCGGCCGTCCCGGCGAAGCCGCCCCACCCGGGGCCGGGACCGAAGTGGGCCAGGCGCGCATCGTGCAGGTGGAGGAGGATCGCTGCGTGCTTCAGGCCGCCTGGGCCGATCCCGCGGCCCCCCACGCCCCGGAATCGCTCTGGCTGCGCGAAGCGCCGTGACCCGGATGCGCCCGGGCGGCGCTTGACAAATTGTTAGCTGTGGCATACATTGTTTGGCATGGCTAACAAAAAGCAACCATCGGGCCGGCCGGGCGCGCGCCTGAGCGCCAGCCAGGAGGATTACCTGGAAGCCATCCTGGCGGCGGGCGCGGCCCCGCGCGGCGCCCGCGTCACCGACCTGGCCGCGGGCCTCGGCGTGACCAAGGCGTCGGTCACCGGCGCGCTGCGCAACCTGCTGGCGCGCGGATTGGTGGATTACGCGCCGTACGGGGCAGTCCGCCTCACGACGGCAGGCGCCGCGGCCGCGCGCAAGGTGGCCTGGCGCCACCAGGTGCTGCACGATTTCTTTGCCGGCGCCCTGGGTGCGGACGAAGCCGCGGCCCAAAGCGCGGCCTGCGCCGTGGAGCATGCGATCCCGCCGCGGCTGCTGCGCCGGGTGGCGGATTTCCTGGCGTTCCTGCGCCAGTGCCCGCGGACGGCGGGCGCCTGCCTGCCGTGCTTCACGGCCCACGGCGGCGCCATCCCGCCGGCGGCGGATTGCGTGGCCTGCGTCCGCCGCGGACCGGGGGCGCCGCCATGACGCCCGCGCCCCATGCCCGACCGCACCCGGCGCGCCCGCTGCACGAGGTGGACGAGGGCCAGGACGTCCGGATCACGACCGTCACCGCCGGCAGCGACTTGAACGCGCGCCTGGCGGCCATGGGCTTGCTGCCCGGGGCGGCGCTGCGCGTGGTGCGCAACTCGCGCCACGGCCCCTTTATCGTGGCCCTGAGCCATGCCCGCCTGGTGCTTGGGCGCGGCATGGCCCATAAAATTCACGTCACCGACTGCGGGGCCGGCGGTCGATGACCAGCCCGCTGCGCGTCGCCCTGGTGGGCAATCCCAACAGCGGCAAAAGCACCCTGTTCAATGCCCTCACCGGGGGCCGCCAGCACATCGGCAACTACCCCGGGGTCACGGTCGCCAAGAAAGAGGGCGCCGCCTGCTGGGACGGCCGGGACGTTGTGCTGGTGGACCTGCCGGGCATCTACAGCCTGACGGCGTACTCGCAGGAAGAGCGCGTGGCCCGGAGCTATCTGCTGGACGAGCGGCCGGATGTCGTGGTGGATATCCTGGACGCCGTTAACCTGGAACGTAACCTCTACCTGGCGGTGCAGCTCATGGAACTGGGGGTCCCGCTGCTCCTGGTGCTGAACAAAAGCGACCTGGCCCAGGCCCTGGGCATCTCGTTCGACCTGCCCCGCCTGGCGCAGCTCCTGGACGCCCCCCTGGTCGTCACCGTCGGCCACAAGGGCGAGGGGCTCGCCGACCTGCAGCGGTCGATCCTGGAGGTCGGCCGGACGCGGGCCCGGCCGGCGCCGGCCCTGAGCTACGGCCGCGAGGTGGATGCGGCGACGGCGGAGATCGCCGCCGCCTTGCCGGCCGCGGACGGCGCGCCGCCGCCCCGCTGGACCGCGCTTAAGCTGCTGGAAAACGACAGCCTGGTGCGGGCCGGTGCGCCCGCCGCCCTGCAGGCCGTTGTGGCCGCGCGGCAGCAGCAGTTGCGCACCCTGTTCGGCGACGGCCCGGAAATTGTCATCGCCGACCGGCGATATGGGTTTATCTCCGGCGCCTGCCAGGAAGCCGTCCGTTCCACCGTGGAGGATCGCCACACCCGCTCCGACCAGATCGACGCTTTTCTCACCCATCCGGTCCTGGGCCTGCCCTTTTTCTTTGTGCTCATGTACCTGGTTTTCTGGCTCACCTTTACCCTGGGCAGCCCCATGGTGGCCGGGCTCCAGTGGGGGTTCGACCACCTGGCGGCTGTCCTTCCCGCCGGGGGAGCCTGGGGGTCCCTGCTGGTGGATGGCGTGGTGCGCGGCGTCGGCGGGGTGCTGCAGTTCCTGCCCAACATCCTGCTGCTGTTTGCCGCGATTGCCATCCTGGAAGATTCCGGCTACATGGCGCGCGCGGCGTTTATCACCGACCGCTACATGCACCGGGTCGGGCTGCACGGGAAGAGCTTCATCCCCATGTTGCTGGGGTTTGGCTGTTCCGTGCCGGCGATCATGGCCACGCGGATGCTGGACAGCCGCCGCGACCGGCTGGCGACCATGATGGTCCTGCCGCTGATCAGCTGCGCCGCCCGCCTGCCGGTGTTTACCCTGCTCATCTCCGCCTTTTTTCCCGGGCCCTGGCAGGCGGTGGTGCTGTGGGGCGTCTACCTGCTGGGCATTGGCCTGGCGCTGGTATTGGCGCGCCTGCTGCGGCACACGCTGTTTCGCGGCGAGACCACCCCGCTGGTCATGGAGCTGCCCCCGTACCGCATGCCGACCTTCCGCCTGGTGTTCGCGCACATGGGGGAGCGGGCCGGCGAATACCTCAAGCGGGCCGGCAGCTTTATCCTGGTGGCGGCCCTGATCCTTTGGGCCCTGAACTACTTTCCCGCGCCAACCCCCGGGAGCCTCGAGCCCGCGCCCAGCTCATGGTCGGCCCGGATTGGCCATGCCATGGAGCCGGTTTTGCGCCCCATGGGTTTTGATGGCCGCATTGGCACGGCGCTGCTCAGCGCCCTGGCCGGCCGCGAGCTTTTTATCACGCAGCTCGGGATTGCGCTGGCGACCGATCGGCCCGCCGGAGCGCCGGGCGATCTGGTCACCGCGTTGCGCCGGGAGTACCCGCCCCTGGTCGGCCTGGGCGTGATCCTGTTCATGCTGATCGGCTTGCCCTGCGTCGGAACCCTGGCCGCCGTGCGCATGGAAAGCGGGTCCTGGGGCTGGGCCTTGCTGCAGTTTGCCGGGTTGACCGTGCTGGCCTGGACCGCCGCCACCGTGCTTTACCAGGTCGGCCGAATCTTACTGCCCGGTTCGTAGCCCGGATTGCGGCCGCCGGCCTATTTCACCGGCAGATCTCCGTGCAGCAGGGCCTGGACCTGCAAGTGCATTTCCAAGGCGTCGCGCAGGTTCAAGCCGGTCATGACCAGGCGCGCGTTGGGCAGGGCCGCGGCCCGGCGCAGGGCCGGAAACCGGCCGCCATCCGAGGCCAGCAGGCGCGCCGGGACCGCCATTTTCCAGCGTTTGCGGCCATTGGCAGGATCGCCGGCGGCGTCATCATCATCGGCGGCCGCGGGCCGGGCGGCGGCGTCAAGGCCGTACACTTTCAAGCCGCGGCCGGGCATGGGGGTGGCGCCGGGATCGGCCAGGATCTCGCGGACTTCCGCCTGGGTCAGCATCAGCGTGCCCATGTCGCCGGTTTGCGGCACCAGGCGCCACAGCGCGCCGCGCGTGATGGGCCCCGGCGCAAGGCTGACCCCCGGGTCCTGGTACATGGCCAGCTCCGCCCCGGTGGCCGCGGTCATGGCCGCGGCCAAAACCAGCCCCGGGTTGGCCGCCATGTCCGGGGAGACAACGCCGACCACTTCGTCCGCCTCGCGGCGCACCTGGTCCCACTCGGGCCCAAGCTGCTGAAGCAGGTCGGCGGCGGCGCCCGCCGGCGCGTTGGTAGCCGCGGGCAGCGCGCGGCCATGCAGGTCGCGGCAGGTGCGGCTGATCGTGTCAAAGACCAGGTCCAGCCGGCCGGCACAGGGTTCGCCCGCGGGCACCTGGGCCAGCAGGGTCGGCCCGACCATGACGCCCGGCTGGCGCTGTTCCGCGTCCGTCGCAATCACGACCTGGAACACCGGGAACTGGCGGAGCAACGCCGCGGCCGGCAACCCGGTGGCCGGATCGCGATCCGGGGTGATGAGCACCAGGATATCGGGCTTGGCCTGGCGAATCTCGGGCAGCAACATCTTCAACGCCGTACCCGCGTCCTGGAACTCAACGCCGGGCCACATGGTTTCCGGGTAGGCCAGCGGCACCTGGGGCGGGCACATGGCCACGACCATCAACCGGGCGCCGCCGATATCCTTGATCCACGTGCCGCCCAGGGGCCGCCGGCCGTCCGGATCCACGACGTTGGCGGCCAGGCTTGCGGGCGGGGCGTCATGGGCCATGGATTCCAGGCCGATCAGCCCGCGGCTCCAGTCATCGAGGCCGGGGACCCAGGCATCGCACCCCATGAGCTTGAGCGCGCCATGGACCAGCCGGCCATCGCTGAGGTCCGCTTCCGGCGCGCCGGCCCACACGTTGCCGGTGGCCAGGGTCACCACGGCGCCGGTGGCGCCCTGCGCGGCACGGAATGCCGGGTACCAGTCCAGCAGGCCCGGCGCCGGCCCGCCGGCCAGGCGGCCCTGGGTGTTGGCGACGTACAGCAGGCTGAGGGAGATATCGCGCGCCGGGGCGGGCGCCAGCCCGGCCAGCAGCAGGCACCCCCAAAGGATAGGCAGGCCGCGGCGCAGCATGGCATGGCGGGTGCTTGCGGCAGCGTATGCGCTGGTGGTGTACAATTTTGCCGGTGACGGCGGGCGTGGCGCTGGGGTTGGCGGCCCTGTGCGGATGCGAAGACAATGCCGAGCCGGACGATACCGGCCAGGTTCCCAATGTCGCGCCGCTGGGCATTTACCCGGCCCAGGTGGCGCTGAAATCAACCGACACCGTTGCCCGATTTGCTGCATATGGCGGTACCCCCCCTTATTTTTGGAGCATCAGCGATCCCACGCTGGGGGGTATATCAAACGGCTGCGTTTCAGGCAACTGTTCTCCCGGCCAGGGTGCGGCCGCCATCACCTACCGCCGCGCGACCGGGGCGGAGGGGATCAACGTGCTGACGCTGTATGATTCCCAAGGGTGGCACACCAGCGCCTATATTTACCAGTAGCGGCTTGCTTTGCGCGGCGCAGAAAACTACCATACGACCAGTCAAGGAGGACGAAATGAACCGAAAGATCCTGCTCTCTGCAACCGCCGCGCTGGCGCTGCTCGCCGCCCGGGCTTCGGCCCAGGATCAGCCATGGCACCGGTATTCCCTGCGCCTGTTTGGCGGCGCCGTGGGTAACGCGGCCACGCTGAACGACCACGACGGGTACAACCGCCTCAAGCTGGGCCATGATTTTGAATACGGCCTCAGCGGGGTCATGGCTTTGCAGCGCGAGTTCGAAGTGGACTTTGCGCTCTCGCACTGGACCGCCAACGGCAAGCAATACAACGATCCCCACACGAGTTGGATCGACGCGGACGTGGGCGTGTACAAGTTTTCCGTGACCGGCCGCAAGCGCTTTGAGTACCCTGACTTGTTCGTGCCATGGATCGGCCTGGGCCCGGACCTGGCGCTGATCGAGAAGGACGAAACCGAGAACGTGGGCACCGGCGGCGGCACCTACCGCAAAGACACCCGCAAAACCAACTCGTCCACCTTCGGCCTGCATGCGGGCGGCGGGGTGGACATTTACCCGCGCAAAGACAGCGCCCTGGCGTTTTTCCTCGAGGCGCGCTACACGGTATACATTTACCAGAGTTCCTTCAACGGCGACATCAACGGCTACACCGTGCTCGCCGGCCTGCGCTGGGACTTTTCCCAGCACGGCATCGCGGACATGAAAGATCGGCCTTGATGACCCGGCTTGCGGCGTGATCGCGGGCGCGAACGGCGCGCCCGGCGGCGTTAATATTATTGCGCGAGGCGGGTGGCGGCGCTAGTATTTCCCCAGTCAACACGGGGAGATACGCCCATGAGAAAGTATATGCGCCGCGCGGTAGGTCTGGCACTCGGTTCGTTATTCCTGCTCATCCCTGCGGCGCAGGCTGCGGCGTGGGACCTCCAATGGAACGGCACCCCGGGCCTGGCTGGCGTTACCTTCTACGACACCTTGCGCGGATGGGCTGTGGGCACCGACAGCACCATCATGCGCACCGCGGACGGCGGCGCCACGTGGACCAACGCCTCGGTCGGCACGTATGACTTCTCGTCCGTCGAGTTTGTCTCGCCGCTGCGCGGGTGGGCGGCCGGGTTCCGGATTTATGCCACGACCAACGGCGGCCTGTCCTGGACGCAGCAGGCCAACCCGGCGGCGCACACGCTGGAAGATATCTTGTTCCTGTCTGCCACCGAAGGCTGGGCCGTGGGCCAGGCGGGCGCCATCCTCCACACGGTCAACGGCGGCGCGCCGTGGTCGGAGGTGTCCGGCTACGGCATCACCAACTGGTATGCCATTGACTTTGTCAGCCCCAGCCTGGGCTGGATCGCGGGGTATGGCGCCCTGCTCAAAACCACCAACGGCGGCGCCACCTGGGCCACGGCGGCCACGGACATGCACCTGTACGGCATGGACTTCGTGGACGCGCAAAACGGCTGGGTGGTGGGCAAAGACCAGAAAATCTGGCGCACCGTCGACGGCGGCACCACCTGGACCCAGCAGCATCTCGGCGCCATCGGCTACGATCTGCTCGACGTGCTGATGGTCAACCTGGCCGAGGGCTGGGCCGTGGGGCGCAACGGGTACATCCTGCACACGGAAGACGGCGGCGCTACCTGGGCGGAAGACAGCAACCCGGCCGCCCCGCGCCACATGTACGGCCTGGCCGCTCCCGACGGCGACCATGTCTGGGCCGTGGGCCAGGGGTTTTCCGGCCAGCAGGGCGCCGTGGTGCGCTACGTGCGGCCCGGCGCAGTCGCGGGCCAACTCTGGATGGACGGCCGGCAAGACCATGCCGGCATCCGCGTGGATGCCGTGCCTGACGCCGGCACGCACATGGATGCGCTCACCAGCACCCAGGGCGTCTTCCAGGTGGATGCGCCGATCTCCGCGTTCACCCTGCAGAGCACCCAGACGTTTTACCTGGCGGCGCAGCGCGCCGGCATGGTGGTCACGTCCGGCCAGACCCAGTACATGGCCACGGTCACCCTGGCCGCGGGCGACGCGGACAACAACGGCGTCATCAACACCAACGACCCAGCGCTCGTCCTGGCCGGCCTGCACGCTGCGCCGCCGGTGTACGACATCAACGGCGACGGCCAGGTCAACATCCTCGACGCGGTGTTGCCGGCCGTGCGCCAGGGCGCGCAGGGGCCGCAGCCATGGCCCACGCGCGGCATCTCCGGGTGGATCCGGCAAAACGATTTCACCGTCACGCCCGCGGTCTGCGCCTACGATGCCGCGGGCCGCTACGCGCCCGACGCGGTCATGGTCAGCAACGGCCTGTACCGCATGTACTACACCGGCACGGACGGCACCAACGCGCGCATCCTGAGCATGGTGTCCACCAACGGCCGGGCGTGGGCGATCGAGGATGGCGTGCGCGTGGCGCCGTGGGCGTTGTACGTGGACGTGTTCTCCCCGCACGTGATCAAGATCGACGCGACAACCTGGCGCATGTATTTCAGCGCGCGCACCGCGGCCCCGGTGGCCAACATCCACAGCGCCGTGTCCTCCAACGGCCTGGACTGGGTCGTGGAGACTGGCCAGCGCGTGTCCCACGGCGGGCCGTACGACACCGTGGCCGCCCAGTCGCCAGCCGTGTTCCGCCACGCCGACGGCACGGCGGTGGTGTTCTCCAACGGCGTGCAACGCATGTTTTACACGGGCCACGACGGCACCAACCTGTACCTGCTGGGCGCCCAGTCGGCCGACGGAATCGACTGGCACAAGGGGTTTGGGACCGACCTGGTGCCCACCTCGTCGGCGCCGTTCCTGGTACTGGGCCGGGGCGTGCCGGTTGACCTGGTGGCTGACCCGGAGGTGCGCGTGGAGGCCGACGGCAGCTTCCGCGTGTACTTCCAGCGCTACGAGACCCTCGCGGTGGATACGGGCGCAACGCACCGGGCCATGTCCCAGATGCAGACGTTCGGCGGCGGCTCCTACAGCGGCTGGTCGGCCGACGGCGCAGACTGGGCAGGGCTCGCAGACCTGGTGTCGGAAATCACGCCGGGCCTGGGCAACGATGGGGACGTGAACGGCAACAACCCCGGCGCCATGCTCCAGATCGGCAACCTGGTCCTGATGCTGACCAGCAGCCGCGGCCCGGACAATCGCCTGGGCCTCTCGCTGGTCGAGGGGTTCCGCGAAATGCAACGCCCGGTGTTCGGCACGGTCAAGATCAACCGCCGCACCGTGGCGCAGGTCGAGTTCGAGGTGCCCTACAACCTGGAGCCGCTGGGCGTGGTGATCCACCCGATGATGAGCGTCAACGTGCTGCGCGACGGCCAGCGCCTGCCCAACATGTTTGCCTGGCAGGTCCACCTGACCAACCAGACCGGCGTGGCCAGGGTGCAACTGGATTACCTGGGCTACAGCAACCAGGTGAGCGACGAGTACGAGATCTTCATCTGCCACTCGCTGGTGATCCCGCCGCCCGACGAGCGGTTGCGCGGCGTCTGGGTGTCGCAGCATGCGCAGCAGCTCGCCCAGAAGCTGGTGCAGGTGAGCCAGATGCAGTCGCCCGGCTGGCTGTTTGCCACCAAGTTTGCGCAGCGCCAGAACAGGCTGCCGACCCGCGCGCCGGAAGCCCCGGCCGCGGAGGACGAGGGCGAAGAGTATGTGTACAGCCTGCGCAACGACGCGTTGATCCTGTGGCAGCCTGGCGCCGGCGGCGAGCTGACCATCAAGGATTTCTCCGAGGCCAACGTGGCCGGCGGCCCGGCCGTGCCCCGCGGCCCGTATTTCAAGGTGGGGCTCCGCTACTCGTACTACAACGTCTGGAACAACAGCGCCGTGTTCGATGCCGAGCTCTACAACAACAGCGACCAGCTCGTGGACCAGTTCGCAGTGCAGGCGCCCACGCTGGCGCCCACGTACATGCCCTCGACCAGCAATGGCACGCGGATCGTCACGCGTAACTTCCTCGCGGGCGTCACCTACACCAACAAGCCGCCGCGCGACACGGCCAAGATGCGCCTGGTCATGCGCGTGGGCGAGGAGGTCATTGCCGAGGCCTGGGTGCCGCGGTTCGGCGGCTCGCCGCTCCCGTACACCAAGTCGTGGAACCCGCTGGCGCAGGTCACGCTGTACGACGTGACCGTGACCGACGAGCAGACCGACCAGGCCACCCTGCAGGTCGAATACGGGGCCAGCATCCTGGACGGGGCGCCGGTGCTGCCCTCGATCAGCGTCACGCCGCTGAACACCGTGTCGCAGTACGTCGACACCATCCGCAGCACCGGGTTCCCGGCCGAGGACGGACTCAACGAGGGCGTTATCCGGATGAAATACGTGGGCGATGGCGGCCAGACCGCGTACACGCGCTATGCGCGGGTGCGGGCCGTGGTCGATGGCCTCATCGTGGCCGACCAGCAGGTGGCGCTGGACAAGACCTGGACCGCGGCCAACTGCGGCATGATCAACTTTGACAAGGATTACAACGCCGTGTTTGTGCCCATCGAATATGGCGCGGAGCTGTGGGTCACGGTGCAGGCGCGGTACTGGAGCCACGCGCGCGCCAGCGGGCGCCTGCGCCTGGAAATCATTGCCCAGTCCAATGTCTGCGCGCAGTTCCAGACCTCGGCCCTGGTTATCACCAGCCAGATCTATTATGCCAACGCCGCGCAGACGACGACCTCGGATGTCTACCTGCTCAAGGCTTTTTACACCGGGACCGCCACCAACTTCTACACCGACGGGTTCCGCGTGGTGCTGGAAGACCCGGCCACCGGCCGCGTGGTGGACCATCTGTACGGCGCCCACGGCCAGGCGTGGAACCCGGGCGCCACCGGCGGCGTAGCGTCGATCACGGTCACGCCGCTGTCGGCGTACCAGTCGCGGGTGGAAGTGACCTACACCTATCACTCGGTCATCGGCGAGGAAGCCCGGCTCATGGTGGACTGGCCCGGCCGCATCCGGGTGGGGCCGACGTTGACGATTTATCCCGAGTATGAAGGTGAGTTCACCCAGGCGTTTCCCCAGCTCCATGACACGGGCACCAGCGGCTGGGCCGGCGTCACGTTCGACATCATGCACATCGGCACCGGCACCATCACCAGCGAGTATGTCCGGGCCACGATCCTGGCCGGGTCGTCCACCGACTCCAACAGCTACTGGCGCGAGGTGGGCGCGTTGCGGACGGACCATACCAACCGCGTATGGACCCCGCCGCCGCACTGGCAGATCCAGTTCCGTGACCTGGTGCTGTCGTCCGTGGGCAGCACCCGGCTGCAGGTGCCGGTGCAGTACCGCCTCAAGGAGGCCTTGCCGGGCCGCACCTACCAACTGCGGGTCGAGGCGCTGCGCAACGCCGCCGACACGAACAACCCGGTCAGCGACATTGTCGGCTACAAGACCATCACCGACCCCGGCGCCGCGGTGTCCAACGTGGTGCAGGACTCGGTCCAGGTGAGCTACACCGGCACCGAGTACTACGTGCGCACGCTGCTGTTCCGCGCCACGATCCTCTCCAACGGCATCCCGGCCCACGGGATCGGCAACACCCCGATCTGCGCGTACGAGCGCTACCCGTTCAACTGGAACACCCACATGCCGGGGGTGATCCGCCAGCCGGTGTTCATCCCGATCGCCTCCAACGAGGCCGCCATCCATGCCGAGTACGAGATCGATGACGTGTTCACCAACCTCATCCCGGTGCTGGAGCTGTACAACGGCGGCGAACGCCTGTACCCGCATACCAACAACCTGTTCAGCGTGGTGGTCTCGCCCACCAACATCTCCTGCCCCACGACCAACGGGGTCACCGGCGCCGTGTTCGGCCGGATCACCTACAACGGCCCCTGCGGCCCCGGCGAGCACTATGGCCGCGACATGACCCTGCTGCGCCTGAGCTTCGTCATGGCCGGCACCAACGGCCAGCCCACCGGCCAGATCGTGGCCAGCGCCACCCGCGAACAGCCCTACCACTGGATGAACTACGACACCTTCGCCCAAAGCTGTGACTACGCCATCAGCAACGTGGTCATCACCCGGCCGGACACCCACCGGGTTACCGTGCAGGCCCAGTACGCCAGCCCCAACATCTACCAGAACGACCCGGATCACGGACCGATCCTCAAGGCCTACCTCTGGTCCAGCCTTCGCCCGCTGTTCGTCATGCCGGAGCAGGCGCTCCTGGAAACCGAGGACAGCGGCGACGAAAGCGGGCTTGAGGACCACCAGGAAATCCTGTTCACCTCGGCCGAGTTTTATATCGGCAGCCGCGCGGAAAAGATGTTCACGACCGACGACATGAACAATTACATCGGCGGGCCGCAACTGGATCCCGGCACCGTGCCGCCCCGGTTCCGCCCCCGGCAGACCGACCCCTCCTCCACCAACCGCGTGCCCTGCCGCGGCACCATGGACGTCAATATCGACTACGTTCCGCTGGTCGGCTCGAATGACGTGCAGCTCCTCAGCATCGTGTTCTACACCCGCGACGGGCATCCGTTCTACAGCCACACCGTGCCGATTCCCGCCCACCAGCAGGCGGTGGTGGCGCTGGACCAAGTCTCGCCGGTCAGCAATGGGAAGCAGTTGTTCCACGAGGACACGCGCGCCGTGGCCAACCAGGGCGAGGTCACCTTCATCGTCACCTACGTGATTAACAAGGCCAACCCGGCCGATCCGTACCACCTGATCCTGCTGCCGTTTCCCCAAACCAAGGTCGGCAACCAGTACTACCCGCTGGAACTGGTGGATATCCGGCACTTCGACCGCGACGCGCCGATCCGGCGCAGCAGCCCGGACGGCGATGGCCAAACCGCCGCCGGCCTGCCCTATCTCATCGTGACCAACCCGGTGGGTGCCGCGCTCTACAAGTTCCGGTTGGCGGACTTCGACACCCACCGGGAGCTGGACATCCCGATGCGCTTTGCCATGGGGCCGTTTGACGGCCAAACCGTGCGCCTGAGAGCCTCGTATTCCAATGACTTTGTCTGTTCCTGGAACCAGCTCGCGGGCCTGCGCGAGTCACCAAGCCAGGCGCTTACCATCCGCCGCGGCGACTATGAGAACCAGGTCATTATCGATGGTGTCCGCTATCGCCACGGCACGGGCGCGGAGCCGGAGAATTACCTGTACGCCGTGGCCCTTACCAACGGCGTGCCCATCGAGCACCTCCGCTGCCGGCCCGGCCTCATGGACCAGACCATCGGGACCAACTACGCCTGCTACGACGAGGAAATCCTCATGGAATTCGACTTTGCCGACTGGCCCACGAACCAGGTCACCGCCGACCAGGTCCGCCTGTACGCCTCGAGCGTCGGCCGGGGCAACCCCGCCCCCGGCGTGATCGGCCAGCGCCTGGTCACCCTGGACCATCCCATCACGTGGTTGCGGCCGCTGGCCTCGGTCACCATCTCCAACAAGCTGGACAACGTCTCCAACCTCGTGGTGACCTGCCACACGCAGGTCAAGCTGCCCACCAACCCCGACGAGCAGAGCAACATCTTCGGCTCGCTGCGCGAGGGCGAGTACCTGGGCCTCCAGGTCCGTGCGCTGCGTTATTACCAGGATCTGTCTCCCACCCCGCTGGAGTCCGAGGTCAAGGAGATCACCGGGCCCGCGGATCGGGACGTCAACGGCCAGTTCAACTTGTCCTTGGTCTTCGTGGGCGATCCCCATGGCTACACCAAGACCACCCAACTGGGTGCGTACCTGGACGTGTACCGTGCCGGTGTGCCCGTGCGCCACCTGGCCTACACCGTGGTGGATTATGAGAAGCTCTGGGTCAACCTCAACAGCTTCATCGTGGCCCACATGCCGGACTTGACCGTCTTCTACGACGGCGATGACGCCGTCCGCGGCATGGGCGAGGATATGTTCTCGTGCATCGGGGTCACCGCCGACGAGATGTCCATGGAGGTGTTCAAGGGCGAGACCGGCGATCCCGAACTGCGCCAGGCCATCACCTACCCGATCGAGAGCAGCAAGGAGGCGCGCTGGATCAAGGTGGATGCCGGCGGCGGCAACACCGACACCCTCTATCCCCGCCTGCCGCTCTACATCGGCCGCGAGGCCTCGCTGAAGGACGGGCTGGGCATGTCGGTCATGATGATGGACGACGACACCATCCCGTCGTTTGTCTTCGCCCTGATCAAGTTTGTCTTCGAGGTGGCGTCACAGATCGCCATTGCCTATGGCCAGGACTACCTCGTATATATCCTGGACTTCATCGAGAACTTCGTGCTCGAGATGCTGGCCAAGGATGCCATGACCGATCAACTCGGCACGGCCGGAACCGTCATGACGCGCGCGCTGGGCTGGGGCGTCGGGATGGAAAGCGCGGGCGAGTGGGACCCGTACGTGCTCTATTACAACAGCGCGTCCAACAACATGGCGCCCAGCTTCCGTACGGATCGCATTGTCCTGCCCACGGTCGGCAAGCGTGCCAAGGTGACCTTGGTGGGCGTCACCTTCAACAATGACAGCGAACCGTGGGACTGCGGGGATGGCGAAGCCTTTATCAACTACCGGATTTGGGACGGGCTCAACCCCATGGTGGAAGGGCGCATCCCGGAACACGGCACCAAGACCATCCACGACGGCTACCAGTGGGTCCTCAACCAGGAGCTGTTCAACGAAGCCGAGGTGGGTCCGGTGCTGTACATTGAGATGAGCGCCTGGGAGGAGGATTGCCCGGACATCGGCAACGACAACGATGACCTGGGCAACTACTCGTGGATGGAGTTTGTCCACGAGCCAGGATACCCGGCCCTCACCAATCTATGGGGCGAGAGCCATCGCGAAGGCAGCGTGGGATTCCTCCTCCAGCTTGAAAAGGAGCCGTGAACGCCATGAAGACCAACCCAATGTTCGTTGCGCTGCAACCCAAAGCTCCCCTCCTTTTCAAGGAGGGGGGAACCCGCAGGGTGGGGTGGTTGGTTGCATCCGGAACGTCGGCCCGGCCACCCCAAACGGCGCCGCGGCCGCGCATGGTCATGGGCGCCATCGCGCTGCTATTAGCGCTCGCAACCGCGCCGGCCCGCGCCGGGGTGCCCAGCCTCTCCCTGGTGGCGTCCAATGCCATCGCCACCAACGCCACGTTCACTGTCGCGGCGGTGGTGTCCAACATCCAGGACCTGGCGGGGTTCGAGGTTTCGGTCACCTTTGACGCCACCCGCCTTGACCTCGAGGCGATTGAGCGCGGCGCGTTCCTCGGCCCGGACACCCAGACCGCCTGGCGCGTGCCGTCCGTGGCGGCGGCCAACACGGCCGGGCTGATCGACCACCTGGCGGCGGTCCGCCTGGCCACCAACGGCGCCGCGGGCGCCGGCACGCTGTTCACCCTGCAGTTCCGCGAGCAGGGCGGCGGCGGCAGCTACGCCACGGCCATCCGCCTGGTGAACACCAACACGCTGCTGGCCAATGCGGCGGCCGGTCGCGAGGTGGCGGAGCTCAACCCGGCGTTCCTCATGGTCTGGGGCGACTCGGACGGCGACGGCCTGCCTGACCAGTGGGAGATGCAGACCATGGGCAGCACCGGCTACGGCGCGGCCGACGATCCGGACGGCGACGCGGAAACCATGCTGGAGGAATATCTGAACGGCACGCAGCCGGCCAACGCCTGTTCCGCCTCCGACACCAACCACGTGTTCCGTGGGTTCCACTTTGAGCTGTTCCGCAACGCCATCCAGAACACGGCCGGCGCGGAGCCGGACGTGGCCGCGCGCTGGGGCGTGTCGATCGTCTGCTACGCGCCGGCGGGCCAGCAGATCCTGGCCGCCGGCTTCGCGGTTCCGCAGGGCGAGGACGCCCGCCAAACCGTGGGCCTGGGCGTCAACACCAACGGCAGCCGGGCCACGTTTTACCGGAACACCTTTGACACGTTCAGCGGCCTGCAGAAGACCTTCCGCCCGGGCGTGTACCGCGGCCGGATGGTCCTCGACGCCGGCGGCGGGACAACGCAGCAGCTCATGTTTGCGTTTTCCGTGCCCACGTATTCCGCGACCAACTTCCCGCCGTTCCCGCGGCTGGTGGTGCCCACCAACGGGGCGGTGCCCGTGGCGGTTGCGCCCCTGCTGCAGTTTGGCGACACCAACTGGCAGTACCTGGCCATTTCCGACGCCAACGGCAACCAGGTCTACGGCGCGCTGGGCGACAGCACCAGCCAGCACCAGGTGGCGCCGGCGCTCGACACCGCCAGCCCATACCTCCTGGCGCTGGACCGCTGCCAGCGCGGCACCACCTGGCTGGGCAGCCGCACCTGGGCGCTGTTTGCCACCACCCCCGGGCCCGGCACGCTGCAACTGGCCTTTGACGCCTGGGGCGTGGTCGGCGACGGCCGCAGCGTGACCATTGCCGTGAGCCGCGTGCTCGGCGCGGTCGGCGAAGCCGGCGTGGATTATGCCACGGCCAACGGCACCGCCCTGGCCGGCCGCGATTACACCGGCGTGTCCGGCCGCCTGCTGTGGACCAACGGCCAGTCGTCCGCCGGCTACTTCACGGTGCCGGTGTTCAGCAACCGTTTCTACGGCGCCAACAAGACCTTCGCGGTCTATCTGAGCAACCCCAGCGGCGCGGCTCTGGGCACCCCCAGCTCGGCCCCCGTGACGATCGTGAACGTCGGCGCCGTGGCGCCGGGCATTCCCTGGGAGATCCTGCTGCTGGACGCCGAGCTGGCGCCGCCGTAAGGCGGGTGCGGCCGCAACCGGGGCTCGACAGGCCGGCCGGCACGGCTTATCCTGATGCTGGTTCCGTGGGTTTCCGCGGGAGAAAGGCACACAACATATGACGACTGGCGCACTGCACGAAGGTTTCCGCGGCCTGGGCATAGCCCCGGGATTGCTCGAGGTGATCGACCGCCTGGAATTCACCATGCCCATGCCCATCCAGGAAAAGGCCATCCCCATCGCCATGCAGGGCCAGGACGTTATCGGCGTGGCCCAGACCGGCACGGGCAAAACCCTGGCGTTTGGCATCCCCATGGTGCAGCGGCTGGCCTCGCGGCCGGGCCGCGGACTGGTCCTGGTACCTACCCGCGAGCTGGCGTTGCAAGTGTACGAATCGATCATCAAGCTGGCCCAGCCGTTCAAGCTGAAGGTCACCGCGCTGATCGGCGGCGAGTCGTCGCGCGGCCAGATCCAGCAACTGCGCGCCAACCCGCGGATCCTGATTGCCACGCCGGGCCGGCTCAACGACCTGATCCAGCAGCGCGAGGCGCGCGTGGACGACGTGACCGTCCTGGTGCTCGACGAGGCGGACCGCATGCTGGACCTGGGGTTCCGGCCGCAGATCGAGCGCATTCTGCGCCTGATCCCCCGCGAGCGGCAGACCATGTTGTTTTCGGCCACCATTCCGCCGATCGTGGTGCAGATCGCCTCGCGCCACATGCACCTGCCGATCCAGGCCGAGATCGCGCCGTCCGGCACCGTGGCCGACGGCGTGGAGCAGAAGATGTACGTGGTGGGCGCCGCCAAGAAGCTGGAGCTGGTGGACGCCCTGCTGCGGCAGTACACGGGGTCGGTGCTGCTGTTCGTGCGCACCCGGCGCGCGGCCGCGCGCATCGCGGGCCTCCTCAAGGGCATGGGCCACAGCCTGACCCAGATCCACGCCGACCGCACCCTGGCCCAGCGCAAGGAGGCCCTGCGCGGGTTCAAGACCGGCGCCTACCGCATCCTGGTGGCCACGGACGTGGCCGCGCGCGGCCTGGACGTGACCGGCATCGAGGTGGTAATCAACTATGACCTGCCCGACGACCCCGAGAACTATGTCCACCGCATTGGCCGCACCGGCCGCGCCGGCCGCACCGGCCATGCCGTCACCCTGGCCACGCCTGACCAGGGGCGGGACGTGGAACGCATCGAGCAGGTGATGCGCGCCTCCATTCCCCTGGTGGAACACCCCCAGATCCCGTCCGAGAAATTTTACGTCCCGCCCGCGGCGGCCGGCATGGCTCCGCGCCGGGTCGTGCGCTCGTTCGGCTCGTTGCGGCGGCGGCGGAGGCGCTGATGCCCGCGACCGCCGTCAGCGGCGGTGGGGCGCCGGAACGCCGCGCCCGGCGGCTGGCGTTCGCGGGGCTGGCGACCTTGGTCATCCTGGGTGGGGGGTGGGCGGCGATCCATACCGGCCACCGCGTGGACCAGGACATGCGCTCCAGCATCCTGCTGCAGGCCCGGCTCATCGCGCGCGCCATCCCGCTGGACTTGCTGCGCCACCTGTCGTACACCCCCGCCGACGTTGCCCAGCCGGCGTACCAGCGCCTGCACAGGCAACTGATGGCCTACACCCAACTGCTGCCCGGCACCCGCTGGGTTTACACCATGGTGCAGCGGGACGCGCAGGTCGTTTTCGGGCCCGACAGCGTGAGCGAAAGCGATCCCCAATACTCGCCACCGGGCGACCCCTACCTCCAGCCGCCGCCGGAATTGGCCGCGGTATTCGAAGGCTTGGGCGCCCAGGTTTTCGGGCCGTACCAGGACGAGTGGGGCACGTATGTCACCGCCTTTGCCCCCATGACCGACCGGAACGATGGCCGCGTGCTGGCCGTGGTGGGGGTGGACATCACGGCGGCCGATTGGCGGGCGTTGGTGCTGCGCGCCCAGGTGGCGCCCCTGGGCGTCGCCGCGCTCCTGCTGGTGGTGCTGGCGGGCGGCTTGCTGCTCCTGGAATGGCGCGCGCGGCAACCGCCCGACCGCCAGGCCCGCTGGCGCCTCGTGGAATCCGTGCTGGCCGGCATCATCGGGCTCGTGCTGACGGCCGCGGGCATCACCCTTTTGAGCCAGAACACGGCGGCCGACATGCGCCGCGGATTCGAGGGGTTTGCCCAAACCCAGGCGGCCCTGGCCTTGAACGAGTTCAATACGATCCGCGACCGGGAACTGGCCAGCCTGCGCTGGTTCTTTGAACACCATCCGATGATGGACCAGCGCGGGTTCCAGGAGTACACGCGGTTCCTGTCCTGGAGCGCGGCCTCCCACATCCTGGGTTGGGCGGCCCGCGTTCCCGCCGGCAGCCTGCCGGACTTTGTCACCCAGCGGCGGGCCGCCGGGTATCCTGGATTCACACCCTACGAGCTGGATGCGGCGGGCCGCCGCCAGCCGCCGGCCGGCCGCGGCGAGTATTTTCCGCTGACCTTTGTCGAACCCATGGAGGAAAACACGGACGCGCTGGGCTTTGACCTGGCGTCCGAGGCCGCGCGCCGTACCGCCCTGGAATCCGCCGTGCAGACCGGGCTGCCCACGGCGTCGGATCCGGTGCGCACGGTGCATGACCAGCAGCCGGCGATCATGGCGTATGCCCCGGTCTACGCCGCGGAGAACTCCGGAAGCGCTGAGCCGCGCCCGGCGGCGGGGGTAATCGTGATTGCGCTGCGGCCGGCCCTGTTGCTGCACAGCATCCTGCGCCAGGGCGGCGAGGACGGCTTCCCCGCCAGCCTGGACCTGTACCAGCTGGCCATCGGGCGCGCGCCGAGTTTTCTGGCCTCCTCGTCGTCCGCCGGGAAGCCGGCCGAGCTTGTCCCCCAGCCGCTGGCCGGCCCGGCCCGCGGGCAGCCGGCCATCATCGCGCCGATCTTTGCCTTTGGCAACGCGTACGCGTTCCAGGTGCGCGCCAGTCGGCGGATCATGGCCATCCAGCAGTTGCGCACGGCGGGCCTGGTCGCGTTTTCCGGCATGCTGCTGACCGCCTGGATCGTGTTCCTGCTGAACCAGCGCAGCCTGCTGGCGCAGATGGTCCGGGCGCGCACCACGGACCTGGCCCGGGAACGCCAGCGGCTGAGCAACGTGATCGAGGGCACACACGTCGGCACCTGGGAATGGGACGTGCAAACCGGGGCCACGGTGTTCAACGAGCGCTGGGCCGGCATCCTCGGCTACTCCCTGGCGGAGCTGGCGCCAGTGAACATTCAAACGTGGCTCAACCTGTGCCATCCCGACGACCGGGAAAACTCCAACCGCTTGCTGCAGGAACATTTTTCCGGCGCCACGCCGTACTATGATTGCGAATGGCGCATGCGGCATAAAGACGGCCGCTGGATCTGGGTGCACGACCGCGGCAAGGTCATTGAATGGCTGCCCGACGGCCGCCCCCATCGCATGTCCGGGACCCACGCCGACATCACCGCGCGCAAGCAGGCCGAGGATGCCCTGCAGGAAACCAACCGCCAGCTGGTGCAAGCCACGGGCCGGGCCGAGCAGGCCAGCCGCGCCAAAAGCGAGTTCCTCGCCAACATGAGCCACGAGATCCGCACGCCGCTCAACGGCGTGATTGGCATGACCGAACTGCTCCTCGACACCCCGATGTCCGACGACCAGCGGCGGTTCGCGGCCATTGCCCGCGCCAGCGGCGAAACCTTGCTGGCGCTGATCAACGATATCCTGGACTTCTCCAAGATCGAGGCCGGCAAGCTGGAGCTGGAAACGCTGGATTTTGACCTGCAGCTGCTGCTCGACGACCTGGCCGGCATCATGGCGGTCAAGGCGGCCGAAAAAGGGTTGGAGTTTGTCTGCGCCGTGGATCCGGCGGTCCCGATTTTTCTGCGCGGCGACCCGGTCCGCCTGCGCCAGGTACTCACCAACCTGGCCGGCAACGCCATCAAGTTCACGGAGCAGGGCGCCGTGGTCGTGCGGGTCGGCCTGGCGCCGGGGGCCGGCGGCGTGCGCCTGCGGTTTTCGGTGCACGATACCGGCATCGGCATCCCGCCCGCCCAGCAAGCCGCGCTGTTCAGCAAGTTCTCGCAGGGCGACACGTCGACCACCCGCAAGTATGGCGGCACCGGCCTGGGGCTGGCCATCTCCCGGCAGCTGGTGCAGCTGATGGGCGGCGAGATCGGCGTGAACAGCGCGGAAGACCAGGGCTCCGAGTTCTGGTTCAGCGTCGTGTTCGCCGCGGCCCCGGACCGCCCGCGCGAAAGTCCGCCCCCGGCGTGGCAAGGCCTGCGCGTGCTGGTCGTGGATGACCATCCCGCCGGCTGCGACCTGCTCCGCGACCGGCTCGCCGCCTGGGGCCTGCGCCCGGACCCCGCGGCGGACGGGCCGGCCGGCCTTGACCGGCTCGCGCGCGCCGCGGCCGCCGGCCAGCCCTACGCGCTGCTCATCGTGGACCTGCAGATGCCCGGCATGGACGGCGCCGCGATGGTGACCGCGGTGCGCGCGGATCCGCGCCTGGCCGGCACGCCGGTGATCCTGCTGATCCCCCTCGACCGGCACAGCGACGATCCGCATTGGACCGCGCTGGGCATCCGCGCCTGCGTAACCAAGCCGGTCCGCATCGCCGAGCTGAAAAAACGGCTGGTCGAAGCCGTGTCTGGCCCGCCGGCTGGAAGTCCGGCGCCGGCGGCGCGGCTGCCGCCGGCCGCCCAGGCCGCGCGCGTCCTGGTGGTGGAAGACAACCCCACCAACCAGCAGGTGGCCCTGGGCATCCTGCGCAAGATCGGCGTGCAGGCCGACCTGGCGTCCAGCGGCCAAGCCGCGCTGCGGCTCCTTGCAACGCAGGATTACGACCTGGTCTTCATGGATATCCAGATGCCCGGCATGGACGGGTTGGAAACCACCCGGCGCATCCGGGACCCGGCTTCGGCCGCCCGCCGCCACGACCTCCCCATCGTGGCCATGACCGCCCACGCCACCCGCGAGGACCGCGAAGCCTGCTTGGGCGCCGGCATGCAGGACTACCTGGCCAAGCCGGTCAACGCCCAGGACCTGGCCCGGGTTATCGCCAGCCAGACCGGCCACGTCGTGGAGCCGCCCAGCGCGCCGGCCCCGGCCGTAGCCGCGCCGGCGGTCCCGGGGCCGCCGGCGGTGTTCGAGCAGGCCGAGTTTACCGCGCGCATGGTGGGCGACCAGGCCGCGGCCCGGGAGATTGTCGAAAACTTTTTGCAGGAGCTGCCCGGCCAAGTCCGCGATCTGCAGGCGGCCCTGAATCGATCGGACGCCCAGGCCGCGCGGCACCTGGCCCACCGGCTCAAGGGCGGGGCGGCCAACATCAGCGCCCACGCCTTTCGCCTGGCGGCTGGGAGCGTGGAAAAGTCGGCCCGGGACGGACAAATCACCCAGGCGCGGGCGGGGCTGCCGGAGCTGGAACGCGAGGCCGCGCGGCTGGCGACGGCCGCGACCCAGTGGCTGGCCGCCGGGCCCGGGTAGGCCGCCGGCGGCGGGCGGTGGTTGGGGCCTGACAACGCCGGGTCCCCTGGCTTATACTGGGCGCCGACATGACCACCGAACTCATCATCAGCAGCGTGCAGAACCCGCTGGTCAAGGAAACGGTGCGCCTGCGCGACCGCCGCGCGCGCGACGAGCGGCAGCTGTTATTGATCGAAGGCTACCGCGAACTCCGGCGCGCGCTGGACGCCGGCCACCCCATCCAAACGCTCCTGTACTGCCGCGACCTGTTCCTGGGCGCGAACGAGGATGCGCTCCTGGCCGACGCGGCGGCGCGCGGGGCGCGCCGCGTGGCCTGCACCGCGGCCGTGTTCCGCAAGGTCGCGTACCGCGACCGGCCGGACGGCCTGCTGGGCATCGCGCCCCAGGTGCGGCGCGCGCTGGCGGATCTCGCGCTGCCGGCCGCCCCGCTGATCCTCGTGGCCGAATCCATCGAAAAGCCCGGCAACCTGGGCACCATGCTGCGCTCCGCCGACGCGACCGGCGTGGACGCGGTCCTGGTATGCGACCGGACCACGGACATCTTCAACCCCAACGTGGTGCGCGCCAGCATCGGCACGCTGTTCACGCGGCCGGTGGTGGAGTGCGCGGCGGACGAGGGCCTGGCCTGGCTGCGGGCGCGCGGGGTGCGCATCGTGGCCGCGTCGCCCCACGCGACCCGCCGGTACACCGCGGCGGACCTGCGGCCCGCCACGGCGATCGTGGTGGGATCGGAGCAGTACGGCCTGGCCAGCCGCTGGCTGGACCAGGCCGACGAGCAGGTGGCCATCCCCATGCGCGGCGCGGCCGATTCCCTCAACGTGGCGGCCGCGGCCACGATCCTGTTGTACGAGGCCCTGCGCCAGCGGGCCGCGCCGTAGGCGGACGCCGCGGCCGCGCATCACCCCGCGCCGCCGCCCGGGTTAGGGCTTGCTTATTTCACCGGTAGCCGCACAATATGCGCCCCACTGGAAATCTGCGATGATGCAACGATGGATCATGATCGCCGCGCTGGCCCTGGCAGGCGCGGCCGCTGCCGGCGCCGCCACCAACGGCCCGGCGCTGTTCGACTGGGGGCCCATCGCCGCCCGCGAGCAACTGATCACCGGCGAGATCCGCTACCGCGCCGCCGGGCCGTTCTACGAGGATACGGCGGCCGCGGCGGGCGCCACGTTCTGGGGCCTGCGCCCGTTTTACACGTTGTACAAGAACCCGGCCGGCCAGCGGGTCGACCGGTCGTCGGTATGGCCATGCTTCACGGCCTCGGACTTCCTCAACGCGCGGCGCTGGCGCCTGTTCCTGCTGGCCGCGGGCGCGACCTACGACCTGACCGATCCGAACTCGGCCTGGCGCACGTGGATCATCCCCATTTATTTCCAGGGCCGGGCCCGCACCGGCGAGGAGTACCTGGGGATTTTCCCGTTCGGCGGCACGGTGCGCGACGTTTTGTTTTTCGACCGGCTCTCGTTCGTGATGTTCCCGTTCTGGATGCAGGAGCAGGTGGGCACCCAGGTTACCGATAACATCCTCTGGCCGCTCGTGTCCTGGACCGAGGGGCCGTACAACCACCGGTTCCGCGTCGCGCCGTTTTACGGGCGCTCCGTGCGTGACGGCTACTACGATAAAAACTTCGTGATGTGGCCGATCTGGACCTGGACGCGGTTCACGTCGCCGGGGTCCGAAGGCTGGGCGTACATCGTGTGGCCGCTGTGGGGCCAGGTGCAGCGCAAGGAAGAAACGGGGTTCATGCTGGCCCCGCCGCTGATCCGGTTCTCGTGGGGCCCGCGCGCGCGCATGGTGAACTGCCCGTGGCCGTTCGTGCAGTACTACAAGTCGGCCACGTTCTACCGGTTCTGGCTGTGGCCGCTGTGGGGTCGGCGCGATATCGGCGGCATCCACAACAGCTTCATGCTCTGGCCCCTGCTCTGGTACGGCAAGCATGCGGTGCGCGACCAGGTGACCCAGACCTACCAGTTCATCCCCTTCGTCCTGTCCAAGCAGGGCCGCGAAGGCGTCAGCAGCAACCGCCCGGGCGTGGTGACGCGGCGGTTCACGCGGGTCTGGCCGCTGGGGGCCTACAAGCGCGTGGGCGCGGTGCGCCAGACCCGGTTTTTCGATTTCTGGCCGTTCGAGGAGGACGTGGAGGTGGAGCGGGCCTGGGCGCCCTTCTGGACGCTGTTCACCCATACCGTGGCGCCCGCCGGCTACCAGACCGAGGCGCTCTGGGGCCTCTACCGGCGCGAGCGGCGCGGCCACGCGCAGGCGTACACCTCGGTGTTCCCGCTCTTCTCCTGGGAAAGCCGCAACGGCCAGGACGCAGCGCGCAAGTTCGAGTTGTTCAAGGGCCTGCTGGGCTACGCACGGGAGGATGGCCAAACCCGGCTGCGCCTGCTATATTTCACGATTCCACTGGGCCGGACGCCCGGGGAGGAACAACCATTATAACGCGCGAGCCAGAGTTCTGGGATCCGCCGGCCAACCTGTTTGCCGCGCTGGGCCGGAAGATCCTGCTGTCGTGCCGCAACAGTGGGCGCGCCCTGCTGATGCTGGCGGAGGCCTTCGCGCACACGAGCAGCTGCCTCTCCCGGCGCAACCGCTTCAACGTGCTGCACCAGATGTACGTGACCGGGGTCAAGACCTTGGGCGTGATCAGCGTGGTGGCCCTGTTCACCGGGATGATCCTCGCGCTGCAGACCGGACTCGAGCTGCGGCGGTTCGGCCAGCAGGTGAACATCGGCACGGCGGTGGCCGTGGTGATGATGCGCGAGATGGGGCCGTTCATGACCGCGCTGATCGTGGCCGCCAGCGTGGGCTCCTCGATCGCCGCGCAGCTGGGCTCGATGGTGGTGGCCGAGGAGGTCGCGGCGCTGGAAATCATGTCCATCAACCCGGTCCGGTACCTGGTCACGCCGCGGCTGGTGGCGATGCTCATCATGCTGCCGCTGCTGACGGTGTACACCAACCTGCTGGGGATCCTTGGCGGGGCGGTGGTGGGGGCCACGCAGCTGGATGTCTCGTTCATCGCCTACTTTGACAATGCCAAGGAATTTGCGCGCAACAAGGACCTGTACGTGGGGCTGTTCAAGGCCATGGTGTTCGGGATCATCATTGCCACCGTGGCCTGCCACCAGGGGTTTGCGACGCGCGAGGGCGCGGTGGGGGTGGGCATCGCCACGCGGCGCACGGTGGTGATCTCGTTCCTCACCATCCTGGTGGTGGGTTACATCATCACGAGGCTGTTCTACATATGATCCGCTTCGACCACGTGACCAAGACGCTGGGCACCAAGGTGGTGCTCGACGACCTCTGCTTTGAGATCCAGCCCGGCGAGGTCTTCGTCATCGTCGGCGGCTCCGGCATGGGCAAGAGCGTCACGCTCAAGCACATGGTGCGACTGCTGACCCCCGACAGCGGCAGCGTGTGGATCGGCGAGGACGAGATCAGCGCGGCCCGCGGCCGCGACCTGGAGCGGATCCGCGCGCGGTTCGGCGTGCTGTTCCAGAGCGGGGCGCTGCTGCAATGGCTCACCGCCGGCGACAACGTGGGCCTGCCCCTGCGCCAGAAAACCCGCAAGAAGCAGGAGGAGATCGACCTCCTGGCGCGCGAAAAACTGGGACTCGTGGGCCTGGACGACGCGTTTGACAAGCACCCCGCGGACATGTCCGGCGGCATGTGCAAGCGCGTGGCGCTGGCGCGCGCGATCATCACCAGCCCGGAAATCATTCTCTACGACGAGCCCACCTCGGGCCTGGACCCGGTCACGGCGCGGACGATCGACAACCTGATCCTGGACCTGCGGCAGCGGCTGGGCATCACCAGCGTGGTGGTGACCCACGACATGCAGAGCGCGTTGAGCATCGGCACGCGCGTGGCCATGCTGTACAAGGGCAAGTTTGTCGAATGTTCGCCGCCGGCGGAATTCGCGCGCTCCCCCCATCCGCAGGTGCGCATGTTCCTGGAGGCGGACCCGGTGCTGGCCAACCAGTTGCAGGAAAGAAAGGCGAAACCATGAAGCGAAGTCACTTGCGCGAAGTCACCATCGAGATCACCGTCGGCGTGGTCATGTTCATGATCCTGTTGCTGCTGGGCTCTTTCACGATCATCCTCAGCCGCGAGAACCTGTTCGCCAAAAAGTACCCGCTGACCGTGTTCTTTGCCGACGTGGCCGGGCTGAACGACGGCGACAACGTCCTGTACCACGGCGTCAAGATCGGCGTGGTGAAAGAGCTGGAAATCATCGCCAACGGCGTGAACGTCAAGGCCATGCTCCAGCGCGACGTGCCCATCCACGAGGATTACCGGATCCAGATCGTCATGTCATCGGTGCTGGGCGGCCACTTCCTGGAGCTGAACGAGGGCACCCCGGACGCCCCCGTGCTGCCGGCGGGCGCGCCCCTGCAGGGCACCCCGTCGGCGGACATCATCGGCGACATCGGCGAGACCGTCGGCATGATCAAGAACGCCCTCGGCCGCGGGAAGATCCTGGAGAATCTCGAGGCCACCATGGAGGAGTTCAAGCAGATCACCACCAAGATCAACCAGGGCGAAGGCACCCTGGGCCGGTTGATCACGGACGACGACATTTACCTGATGATCACCGACATCGCCACCAACCTCCAGGTGGTGAGCGCGGGCCTCGCCCAGGGCAAGGGCACGCTCGGCAAGCTCCTCACCGACGACCAGGTGTACAATGACGTGGCCCAAATCACGCGCGACCTCAAGCAGGTCAGCGCCGACCTGGCCCAGGGCAAAGGCACGCTCGGCAAGCTGGTGCAGGACGACGCGCTGTACGTCCAGATCCAGGGCATCAGCAGCAACGTCAACATCGTGACCGAACGCCTGGTCAAGGGCGAGGGCACGCTCGGCAAGCTGTCCGCCGAAAGCGGCCTGTACGATGACATCGAGGACCTGGTCAACGAGGGCCGCGCCACGCTGGACGACATCCGCACCTCGTCGCCGATCGTCTCGTTCTCCAGCGTGTTCTTCGGGGCTTTTTGAACCACGGGGGCGATCTCGGCATGAATCCGCATCAACGCGCGTGGCACGGGGCCGTGACGCTGATCCTGGTCGCGGCGCTGGCCGTGCTGGTCCCGGTGCCGGCGCGGGCGGCCGACGCGGACGCCAACCTCAACAAGGGGTTCCTGCTGGGCCTGTTCCTGGTGGTGGTCGGCATTTTCTTTTATGTCGGTTACGAAATGGACCGGGACCGCGACACCGCGGCCGTGGCGCCCGGCCCGGCGCCGGGCGCGGCCACCAACCGCGTGGCCTGGTTCGTGGATCTCGCCCCGCCGGCGCCGCCCGCGGCCGCGGAGGCCGCCGACGCCCCCCCGGAGCCGCTGCTGGCCGGCCGCGCCGGCATGAAGGTGCTGTTCTAATCCCCGCCCCGAGGAGCGTGTCATGATCATCGTACTCAAGCCCCACCCCAGCGACGAAGACGTCAAGTTCGTCGAGGAAAAAGTCCGCGCCACCGGCTACGAGCCGCACACGATCTGCGGCGCGGTGCGCACGGTCGTCGCGGCCGTGGGCGACGAGACCGCCAAGGGCAGCCTGGAGTTCATGGTCTCGTACCCCATGGTCGAGAACGTCATCCCGGTGCAGAAAAAGTACAAGCTGATCAGCCGCGAGACGCACCCGGAACACGGGATCATCCGCGTGCGCGGCCTGGAGATCGGCGGGGACACGTTCCACGTGGTGGCCGGGCCCTGCTCGGTGGAAAGCCGCGCCCAGCTGCTGGACACGGCCCGCGGCGTCAAGGAACACGGCGCCAGCATGCTGCGCGGCGGCGCCTACAAGCCGCGCACGTCGCCCTACGCGTTCCAGGGCCTGGGCGAAAAGGGGCTGGAGCTGCTGCTGGAGGCGTGCGCCGAGACCGGGCTGCCGATCGTCACCGAGATCATCAACGAGAGCAACATCGCCAAGGTGGCGGCGGCGGCCGACGTGCTCCAGATCGGCGCGCGCAACGCGCTGAACTACACGCTGCTGGAAGCCGTGGCCGATACCGGCAAGCCCATCCTGCTCAAGCGCGGCATCGCCGCCACCATCGAGGAGTGGCTGCTGGCCGCCGAGTACATCGTGAAAAAGGGCAACCGCCAGGTGATCCTGTGCGAGCGCGGCATCCGCACCTTCGAGACCGCCACCCGCAACACCCTGGACGTCAGCGCCATCGCCATCGCGCGCCGCGAGTGCAGCCTGCCGGTGTTCGCCGACCCCAGCCACGCCGCGGGCCGCTGGGACCTGATCGGCGACCTGTCCAAGGCGGCCATCGCCGCCGGGGCCAACGGGCTGCTGGTGGAGGTCCACCGCCACCCCGAGGTGGCGCTGAGCGACGGCGGCCAGCAGATCACCCCGGACGCGTTTGGCGTATTGATGCGGGAGATCGCGCCGTTCGTGCAGGCGGCGGGCAAGAAGATGCACGCCGCCCCGGCCGCGGCCGGCCACAAGAAAACCCGCGCCGGCTGGGGCCATTGACGCCGGGCCCGGCGCCGAAACTCCGCTGCTTTAACCGTAACCCCGAGGTGCGTGATGGCCAGGAAAAAGAAGACCGAGACCGCAACGCCGGCGCTGCCCGGCACGACCCGCCAGGCGGCGGCGCAGAGCATTATCAACGTGGCCCGGGCAGTGTTCGCGGATATCACGCGGCGCCAGCGCAAGCCGTCCATGCGGTTTCCCATCCGGGCGCTGTCCAACGTGCGTTATGATCCGTGCACCGGCTACTTCGAGATCCTCGGCCGCATGGCCACGCGCACGCTCTCGTACAACACGGTCAAAACCTTTGCCCAATCCATGCGCCTGCTGGCCACCACCAAGAACGACCTGCTCGACAAGGACGACATCGCCGGCAAGCGCGAGGTGTACTACAACAGCAAGAGCTGGGGCGAGTGCCGCTTCGACGAGCAACCCGAGAGCGACACCCTGCTGGACGACATCGAGGCCATGCTGGGCGTCAACCGCGAGCAGCTCGGGTACATCCCGGAGGAGCACGGCGGCGAGGTGTGCGGCCCGCTGGTGGTGATTGACCGCGACCCGGCCACGGGCAAGGACATCCGCATCGACTGCACCAAGCTGGGCACCGGCGCCTGGAGCATCCCCTCGCGCGTGGAGCACCTGCGTTTCGAGACCAAGGCGAAGCTGGTCCTGGTGGTGGAGACCTCCTCGCTGTTCCAACGCCTGGTGCACCATCGCTTCTACGAGACCGCCCGCTGTGTCCTGGTCTCCATGAGCGGGGTGCCCACGCGCGCCTGCCGGCGGTTCATCCGCCGCCTGACCGATGACCAGGACATCCCCGTGCTGGCCTTCACCGACGGCGATCCGTACGGCTACTGCAACATCTCCCGCACGCTCAAGGTCGGCTCCGGCCAGGCGGCGCATATCAACAAGTTTTTTTGTGTGCCGCGCGCCCGGTTCCTGGGCGTCACCCCGCAGGACATCGCGGACTACCGCCTCGAGGACGCCACCCACCCGCTGGAGGAGGTGGACATCAAGCGCGCCCAGGACGCCCTGAAAAACGACCCGTTCATCAAGCATCACAAGGAGTGGCAGCAGGTGTTGCAGCAGATGCTCAAACTGGGGGTGCGCATCGAGCAGCAGGCGTTTGCCAAGCACGGGCTGAACTTCGTGCTCAACACCTACCTGCCCGAAAAAATAAAGAAGGGCGTGTTCCTGCCCTGACGCGGCCGCGGCCCACGCCGGGCTAGAGCCGGGTGTTGATCGACTGCCGCCGCAGGTCGTCCAGGCAGCGGGCGATCCGCGCGCCGACGGTTTGCGGATGCAGCCCCAGCTGCTCGGCGATCGCCGGATAGCCCTGGTGGCGCAGGTAGAACCGGCGGATCAGCTCCTGGCAGGCGGCGTCCAGCTTGTCCAGCAGGGCCACCAGCCAGGACGCCCGCTCCTGGGCCAGGACTTCGCGCACCGGGTCGAACCCCGGGGCAGGCATGCTCCAGGCCACGCGCTCCAGCACGGCGCTTTCGTCCTGGACCTCCTTCAGGGTAACCACCTGGTACCGGCCGGCCTCCCGGCGGATGTGCTGGACGCACTGGCGGATGCAGATGCGCTTGACGTAGTGGGCCAGGGGCGCCTGATCGTCGGCCGCCGCAAAGGCGCGCTCCAGTTCGGCGCGCGCCTGTTCGACCAGCGCATGTTGCACGTGAACCGCAAAACACCACTTGGGCCAGGCAATGACCGCGCGGCTCAGCGCGTCGTACCGGCGGTGAAAATCGCGCCAGGCTTCCGGATCGCGGGCGCGCAAAAGGTCCCTGAACTGCCGGTCCTGATCTCCGCGTGGATCAGTCAAGGGCGCCTCCGGATCTCAGGCGCGCGATTCGGGTATGCATGGGGTGAGGGTATTCGCGATGTCAGCCGTTAAGCAACATGTTATTTTTCACAATTTGTGAAATGCGCCGGCGGCGCAGGCCAGGTCATTTTTCGCTTTGCGGGCCTGCTGGCCTGTGATTTACTCGCCGATTGTTACTACGCCGCGAAAACGCGGCCGGAGGTTGCGGGTTGATCAAGGACGATGTGCGGTTTACAAAGCGGCCGGCCAAGCCGCGCGGGAGCGGATGATGGTGGTCTGGCAGCGCGAGCGACGGCTGGTCTGGCACTGCCTGTGGGCCTTGGGCATCATGGCCCTGGGGCTGATCCTGTTGGACCTGCTGCGGGCCTTGTCGTTTTTCTCCCGGATCCATTCCTGGGCGGCCGTGGCCGCGGGGATGGGCATGGCCGCTTTGGGCCTGGCGTTCGCGCGCCTGCTGTACCGGGACTGGACCTTGCTGGGCGGGGCGGGCATGCCCCCGGTCATGGGCGATGACTGGCGCGAGCGCAGCCATCCGGCCCTGCGCGGCTACTGCCGGCAGTGGCACGCCTACCTGCGCCGCCTGGCGCGCAACCCCCAGCTGGGCGCCGAACTCAAGGCGGTCCTCGGCCAGCAGGCGGCCGACATCGCGGACACGCTGGGCGCCCACCCCCTCAACGACGATTTGCGCCGGCAGCTCGAGGCCGTGTTGCAGGCGGTCGTGCCGACCCTCCAGGCGGCGCTGGATGAAGCCCGCGCGCGCGCCATGCGCCAGGCCGTGCGGGACGTGATGCTGGCCTGCGCCCTGAGCCCGCGGCACACGGGCGACCTGCTGGTGCTGGGCGCCGGGCTATGGCGCCTGGGGCAGCGCCTGGTCCACCTGGTGGCCGGCGCGTTGTCGCTGCGCGAGCAGGTGCGGCTGGCGGGCGCGTGCGGGCAGACCGTGGCGGCGCTGGATTTGCCCGCCGTGCGCCAGGCCTTGCTGGTGAATCTCGATGCGCGCTGGCCGATCAAGGGCCCCGGCGTGGACGATGTGCGGCACGGCCTGGAGGCCGGGGTGGTGGTGGCGGCGGGCGGGTATGCGGTGTGGGATCGCCTGGGCGCGCTGCGCCCCTGGTCGCCGCCGGCGGCCGCGGCATGCCTGGCCGCGCGCGGCCCCGCCATGCTGCGCGAGGTCGGGGAAATTTGTGTCCGCGAGGTCCTGCCCATCCTCAAGCCCCGGCTGCTGGCGGCCATGCCGGAGACGGTCACCGCCCAGCCCGGATTCTGGGACACCGCCGGCGCCAGCCTGCCGTTCGCGCTGGAGGCCGCGGGCCACGCGCTGGCCCTGTCCAGCCCCGCGGCGCCGGTGGCCAACCCGGTGTACGAGCGGGCGGACAGCGGCGCGGCCTTTTACAACGGCCATGGCGGCCGGGCGCCGTTGCCCCGGGCGGGTTCGGCGCCAGCGGCGCCCCGGCGGCGGCACCGGACCGGCCACCGCAAGGTGCGCGGCATCGGCGAGGTCTGGTCCACGTTCATCCAACGGATCAAGTACAGCAAAACGCAGCCGGACTGACGCGCGCGCGGCGCGGCGGGCCAGCCAAGGCACGGCAACATGTTCAGGATACGGTGGCCCTGGGCCACGCAACCACAGGAAAGGGACAAGGTCATGGAGGCATCGGAACGGCCGGTGGCGCGAATGGATATCCGCCAGATGGCGCCGCTGGCCTGCGGCGCGCACGTCACGCCGGACGGAGTCCGGTTCGTCATCTTCAGCCGCCACGCCCGGCGCGTGTGGCTGTTGCTGTTCGACCACCCGGACCGCCCGGCGCCGGACCGGGAAGTCGAGCTCGATCGCGTCGGCGACCTGTGGTTCGCGCTGGTCTCCGACGCCCGTCCGGGCCAGGGCTATGCCTACCGCATGCAAGGCCCGCCCACCGGCCCGCACGCGCGGTACTACAACCCGGACCAATGGCTGCTGGACCCGTACGCGCTGGCCGTGGCCGGCCGCCCAACCTGGGGCGATGCCGGCGGCATCACGCCGGGCCAGCCGATCCGCAGCGGCCCGGCCTTCCCCAAGGGGGTCATCCTGGCCGACGACTATGACTGGGAGGGCGACCGGTTCCCGGACATCCCGCTGGCCGACAGCATCCTCTACGAGCTGCACACCCGCGGGTTCACCGTCCACCCCTCCGCCCAGGTGACGCGGCCCGGGACCTACGCGGGCCTGATCGAGAAAATCCCCTACCTCGAAGACCTCGGCGTGACCGCCGTGGAACTGCTGCCGATGCAGGAGTTCAACGAGATGGAGTACCTGCTGGAGAACGGGCCGCGCCGCGAGCTGCGCAACTTCTGGGGCTACAGCACGCAAAACTTTTTCGCGCCCATGGGCCGCTTCGCCAGCGCCGGCGTAACCGGCCAGCAGGTGCGCGAGTTCAAGGACCTGGTCAAGGCCCTGCACCGCGCCGGGATCGAGGTCATCCTGGACATGGTGTTCAATCACACCGACGAGGGCGCGCAGAAAGGCCCGGTGTTCTCGTTCCGCGGCATTGACAACGACATCTATTACCTGATGGACAAGGACGGCGTCACCTTCTCCAACCATACCGGCTGCGGCAACAGCGTGAACGCCAACCACCCGGTGGTGCGCGGCTTCATCCTGGACTGCCTGCGCTACTGGCGGCTGCACCTGCACGTGGACGGGTTCCGCTTCGACCTGGCGTCGGAGATGACCCGCGGCACGGACGGGGCGCCGCTGGCCCAGCCGCCCCTGATCGAGGCCATCGCCGAGGATCCGGCGCTGCGCGGGTGCAAGCTGATCGCCGAGGCCTGGGACTGCGGCGGCTTGTACCAGGTGGGCAGCTTCCCCAACGCCCATTGGTCGGAGTGGAACGGCCGCTACCGCGACGACATGCGGCGGTTCTGGAAGGGCGACCCCGGCCAGATGCGCGGCTTCGTGAACCGGCTGATCGGCAGCCCGGACCTCTACGCCAAGCCCGGCCAGACGCCCCAGAAAAGCATCAATTACTTCTGCTGCCACGACGGGTTCACGCTGCACGATCTGGTCAGCTACGAGCGCAAGCACAACGACGTCAACCGCGAGGACAACCGCGACGGCGACAACAACAACCACAGCGCCAACTACGGGCAGGAAGGGCCCACCACCGACCCTGCCCTCCGGGTCATGCGCCAGCGCCAGATGCGCAACATGCTTGCCACGCTGATGCTCTCGCAGGGCGTGCCCATGCTGGCCGCGGGCGACGAGTTCGGCCGCACCCAGCGCGGCAACAACAACGCCTACGCCCAGGACAACGAGATCTCGTGGGTGGACTGGTCCCTGCTGGAGCAGAACCGCGAGCTGTGGGCGTTCACGCGGAGCCTGATCGCGTTCCGCAAAGATCACGCCGTGGTCCGCCGCCGCAACTTCCTGGACGACCAGTACGATGACAAGCTGACGCCCCACGTGCTCTGGTTCCCGCCGGACGCCCAACCGCTGGATTGGGATCACGCCAAGGCCGTGGCCTGCTTCTTGAACGGCCATCCGGACCACGACGACCAGCGCCGGGACGACCACTTCTTCATCTGCTTCAACGCGGACACCCACCCGCTGGGATTCAAGATCCCCGCCTGGCTGGCCGGGCTGCCCTGGGGGTTTGAGCTCAGCACGCAGGAGACCCCCGGCCCCTGGCGCGGTCCGGGCGCGGCGTTCACCGTCGAGGCCCGCAGCGTCACCGTGCTGCGCGCGCCCATGGCCAGCGAGGTGCCGGAGGCGCCGCCCGGGACGCCGTCGCATGCGTGACCAGGGCCGCCGATCATGAAGCGCACCGGGCAACGTGCAGCGTGGGCCACGGCATGACGGGCAAGGAGTATTTCTGCCGCCTGGTGTCGCGCACGTTTGGCGTCTACTGCGTGCCGACCCCGCCGCCCATGGCACCGCCGCAGCCGGAGCTGCCGCCGCCCGCCCCGGCCCGGCGCGAGGAGCTGCCCCTGCCCGAAAAACCCACCGTCACCCGCGAACTGATCGAAGAGATCTGCGACGGGTGTTGTCCCCGCGGCCACTACTGCACGCTCAAGGAAATCCTCCTGCGCGTGCCGCGCAACGCGCGGACCTTGATGCAGATCAAGTGCATCGAGAAGCTGAAGTACGAGCGCAGCGTGGCCGAGCGCCGGGCCGTGGACTGGGACGAGGCGCTGGACATCTGGGTTAATGAACGCTTCGCCGAGCGCTACGCGGCCGCGTACCGCGACGGCATCCGCCTGGAAGAGCTGTACATGCTTGTCAAACAGCGCCGCTGACCGGCGCCCACGCCAAGGGAGCACGCCATGACCCAAACCCGCCCGCACCCAGCCGCGCCCACCACCGCCCCTGCAGCCCTGCGCCCGCCGATGATCCAGGTGGCCGGCATCATCGATGCGCCGGAAGCCGATCTCGTGATCCAGGCCGGCGTGGAGTACCTCGGGTTTCCCCTGCGCCTGCCGGTGAACCGCGAGGACCTCTCCGAGGCCGAGGCGGCCCGGCTGATCCGCGGGTTCCCCCCCACGGCGCGCGCGGTGCTGATCACGTATTTGGACCAGGCGGACGCGGCCGTCGCCTTCTGCCGCGAGCTGGGCGCCGGGATCCTGCAGTTGCACGGCCCGATCGCTGCGGCGGAACTGCGCCGGATCAAGGAGCTGGCGCCCGGGCTGCTGGTGATCAAGAGCCTGGTGGTGCGCGGCGGCAACCTGGCGGAGCTGGAATCGTTGATCCGTGACACCGCGCCCTGGGTGGACGCGTACATCACCGACACGTTCAATCCCGCCACCGGCGCCGAGGGCGCCACCGGCCTGACCCACGACTGGGCCGTGAGCCGGCGGCTCGTGGAGCTGGCGGCGCGCCCGGTCATCCTGGCCGGCGGGCTGCGGCCAGACAACGTGCGCGCCGCCATCCTCCAGGTGCGGCCGGCCGGCGTCGACACGCACACCGGCGTGGAAGGCCCGGATGGCCGCAAGGACCCGGAGCAGGTCCGGCGCTTCGTGGCCGAGGCCCGCGCCGGGTTCGCGGTCACGCTACCCGCGGCGGGCGGCTGACGCCGGCGCGGATGTTGCGCCCGCGCGGCGGTGAATTTTCGATTAACACCCTCGTGAAATATGCGTATTCTAGGCTTCAGTGTGCCCATGACCGGCGCCGGTGATGCTGGTCGTCCACCAAGGGAGGTGCGGGTATGAGTGCAGTGCGTGCGCGGTGCGGGAGTGCCCACCAGGATGGCTGGACAATGCGTTGGCTATGGACCGCCCTGCTGTTGCTCGCGGGCGGGGTGGCCGCGCCGGGCCAATGGCTGACCCAGCGGATCCCCCTCCAGCCCGGCTGGAACGCGGTCTGCCTGGAGGTGCAGCCGGAGCCAGACCGTTGCGATGTCCAGTGCGCCGGGCTGCCCATCGAAGGCATCTGGAAATGGAACGACAGCGATTCCACCCGCCAGTTTGAAACCGATCCCACCGTGCCGTTGCCGGAAGAAGGCGACTGGCTGGTCTGGCTGTCCTCCAACGACGAGCGCCGGGTCCTGAACACCCTGTTTGGCATCGAAGCCTGGCAGGGCTACCTGGTCAAGGTTGCCACCAATGCCGCGCCGTTCACCTGGGCGGTCAAAGGCCGGGTCAAGGAGCCGGAGCTGCAGTGGCGGCCGTATACCATGAACCTGATCGGCCTGCCGGTGCACTCGAATCATCCGCCCAGCTTTGCGGACTTCTTCCGGCCGACGGCCGAAGTACCGGCCCAGCCGTCGAGCGACTCCCAGATCTACACCGTGAACAGCGCCGGGCAAAGCGACCGCATCCGCCAAACCGCCCGCGTGACGATTGAGTCGGGCCGCGCCTACTGGATTGGGGTGCAGAATCCGGTGACGTTCACCGGGCCCCTGGCTGTGACGCCCGCGCCGGGCCTTGATTACGGCATGGACCTGAACCAGATCGAGCTGACCGTGGCCAACATCTCAACCACGACGCCGCTGGACATCGTCATTGCCCCGCGGAATTCCGAGCCCGCCCCCGCCGGGTATCCGGAAGTGGCGGGCGCCGTGCCCCTGGCGTATTACAATCTGGACGACGCATCAACCAACGATCTGGGCTGGCAGACCTTGACTGCTGCTGGCTTGCGCCAGACCTTGGCGCCGCGAGACGAATGGACCCTGCTGATGGGGGTGCGGCGGAGCGATTTTCCCAGTTATAACCCGGCGGGCACCAACGGGGCGGTGTATCAGAGTTTCCTGGATATCTGCGATGCCGGCCAAGCCTACCTGGCCCGCGTGCCGGTGACCGCCGAACAGGCGCCGCCCACGCGCCAGCGCCGCGGCGCCATGGCCACCAGCCCGCCGCTGACGTATCCCAGCCAGGGCTTGTGGCTGGGCGCAGCCCATCTGGCCGCGGTCAGCGCGCCGTATTACTCCAGGACCAACGTCATGACCACGCCGGCCCCCTGTGACTTGCGGTTCCTGGTTCATGTTGACGGCAGCGGCAAGGCGCGCCTGCTGCAAAGCGTGACCCTGGCCCTGGCGCCGCTGGGCGCGACCACCAACCTTTCGTATGCGTTGCTGACCGGTGCCAATCCCAACCCGCCCACGGGCACGGTCGAGATGCACCGGCTGGCCTCGGCCGCGTTTCCCGTCATGGCGCCCTTGTTGCTGAGCGGCGTGCCCACGATGACCAACGGCACGCTGTCCGGCGCCTTCACGGTGGGGGCCAATGATCCGCTCAACCCGTTCCTGCACCTTTACCATCCCCAGCACGATAACAAGGATGCCAACTGGGCCGTTTATCCGGCCGCCGTGGAGACGTACAACATCACCCGGACCGTGACCCTGACGTTTCATGCGGCGACCAACGACCTGGTGGCCCACGCGATCTGGGGCGCGGACACGACCATGGGAACGTACCGCGAGGTGATCAGCGGCCTGCGGCGCGATCCGATCGTGGTCGAGGGCGAGTTCTCGCTCGGCCGCGTCTGCCGGGAAGGCGATTTGAATTAGTTCCAGCCAAGAGCCATCAAACAACAGGAGAGGTGCCCCATGCAGACAACGATTAAGGTCATTTTCACCGCGGCGATTTTGATCGCCGGGTTTGCGCCCGATCTGGCGCCGGCGCAATCCGTGCCGGCGGCGATCAACTTCCAGGGCACGCTTTACGACCCCGCCGCCAGTGGCGGCAGCGGCGGGCCGTTGACCGGCATCCAACAGGTGCAGTTCCGGATTTACGACGCCGCGAGCAGCGGGACGCTGGTGTGGGGCCGGCAGTTCCCGGTGTCATGCAACAGCGCCGGGATTTTCAACATCCTGCTGACGGACGACGGCACCTGGCTGGGCGGCACGATTACGGACCTGCGCAGCGCCTTTGAAGGCCCCAGCCGTTACCTGGAACTCACCGTGGTTGGGCATGGCGGCGCCATTGCGCCGCGCCAGCAACTGGTCAGTGCGCCGTACGCCATGCACGCCCAGCAGGCCACCTACGCCCAGGCCTCCAGCCAGGGGTTCACCGTGGCCAACAGCCTTACGGTCAGCGCTGGCGGCGCGCAGATCACGGGCGCGCTCGGGGTGTCGGACAACATCACTGCCAGCCGCAACCTGACCGTGGCCCAGGGCCTGAGCGTGGGCAACGGCCTGGCCGTCAGCAACGGCGGGGCGGTCATCAAGGGCCAGGTCACGGCCGACAGCCTGCAGGTCAACGGCGCCATTACCAACGCCGGCGGCGCCAACGTGGCGGGCGTGGCGCTGAGCGGCACCGGCCTGACCCTGGCCAACGGCCAGAGCGTCAAATTCGACAACGGGGGCGGGACGTATCACAACATCCAGCAAGGCACTTCCAGCGGCAAGACGTATCTCAACGTAGCCAGCCAGGGGGCCAACGGCGACATTCAGCTGGTGGCCACCGACGCGATCAACCTGATCGCGCCCAACGGCACCAGCAACAGCGCCAACCTGGCCGTGGGCGGGACCCTGACGGTCAACAAGTCCGGCATGCTGGGAGGGTTCGTACACATCGGCAACTTCGGCGGCAACACCGGCAATTACACGGCCCAGACCGATGGTTTCGTGATGCTGAGCATGTACCACGACAACGGTGATGTTTACTGCGGGTTGGAGTACGTCGGCACCCCCTTGGCGTTCTGGTGTTACAAGACCCACTGGCAACCCAGCGATTCCCGGGTTTTCCCGGTGGCCAAGGGCGATACGATCAAGCTGCATGTGGCTGATGGCCAGGTCGGCTTTTACTGGCGGCCGCTGGGCTCGGGTGGCCTTCAATAACAACAACAACTCCGACCATGGAACGGCAGGCAAGGCCAGCCCTGGGCGGCGGGCCAAACCTGCAACAAGGCAGGTGGTTATGAGCATGAACAAGATATGGCGCTTGGCCCTGGCGGCCTGGTTGGGCGGTGCCCTGGCCGCGGCAGCGGCCGTGACGCCGCAGTTGACGGTGGCGTACCGCGACGTCTGGTCGCTGGCCGGCGGCACCAACTTCTACGGCGCCGGCTGGACCAACGCCTCGACCCCCTTCTACGGCGGAAGCGTTCTGACCAACGCCATGCTCCAAAACGGCCGGACCAATTTCGTCGTCTATCGCAGCGCCGGACCGCAAAGCATTATCTTGAGCGCGTCGGCCTACAACCAGCCGGTGGAATCCGACGTGGCCCAGTACCAGGTGGGCGAGGCCATCCTGCCGCCGCCGGGCTTGAGCGACAGCAACGCCGCGCCGCTGGGTTTCGTGGCGGTGCGCGTGGGCGACAATGCCGCAGCCTATTATGTCAGCACCAACCCGGCCGGGGCGGCGCTGTACCTGCCCTCGCTGCGCCAGGTCATTGCCGCCGCGGGCGGCAACATCCAGATTGCCTGGCAGACCACCAACGGGGTGATGAACACCATCTACAATATATCCAGTTCGCCCACCCAGCGGCCGGCGCGGGTCCTGTGGACCGAGGCCCCCTACAACTCGCCGCCCGTCAAATTGCAGGTCAATGGCCAGCAGGTGTTCGCGCTCATCCACTACAACAACGAAGTCACCCGGCCCACCCGCGTGCCGGTCACCAACCAGGACGAAACCGGCGCGGCGGTCGTGACCACCTCGCTGGTCAACGGCGTGTGGATTGACGGCAGCGGCTTGAACCAGCAAATCCGGGCCCAGGGTATCGAGGGCATGGCCCTGCTCGAATACTATAAGGACGGCAACTACGCCACCTCGCTGGGCTTGTTGCCCATCGAAATTGTCCGGCCGGAGCAAGTTGTCATCAACGCCGAAATCGGCGCGCGCCTGCTGCCTTCCGACCTGTATTACGGCACCAAGGACCTGATCCCCAACATCGTCGCCGGCCTGACCGACAACAGCGTGCTGCAATACACCAAGGCCGGCCCCAAGTTCAACTGGGTCTTTGCCCTCAAGCGCACCGTGGCCGCGCCCTGGAATGTGCGCATATACTGGCAACACGCCGATTTCATGGGCGTGCAATGGCCCTTTGAAGTCGATTGGTACAGCCTCGACTGGCCGGTGTTTCCCCAGCTTTACGTGCTGGGCAACGCCCCCAGCAACACCGCCCCGATCCTGGTGCCGCAAGGGTTGACCGCGGCCCTGCCGTTCCAGGAGCCGGACAACAATGCGGTGGTCGCCACCAGCGGCCAAGCAGTGACGGCCACCAACAGCGGCCAGTTCCTGCTGCAGCTATCGAACCAGGACGACATCTGGTTCCAGGCGGTCAAGGCGGTCTGGCATACGGACAGCCAGTACTTTGATCTCACGCCGCAGAACTGGGACATGGGCCGGGAAATCCTGCCGTATGTCATCGACAATAAATACGTTTTGCGCCTGGACGGCAGCAACGACTATGTGGAAGCCGACGCCGGGCCGGGATTTGTCAGCGTGACCAACTTCACGGTCGAGGCCTGGGTTTACCGGGACTGGGCTTCGGGCGTCATGGATGGGCCGGTGGTGCATCATTCGGCCTCCGACACCGTTGCTTCCGATGGCGAATGGGAACTGGCGATTGGCTGGGGCAACGACCTTTATTTCTTAACCCATGCCGGCACGGCGTCCGGCGTGGCGCCGCACCCGGTCTCGGGGCAGTGGACGCACTTGGCCGGCGTGTACGACGGCCACAACATAATGCTGTACGCAGATGGCCAGCTCAAGTCCAGCGTGGCGCAGACCCGGCCCATGGGCAGCGCCAACATCCCGCTCTGGTTTGGCCGCGCCTTGCGGCAATCGGCGTATTTGGGCGGGAAAATCGACGAGGTGCGCCTGTGGAACGTGGCGCGCTCGCAGGCCGACATCGCCGCCAACATGTCCAAATCATTGACCGGAACCGAGCCGGGCCTGGTGGCCTACTACCCCATCAATGAAGGCATCGGCCCGGTGATTTACGATTACTCGCGTGATTACAGCGACTGTTACGGCACCCTCCACGGCAATCCGCAGTGGGTCGTGGCCTATCACATGCTGGACTTGAACCTGCCGACCTACGCCGAATTCCCCGGCTATATTTATACGCCGGCCGGCGTGCGCTATAACGTCAACCTCTACCAATACGCCACGGAACTGGCCCAGCATCCCGCCTCGCACATCTATGCCGTGGCCACCAACGACGCCCTGGAGGTCTGGTGGGCCAATCCCATGGCCAACAGCGACGGCATGCCTGCGCCGCTCTTTTTCCCTTCGCTGGTCACGGTTTACCGCAACCAATGGCCGACCAATGCGCCACAAATTGTGATCGCCAGCGGCAAGGGCAACGCCGGGGCCCAGCCGGCCGGGTCCGGGCCGGCGGTGTTTGCGGCAGACGCCAGCCCCATCATTTATTACCAAAACCTTCCGGACCGGCCCGGCTTCAACCCCAATGAGGAGCATGCCCTCGTGATCGGCAGCACGGTCTATGCCCTGCGCAGCGATCTCAACCAGCCCGGCGGCACCAACAGTTCCGAGCCTTACGTCCTGGCCATGTACCAGACCACGGATCCCGTCAGCGGCGCGGCGCAGCCGGACATGCGCGTGTTCCAGGTGCTGGCGACCAACGCCCTGTATCCGGCCTTCACCAACACGGCCGTGGCGGCCCAGCGGTTGCAGCCGCCCATGCCGCTGTCCGTGCTGCCGGGGGTTGACAACACCAATTCGGCCTGCGTCGCCGGCCCCGGCTGGCGCGACCGCAAGACCCAGTGGTGGGCCAAGGCGGCCGGCGACAACGGCGGCCCCACCAACATCGTGATGCGTTACTGGTACGCCCTGCAGCCGGGCTTTTTCTACCCGCAACGGGGCACCAACCAACCCTTGCCCGGCACGTATGTGCCATGGCTCAGCGGCGGACTGACCGGCCAGCCCACCAACTACACGTTCCGCACCGTCTGGCCGGACAACGTGCCGGAACTGAAAGTGGCGCAGACGCTCTACGAGTCGCCGGGCAACTCCGGGTTGCCGGATATTCACGCCCAACTGAGCGTGGATATCCTCTACCAGCAGTCGGTGCCGTTGACGCAGAAAGACAGCGTGACGCTGGTCGATCCACTGACGATGCGCGGCACTTATCTCGATCAGGCGACCATCGACGCCATGGCCGCTGCCGGCGCGGCCCAGCGCCAATCGCCGGGCAACTCCTACACGTTCCCCAGCGTGGCGCCCTCGCTCGGTTCGCGGCTGGTTTTCGATCCCACCCAGCCCACCAACCGCCGCCTGACCGTCTCCGGCGCCTACAACGCCGGCCTGAGCAGCAGCTACCTGTTGCTGAACCTGATCGAATCTTACGAGTATTCCAATGTTCTGCATCTGGCCGATGATTGTCCTGCGGCCATGCGTACGGCCTGGCTGAACGCGGTCAACGCCCTGCCGCAACGCCCGCTCACCCTGGCGCCCAACCAGCCCTTCACGGGCATCGCCCTGGCGGCCGGCCAGAACACAGGCGTGGGTTATGTCACCCTGGCGTTTAACAATGCCACCAACCCGGCCATGGTGCCGGCCGGCCAGCCGGTCAGCCTGAACGTCATCAAGGTCGTACCGCAACTGGCCCGGCAAACCGTACAAGCGATCTACCCGGCCAACGTGCTCGACGAACAGCTGACCCTGCGCACCGATTTGGATTATGGCGGCGACGCCGGCCGGTATTTCTTCGAGTGGCGGACCCTGCCGCCCACGGCCCAGGGCCTGGCGCCCACCAATACGCCCGCGGATCAATGGATGCTCTATCAACAGGGCGTAGGCAGCGTCGGCATCAGCCTCGGCGGCGCGTCCCTCAACACGATCGTCGACAACTATTACATCACCCGGTTTCGGCCGGCCGACACCAACGGCATCGTCGGCACCAACGTCTGGAGCGCCTGGTCGCTGGGGTTTGCCCCGGGCTGGATCCAGCGGGTGCTCAACGGCATCACGCCCTTCCAGCAGCGCGTGACCGACCTCAACAACTACGGCATCAACGCCGGCATCAGCATGATCCAGCAGGCCGGGGGGCCCTACAACGGGCCCGTGGCCCTCAATGCCAGCCATCTCGAGGAGTTCGGGCTGATCCAGATTTACCAGACCGTGCTCGAACGCGGCCGCATGTTGAGCATCGACGCCGGCATCGATTACGCGCCTGCCAACGATTCCCTGCGCCTGGCCGCCGGCCGGATCGCCGACCTCTACATGGTGCTGGGCAACGAGGCCTATGCCGACGCCCAGGATCCGACCATCGTCGTCCCGCAAGACCCGGCCTCGACCGCATCCCTGCTCGACCGGTTTGGGGTCACGTTCTCGTCCCTGTTCTGTTTCGACAACCAGATGGAAACGCTGTTGGACGAGGAACTCGGCTTGTTGCGCGGCCGCGACAGCAGCCTGATGCCGGCCGTCACCACGCCGCCGTTCTACAATCGGCTGCCCTGGAATTATACCCGCGACCTGACCGGCGGCGAAGTGGCGTATGCCCTGAACTACAACATCCAGGATGCCGGCGGCACCAACCTGGCCGTGGATGCGGCCGCGGCCAAGGCGCTTTATCCCCAGGGCCATGGCGACGCCTGGGGCCATTACTTGAGCGCCCTGTGCTCCTACTATTCCTTGATCGCCCACACCAACTTTGACTGGGTGCCGGGCATCGGCGCCATGCAAATGGGCGGCGACCTGACCGTGAACGTCGACTATTTCGACGAGCGCCGCTTTGCCCGGGCCGCCGCGGCCTTGGCCCGGGCCGGCGCCGACATTGTGAATCGCACGTACCGCAAGTTTTACGAGGCGGGTTCGGCCAACGGGTTCCCCGGGTACCTGGACGAACAGACCAACCGCGCCTGGGGCGTGGCCGAATGGGCCAGCCGCGCCGGCCAGGCCGCCTATCTGAACTGGGCCGCGGCCAATTCGTTGCTGCCCACGGCGGCGACCGATCCCGACCGCAACTATGCCCTGACCTTCACCAACCAGGCGGCGGTTGATCTGGGCCAGCATGCCTGGCCCGCCGGTACCGCCCTGACCCTCGAGATGTGGATTCAAACCACCAACGCCACCGAGGCCGTCCTGTTCGGCGGCGCGGCCACCACCTATGCCGGCGCCCCCCAAACCAACCGTTTTTACCTGACGACCAACGGCCTGGTAGCCTGGCGCGCCTCGCTGGACGGTGTGACGCTCTACAGCACCAACCGCGTCAACGACGGCGCCTGGCATCACCTGGCCTGGGTGTACAACCCGGCCAGCTACAGCAATGCCGCATGGCGCATTCTCTACGTCGATGCCGAGGAGCATGCGCGCACCCCGACCCAGAACCTGGAATTCAACAACTGGTATTGGGCCCTGGGCGCTTACCGCGCCGACGGCACCGTGCTGAGCGGCTTTTTCAGCGGCCGGATCGACGAAGTCCGCCTTTGGCAAGCGGCCCGGTCCGGCGGCAGCCTGGCGCTTTCCATGAATCGCTGCCTTGGCGGCCATGAGGCCGGCTTGCTCAATTACTATCCTTTCTATGAAGGCTCGGGCACCCTGGCCCGTGACCAGGCCGGTAATAACGCGGGCACCATCCAGGGCGCCGGCTGGATCGTGCCGGCCCCGGGCGGATCCAACTCGCTCGTGCCGCCGGCGCCCGCCACGGCCACCAACGGCGCCTCGTTTGCCGGGATTCTGACCATCGACCGCAAGACCGTGCCCGAGCTCGGGGAAATCGCCGCCCGGCTTGGGGAAATTCAAATGCAAATGGACAACGCCAACCTCGGCCAAAACCCGCTCGGTCTGGTCGAGAACGTCGTGCCCTTCGATATTTCACCCGCCGAAATCGACCAGGGCCAAACGCATTTCGAGCAGATTTACCGGCGGGCCGTGGTGGCCTTGCGCAATGCCGCCACGACCTTCGACAAGGCCTTGGGCTGCACCCTGGCCCTGCGCGCCCAATTCGATTCCGCCGCCAAGTTCTCCGATACGCTCAGCGAGACCGAAACCGATTACCATGACCGCCTGATCGAAATCTTTGGGTATCCGTACAGCGACGACATCGGCCCCGGCGGCGCGTATCCGCAGGGATACGATGGGCCCGACCTGGTCAATTACGCGGTTCTGGACATGAAGAACCTGATCGGCACCGAGCCTGTCGGCCGGGCGGCCCAGGTGAAAATCGAGAATATCACCTTCGAAGCGCCCACCAACCGCATGGATTACGAGGATTACCATCTTAGCCATGAGCCCGTGTGCGACACGTGCTCGAACTATATCAGCGCCGGCATGACGGTGACGGTGTACGTGGCTGACACCGGCCTGCGCGTCAAGCCGCCCGACTGGAGCGGCCGCCGCAAGTCCCAGGGCGAAATCCAGCAGGCGCTCGGTCAATACGTCCAAATCTATTACCAACTCATGCAGGCTTCCGCCGATTACGAAGCCACCCTGGGCGACTTGGAACGAAAATTCGGCAACCTGCGCTCCATGGCCCAGCGCACTGAGAGCGAGTGGGACCTGGTCAACGAGCATTCCAAGGACAAGATCAAAACCGCCTCGTGGCTGCAGGGCCTTAAGACGGCCAAGTCCATCGGCCAAATCGCCACCGAAATGACCGCGGCGATTGCCGAGAAATCCTCGGAAAACCTGCCGGACATCATCATGGGTGCGGCAGGTATAGCGTCCCCGGTCAGTTTGTTTTACCAGAAAACCGAAGCCCTTGTCGGGCTGCCCATCACGATCGCCAAATGGGCGGCCTTCACCCTGATCAACGGCGCCGAAGTGGCCGCCATCCAGTTCGAGGGCGCCGAGGCGCGCAGCGAGGCGCAATTCCAGTTGACCCTGTCCACCAACGCATACGCGTCCGGGCTGAAGACGGCCATCAACGACTTCGAATCGGCCCTGGAACAGCAATACGTCAAGCAGGCGAACCTCTTTGCCATGATGCAGACCCTGGCCAATGCCGCTGAACAGGTCAACACGGTGCTGACCAAGGGCCAGCGCGTCCTGGCCAACCGGGTGGGCGACCGGGCCGCCGGCGGCCGTCAGATTCAAGGCCAGCGTTACGCCGACATGGCCTTCCGCCTCTTCCGCAACGAGGCCCTGCAACAATACAGCGCGGCGTTCGACCTGGCCGCCCGCTACGTTTACCTGGCCGCCAAGGCCTACGATTATGAAACCGGCATGCTTTCATCCGAATCCGGTTCCGCCACCGGCCGGCAGCTCTTGTCCGCGGTCATCCGCGCGCGCGCCCTGGGCCGAGTGGTCAACGACGAACCCCAGTTGGGCGGCGCAGCCGGCGATCCCGGCCTGGCCGATATCCTGGCGCGCATGAAGGCCGACTGGGACGTGCTGGATGGCCGCTTCGGTTTCAATAATCCCGACACCGAAACGCGGCGCATTTCGCTGCGCACCGAGCTGCTGCGCAGTACCCTTACCGCGGCCAGCGAAATGGCCTGGCAAAACGCCCTCAATACCCGGTTCCGCGTCACCGACCTCAACGAGGTGCCCGAGTACGAGATGTACTGCAAGCCCTGCAATACGTCCACCAACCGCGAACCAGGCCTGGTCATCCCCTTTGCCACCACAATTCTGGCCGGCCAGAACATTTTCGGCGAGGCCTTGGCGGGCGGGGATAACGCGTTCAACCCCACGTTTGCCGCCACCAAGATTCGCGCCGTGGGCGTGTGGTTCTATAACTATAACAACGGTACGCTGACCAACTCCGGCGGCATCGGCGCCATGGCCGACGAACCCTTCGTATATCTGGTGCCTGCGGGCCTGGACGTCCTGCGCTCGCCCACGGATCCCGACGTGATCCGGGCCTACAACGTCTGCGATCAAGCCTTGCCGCTGCCTTACACGATCGAAGACAGCTCGATCATCATGCCCAACTGGATTCCCATCAACGATACGCTCCCGGAGGGATTTGACCAGGTCCGGCACTTCGCGGCCTTCCGCGCCTTCCCGGAAAACAATGCCCAGCTCTATTGGTGCGACAACAGCGTCATCGAACCCTCGGAAATCGTCAGCAACTCCCGCTTGATCGGCCGTTCGGTCTGGAATTCACGCTGGTTGCTCATCCTGCCCGGACGGACCTTGCTGGCCGACCCCGATGAAGGGTTGCAGCGCTTCATCTTCGGCGCGGGAACCGGCGCCGGCCCGGCGCACCGCGATGGCAACGGCGTCAAGGATATCCGCCTGTTCTTCCATACTTACTCCATCCAGGGGCAATAGGAGGCCGCGTCATGCAACGATCGTCAACCCTTACGGTCCGTCAACTCGCTCGCGCTGTGGCCCCGTGGCTCCTGATGCTAATCTGGGGCGCGCCCGGAACCTGGACCGCCCGGGCCGGCTTGCCCCAGCCGGCGGTGGTCTATTACGGCCAGGCCCTGGACGCATTCGGGTGGCCGTGCCCGCCCAACACCACGGTGCTGCTCAAGATCGGGGACGAGGAGATGGCCCGCTACGAGATCAACGGATCCATCTCGCCCACCATTAACTTTGCCCTGACGGTCCGGGTGGACGACGGCATCACGTCCAACCGGTACCATGCCCAGGCCGCCCACGTCGGCGATCCGGTCAACCTGCTGATCCTGCGCGATGGCGTTGAGTATGCCCGTATGGAAACCGAGGCGATCCCGCCCATCGGCAGCCCCGGATCCATGGTCCGGGTAACCATCACGGCGGCGGCGGACCTGGACCGGGACGGCCTGTCGGACACGTGGGAAGAAGACCTGATCCGGCATTCCGGCGGCGCCTTGAGCTCCATCTGGCAGGTCATCGCGGGCGACGATTTCGATGGCGACGGCATGACCAACGGCGAAGAGTATCGCTCGGGCACCATTCCTTACTGGAACTTCGATTTCTTTTACGTGGAGTTCTGCCGCGCCAGCCTGCCGGACCGGATCCGGCTGAGCTTCCTGACCGTGCCGGGCATGGCGTATGAACCGCTGCTTGCCACCAACCTGATGAGCTACGCCTGGGCCGCCGCGGCCTACAGCCTGGCCTCCAATGGGGCCTGGCAAAGCGGGCCCTTGGTTGGCAGCGGCTATTACCAGGACGTGTTCGTAGCGGCCACCAACCGGCCCCGTTTCCACCGGATCCAAGTCCGGTAGTCGCAGGGGGCATTGTCCGAAAAGACCGGAATGGTTTCCCGCCAAGACGCAGCGGTAGGATGAGAAGGCTGGTCTCGCTTTCGGCGTGATATAATCGCGCCGTTAACCCGGAGTGTGGGTCGATTTTAGCGGGCCAAATTGGCGGAAGACCCCCGTAAACATTGATTAGAACGACCATTAACGCTCGTATATATATTCTAATATGTTCCCATGTAAATAGATACATATAACAAAAAATACCTTGCAATTCGATATAATAAATGGCAGTGTATTCCCATGTATATTGAAACCGTCGCCAATCGGAACTCGCCGCCGGCGGTCCTCTTGCGCTCTGGCACACGCCAAGGCGCCAAAACCATCAAGAAAACCCACGCCAACCTCACCCATTGGCCCGCGGAACTGGTCCAAACGTTACGGCGCGCACTGGCCGGCAAAAAGCTGGTCGATATCGATGAGGTTTTCCAGATCACCCAGTCCACGCCCCATGGCCATGTCCGCGCCGTGCTCGGGATGATGCATAAGCTGGGCTTGGATACCATGATCTCGGCCACCGCCAGCCGGGAACGCAACCTCGTGCTCGGCTTGATCGCCCAGCGCTTGATCAATCCTTGTTCCAAATCCGCCATGGGCCGTTTTTGGAACGATGACCCGGACGTGGCGCCCGAGCAGCAGAAAGGGCCCGCCAGTACGCTGGTGGAAGAGTTGGGCCTGGCCGACGTGCGCCAGGAAGAATTGTATCTGGCCATGGATTGGTTGCTGGCGCGCAAAGCCCGCATCGAACGCAAGTTGGCCGCCAAGCATCTGGCCGAAGGCCACCGCGCGCTGTATGACGTGTCCAGCAGTTCCTATTATGGCCGCGTCGGTCCGCTGGCGCGGCGCGGCCACAACCGGGACGGCGAGAAACTTGCCGCCATTGTCTATGGCCTGCTTACCGATGAGCAGGGCCGGCCCGTGGCCATTGACGTGTACGCCGGCAACACCGCCGACGCCACGACCGTCCCAGACCAGGTGGCAAAAATCCGCGAAAGTTTCGGGTTGCGCCGAATCATCCTGGTCGGTGATCGGGGCATGCTGACGCAAACGACCATCGACCAACTGGCCGCCTATCCCCAGT